>JAUXVN010000082.1 GCA_030684555.1 Ignavibacteria bacterium
GAGAATCATTTAGATAAAATGATAAACGAGAATACAAAAGAATATAAAATCAAAAACAACATTAAATAGCTTTCTGAAAAAACGAACTTTTTCTAAAGTCTGCCAGTCGATTTATAAAATGCTGTTTTTAGAGATGCCCTATAATTAATCCGAATCCATTAGCATCACAGCATTTCTTGGCAATTGCCAAACCAAGTCCATTTCCTTCAAATCTTCGTGAATAGCTCATATCTTCTTGCCGGAATGGTTTATAAAGTTCTTTCATAAATTCTTCAGAAATACCAATACCGGAATCTTTAATTACCAGACTAATTCCGTTTTCATTTTTATCGAAAATACAAAAATGGATCTCTCCCCTTTCGGTGAATTTAAAAGCATTATCGGTTATTTGTTTAATGGTTTCTTCAATTAGTTTTTCATCTGCTTTTATCATACCGGTGGTTGCAGTGCATTCATTCAGAATCTTAATACTTTTTTTAACAGCTTCTTCTTTGTATGAATTGCTTAATTCAAAAAACATTTGGTTGATATTTACAAATCTCTCTTTCTTATTATAACTATCGGAAGCCAGCTCGCTGTATAAAACAATCATTTCAACGGTACGAATCAATCTATCACTTCCATATTTTACATCGTTTGTTATCTCATTTAATTCTTCCAAAACTTTTTTATCCATTTCAAGCTTTAGTACTTCGATGTTCCCCAATATTATATTAAGCGGAGTTCTTATTTCATGGGATAGCAATGCTAAGAATTCACTCTTCATTCTATCTGATGATTCAGCCTTACTTTTTGCTCTCTTCAATTCATCAATATTATTAAATATTTTTTCTTGCTGATCCAATATTGTGGTTCGCAAAGTTTCTGCTGCATTAATTAATTGTTGAATTTCTCCACTCGATTTAATTTCCAATTTAGATGAATAATCGCCGGATGCAATTTTTTGAATACCTTCTTTTACTTTAACAATTGGAGAAAGAAAAAAATTAGCAAGTATAATGCTTAGCAATAATGTAAAAGGCAAAAGCAAAAGACGTCCGTAAAGAATTGTTTGATCAATTTCATCAATTCTCACTTTAACGGATTGGTATGTTTGGTCTACTTGAATAATGCCGGATATTTGCTTTGAACTATCATAAATAGGTGCAAATCCTGAAAGCCAATCACCATATCTGTCAGAATAAATATCTGTGTGAACACATTTTCTTTTATCATAAACTTGAGCAACTGCTTTTTTGCCAGCATCGCTTAATTGCTGAAGCGAATCCTTACCGTAAGCAACTCTATTAAGAACAACGCCGAATGCAAGACTATTCTTATCTAAAATTGATATGGAATAGAGATCTTCAGATAATTCCAAATTTGTTTTTGTAACATCTATTGTTTGCTGAATCTTTTTATAGATTGATGAGTTTATTGAGGTGGAATCAAATATATTTAATTTATTAAATTCATCCCCCTCAATGCTTGCCGCAATTGAAGCTGCTATGCTTTTAAGCTTTTCTCCAATAAAATCAGTTGAGTATTTTTCAATTTTTGGTGTTAATACACCAATACTTACCTGAATTACAATATTGATAATGATAGTTAAAAGAATAGCTAGTTTAATCCATAGTTTCATGCTTGTCTCTTTTATTGAAATAATTTAGCTGCTTCCAACAGCAGCTTTCCACTAATTCTTGCTTTGTAGTCTGGATTAACATAATCAAATTTTATGCTGCCCGCCTTATCTATCAAAAAAACAGCCGGCACAGGTAATATATGATGTGTTTCGCCAGAACTTGTTTCTAAATCCATATTAAAGCTTTTTAACTTTTGGATGTAATCATCATCAACCGTAAAAGCAATACCGAAAGCTTGGCAAGCGTTTGCTTTGCTATCTGAATACAATTCATATTTCATGTTATGTTTGTTGATTGTCTCCGAAAGTTTTTCCGGCTTATCCATACTAATCGCAACTATTTTGTACCCGAGTTTTAATAAATCGTCTTCAATGTTTTGTAATTCACTCAAATGTAAATTACAATAGGGACACCAACCTCCCCGGTAAAATATGACAATTGCTTTTTGATCTTTGATTATTTCTTTTAAATCAGTTTCTTTCCCTTCGATAGAACGAATTAGAGCATTTGGTACTGCTGCACCAATTTTAATCGGACATACTTCTTCTGCAGTTTTAGCTATTTTAATTTTATCTTCAGCCATTAAACTTCCTAAAGTAGATAATTGTAAAACAAATAACACGGTTAACACAAATTTATTTTTCATTTAGCACCTCTTTCATAATAATTTAAGTTATAAGACTATTTGTTTGTAAGAAAGCACTTCATAATCACGGTCTTCAAACGGCTCACGGAAATTATCATTTACATAATTGAAAATCCATCTGTCTCTATCTTCAAATAGTTGATTAATCTCCAGTTTATAGGCTTTAAAAATATAGTTTATAAACTCTACTACTCTTTTGTCTTTATATAATTTTGGATCTACAAAGTATTTTTCAGAAAGAGATTTTAAAACATCAGCTTTAACATATTTATCGCCAGTAACCCACCGATTTACAGTAGCTAATCCAATAGGCTCACCTTCCTTATTCATCGAAACTAAAATTAGATGAACCAAATCGCCATTTTCATCTTTAGCGAATGTATGGAAATGCCCGTATTCATTTTGTCTATGTATGTGAAAAAATAATTGATAACCGGTTAGTTCATCTTTGATTCCGCCATCAAAAGGATAATGTGTGTAAGGATCATACTCATATTTTTTTTCATTCATTACTTTCTTAACAAGATTAGAACCTTCGTTTTTCAATTCGCGAATAATGGATATTATCTTTTCAATAAATTTATTACTTAATAGTGCAGTTTTAACCAGAATTGAATTTGCTGCAATCCTGGAACTAAGGAAAATGCTTGCCATTAGAATTCCGGAGTTACGTAAAAATTTTCGTCTGTTCATAATATTATTATTTTTGAAAGAGCGGAAGAAAAGGACTTCTTCCGCATAATAAAATAAGTTGATTTATTTCTTCTTTGGAGCACAAGGATTACATGGATTATTTTTCATTTCTGCTTTCTTCATTGCACAAGGATTGCATTTCCCCTCAGACTTTTTAGGTCCGCAAGTTCCACACATATTTGCTCCACTATTCGCATCACTTGCTACAAAATTTACTGAAATTTTAACTTCTTCATCGACCTTTCCAACAACCATAGATGGTATTTGAACACCGTAATCAGTTAGTTTTATATTAAAATCTGCATTAACGGTCAACAAATTGCCCGGTGCTTTTGCTTTTGTTCTTTCACTTTCTTTGAAATAGATTAGTGTTGCAGGTACTTCAATATCTTTAGTAACGCCATGAACGCTAAATTTTCCAACTAAAGTTACATTGACTTTTTTACTGTCATTTAATTCTTTTGAAGTAGTATTTTTAATTCCGGTAAGTTGAAACTCTGCATCCGGAAATTTAGCAGCATTCAACCACATATCACCTCTAAGATGTTCATCTCTGAGATCAATACCGGTTTTAATATTAGTGATGGGCACTTTTACTTTTCCCATTGGTTTTTGTGTAACATCTATTATGTTAATCATCACAGTAGCATCTAAACCGCTGGCAATTCCAACAATTTTTTCAAATGGAGCATCTGAAATAAATGATGCCTGGTTTCTTCCATCTTTTGAATCAACGGAAAAAGTTTGTGCGAAAAGATTTAATCCCAACAATAATGTTAAAAATGCGGTGAGATTTATTTTTGTTTTCATAAAGTGATCCTTCGTTTTTTGTTATTATAATTAGCTATGAAGCAATTTCTTTATTTAATACTTGAGCTTTAGGAAAATCAATTTCAGGTTTTGCAAGTCTTCCTATGTAATTTGTAAAAGTTTTATCAACTACAAGCGCAACAAAATCAACAAGTGCTTTCTCATCATAACCAGCGTTATAAAAAGCTGTCACTAAATTTTCATCAGCTCTTCCTTTGTTCGCAATTAATGATTTAGAAAGATTAGTAAGAACACTTAATTTTGGGTCATTAATAATTCCGGCTCTCAATTGCAATGTTTCCTCTTCAGTGAATCCGCTCATTTTTGCAATGGCAGTATGAGCGGATACGCAATAATAGCAGCCGTTTTCTTCCGACACAGCGAGAAAAATTGCTTCCCTCTCTTTTGCATTGAATGAGCCAGTTTTTTGTGCTTCAGAAAATGTAAGATAAGAACCAAGTGCATTTGCAGAGTTTCCTATAACTGCATAAATGTTCGGCAGCATTCCAACAGCTTTTTCAATACCTTCGAAAATCTGCCGGCTCTGCTCGGATGCTTGTTCTTTTGTTAATATTGATAGTTTTTTCATTTCGTTGCTCCTTAATATTATTGAATAAAATTGTTCTTATTTCTGTAGTAAAAATAGTTATGTAATAGTAAGACTTCTGTCAAGGATTTGACAAAAGTGTGTTTAGTGAGTTTTATTATTTGTTTTCAACGGGACGATATAACCATTCTCAAATGTTTTACAGTTACTACCGGAACTTCAAAGCCATTTTCGTTGATGAATTTTTTGATCACTTTTTAGTTTACCTTTTTGTTTTTAACCGCCACATAATAAAAACTGTAATTATAGTTACCATTCCTATAAATCCCAGTGTATAATCAAGACCCAAAACAAATTGATTTTTCCAAGCTTTTGTTCCTCCGAATATTTCGTCATTAGTTTCCATAAGGACCTGTGTTTTGGTAAATATCTCTCCGCCAAAACTAAACCAGATTAAAATGGCTGCAGCAATTGCTGACAGCCAAATTAATAATACTTTTTTTTGTTTAGCATTAACTTTCATTTTATCATCCCTTATACCATCGTAGTAGCTGCTTCGGTTTGTGGTTTGTAAATTCCACCGAGCACTGCGCCGTATATTATGTGTCCAACAAGACTTGCCATTGCAATCATTATCGATCCTGAAAACAAGCCGGCTGCATAACTTCCTCCGCCCATAACGCTCATCATTGGCATCACCATTATCTGCGCAACGAACCAAGGAATTAATCCGAATAAGGCTCCGCTTTTCAAATCGGCAGCTTTATTTGTTTTCTTAAGAAAGATGACAGCAAAGTTTATTGCCAGAATTTCACCGATCATAAAATGGAGCATCCATCCAACAATTATTGGTGCACCCATTGTGTTTGCTAACATTTTTGGAATATCCATTTCAAAACCCATCAAAGGTGCCATAAAGGTAAATGCTGTCATAGCTGCAGTTGCAACTAAGCCGGCTGTTAAGGCTGATTTTATTGAGAATTGTGTTTTCATTTTTTTTCCTTTTTGTTTGTTTAATTAATTTCACAAGTAAACTTAGAGTATTATCGGGATGGCTACTGTCAATATTTTGACATAAACCAACTTTTCAAGAATAGTAACTTTAATTTTAGGGTGCTGATAGATATTAATAATGTTCCAATTTGAATTAATTATTTATTATTTTCTGATTGGTTCTCTCAAAAAAAAATAATAAATGGCAGTATAAACAGTTATTCCGATTAAAGTCAACTCGGAAATTAGATGTTCGTTAAATTTTTTTTAAGTACTTTCGGGGCGCAGCTATCCCGAAAGAACAATTAGGTTCTTTGAAATATTGACGATATTTATATACG
>JAUXVN010000085.1 GCA_030684555.1 Ignavibacteria bacterium
CCCTCCTTGCCTATATTAGTGAGACAAAAATATAAGACAGAATAACCCAGAGGGCACAGGAGCATAGAATGAATAATTATAATAGTATTACTGAAACATCTGTAACGGAAGGAGCCCGTAGGGCGACTGGAGTTACAGATGTTTCTGCGCAAAAAACAGATGTCCCGGATTCAGAAGTAAGAGTGCCAATAAAACGTCCCAGACATACCGAAAATGATAAACAAGAAGTGGTCGCCCATGTATCTGAACTACGTGAGACGGGCGGGGAAATAGGGAGTTATTTAAGGACAAAGGGCTTATATTTCAGTACAGTTAAAAAATGGGAAAATAAGTTGAAGAATAGACAAAAAAAGATAGTAGTAACGGGTTCCAAAGAGAAAGCACTTGCAGAGAAAGTAAAGGTATTAGAAAAAGAACTGGAACGGACTCAGAAGAAACTTGAAAAGTCGGAATTAATCATAGAGTTCCAAAAAAAAATTTCAAGGCTATTGGAGCAGGAGGAGGAACAACAGCTACTTCAGAAGTAGTCACTGTTTCAGAAAGCAGAATTATAATGGTAAAAATAATAACAGAAAGATACCGTGAAAAGGTGAATATACTTAACAAGCATGAGATGTGTGATGCCCTTGGGATGTGCAGGGCAACATACTACCGAATGACAAGAGTAGAGTTGCAACCAGTTGAAAAGAAAAAGCAAACTTCTCCAAGGAAACTAACAACTGAGGAAGAAGAGAAAGTGCTTATGTTATTAAACAGTCCGAGATTCTGCGACATGGCACCCGGAGAGATCCATGCTACACTGCTTGATGAATCGGTATATCTGTGCAGTGAGCGTACAATGTACCGTATACTGGAAAGGAATAAACAGAATGTCCAGAGAAGGCAGAGAGAGCCAGGAAGTTATGCCCGTCCGGAACTACTGGCAACAGGACCAAATCAATTATGGTCATGGGACATTACAAAGCTTAAGGGACCAAAGAAATGGACATATTATTATCTCTACAAGATAATGGATGTTTACAGCAGAGTAGTTGTCGGTTGGATGGTTGCCTACAGGGAATCTGCTGCACTTGCCGGCAGGCTGATAAATGAGACTTGCTTAAGGCAGAATATAAAAAGAGATCAGCTTACGCTGCATGCTGACAGAGGCTCATCAATGAAATCCACAACAGTTGGGCAGCTCCTTGCGGATCTTGGAGTAACAAAGACACACTCCAGACCGCATGTTTCAAATGATAATCCTTACTCAGAATCTTTGTTCAAAACATTGAAATACCGGCCTGACTTTCCGGAATGTTTTGGTTGTATTGAGGACTCAAGAAACTTTTGCAGAGACTTCTTTAACTGGTACAACAAAGAACATAAACACTCTGGGATTGCATGGCTAACTCCAGAGGATGTTCATTACGGCAAAGCTGATGAAGTTGTCTTAAAAAGACAGATTGTGATGGATGTAGTTTATAAGAAAAATCCGGAGAGATTTGTAAAAGGTGTTACAATAATTAAAAAACCAGATACAATGGTGTGGATAAATAAACCTAAAACGGACGATCTAACATTAAAATATGTTGCTTAATTAAATAAACTATTTGTCTC
>JAUXVN010000148.1 GCA_030684555.1 Ignavibacteria bacterium
TTATCATATAGAATGTAGATTTAGAAATACTAGAACTTTTAAATCATCTCATAATATATTAGAATCTAGCAGAAACAAATTTTAGAATAATCAAATATAACTTTATGAGATTTTCAGGAAGTTTTCTAAACAGACGAAGTCGATTTTATCAATCACAAAAAAGACCAATCTCTCTAATTGAAATTGGTCTTTGCTCGATTTGGCTGCTTCTAATATCCTTAATGGTTACTGAAAATAGTTTTCCGCAGGAAAATCGATTCGATGTTACACAACAAATATCAATTAAAAATATTAAAAAGCATATTTCGATTTTAGCAAGCGATTCATTGCTTGGACGTGGTACTGGAACAGATGGAGCAAGAATAACCGCCGGTTATATCAGTGAGCAATTAAAAAATTATGGAATTAAACCGTTCGGAAATAACGGTGGATATTATCAGCAGATTCCTCTTCATGGTAGTTATGCACTTCCTCAATCACTTCTGACCATACACACCGATTCTGAAAAACACGAACTCAATCTTGGGGATGATTACATACTTCTAAAACATGGAGAGAAAACTTTAATCTCTAAACCGGTAGATATGGTTTTTGCAGGTTATGGGATTTCTGCACCGGAATTTGATTACAATGATTACCAAAGCATTGATGTAGAAGGGAAAATTGTTCTTGTTTTTGGAGGTGAACCATATTCGCAAAATCAAAAATATTTTGCAGGGGAGAATAACACAATTTACTCATACCCCGAAGCAAAACATCGGTTAGCAATTGCGAGAGGAGCGCGCGGAGTTTTGGTAATTCCAAATCCCTTTAGTTTTAACGAAACAAACTGGAAGCGTTTGAATGATGAATTATCGTTTGAAGATGTTTCACTTCCTTCTACAACCTCATCAAATTTTTTAGCTTATATTCATCCGCGAGTTGCAAATAAAATTTTTAGTGCATCAGGTTATAATTTGGATGACTTGATAGAAAATCATTATAAAAACAAACTTAAAAGTTTCCCGCTTAAAGTTAATATTTCTTTTAAAGGAGTCTTTAAAGAACGAGAGTTTTTATCAAGTAATGTCATAGGTTTAATTAGTGGAAATGATAAAAAATTTGAAAAAACATATTTGGTGTTATCGGCGCATTATGATCATCTTGGGATTGGTTCTGCTGTGAATGGTGATTCAATCTATAATGGACTTACGGATAATGCACTTGGTGTAGCGGTATTGTTAGAATTAAGCCGCCTTTTGAAGTTATCAAATCTGAAGCGTTCAGTAATTGTTCTATTTGTTACGGGAGAGGAGAAAGGATTATTAGGATCACAATATTTTGTTGATAATTCACCGGTTCCGGTAAGCAGTATTGTAACCAATTTAAATATTGATGGCGTAGCTTTTATTGATAAATTTAAGGATGTAATCGGATTGGGGAGTGAATATTCCGATTTGAATAAAATTCTTCTCAAAATTGCATCACCTAATAATATTGAAGTTTCACAAATCCCAAATGTATTCGAACAGGTTGAATCATTTTATAAATCCGATCAATTATCTTTTGCAAAGGCAGGGATTCCTTCAATTAACATAATAGATGCACCTCATTATGAAAATTATTCGGAAGAAGAATCGATTTTAATGATAAGAGATTATTTTGAAAATATTTATCATTCTCCTTTTGATGACTTGAATCAGAAATTGAATTGGGAAGCAATTTTACAGCATACTAAAATATTATTCGATTTTTCCATTGAAGTTACCAATAGCGAAAAAGAACCTGAATGGAATGACGATTCTCCATTTATGAATATTCGACTAAGATCAAAGTATTTGAAGAAATGATATCAAATAAGATAACAAAATATTTTGTTATTGGTCTTCTGATGATTTCCGGATGCCAATTTCATCCGCCGATAAAGAATGAAATCAGAATAAAAGGTTCCGATACAATGTTACTTCTAACAGGAAGATTAGCTGCAACCTTTATGAAAAATAATCCGCAGTATATAGTTATAAATGAAGGAGGCGGTTCGTTGGTCGGCATTAAGGCTTTAATAAAGGGGGAAGTTGATCTATGTGCTGCTTCGCGGACATTAAAAGCTGATGAAATAAAAAGTTTAGCAGAAAATTTTAATGTTGTCGGAATTTCTCACCTGATAGCAAAGGATGCCCTTAGTATCTTTGTGAATCAGAAAAACCAAATGAGAGATTTATCACTCGATCAAATTAGAAAAATTTTCTCTGGTGAAATTACCGATTGGAGTGAAGTAGGTGGTGAACCGGGAAAGATTAATGTTATCATCAGATCACCTAACTCCGGAACACATTACTATTTTTATGAACATGTTTTAGAAGAAAAAGATTATGCATCTTCAGCAATAATCAGAAATACTACCGAAGATGTACTGAATGAAATCCGCACTGATAGCCTGGCAATTGGTTATGGCGGAATAGGTTATGCCAACGATGTTCCGCATATTCAAATTAATGGAATAGATCCCAAAATTGAAAATGTTCGAAATAATAGTTATCCGATAATCAGATATTTATATTTTTATACTTTAAACACAGTCGATGGAATAACAAAAAAATTCTTTGATTGGGTGATTAGTCCCGAAGGACAACAAGTTGTTGAAGAATCCGGTTATATCCCATTATGGGATACGAACCGGTAATATCTTCGAAATAAGCTTAAAAATGAACAATTCTTAAATCCCCACACTTTTGTTAACAATCTCTTAACCTTCTCTTAACATTCTCTTAACATTGCGAAGCTATTTTGACGGCGTCGAAGTTAATATTTTTTTTAAGGAGAAGTAATGAGATTTTCAACCAAATTTATACTGCTGTTTTTATTTATGCAGATTTTAGTATTTTCACAAACAAACGGAGTACTCACCGGAAAAGTGATTGATTCCGAAACCGGTGAAGCAATTATCGGGGCAAATGTATTTTTAGAGAATACGAGTCTTGGTGCTGCTACCGATCTTGATGGTAAGTATTATATTAAATCAATTCCATCAGGTACTTATACCATAGTCTTTTCATATATCACCCACACAACTCAAAAGATTCAGAATATTGTTATAACTTCCAATGAAACAAAGCAGTTGGATATTGCACTTAAACAAAACGTGATAGAAGTTGATGAAGTAATAGTTCAGGCAACCGCTTCCAATGCTTATGAATCAGCACTACTAAACCAACAAAAGAAATCTTCTTCTATAAGTGATGGTATAAGTGCTGAACAAATTAAACGTGCACCCGATGCAACATCCGGAGATGCTTTGAAAAGAGTTACCGGTGTAACAATTAATGAAAATAAATTTGTCTTTGTTCGCGGTACAAGTGAAAGATATAGTGTTGCTTTATTAAATAATGCGACTCTTCCGAGTACAGAACCGGACAAAAAAACTTTCGCTTTTGATTTGTTGCCGGCAAATCTTTTGGAAAATACAGTTATTACAAAGTCATTTACACCGGATAATCCGGGAGACTTCTCCGGTGGACTAGTAAAAGTTAACACAATTGATTTCCCTTCAAAACTTACAATTAATTTAAGTTATTCAACCTCATACAGTGAAAACACTAATCTTAATAATTTTACAACCTATTCAGGCGGTAAAACAGATTTTCTTGGAATAGATGATGGGACACGAACTTTGCCATCAAGTTTTCCCGCAAAATTTAATTCATCTTATAAACCGGATGAAGTTGTTGGGTTTGCAAAACTCTTAAATAATAATTGGAAAAAAGAATCAACTAAAGCACCGTTAAATCAGAGCTTTCTCTTTTCAATTGGAGATGGTACAAGTTTAATAGGACAAGAATTTGGTTTCATTGCTGCACTTTCATATAAATCAAGTTATCAAAACAGTGAACTTCAGAGAAATGAGTATGAATCGAGTGGTGAAAAAAGATTTGAATATAATGGACTTCAATCTTCTTACACGGTTTTGTGGGGTGGTCTGTTGAATTTTAGTTACAAAATTTCCGATTTACACAAAATAAGCTTCAAAAATACTTATAGCAGAACTGCAGATGATGAAACAACATTTCTTAAGGGATTTCAATTTTCGGATGCCGGTTCAGAACAAGAACAGACTGCTTTCCGTTATGTTGAAAGAGAAGTTTATTCCGGTCAATTCAGTGGTGAACATCACTTTAAAAGTTTAAATGATTCAAAATTGCAATGGAGATTTAATCACTCCAGCACTTTGAGAAATGAACCTGATTACCGCCGTGTTATTTACGGTAGAGAAATTGGTTCAAGCGATCCAATGAATGTTGTTCTTGGATTTCAGGCAAATCTTAAAAATGGCGGAAGATTTTTTTCTTACTTAAAAGAGTTTTCGAACAGCGGTGGAACAGATTATTCTATACCAATCGATCAATTTAAAATAAAAACAGGACTTAATTATGATTATCGTTTTAGAAGTTTTAATTCCCGATTGATTGGTGTAATTGTTAATGCTCCGGGGAACGGATATACAGATTATAGTATTTATACTATGCCGCTTGAAGAAGTTTTCTCGCCGGATAATTTCAGAAAAAACGGCTTATCGATTGATGAATATCGTAACGGAACTAATAATTATGATGCTAATCAAACAACAGGTGCAGCATATTTGATGGCGGAATTTCCGGTCTACTTTCTCGGGAAAGAATTAAAAATAGTCGGTGGATTTAGATTTGAATCATCCGAACAAAAAGTCAGCACAATGGACTTAGCCGAAACAAATCCAATTTTTATAAATCTTAAAAAGAATGATATACTTCCGTCACTCAATTTAACTTATCGTTTATCGGAAAGTACAAATATAAGATTTGCTTATTCAAACACAGTTAATCGACCTGAACTAAGAGAATTAGCTCCATTCATTTATTACGATTTTGCTACTCAAACATCGTTACGCGGAAATGAAAATATCAAACGTGCATTGATAAAGAATTATGATATCCGTTTTGAAATTTATCCGGGATTCGGTGAATTTCTATCTGCAAGTTTATTCTATAAAGATATGACAGACGCGATTGAACAAGTAGTTATTAGCGGTGGTTCACTCGGTTCAGAACGAACATTTATGAATGCAGATAAAGCAATCAATTACGGTTTTGAAATTGAAGCGAGAGCTTCATTAGTACACATAGCAGATTTACTCTCAAATTTTTCTGTTAACAGTAACTATACATGGATTAAGTCGGATGTTACTTTATATCAGACAGAAACAACAATTGCAAGAACCGGAAGACCATTACAGGGACAATCACCATATTCAATAAATACCGGAATTTCTTATCAGAATATGGAAACAGGTACAAACGTAAATCTTTTGTACAATCGAATCGGAACAAGAATAATTGAAGTTGCTAATGCTTATGAGGAGGATGTAGTAGAAAAACCGAGAGATTTAATTGATTTTTCAGTAACACAAAGATTAATCCAGGATGTAGATCTAAAGTTTACAGCAAAAGATATTCTTGGTAAAGAACAGATATTTTTACAAGGAGACAAAATAGCGAGAAAGAATTCAAAAGTTTCATCATACTCACTTGGAATATCTGTTAAAATATAAAATAAACGTGCATTTAATAGTTCGAAAACTAAAAACAATAATCAAATAACTATAGGAGACAAAAATGATCAAAAAACTATTATTCACAATTCTGATTTTTATATCAGGATTAACATTCGGGCAATTAACCCCGGCTGATAGTGTCATCTCAGGAAATATCAATAACGACGTAGTACTCAATGCATCTAAGCGTTATTTATTGAGTGGTTTCGTAAATGTGAATGAACCTGCAACACTAACAATTCCTGCAGGTACTATCATCCTGGGTGAAAAAGATACCAAGGGAACATTAATAATTAATCGAGGTGCTAAAATAAATGCTAACGGTACTAAAGAAAAACCAATTGTATTCACCTCACAACAACCTGTAGGACAAAGAGGTCCCGGTGATTGGGGCGGAATTATTATTGCCGGAAAAGCAAGTATAAATGTGCCGGCAGGAACAGCAACTATTGAAGGTGGAACCGGAACTGTATATGGCGGCGGTTCATCACCTAATGATGATGACAATAGCGGCATTATGAGATATGTAAGAGTTGAATTTCCCGGTATTGCATTAGCACCGGATAATGAAATTAACGGTCTAACTATGGGTGGTGTCGGAAGAGGAACAACACTCGAATATCTTCAAGTTAGTTATTGCGGTGATGATTCATACGAATGGTTTGGTGGAACAGTTAACGCAAAATATTTAGTTGCAATCCGTGCGGTTGATGATGATTTTGATACTGACTTTGGTTTTAGAGGAAATGTTCAATATGGATTTATTTTAAGAGATCCGAACGTTGCTGATATCAGCGGAAGCAACGGATTTGAATCTGACAATGATGGTACAGGAACTTTTAATACACCAAGGACTAAGCCGATTTTTAGCAATGTGACAATAGTTGGACCAATGTCTGATACGTCAGCATCAAGAAATCCTAACTATCGCCGTGGAGCACATATTAGAAGATCATCACAAACTTCAATTTACAATTCAATTGTTATGGGTTACCCAACCGGATTACTTATTGATGGTTCCGGTACGGTAAATTCAGCTATCGGTGATTCAATGCAAATTAGAAACAGTATTTGGGCAGGACTAAGAGCAGGTAACTCATTTACAACAACAGTCGGGTCTTTCGATGCTGATGCTTGGTTTAAAACTACATCATATGGTAATAGAGCGTACACACAACCAAGTGAGGTTCAATTAGTTGATCCTTTTAACTTAACAGCTCCGAATCCTTTACCACAAACAGGATCACCTGCTGCAAGTGGAGCAAGTTTTGCTAACGCTAATTTAGGTTCTTTCTTTACAACCACCTCATATGTTGGAGCTTTTGATCCAAATGGTGAAAGATGGGATGCAGGCTGGGCAAATTATAATCCAAATGCCACAGATTATTTAGTTGGTGTTGAAAATGAAGATATTAGTTTAAGCGATTTTAATCTTTCACAAAACTATCCTAATCCATTTAACCCGTCAACTTCGATAAGTTTTAGTGTTCCGGTTTCATCTGAAGTATCATTAAAGGTTTTTAATGTTCTGGGTAAAGAAGTTGCTTCAGTAGTAAATGGATTTTTCCAGAGCGGTCGTCACACAGTTTCATTTGATGCAAGTCAACTTTCATCGGGCAATTATTTTTATCAGTTGATTACACCAAGTTCTGTAATTACAAAAAAAATGACTCTCTTAAAATAAAATTTCTTGCACTCCTTCTCCTTCGACAAAAGGGAGGTTGAAATAATTCAGCCTCCTTTTTTTATTCCATTTTGTTTATTTAATTTTCGACTCGTAAGTTATGTGTAATAAATTTTCTTGATTTGAGTTATCCAACTAAATTGACAGAGTTATGATATGACGGAAAATTCCAGTTTAGTTATAAGCAGTAGAATATCGGAATTAGAAACAGTAAGGAAGTTTACTGATAATCTTTGTTTAAATTATAATATCGATGCAGGTATTGCTTATAAATTTAATTTAGCTTTTGAAGAACTCTTATCAAATATTGTTTTTTATGGATATGATGATGAATCAATTCATGAAATTGAAATCCTTTTCTCTTATGATATAGTAAAACTATCTGCAACAATAAAGGATGATGGTAAAGCTTTCAATCCCCTCGAAAAAGCCGAACCGGATACCTCACTTTCAATTGATGAAAGGAAAATCGGTGGTCTCGGAATCCACTTAGTCAGGAAGATGATGGATGAAGTTCGATATAAAAGAGAAGGGGAGTTTAACATTTTTTATTTTTCAAAGAATATTAAATAAAACTATTAAGGAGTAAATCATGGAAATCAGATCAGAAGAAAAAGGTACTTTCACAGTAATTAATCCTATTGGAAGTCTTGATTTTAATAACTCAACTGACTTCGAAAAGAAAGTAATGTCAGTAATTGAGGCGGGAAATCAGAATATAATAATCGACTTTGCTCAATTGAATTTCATAAGCAGTGCCGGTTTAAGAGTTTTACTTATGACTGCAAAAAAACTTAAATCCTCCGGTGGTAAATTGGGACTTGCTTCTTTGAATGAACAGATTAGCGAAGTATTGACCATTTCGGGATTTACGGCAATATTTGCAATCTTTGATACCGCTGATGACGCAATAGCACAATTATAATAAGTTTAATGAATTTCTTTGAAAGCACAAACCAAAAGTTTTTGTTTGTGCTTTTATATCATATAACATTGGCTAAAATCTTTCGGTTGATATAACGATCTTTTTTTGATTGTTTTATCTTATCAATCTCAATAAAAATAAATCCATCGATACAACTTTGAAAATCCGGATCAATTCCAAAATCAAAAAACCGGGCACCGCCCTCATTACATAATTCGGTGTATTGTTTAAAAAGTATCGGTATAGTTAACCCGTACATTTTTAGCAGACCTTTTAATGTTCTCAAATCTGATTTGTAATCCGAACCGTTAAAGATTAAACTTAACTCACTACTTCGTTTATCGGATAATAAAAATGGGTTTTTTGATTCAACAACTTTTTGATTATCACCATACCATTTATTATAAAAAAATAAAATCATTTCTTGTGCATCAATTGGATAAGAACCGCTTAAACTAACACCTCCGAAAAGATACTTAATGCAATCGTTTTGTGATAAAAATAACCCGATGCCCAGCCATAAATAATCAAGTGCAGAACTATTCCAATATTTTGACTGAATGAAACTTCTTCCGAGTTCCAATGAGAAGGGAAGCCGCTTGCGAAAATCATCAGAGTAATTGAAAAGCGTTGAAGTATATAATCCTTTTTCACCATACTTTAATAAAATATCATCGCAAACCCCGATTCTATATGCTCCAACTACTTCAAGATTGTCATCATCCCATAAAACAATGTGGCGATAAATTTTGTCGTATATATCAAAATCAATTTTTTTGCCGGTACCTTCGCCAACTTTTCTAAAGGTTATTTCACGAAGCCGTGCAATTTCTCTCACTACATCAGGATACTTTTCAAATTCAAGATCGAATATTTTTTTGCCATCATCAGTTTCGCCCAATAATGGAGCTTCATTTATTTGTTTTCTGAGCAGCTGTCTATCAACGGGTTTAATTATATTTTTTTCGGTTTTGAATATCCCGATTTTCCTTTTCCCAATTTTATAAAGGTGTTTTTTTAGTAGTTTTAATTGATAGTTTTCATCTTTTATTGTTGTAAATAAGTTTTGAGTTGGGATTGGATTTCCCACAACAAGTTCGAGATTTTTTCCTTTTTTATTGAATAATTCATGTGGCAACAAGAGAGTAGAAAAATTTTTATTTATTAATGAGATGAGGTAAAAAAATATAGAATTTCTTCCTTTGATATAAATTGGAAGAATCGGAACATTGTATTTATTTGCAAAGAAGAGAACACCCTTCCGCCATTTTTTATCAATGATTCCCTTTAAACTAAAACGTGAAACCTCACCGGCAGGGAAAAATATAATGGCTTCTTCATTTTTGAATGAAGTTAATATCTTATGCACATTTTCCTTTTGTGATTTTGTGTTATATAGATTAAATGGAAGGAAAAATTGGTTAAGATTATCCAACTCTAATAAAACATCATTAACTAATATTTTGACATCACTCCGTATATCAGAAATTAATTTAATTAAAACTAACCCGTCTAATCCGCCTAATGGATGATTAGCAATAACAATCAGTTTTCCTTGTGAGGGAATTCTTTCCCGATCTTTTTGAGTTAAAGTGAAAGAGAAATCTAAATAGTCAAAAATTTCATCAATAAAATCTATACCCTGTTTATCGATATGACTTATTAAAAAGTCATTTATTTTTTTCTCATGCAATATTATTGATATAGAATTAAATATCAGATTGGAAATGGTTGGATGAAATCGAACTAAAAAATTTGGATTTTTTTTAAGGATTATCTCTTTAAAACTAATCATATTCATAAACCGACTCCTCAAGTGAAATACGATTTAATTTTATCTTTTCTCCCCAAATCATGTCCATCCAAATGAAAATCATTGCAAACACAATTGCGATTAAGGCAAATAAATACTCACCCCGGAGTAATGATAAAAAAAAGATGAATAAGAATAACAGTGCATTAAATGTATTTCGCTCAAATATTCGGTTCATTTTTATTTTCCCTTAGTTGTAAAAAAAATGCAGTACACGAATCTTCATTTTTAATTATTATTTGTGTCGAAAGTTATTGATGCATTATTACTACATTATTAAGTTAGTATTATCAAAATATTAAGTTTAAGGGGAGATTAAATACCTAAACTTGATACGTCATTTAAACACTTTAAGGATAACAATGAATATCATTAAGCCAAACAAATTGAAAAAGGGGGATACGGTTGGATTTATTTCTCCGGCTTCATCACCTGAGGATTCAACTCGAATAGAGAAGACAGTTACCTATTTTGAAAAACTTGGATATAAAACCGAAGTAGGAAAAAATGTCGGAAAATTTAACGGTTATCTTGCCGGAACGGATGATGAACGTCTCGAAGATTTTCATTCGATGTTTAAGAATAAAAATATTAAAGCTTTAGTCTGTTTGCGTGGCGGTTATGGCGTTCCGCGTTTGCTTCATCGAATTGATTACAAACTGATAAAAAATAATCCCAAAATATTTGTCGGTTATAGTGATATAACTGCTCTTCAGATGGCAATCTTTAAGAAAACAGGATTAGTAACATTTGCCGGACCAATGGCTTCAGTAGAACTTTTCAAGAAGATGCCCGCTTATTCAGAAGAAAATTTTTGGGCGCTGATTACATCTGCAAAAAAAATCGGTAAAGTTCCAATGCCCGGGAAACACAAATTGAAAACAATTGTTAAAGGAAATGCTGTCGGAACTCTTATTGGTGGTAATCTTGCAGTTTTTCTTGGAATAATGGGAACTGAATATTTACCTTCTTTTAACGATTCAATATTGTTTTTTGAGGATGTCGGGGAAGTTCCATATCGAATCGATAGGTTGCTGAGTCAACTTCGATTATCAAAAGCTTTTACAAAAGCCAATGGATTGTTATTGGGACAGTTTACAGATTGTGATGAAAAAGATTTAGATAAAAGGACACTCCCTTTATCAAAAGTATTTGATGATTATATAAATAATTTAACAATTCCTGTAATTAATAATTTCCCGCACGGACATGTTGATATTAAAATGCCGATTGCTTATGGTATCAAAGTTAGACTCAATGGAAATAAACCCGAAGTTGAATATCTTGAGTCAGGTGTTATTTAAGTTTGGCTTTGACATCATTTATTAAAGAACCATCTTCTAAATATTTATGAAGATTTTTACCGGGGCATAATGTATTTGCAAAATCTTTATGCCCTTTAATTGAATCAGCAGTGATGTTAAATTTTTTGATTGAATAGACAATTAGATTCACTAACGATTGATATTGTGCCGGTGTTACTTCTTGTTCTTCAAAATTCCCGAAACATGTTATCAATAGATGCCCCTCCGGATTATATTCGGTTGCAGTTTCTCCTTGAGTAAAGACATTCCTGCCTTCTAAAATATTTCCGTCAAAGTCGATTAAGAAATGATATGGAATATCACTCCAGTTGCGTTCCTCTCCCATTCCCCAAACTTGAACACGTTTAAGTTTAGAAGCGGCTGTATCTTTTTCCGGATTAAAAATAACCCCTTCGTGATGAATCGTAATCTTTTCCGGTATGTGAACCTTAAATGGACTTGGTTCATTTGCACTCCAGTATGATCTGGGCAGTATTTTCAACTCTTCAGAAGTTTTTACGGTTGAACAATTTGAAAATAGAAGAAGAATTATAATTGGGAGAAATAAATATTTATACATGCTAAATCCCTATTTGATTAATCATTTAATTGGAGAAAACAGAAGTAATTTTTCTCATAATATTTTTTTGCATATTCAGCTATTTCATGATCAGAAAAAATCGCAAAGAAAGTTGAACCGCTTCCACTCATCAATACAAAGTCTGCACCGAATTCATACAACTTCTTTTTTAGATCAGATAATTCTGGATAAGTTTTGAGGACAATTTCTTCAAAATCATTTTTTATTGATTCACGATAACTGATAAATGATTTATCTTTCCTGACTACTTCCTTCAATTGCAATTTTGGTTTTTGGGGAATGATGTTTTGGAATGCCCATTTTGTTGAAATATGAATATTTGGATTTACTAATAACAAAGCTTTATTAATTTCAAAGTCGATTGGTTCGAGAATCTCGCCACGTGAAGTCGCATACGAACAAATCGGTTTAATAAAAAACGGGACATCAGAACCAAGTTGAAGTGCCATTGTTTTTATTACTTCAATCGGTATTTTTAGTTCAAATAATTCATTAAGTGAAAGTAGAGTGTGAGCCGCATTAGAACTGCCGCCGCCTAATCCACCTCCTATCGGAATAACTTTTTGCAAAGATATTTTTACATTAAGTTTTCTTCCGATAAATTCTTCAACTAATTTTAATGCTTTAATGATAAGGTTTGTCGGATCTTTTTCTAGGGAAGCAACATTTGAAGTAAAAGAAAAATCCACTGATTTTTCAAAAATTATTTTGTCACTTAATTCAAGTGGATAAAAAATAGTTTCAAGATTATGAAACCCGTCAGATCTTTTTTCGATGATATTCAATCCGAAATTAATTTTAGCCGGTGAATTAATTAATATTCTTTCCATCTAAATATCTTTTTATCTCTTTTATATGTGAAGGTGATGAACCGCAGCAAGCACCGATAAATATGTAATTAGACTGTGGAAAATGTGATACCTTATCAATGTATGAATCCGGTGTGACAGTGCATTTCAATTTATTATTTAAACTATTATCATCACCACAGTTTAGATAAAATCCCCAATCCGATTTTAATTCTATTTCAGTTAACAATGAATGTAACCGTTTTGGACTTACACAATTAAAACCTAATGCCAGCGGTTTGAATGGTTTTAGATATTCAATTATTTCAGAAACAGTTTCGCCGGAAAGTATTCTTAATTCATCATCGAAATATAAACTTAATACAAATGGAATTTTATTCTGATAACAGTATTCAGCAATTATTTTGATTTCATCAAAATGACTTTGGGTTTCATTCAAAATAAAATCGACTCCGGCACTCATTAGTTCATCAATGTGTAAGTGATGATTTTTAATTAGATCGATGTGTGAAATAGTTCTATTAGTTTGATAACAATCCTCAGCAGGAGCATTAGAACCGGCAATTAGAATTTTTCTCCCATTCCGGGCTTCGATTGCTAAGTTTACACTCCTTTTGACTAATGATGAATGGCTTATTTCAATTGAGGAGTTTTTATATGCAAGATAATTTGTTCTGAAAGTATTAGTAGTAATTATATCAGCACCGGCTTCTAAATATTCACGGTGAAGTTTTATAACCAACTCTGGATTTGTAATGTTGAAAATAGATGTCCATAATGAGTCGTTAAAATTATGGTTGTGTTCAATAAGTTTAGTCCCGGTTGCACCGTCAAGAATTAAAGGTCTGTGTAAATTATTGGACTTTATATAATTGTGGAATAACATCTCAAGATCATGAACGATTATTTTTGTATCCGTTATAAAAATTCATTACTTCGTTTATAATTCGATTAAGATCAATCATTTGTATACATTCTAAATTATAAGGACAAGATTTTTTCCAGCAAGGAGAGCAGTCTAGATCATCAGGAAAAAGTTTAACTCCACGGTCATACATCTCAATTTCAGTCCAACAACTCAACCCGAACCAAGCGATTACATATTTCTTTAACGCTATTGCCATATGCATTCCGAATGAATCACCTGTTATTATTACATCCGCAAGGTTTTCAAAACATGCACCTTTTCGCAATCCAAGATTTGTAGGAGTGTTAATTACTTTATTACCGAAACGTGATGCAATTTTTTCATTTCGTTCTGCATCTTCCGGACCACCAACAAGAATAATTTTAAATAAATTAAAAGAGAGAAGCTTATCAATTAAAAAGATGTGTTGTTCTATCGTCATTTTTTTATTGGGGAAAAGAAGCGAGCAGCCGGTATTAAATCCAACTACAAAATCATTATCAATTATTCCATTCTCTCTTTTATAAGTCTCCTGAAACTCAACTTCTTCTTGTGTGAAGTTAAAAGTATAATCATCTTTTTTATAATCAAGTTCGAAAGTTTCGGCGAGATATTCCTGTCCTGTTTTCGTATTCTCTCTGAATTTCACTTGATTATTCATTCCGAGCAAATAATTATAATATGCTCCATCATTTACCGGAATAATCTTTCCATTCTCATCCAAACCAAAACCAAGTTTATTTTCTGCATTGACAGAATTCAATAATGAGCATGAACGTTGTGATTTATCAACATTCATCACATAGTCAAAATGTATCTCATTTAGAATCGAAATGGATTCAAAGTCATAAGTAAAAATGTAATTTATATATGGATTATTTTGTAATAATAGATGTGCCGGTTTTAGAGTGATCCAGTAAATGGTTGATTCAGGAAATTTTCTTTTAAGTCCCGGCAACTGAGCGGTTGTCATTAAAACATCACCCATTGCATCAAGATTAATAATCAGTATTTTATTCCCGATAGGTTTATTCTCTTTGCAGCCATCAGACCAGCAATCATGGTCTCCGAAACAAGGTTTATAACCGTTAAAATTTTTACAATTAGGAATTGGATGTAACATGTGCAAATTTCTCTAAAAATGGTTTGAATTTTTTAATTACTTCATCAAACGAGACGTTTAATAATGTTGGTTCTTTCGTTATGACACAATCAAATGGAGATTGAAAGGGACTCCAAATTTGTGCATCGGTTTCGTATTGAACATAAATTCCAAAAACCGGAATTTTTGAAACAGAAGCAAGATGAATTGTTGCTGTATCCGGAGAAAACAACATATCTAATTTTGTTATCATTGCAGCAAATTCATCAAATACGGGTGTAAAGAATATTTTATCTTTATGATCACCCATAATGCTCATTGCACTTCTTAAATCGCGTGTTGTAGAAAGCAGCAATACTTGAACATCATAAGCCTTTAAGAAATCAATAATCGCTTGAAATTTTTTCACTCCCCAAAATCGTGCATCGCTCCCGGCTGAAATATTGATGCCCAGAATAAACTTTGATCGGTCAAATGTTTTTGAAAGATACTCATCAATCTTTTTTAACGAATGTTCAAGCGGATGATAATGGACATTGCAATCTTCGATATTGTATTCAATGCTAAAAAGATTTGCTAATTGCATGGTTCGTTCAATCACATGAGTTTTGCTATGTTGAAGACGTTGGACAGTATGAGTATAAATTTTAGCATTCGATTTTTCTAAACCAAACTTGCATGGAATATGAAGTTTACTTATTAATATTGAAACGGTAGTCGAAACATCATCGTGTAAGTCAACAACTGCATCAAATTTCATTTCATTCAGTAATTTCAAAGTTTCTCTGAACCCTTTTGCTCCTTTTTGAAATATTATAATTTGATCAACATCCGGAGTATTTCTAAAAGTGAAAAAATTCTTAGAATCTGCAAGGACGACAATTTTACAATTTAGATTATTTTTCACAGCATGCAATAGAGGAGTTGTAACTAAAGCATCTCCGATTCGGTTTAACCGTATAAATAAAATTTTAGATCCACTCGAGAATTGAGGCACCGAATTTACTCGCTTTTCAGAATGAAAAGCTAAATAAAATGTCAGTAATAAATTCTTTAGTTTGATTTCAAGTTGTTTCATTTAGTAACGGTTTCAAATTATTCTTTGAAATAATAATTGCAATCTTTTCCATAATTCTATTAAGAGGTAAATTAATAAAGCACTCATGATGCTTGGGGCAGTCAAGTAAATTACATTCAATACAATCCAACTCATCTAAACGAATCCATTCGTGCTTATCACCAAATGGACCTTGTAAATATGGATTTGTTGGACCGTGTAAGCTTAATGTCGGTGTTTTAACTGCAGTAGCAATATGCATCGGGCCGCTGTCATTTGCAACAATCATATTGCAGTTTTGAATTAATGCAGCCATTTTACGAATATCAGTCAATGGAGCGAGTACAATTTTATTTTTCATTAATTTACTGATTTCAAGTGCTTCCTTTTTATCTCCGGGACCCCATAAAATCAAAATCTTAGCATTATACTTTTTAACAATCTCATCACCGATTTCAGCAAATTTTATAGGATCACATTTTTTTGACTGCCATCCTCCGCTTGGACTTAACCCAACAACAAAATCATTGGAAACAAACTTATCATTAAAAAATTGTTCTGAAAATAATTTATCATCTTCTGATAATCCAAAATGTAACTCTTTGCTTTCGAAAGATAATCCGATTTCTTTTAAAAATTCTAAATGAAGTTGTGCCGCATGAAATTTGTCCCGAACTGACGGACCTTTTATGTTATAGGCATAACTTCTACCTCTATACGGAAAGCCGGCTCTATATTTTGCTCTGCTTAAAAAAGTGATTAGTGCGGAACGGGGATTGGAATAAAAATCAAAAATAAGATCAAACCTTTTTAAGAATACTTGAAAGATTAAAATTAGTCCACTTAAAAAACTACTCTTCTTAAAAAGTAAAATTGATTTTATTGATGGAATTTTTTCTAATGCTGCTAAACTAGGCGGTTCTGTGAGAAAATGAATCTCGGCATTTGGAAAATCCTTTTGAAGATTATCCAATACAACCGTAGAAAGAATCACGTCCCCGATTCCTCTAAGTTTAATAATAAGTATTTTCTTTACTTTATCTTTATTTATGTTCGTTTTATTAGGTAACATTTATCTAAAAAATCTTTAATCATTAAAAGTTTAATGAGTGAAAAAACTTTGCTATTTTTACAAAATTGATAAGTTGTATTAATTATATGAATGCAGTCTGAATTATAAAACTTCTACTGCTCACAATTCTAAATATTAGTTATCTAAATTACGATATTTCTAAATCTATTTGAACAAAAATTTATGCCGACTATACTGGAACTTATTACATTAACAACTGAGTACTTTGATAAAAAAGGAATCAGTTCACCGAGAATTAACGCTGAATTACTTCTGGCTGATATTTTGAAATGTAAGAGACTTGAACTTTATCTTTCTTTTGATAAACCACTTGTTGAGGGTGATGTTAATCGATATAGAGAACATGTTAAGAGGCGTGCAAAATTTGAACCACTGCAATATATTGTAGCGACTACTGAGTTTTATGGACTTGAATTTATTATTAACAAGAATGTTTTAATTCCACGTCAAGAGACAGAAATTTTGGTTGAAGAAACAATTAATGAAATTAATAAATTCAGTTATCATTCAGCTTTGGATATTGGGACGGGGAGTGGAATTATCCCTATTTGTGTTACCAGCAAAATTGCAAGCATAAGTTTCGATGCAATAGATATAAGTTCAGAAGCACTTGAAGTAGCAAAGTTAAATGCTGCAAAAAATAATGTAAGCGAAAAAATTGTTTTTTCAGAAGTAGATATTTTTAAAGATACTAACCAATTGAAAAAAGAGTACGATTTGATTGTTTCAAATCCGCCATATGTTTCTTTACCTGAATACAAATTACTCCAAAAAGAAATTGTGGAATATGAACCGGGAATTGCTGTAACCGACTTCGCTGATGGTTATACATTTTATAAAACTATAACGAAATATGCTGCTGAATCTTTGATTGAAAATGGAACATTACTTTTTGAGGTTGGAAAAGATCAGTCGTTAACTGTTACAGAAATTATGAAAACCAATAACTTTAATAATATAAAAATTGTAAAAGATTATTTAAACATTGAGCGAGTAATAAAAGGAAAGAAACATTGAGAGCATTAGTTCAAAGAGTGAGTAGGGGTATAGTTAATATTGAAGAAGAAAACTATTCCGCCGAAATTGGAAAAGGTTTTGTGATTTTATTAGGAATCAAAAGCAATGATGATTCTAAAGATGTTGAATATTGTGCTTCTAAATGTGCTAACCTGAGAGTCTTTGAAGATGAAGCCGGAAAGATGAACCTCTCATTAAATGAAGTTGATGGGGAAGTTTTGATAATAAGTCAATTCACATTATATGGAAACACATCAAAAGGAAACCGACCAAATTTTATGGATGCTGCTCGTCCGGAATATGCAATCCCGCTTTATGAAGAGTTCGTGATGAGGATGAAAAATATTTTGGGAGAACCAAAAGTAAAAACCGGAATATTTTCAGCAATGATGGAAGTAACCATCGTTAATGATGGTCCCGTAACTATTATGGTTGAAAGTGATTCAAGGTAACTACATTGAAATCTAAAATGAATAGGGTAATACTTTTATTTGTTGATGGTGTAGGTATCGGTAATATTGATTATAATGCAAATCCTTTCTTCAAATATGGCTTTAAAACTTTTGAGAAATTATTTAACGCTATTCCGTCAACTGAAAATAATATACTAAATAATGACGGCTACTTTTTGTTTCCGACTGACGCAAGACTTGGAGTTGCAGGATTACCTCAAAGCGGAACGGGACAAACTTCAATATTTTGTGGCGTAAATGCACCCAAAATAATCGGACAACATTTTGGTCCTTATCCTTATTCAACATTAGTCCCGATAATAAAAGAGCAAAATATTTTTAAATATTTCATTGAGAAAAATAATTCCGTTTCGTTTGTAAATGCTTATCCTAAACTATTTTTTGATTATGTGGGTTCGGGGAAGAGAAGATTAAGTGTGACTACATTGAGTTGTACACTTAATAAAATGAGATTGAATCGTGTAACTGATCTGAAAAAAGGGAATGCGATTTCTGCAGAAATAACAAATGAAATTTGGAAATCGAAATTGAATTATAATCTTCGAGTAATAAAACCTGAGACGGCAGCAAGACGATTACTCCGAATTTCAGAAAAACACCAGTTTACTGTATATGAGTTTTTCTTAACCGATCATCTTGGTCATGGAAGGAATACTGAATTACTAGAAAGTACAATTAGAGAACTTGATCAATTTCTTTATACGATATTCACTGAGTTCAACAAAAAAGATACAACAATAATACTTTGTTCGGATCACGGCAACTTTGAAGATATTTCAATAAAGTCACACACACTAAATCCCGCATTAACTATGAGTGCAGGTAGAAATTCAAGAGTTGTGTTTGAATCGGTAAAAGATATTTCTCAAATAAAGCAAAAAATCATAGAGCTTACTGAATGAGAACTTTCCCGATTATAAAATTTGTTATTCTTTTTATAATTGGAATTGTAGTTCAGAACTACTCCCACTTTAGCTTCTCGGAGCTTCTTATTGTTACTTCTCTGACAACACTCATTTCGTTTTTATTACTTTTTATTTTCAAAGATAATAGAACACAATTTTTTACCAATATTCTATTTAGCATTGTGGTTATTGCATTCGGAGCTTTACTATTTGCTTCCAATACCAGTCAGAAAAAAGATATTCACTTTAAAACTGACTGGATAAAAGGAGTCACAATTACAGGTATCGTTACTGAAATCGAATTGCCAAGGAAAAATGAATTTCGATTTACTGTTGAAACTGATTCTTTTATAATAAATCAACAAAATAAACAAAAAGTAAAAAAAAAATTTCTTTGCAGGTTTCAATCAACTGATAAAGATGAGCGGGATTCCATTTATGAAAATCTAAAATCGGGTTTTGAGGTAAGCTTAACCGGTAATTTTAGTAAAGGAAAAGAAAAAAGAAATCCTGGTGAATTCGATTATCGCAAATATCTAAATCAAAATGGGTTTGCAGGAACATTCAATATCCTGAATACGAGTGATTTTATTGTTTTAAATAATAATTACAATTCGTATGATGATATCATTAACTCAATTCGCTATCGAATTTATTTACAAATCAGTAAACTGCATAATGAAAAAACAATCGGATTGCTAAAGGGACTATTATTAGCTGATAGAAATAATATCGATTACGAAACGAAGACTGAATTTATTAATGCAGGCGTTATACATGTTTTGGCTGTCTCTGGTTTACATGTCGGTTTTATAGCAATTATTTTTGTTGTTATGTTCGGACGATTTCATATCATCATTAGATACATCTTAACTATCATCGGGTTAATTTTCTTTTTAATAATAACCGGAGCACCGCCATCAGTATTTAGAGCGACTATTATGGCAGTTCTGTATTTGGTTGCTGTGATTACAAACCGTTCAAGTAATCCCTTTAACATACTATCTATTGCAGCATTAGTTCTGTTATTGATAAATCCATCGGATTTGTTTAATCCAGGATTCCAGTTATCATTTGCAGCAGTTTTATCAATATTAATTATTTACCCGTTAATAAATTCATGGATTAGTAACAGCAAGTTGCCTATATGGATAAAAGGTCTTCTTTTGTTTATGGGTGTTTCGCTGGCGGCTCAAATTGGGACTTTACCACTCACAAATTATTATTTTGGTAAGCTGTCACTAATTGCCTTATTTAGTAATTTGATTGTTATTCCGATAATTGGATTATTGGTTGCAAATGGAATCTTAACATTAATCCTATCAACAATAAGTATTAGTTTGGCCTCTATTTATGCAGATGCAAATCATCTATTAAGCGATTTACTTTTTTACTTTGTAAAACTTAGTTCAACACTACCGATTTCTTTTATTAGAATAAATGATTTCACGATTTATGATTCATTTGTAATCTACGCTTCCCTGCTGTTGTCCATATTTGTAATTAAGAATTTTTTTAGCATCACGCTTAAAGTTGTTTCAATTGTTTTAATATTTTTCAGTGCGTATTTCTTTATTAGAATTGATGATAAGCCATTGTTGTCCGAAGGTAAATTTACAGTTGTAATGATAGATGTGGGGCAGGGCGATTCATTCTTAATCAAGTTTCCGAATGGTGAAACGTGGTTAATTGATGCGGGTAATGCAACTAAATACTTTGATTCAGGTGACAGAATAATTGCTCCACTATTAAATTATTTCAATATTGATGAAATTGATTGTGCTGTTGTTACTCATATGGATAGTGACCATTCCGGCGGATTCAAATATTTGTTTGATAAAATTAAGATTAAAACTTTATATAAACCGGATATGGATTCAAATAAAACTTATGATCTGAAGTTTGAAGAATATGCAAAATCAAAAAATATAATAATCAACTATTATCGGGATACAAGTTATAGTATTGCAGGCACTCGAATTTATTTCTTAAATGATACATCTGATGATTATTTCAGTAACCTTTCTGAAAACAATCGCAGCGGGGTTATAAAAATTGTACATGGCAATGTCTCATTTCTTTTTACAGGCGATGCTGAAAAAGAATCTGAAGATTTTCTATTAAAAAAATATAAAGATTTCATGAAAAGTTATGTTTTAAAAGTTGGTCATCACGGCAGCACATCAAGTTCATCTCCGGCATTTATTAATAAAGTGAAGCCTGAAATAAGTTTGATTAGTGCTGGTGTTAACAATAGGTTTAATCATCCTTCATCAATTATTTTAAACAGACTTGAGAGTGTTAAATCAAATATTTTCCGAACTGATATTGAGGGGGCAATAATTCTACAATCGGATGGGCGGAGCGTATCTAAAATTGATTGGAAGAATTAAAATTAAATATTACTTTGGGATTGCAAACTAAAATTATGTTGGAAGCAAAAATTGGGTAACAAAATAAAAATCGGAATTCTTGGAGGGGGGCAATTGGCACGTATGTCTGCGCATGCTGCTCAACGTCTGGGATTCGAATTGGTGATTTTAGAAAAAGAAAAAAAATCACCTGCAGGACAATTAACTCACCATGAATTTGTTGGCTGGGTTGATGATGACAGTTTGATGCAAGAATTTGCAAAAACATCTGATGTAATCACGTTAGAAAATGAATTTGTCGACTCCGAGAGAATAAAATTTCTTGAAGACTTAGGAAAAAAAGTATTTCCTTCATCAAAAACAATCAAGCTGATTCAAGATAAATTTATTCAGAAAAAGACTTTGAGTAAAAAGGGAATACCGGTACCAAAGTTTATGGAAATAAACGATAAAATTTCTTACCAAAAAATATCTTCACAATTTGTGGATCAATTTTTATTGAAGTCTCGTAAAATGGGTTACGACGGTTATGGAAATGCGCTAATCAAATCAGAGAAGGAATATCAGAAAGCAGTTGAATCACTAACTTCGAGACATGCTGAATTAATGGCTGAGGAATTTGTAAAATTCTCAATGGAATTAGCTGTGATGATAGTCCGCACCAAAAAAGAAATTAGAGCATATCCGGTCGTGCAAACTATTCAGGAAAATCATATCTGTAAAATCGTAATAGCACCAGCTCGAATCTCGAAAAAAATCAGAGAAACAGCCACAGAAATAGCGATAGAAGCGGTAAAAGCTGTTAATGGATTTGGAATTTTTGGAGTTGAATTATTTTTAACCGGTGAGAATGAATTACTGGTTAATGAAATGGCTCCCCGTCCTCATAATTCAGGGCATTATACTATTGATGCATGTGTAACATCTCAATTCGAAAATCATATAAGGGCAGTAATGGAGTTACCACTCGGCTCTACTGAAATGATAAAACCATATGCTGTAATGATTAATATTTTGGGTAAACAGAATGGAGACGGAATTCTCCAAAACTATAATGATATTTTGAGCGTTGATGATGTACATCTTCATCTTTATGGGAAGGATAAATCTCGTAAAGGAAGAAAGATGGGACACTTTACCTTACTCGGGACTAACCTTGATACATTATTCCAGCAAGCCAGATTATTAGAAACTAAAATTTTTATATAGATATGAAAAAAAATCCGTTAGTAGGTATTATAATGGGGAGCGATTCTGATCTCCCGGTAATGAAAGAAGCTGCTCTCGTTTTGGATGAATTTAAAGTTGAATACGAAATAAAAATTGTCTCAGCTCACCGAACTCCCAATCTGATGGCTGAGTATGCATCAACTGCATATACGAAAGGGATAAAAGTAATTATTGCCGGAGCAGGCGGAGCGGCGCATTTACCGGGAATGACTGCTTCACATACAGCATTACCTGTTATTGGTGTTCCAATAAAATCTAAATCACTTGATGGGATGGACTCACTTCTTTCTATAGTCCAAATGCCGGGTGGCGTTCCTGTAGCAACGGTGGGGATTAATCAAGCTAAAAATGCAGGCTTGTTAGCAGTTCAGATTCTTAGTACTTCGGATTCAAATTTGTTCGCTAAAATGTTGGAATACAAAAATAGCATAGCCGAAGAATCAATACAGAAAAATAAAAACTTAAAAATTTAGTGGCGTAGTCATCAACAATTATTAAGACTTACTCTTGATAACCAAGAATAAAAAGAAAATTGAGATTGTTTGCAATTAATTGAGGTTTTTTTTATAATTGATTCAAAATATTATTCATTCCGGTAATTATTCCCCCGTGAATATTAGATTGAAAAAACTATGCTATAATTGTGTGATAGATGATTAATATTTCCCTTAAATTATGAAATTGTACTTAGGTGTCGTTCAATTATTTATTAGGATAGTTGAACTTATATAGTAGAGAATTTTTGTTCTAAATGTTACTTAATTAATTTCATCCATATTATTATAAAGAGGAGTTCTTTATGAAAAAACTAGTTCTTCTATCCTTCTTATTGGTTTCTTTTTTAGCTGTTACTTTTGCTCAAACAGAAAACCAAGGTTACGGTGCTCGTGGACCTATCACAAAACAACATGATAGTCCCAGCTATGTCCCATCTGAAAATCAAAGAGATATAATTTTCTCAGATAATTTTGAAGGTGATAATACGACAGCAGGTTTAACAGGCCGAAACTATGTTTGGTATAATATAGACGGCGGTGGTGCTTCGAGTACTTTCAATGGTTCAGGAGCTACAGCCTTTACAGCTTATGAAGGTCTCAATTATGTGGGACAGAATTATCAAGGTGCTAATGGTCTATTAATCGATCAATGGTTAATCACTCCTCAGTTTACAGTTTCTGCAGGTGATACATTATCATTTTATTGGAATTCTCCTACCGGTCAGTGGGATGATTCAGTATATATTTTAATTTCTGATGGTGGATCAAATATCGCTGATTTTACTCTTAACTTAGGTCGATTCAGAGTTCCCCAAGGTGGCTGGACAAGGTTTGTATATAACTTTGCAGGAGCCGGTACTAAAAGAGTAGCATTCCGTTATTATCATACAGACGCAGATGCAAACTCCAATTTTTGGGGTATAGATCTTTTAGAAATAATTTCAGGTGTGGTTACTGGTCCGGGTGCTGCTACCAATCCATCTCCGGCAAGTGCTGCAACAGGTGTTGCACTTAACCCAACTTTAACATGGACAAATCCTGCAGGTGCAACAAATGTTGAAGTTTTCTTCGGTACTACAGCAGGGAATTTATCATCCGTTTATAACGGAGCAACAGTAACAACTTATAATGCAGCTGCACCGGCATATAACACAACATATTATTGGAGAGTGAATCCTTCTGATGCAGGCGGTACAACTGTTGGTAATGTTTGGAGTTTCACAACTTTACAAGACCCTAATGATTCCATTATCTTCAACCAGGGATTTGAAGGTGCAACATTCCCTCCAACTGGATGGGCTTTGGAATCAACAGTCGGTACTACTCAATATTGGACACGTCAAACAACTGCAAGTGGTTATGGTACAGGCACAGCATCTGCAAGATATGCATTTTATAGTTCCTCAAGCGGAAATATACAATCATTGATCTCTCAAACTTTTGATGCACTTCCTTCAGGAACTTTAACTTTTGATCATGCTTATGCTCCCTATACTGATGGTGCAAATGATCAACTTCAGATTGAAACAAGTAATGATGGTGGAACATCATGGGCTTCCTTAGTTTTGTTAAACGGAGGAAATAGTGGTGAGTTAGTAACCGCTCCTGGACAATCTGGTGCGTTCACACCAACGCCTGCTCAATGGGCTACTAAGAGTTTCGCACTCCCATCAGGAACAACCAGAATTAAACTCAAAGCTATTAGTGCATATGGAAACAACCTTTGGGTAGATAATATCGCAGTTATAAATATTATTCCTGTTGAATTAACATCTTTTAATGCAAATATTGACGGTAACAAAGTAAATTTAACCTGGTCAACAGCTACAGAAACAAATAATAAAGGATTTTCAGTAGAAAGAAAATCAGGTGAAAGTTTTGAAACAGTAGCATTTGTTAACGGTTATGGAACAACTACTGCTAGCAAAAACTATTCATTTACAGACGAAGGTTTAAACTCCGGTACATTTACCTATCGACTAAAACAAGTTGATTTTGATGGAACATTTGCATATAGCAAAGAAGTTGAAGTAGAAATCAATGTACCTGCTCAATACTCACTAAATCAAAACTATCCTAATCCTTTTAATCCGGCTACATCAATTGATTTTGGCTTAGCTGTCGATTCGAAAGTTAGTTTAAAAGTATTCAATATCCTTGGTCAAGAAGTTGCCGTACTTGCAAATGGATTGATTTCTGCCGGAACTCATAAAGTTTCCTTCAATGGCAGCAATCTATTCTCAGGTGTTTATTTTGTTCGTATGGAAGCAAAAGGGGTTGACGGAAGTTCATTCACATCATTTAAGAAAATGATCTTAAATAAATAATTTTTTTGAATTTTTAGAGGCGAACAAAATTGTTCGCCTCAGTTAATAAAAGTATTGTGAGTGTTCTAAGTTTATATTAAATCATAGAGGAAAACCAATAATAAGAGTTTATTTCTTGTCTTCAGGTTTTCTTTCCCATTATTGTTTAACCAAGTTTCAATTTATTTAATAGGAGATTCTATGAAACTTTATTCGAAACATTTTTATTCATTTGTTATACTTACACTTTTCTTCTCTTTCACCTATACATCTTTCTCACAAAGGTATGATGGAATTGGTGAACAAAAAGAAAAACCACGTGAAGTTGAACTTTTCTCATCTCGAAAAGCACCAAATCCAACACCATCAAATTTCCCTCCGATAGAAGCCGAGGTAGAAATGAATTATGATGGTGCTAATACTAATTCAATCGGTGCGGCAGACGCAACATTTATTGTAGCGGCTAATTTTAATAATGCAATTGCCAGTGGCTATGTAGGTCAGCCAATTACAAAAGTTCGCTTCTATATTGCTTATCCCACGGTTGGTAATACTGTAATTGTTAAAATTTATGGTGCAGTAACATCCACTCCCGGTGCGGAATTACATTATCAACAAGCCTCAATTACTGCAAATTCATGGAATGAAGTTGTATTATCTACTCCGGTC
>JAUXVN010000149.1 GCA_030684555.1 Ignavibacteria bacterium
AAATCCCACTAAATAAGGTCAGAGATTGCCGGAAAATAATGAAAACAAGTATAAGAACTATAGCCCGAATAATTTTTTCAAGGTCGAGCCACTTTTTGCTAATTTTCCTCGCTACATCTGCTTCTATATCGGATTTGAGGAAATCTCAAAAAAAATGGCATCTCGTGTGAGATGCCATTTAAGAATTAAGATTAATTAATTACTTTTATTTCATAAGAAGAAGTTTTTTCACCGAAGCAAAATTTCCTGATCTTAATTCATAGAAGTAAACACCACTTGAAAGTTGTGAACCATCAAACTCGATAGAATATCTTCCGCCGGTTTTTGTTTCGTTTACAAGTGTTGATACTTCTTTTCCAAGTGCATCAAAAACTTTTAATGTAACATGTCCGCTAACCGGCAACTGATAGTTAATAGTTGTAACCGGATTGAATGGATTAGGAAAGTTTTGTGCAAGTTCAAATTTATCCGGAGCAATGTTATCAATTAGAATTTCTTCACTGTATGCAAATCTTCCGTCAAAATCGATTTGCTTTAATCTGTAGGAAACAGAATTTGCTTCGATTCCGGTTAAGTCATCTGTAAAGAAATAATTTTGTGATAATGTGGTTGTTCCGGCACCTTGTTTAAATGCAACTGTTATAAACTGAGTTTCTTCGACATCATTAACTTTTCTTTGCACTTCAAAACCTTGATTATTCGATTCAGTAGCAGTAGACCATGATAAATTAACTTTTCCACTTCCAACAGTTGCATTAAAAGCTGTAAATTCAACAGGTACAACGGGTGGAACTATATTTTTCAATAATACACCACCTGCACCACCGGCAAACCCGACTGTGCCGCTTTCATTAAATCTAACTGAAAGTAGATTTGCTGTTCCGGTTGGAACTAAATCTGCTGTCCATGTAACACCGTTATCAATAGAAGTGAATAGTCCGTTAGCGCCTGCAGCATAAGCAATTGGAGTATTGCGGATGTATTCAAGACCGCTTACCAATCCCATTGTTGTGGCTTGTGCAGTCCAATTCGCTCCGCCATTTGTTGTTCTGCTTATGGTGTTTGATGCCTGCCAATAACCAACTAATCCATTACCGGACTCAGAACTGAAAGCAAGTGAACCGGTGAATTGTTGTTGAGCTGTTGCAAAAGTCCATGGACCATCTGCACCATTTGTAGATTTATAAACTCTGTTTGCTAAAGTAGAACCGGTTGCTCCGCCTGTTCCAAACCAGCATGTATTACCGATTCTATAAAATGATGAATTAGCTCCATAAACTGTTGAAGCCGGTGCTGTTGGTCTATTTGAGGTCAATGCCCATGTGACTCCGCCATTTGTCGATTTAACAATATGGAAACTTCCATCGGTTGGATCACTTTGTGCCCAAAGAGTATTGTTATCGAAATTATCTACAAAGTTAAACCATGCACCGCTTACTGTATAAACTTGAGCCCAGTTTGTTCCACCGTTAGTAGTTCTATAAATTGCACCATTTCCTGAGGTAGGACCGGTTGCAACAACTGCGGTATTCGCATCTAAACCGGCAACTGCATAAGTTCCGTTTCCCGGATTACCTGCGGAAAGCCATGTATTTCCTCCATCTGTTGAACGCCGTACATCGCCATTATCAGCAGATAGCCAAATGACACTATCGTCAACAATATCAAGTCCCCAAATGTCTCCATTTGTTCCACTTATTACTGCAGACCAATTTAAAACTTGTCCCGATGAACTGATAGTGAAAGTAGCATTACTTACATCAATAATGCTTGAATTAGCAGCATCTGAAATTCGGACTAAACATTGTGTAGAAGGAGTATTTGGGACAGTCCAGGCAAAAGTGCCGGATGCAGCAGACATACTGGCAACAATTGTAATCCAATTAGTACCGTTGTTTGTAGAATATTCAATTTTTACATTTGTAACATTACTGCTATTCCAGGTAATATTTTTTGTTGCACCGATTTGCCAGTTTTCACTACCATTGGGTGCCGTTACAACTGTATATGCAGCGGATGATGAAAATGTTAATTCTCCAACCCAGCTTCCCTATGTATTAGTTGAAGCTACATATTCGGTAAGAAGATATATTCTGCTTGTATTTGAAGGATCAAGCCAGGCGCCGTTATAATCACCCCATCTATTTCTAGTTCCGCCAAATGTTTTATAGTAGTAACCGTTTCCGGCTTTTATAACTTTTCCTCCAGTAAGACTTGAAACATCAGCAGGTTTTGAGGTATAAAATGCTCCGGCATATTCGTTTGTTCCGGAACGTGTGTAAGTAATTGCCACATTATTTGAAGCATCAACTTCTACTGCCGGATAAAAATGGAAATAGTTATCAGCTCCCATTGCAATATCTGAGACAACAGCATTTGTACTTGTATTCAATGAAAGATACCGAACTGAGGAATATAAATTTCCGGTTCCACTTCTAACAGCATGAACGGCATGTAAAATGCCATCACGGTAAACAGGTTCATTTCTTAAGTAGAAACTTCCACCATCAATTGTTTGTGAGCCGCCAAGTTGGCCTGCATCGTTTGGTGAGTTATATGTTGTGACTGGAATATCAACGGCTGTCATTGTAGGTGTAGTAATCGGATTTGATACTTTATACAAAGTAACAAATGTTCCCGTTGTATATGGTGAAGTTGATAAAAGTGTGTAAGTTCCTGTTCCATAATGTCGCGAAGGTCTTACTGTGAAGACATTAATTCCGCTTCCGGTTTTAATGTCCCATAAATCGTTCCATGTTACTTGTCCGGGGGTAGCACCAAATAGATTAGCTTTATTGATAATTCTTAATTTCGCATAATTATAATTGCCCGCAAAAGTAAACTGGTTTGATGTAATATATAATGCCTGGTTATCATAACCGACTCCCTGGTAATCAGCCCAGTTACCCGCACTGGTTGTACCATTGAGGTGTGTCGGAAGTGCCCAATTGAACCATACACCGTTAGGATCTGAATCATCTGAAACTGAGACCAAAAAATATCCAGCCGATGAAGTAACATGAAGCCAAACCATTATCCATCTCTGTGAAAATTGATCATAAACAACTTTAGGATCAAACGGGTCTGAACCGGATAGAGTTGATGAATAGAAAGAGGAGGCTGCAATTGTCTTTTGAACTGTTCCTGATTTATCCATAATTCTAAACCGACTATTTACAACTGCGAGAATATGATTTGGACCAACTGCAAGATAGGGATCGGGAGGAATTGAAAATCCTTGATCAGGAATTCCTGCAAAATTATTTGATAATATAAAATCTCCATTTATCTCTCTCTCGGTTCTTCTAATCTTCGGATCAATAACATAATTTGCTCCTTCGGGTGCTGAAGCCTGAAGCATATTGTCAGTAACAGCATAAAGAGAGTTTGTAAAAATATTTTTAATCGGTTTAGGTCGAAAATTTTTTGATGGTGGTTCTGTTGTAAAACTATTAGTATTTACCGAAACTCCGCTTGCTATCGAACCCGCAGCCGGACCTTGATAAACCTGTGCAACTAAAGTAACCATCCCCAAAAACAGAACTGAAAAAATCAGTTTTGAAAGTGTCATTAGGCATCTCCATTTAATATATTTATAAAAAAAAGTATAAGTTCTAAAATTGAAGCGGCGGTAAGATAGTATTATCAAGAAGAACTTAATTGTTTCCGATTAAACTAATTATAAATGAATTAAATTTCAAATGATGGGTTTGTTGATATTTACAATTTTCGATTTAAATTTAAAATGGTGGCTGTTTACTGAATATTTTTACCGAAAATGTTAAGTTTACAGTAGCTTCTTGAATAAACTATTAGAGCTAATATTGATATTCAAAATCATGTTTCGCAAAATTCAATGTACATCATATTTCAATTCAACAACCGGATAAATTATGAAACAATTAATCTTGTTAGTCTTAGTATTAATTACTGCAATGAGTGCACAATCAATTAATTCACCCGATAATAAACTTTCACTTACTTTTGAAATCTCAGATGAAGGTGAAGCTCTCTACTCTTTAACTTTTAACAAAATCGAAGTAATAAAGAAGAGTAAGCTTGGTTTAGAATTGAAGGATATACCTTCCTTCACAAAAGATTTCTATATAATTAAAACTGATAAATCTACATTTGATGAAACGTGGAAACCGGTTTGGGGCGAAGTAAAAGAAATTAGAAATAATTACAACGAGCTAAAAGTTACGCTTGCTCAGAAAAATATTCCCGATAGAACTTTAATTATAACTTTCAGATTATTTAACGATGGACTCGGTTTCAGATATGAATTCCCTGCATCCAAAAATCTTCACTACTTTACAGTTAAAGAGGAAATTACAGAGTTTAATCTTACTTCTGATCATAAAGCGTTCTGGATTCCGGGAGATTATGATTCGCAAGAATATAAATATACTTTGTCAAGACTTTCAGAGGTAGATGCACTCAAAGGAAATAATGTAAATGAGATAAGTACGAAATCAATCTTTGCAAAAAACGGTGTTCAAACACCTCTTATGCTTAAAACGGATAATGGACTTTACATAAACATTCATGAAGCTGCACTTGTTAATTATCCCGCGATGCATCTGCTAATCGATCAATCAAAATCTGCGTTGACTTCTCACTTAGTTCCCGATGTACTTGGAAATAAAGCATATCTTCAAGCTCCTGCAAAAACTCCGTGGCGAACTATTATAGTTGCAGATAATGCGCCTGATATTCTAATGTCTAAATTAATTCTTAATCTGAATGAACCATCAGTTGTAGAGGATGAAAGTTGGATTTATCCGCAAAAATATATCGGTATCTGGTGGGAAATGCATGTTGGTACAGGTTCATGGAATTATTCTGATACGAATAATGTAAAATTAGAAGGAACAGATTGGAGCAAACTAATTCCCAATGGAAGACATGCAGCAAATACTAAGCGTACAAAAGAATATATCGACTTTGCGGCAGAACATGACTTCAAAGGTGTTTTAGTTGAAGGTTGGAATGTTGGCTGGGAAGATTGGTTTGGTAACTGGAAAGAAGAAGTTTTCGATTTCGTAACTCCTTATCCCGATTTTAATTTAGCAGAATTATCGGCTTATGCAAAATCGAAAAATGTTAAATTGATTATGCACCACGAAACATCAGCATCTGCTTCAAACTATGAAAGACGAATGGATGAAGCATATCGTTTCATGAATAAATACGGTTATGATGCGGTTAAAACCGGATATGTCGGACGCATAATTCCACGTGGTGAACATCACGATGGTCAGATGATGGTTAATCATTTTGTACATACCGCTAAGACAACAGCTAAGTATAAGATTATGATTAATGCTCATGAATCTGTTCGTCCGACAGGGTTGCATCGAACATATCCGAACTGGGTTGCAAACGAAGCCGCACGTGGAAATGAATTCAATGCATGGAGCAGCGGCAATCTGCCCGAGCATGAAACTATTCTTCCATTTACAAGATTGATGGGCGGACCAATGGATTATACTCCCGGAATATTTCAAATAAAACTTGACTATTTTATCCCGGGTAAAAAGGAGCAAGTTCATACCACTCTTGTTAAACAACTCGCATTATATGTAACAATGTACAGTCCGCTTCAAATGGCTGCCGATTATCCCGAATCATATCAACGATTTCCTGATGCTTTCCAATTTATAAAAGATGTTGATGTTGATTGGGATGATACAAAAGTTCTTCAAGCAGAACCTGGCGATTATATTATCACCGCACGAAAATCGAAAGGAAAAAATGAATGGTTTCTCGGGGCGATAACTGATGAGAATAAAAGAGATTTTTCGGTATCATTAAATTTTCTTGATGATGATGTAACATATCTTGCAACAATTTATGCAGATGCAGATAATGCTCATTGGGAGAAAAATCCTATGGCTTATCAAATAAAGAGTTATCTGGTAAATGCTGATACAATACTTAAACTCAAACTTGTTGAAAGTGGCGGAACTGCAATAAGTTTTAAGGCTGCAACAAAGGAAGATATTTCTAAATATAAAAAATATTAAATGACTCTGTGCAAAACTCCGTGTAACTCTGTTGTTAAGTGTTTTCTACTATATTTGAAAGGCTAACCACAGAGTTTCGCAGAGTAAAAAAAGAGAGTTTCACAGAGTTTTTAATCTTTAAATTGAAAAAATTCAGTTATTCACTACTTATAAAAAACTGCTTAAATTTATTCCTAACACACAGCGCAATATTTTCAGAAACTTCTTCTAAAGTTAGTAACCCTGTATTTAGTATAAGATGATATAACAAAGGATCATCAGCTTTTTTATGGTAATGCTCTTCAATAAACTTGTTACGTTTGCGGTCTTCGGATTTTACAAAGTCAATTGCTTCTTGCTTTGAGTTGCCATAAAAATCCTGGACATTCTTAATCCGGACTTCGAGAGGGGCAACAAGTCTAATGTGAAAACAGTTTTTCATATATGCTGTTATTAAATTAGCTCCTCTGCCAATTATTACACAATTACCTATGAATGCTAAACGAAGAATTGTTTCGGTCGTTTTATGTTCAAGTTTAATTAGAGGCGGATGAATTCCGAAAACTTCATTCATGATTTCAGTAAGAAAAGGTTTTACTTCCTCTCCCATAAACTTGCCAAGTTGGTTTGGTAAATGATGATCTTCGATGACACGTTCAATTAAGTTCTTATCAAAGATTCCCCATTCGCTATCCGGATAATTTGACAATGGTTTTAAAATATTCACAAGTTTCTCAGCGATTAAACCGGAACCTGCACCTGCTTCTCTTGATATTGTTATACATGGACCTTGCTGAGGTTGGCGTCTTACATCACTATTTTTTGAGTGGGATTCGATGTAGTGTTTGGCTTTTTCTAATGACCCGCTCTGTTGCATCTCTCCTCCAAAAATAAATTAGATTCTGACTGACTACGGAACAAGAAAATTCTGACTACTTTTAGCTTGTTCTAACTTACAAATATTTTATTACAAAAAACAGAGGAGGGGTTATTTTGATAAGTAATCAATTGAATATTTGCGGAAATTGTAAACCAAAAACACCCCCGAACCCCGAAGGGGTGATATAATGTTTTTGTTAAAAAAATCTTAATGATGATTTATCATGTCACCCCTACGGGGTTCTGGTTGTTGGATGGCTCCGGTTTTGCTACAAACATATCACCCCTACGGGGTTTGGAAACTGCTGGGAATATTCGGTCTGTTACAATCATGTCACTCCTTCGAGGTTTGTTAAATCCATTTTTGATATTTGTTTTGACGCAGCGTTAATCCATATATGGTTTGTTTTTCAAGTTGACAATTTGTATTCAAAATAGAATGTTTCATGTCCATGCAATTAATCCCGTAGGGATGATATGTTTATAGAAATTGGTAACCTAAAAACGAACACAAAACCCCGAAGGGGTGATATAATGTTTTTGTTAAAATAATCTTAATGATGATTTATCATGTCACCCCTTCGGGGTTTATCAATCCACTTTTGATATTTGTATTGTCGCAGCGCTAATCCATATATGGTTTGTTTTTCTATTTGACATTTTATATTCAAAATAAAATGTTTTATATCCATGCAATTAATCCCGTAGGGATGATATGTTTATAGAAATTGGTAACCTAATAACGATCACAAAACCCCGTAGGGGTGATATGATGTTTTTGTTGAATTAATCCTAATGCTGTTTTTTATGTCACCCCTACGGGGTTCTGGGTTGCGGGAAATTTTGTTTTGCTACAAACATGTCACCCCTACGGGGTTTGGAAACTGCTGGGAATATTCGGTCTACAAACATGTCACCCCTACGGGGTTCTGGTTTTTGGATGTGTTCTATTTTGCTACAAACATATCACCCCTACGGGGTTATGGTTGTTGGAAATCTTATTTTCTTCCGGTCCATGATTTCATGCTTTGAGGAACGCCCATTAAAATCATCAATTTCTGAAACCAGGAATCGGGTAACAATCCTCTTAACCGCACATTTAGATTTACAGTAACCGGACGTTTGGGAGAATATCTTCCTTTTTTAATGGCAGAATTTACTATCGCTTTTGCAATTACATCATGATCTTTAACAAGTGGGACAATTAAACTTCCAGGAAAACCAAGTTTAGCACCTTCAAATAGACCTTGTTTAATATAACTTGGATGGATTGTTGAGAATTTTACTCCGCTTTTATTGTTGCCAAGTGCTTCGAAACGGAGTGATTCTGTTAATCCCCAAACTGCCCATTTTGTTGCAGTGTAAACGGCTAAACCCGGGACACCAAGAGTACTTGATGCAGATGAAATATTTACTACATGCCCGCTATTTCTATCGTACATCCCTTTTAGAAATGCTCGTGTTGTGTAGACAAGCGCAGTTAGATTAATGTTTATGGTTTTCTCCCACTCATCATCACTTTGATCTAAAAGTTCGCCCCCTTTTACATAACCTGCGTTATTAATAAGAATATCGACTTGTCCCATCTCCTTAACAGCAATATCAGCGAGTTCATAAACTCTTTTTTTATCCGTAACATCACAAATATGAATAAAAACTTCACCCGATTTTTCTAGTTCGGTTTTAGCGGAAAAAAGTGCAGCTTCATTTAAATCCCAGACTGTAACTGTTGCTCCTTCGTTAAGGAGTCGTTTAGCGGTTGCTAAACCGATTCCCATTGCCCCACCGGTAATAACTACTTTTTTATCCTTTAATGATTTCATGTTTACATCCTCGTTAAAATAGTATAGATGGTTAGTCGTAAGTTTAGAACAATCACATGAAATAGGTACACTACCTTGCTGTTGTAATGCACCTATTGAATTTTCTCTTGAATTAATATCCGTCACTCTTAATATCTTTTTCGAAAACTTTGCCGTATTTGGTTGCTTTCTCTCGCAGCTCAGATGCTTTACCGATAAGGACAAACTGCAAATTATTCTTAGGGAAATATTTTGAAATTACTTCTTTCACTTTATCTGTTGTAAGTTGATCCACATTCTTTTCGAACGAATTCACATAGTTTTCATCATAACCGTAAACCGCCATTTCAGAAAGGAATGAAGCCAGATAAGAATTTGTTTCAAATCGAGGAGGGAATTGCCCTTTAATATAGTTTTTAGCCGATTGAAGTGTCTTCTCATCTACACCTTTTGTATGCAATCTATCAATTACTTCAAGCGCTAAATCTATTGCTTCAAATGTTGTTGTTGTTTGAGTGAAACTTGAAATGATGAATAAACCGGATTTAGAATAACTTCTAAACGCACTGTTAGCTCCATATGTTAAACCTGAATTAACACGAAGTTCATCGTTTAACCATGAAGTAAATCTTCCGCCGAGTATCGTATTTACAACTTGAATTGCCGTATAATCGGGATGGTTCATCGGAACGCCTCTCCCACCGATATAAAACATTGTTTCGTTAGCATCTTCTTTATTAATTAAAAGGACTCTACTGTTATTTATTTCGGCATCTTTCAATTCAACTTTAACTGATGATGAATTTGAAGTCCAATCGCTGAATAATGAAATTATTTTACTTTTCATTTCCGCAGACTTAAAATCGCCCGAGACTGCAATAACAGTATTTGATGGTGTATAAAAATTGAGATAAAAATCTTTTATTTCTTTGTCTGATATTTTTTCTATTGTTGATGAAGATCCTAATACCGGATTCCCGTAAGGTTGATCACCATAGACAAACTTATTAAAGTAATACCCGATTACTGATTTAGGGCGTTCTTTGTATTGCTTTAATTCTGCAATCAAACGTTGTTTCCTTTTTTCAACTTCCTCCTTTGGGAAGGTGGCTGAACTTATAACTTCCTTCAAAATCGGAAGAACCGAATCAAGTTTATCTTTCATTAAGGTAAATCGAATTGTTGAAAATTCTAATTCACCTGTCACGTTTATGCTGCTTCCAATCTGTTCAAAAGATTCTTCAATTGTTGATTTGGAAAATGATTTTGTTCCAAATAGAATCGATTCATTAGTAAGAAAAGCCAAACCGCTTAAGCTGCCATCATTTACAGAACCGGCTTTTATCAAGGTTGAAACAGTGATAAGTGGTACTTTATTATTTTCAAGTAAGTAAAGAGTAATTCCGTTTGGTAATAATACTTTTTCGTACTTAGGGAAAGAGAAAGTTTTATTCTGTGCGTTTATATTTAGAGTCAAAAACGAAATCAGAATTACAAATACGAGTCTTATTAAAATTAATGATTTCATTATCGTCCCTCCTCAACAGATGAAAGAATACCGACAGTTCTGTTTGATTTTACTAAATATTTTTTTGCGGTTTCCTGAATATCAGTAACACTTACTTTTTGATATTCTTCAGCGGAGTCAAATATTTTATTGTAATCTCCAAAAAATAATTCACTTATTCCGGTGCTGTGTGCACGTCCATTAATTGTTTCAAGATTTTGATAAAGTGACATTAATTTTTGATTTTTTACTTTTTCAAGTTCTTTTTCAGTTATTCCATCTTTTACAAGTTTTTCAATTTCATCATATATAGCATTCTCAAGCGTAGAAACTGCAACATTATCACTGCAGATAGTGTAAATCGTAAACAGTGACGGATCAAATGAATATGAAAAATTAGTCGTAATATCTAATGCAAGTTGTTTCTCATCAACTAATGATTTATACAATCTTGAAGTACTTCCTTCGCTTAAAATTGCGCTTAATAAAACAAGGGTATAATAGTTTGGTGATTTGGCATCCACACCATGGTATGAAATCATTAAATTTGAAGCACTAACATCTTTTTGTGCAAAAACTCTTTTTTCACCAATTTGCGGAGGTTCGACTGTATGAAGCTGTCTCGGTTGAGGTCCTGTTGGAATTACACTGAAATATTTTGTTGCAAGTTTTTTAACTTCATCAAAATTTATTGCGCCGCTTACAACAACCACACAATTGTTCGGTGCGTAATAAGTTTTAAAGTAATTTTGAAGATCCAACTTCGACCAATTTTTAATATCTGATTCATATCCGATAACAGGCCATCTATAAGGATGAGCAATAAAAGCGGCTCCTTCAACTTGCTCGGAAAGAAAAACGTAATTGCTATTTTCTAACCATGTACTTCTTTCGGAAAGGACAACACCTCTTTCACTCTCAATCATTTTATCATCAAAGTTCAAATCTTTTATTCTATCAGCTTCAAGATCAAATATTACTTCTGCCGATGATGCCGGAAACCAGTTTGTATAAACTGTAACATCATTTGATGTGTATGCATTATTTGAACCTCCGGCAGCTTCCATTGTTTGATCAAACATTTTGGGTCCATATTTTTTTGCGCCGTTAAACATCATATGTTCAAAAAAATGTGATAAACCGGTAATGCCCGGATATTCATTCCTTGATCCAACCTTATAAAATAGGTACATATTTGCATTAGGGATTGAAAAGTCCTCAATCACAAATACCTTCATTCCATTTTCAAGGGTGAATGATTTTATTTCTTCAGTTTTCGTTTCAGCTTGTAAAACTGATGAACAAATGATAATTGATGTAAGTAAGAAAAAAAAACTTCTCATCTTTCTCCTTTTGAAATTATTAATAATTTTCTGATTTCACCGCTAAAAATACAAAAGAAAATGAATATTCGATTCCTTTTATCACTCAATGTAACCGATGAAAAATTTCGAATATAAATTTCTGTCAGATTACTTTTTTAGTCTGATGAGCTCAGGGTATTCTTTTTATTAAAGATGATATAGTGAGTTCGATTGTGCAGTTTGTTATTTTAACAAATGAAATATTTTGAATCGTTCATACAATAACAGCATCACACGAAGTAAAAAAAAGGAGAATTATGTCTACAAAAACAGCTTATGTAAAACAGATTAATGGAATAACTTTTGCCGGTAAATCGGATTCTAATCATTGGATTACAATGGATGGTCCGGAAGATTTCGGCGGGAGTAATGCAGGAACAAGACCAAAAGAATTATTACTTATCGGTTTGGGTGGATGCACTGCAAGTGATGTTGTTGTTATCTTGAAAAAGAAAAAAGTAGTTCTTGACAATTTTGAAGTAAAGATTACTTCCGAAGTTGCCGATGAACATCCGCAGGTATTTACGAAGATTCATGTTGAATTTATTTTTCAAGGGAAGAATCTTCCGATCAAAGATATTGAAAGAGCAATCGAATTATCACAAACAAAATATTGTTCGGTAACAAAGATGCTTGAGAAAGCTGCTGAGATTACTCATTCTTATCAGATTATAGAAGCTTAGAATAATAATTTATAGGGAGAAAATTTCTAAATAGTTAAAGCTCTGTTTTCTCATTCTTAAAGAACGTCTCCGGCATTTGAACCGCGACAACTTTACCCTTTGCAGTTATGTCCTCGCCGGCAAATACGGAGATTTCAGTTATTACTTTTCACCCTTTGATTTCTATTATTGTTCCTTAAGAAGAAGCTCAATTCCGAGTGGTGTGGGTTTAAGATAATCAACTTGCAGTGATGCAGTCACAAATCTCAATGCAGGTTCAGTTCCGGGATTTCTTTCCTCCGAACGATAAACCGCAAGTGCGGCACTCCCTGTGCCGTGACAATCAATTAAAGAAGCGATTAATCCTCCATAAACAAAACCGGGAATTGCAATGTGATATGGTTGAGGAGTGAAGCGGGCGATTGTTTCATCACCATCCCAATAGCTTTTTATTTGATGACCATGCGCATTAGATCTACCACATCCGTAACAGTGGCTTAACTCTTCCGGATAAAAATCCTGTACTGCTAAATTCTTCACAATAATACTCACTTCGTTTCAATCAATACTAATGAAATCGAAAACAGCTTAAAAAGTATCTGATTTTATATTAATTTAATAAAATGTTAATAATTGTTAATGAAATTTACATATCATTTCGAATGGTCGGTAAATATAAAAAAATCCCGAAGTCATTTAATAACTTCGGGATAAAACTCTTGCAAAATAATTAGCTATTATTTCTTTTCGCCGCAAGCAGCTTTTTCTTCGTCAGAGCATGATTTGCTTTCACTGCAAGAAGATTTTGTTGTTGCTTTTTTAGCTTTTTTAGTCTCTTCTTTCTTTACTTCAGTTTTTGCCTTATCAGCCTTTTTCTCCTGTGATTGAGCACTTACGGAGAATGATAATCCCAATGCAAGAATCATCGCTACAATTGTTAATTTCATTTGACCTCCTTTGGTTTAGTTATGGAATACAATGCAAAGATATAAAAAATGATTCAACTTACAAATGGAAAATGGAAGGGAAATTTTCTTGGACTAATGAATCACAATACCAAATGCGATTTGGTGGTTATTGAAAGGGAATTATAACTTAAAATATCTAAGCAATCCAAATAAGTTTGTGTTATTTTGTGAAGGATAATTTGCACTATAATTATGAGGAGTGTTGCGATGAGAAAGAGAAATGATCTAAGATTAGCTGTTTTAATTGATGCGGATAATATTCCCTATTCAAATATCAAAAGTATGCTTGATGAAATTGCTAAACTTGGGGTTCCATCAATTAAGCGAATTTATGGTGATTGGACAAAACCAACAGTCTCCGGTTGGAAACCCGCATTACTTCAAAACGCAATTACTCCCATTCAACAGTACAGCTATACAAGTGGTAAAAATGCTACCGATTCTGCAATGATTATCGACGCAATGGATATTTTGCATAGTCAAAAAGTTGATGGATTTTGCCTCGTTTCAAGTGATAGTGATTTTACCAGACTTGCAACAAGACTTCGAGAGTCAGGTATGTTAGTAATCGGAATTGGAGAGAAAAAAACTCCCAACCCATTTATTGTTGCATGCGACAAGTTCATCTATATTGAAATTATAAGTCATGTGAAAATAACTAAACCATCAACGGTAACAACTACAGCTGCTGCAGCAGCACATCCTCCTGTTCAATCGGTAGAGATTGAACCAATTAATAATGATTTTATTCAACTACTAAAAGTTTCGGTTGAGGACCTGGCAGATGATAACGGATGGGCATTTCTGGCTGAAGTCGGCGCACTCATAATTAAAAAGAAACCTGACTTCGATCCCCGTAATTATGGGTTCTTGAAACTAACACCTCTAATAAAATCATTAGATGATCATTTTGATGTTGATGAAAGAGAAGTAGAGAAAACACGAATCAAACATATATATGTAAGAATTAAAAAGTAAAAAATATTTTGGGATAGTTAAGCTATTTTCGTTTGTTACATAAATAATTAACGAGACTTTTATGTCAATACCAACATCAAGGACAAAAGAGAACGCCGAAATTAAAATTGTTAGTGAACTTTGCAACGGATGCGGTTTGTGCGTTTCTGTTTGTAAGGATAATAGTTTAATAATTCGGAATAAAAAAGTAGAGCTAAGTAACAATCAGATCTTTGGTTGTATTGGCTGCGGACATTGTATGGCAATTTGTCCGCATGGTGTTATTGAAATACATGGGAGGACATTAACACCTGAGAATCTTTTTAATTTACCTTCGAAGGAAACAACAGCTGATTATCAACAAATATTAAACCTTCTCAAACGAAGAAGAAGCATTCGTGAGTTCAAAGAAAAAGAAGTTGAAGAAGAGCTAATTCAAAAAATTATTGATGCTGCAGTCACCGCCCCTATGGGTTTACCTCCATCCGATGTTAATCTATTGATCATTAAAGGGAAAGATAAAAACAAAGCCTTCGCAAAAGACTTTTGTGATTATCTTGAAGCAATGAAATGGTTTGTATCGGATTGGTTTTTGACACTGATGAAACCCTTTTGGGGGAAATCAAATGATGAAATGTTTAAAGGATTTGTTAAGCCCTTATTCAAAGTCTATACTGAAAAAATGAAAGAAGGAATCAACGTAGTCAATTATGACGCCCCTTTATCAATCTATTTTTACGGTTCACCTTACGCTGATCCGGCTGATCCGATAGTCGCAGCAACATACGCAATGATAACTGCTGAATCCTTAGGGCTTGGAACTTGTATGCTTGGTGCTATGCATCCAATGTTTCAAAATGGTAAAAAAGCAAAATTGTTTAGGGAAAAACATGGTATCAAATATCCGAGTCGTGAAGGTCTATTTGTAATTTTCGGTTATCCGGCAGTTAAATATCAAAAAGGAATTCAAAGAACCTTTGCTTCAATAACATATCTAACATAACAAGTTGGATTTCGATTTATCTCACCCAAAGAAAAATTAAAAAAATATTTTACTCCTTCCTCTTGACAATATGCCCAAAATGGCATATGTTTGTATGCGATTAATAGCATATAAAGATAAAATCAAAATGAATAACAAAACAGAAATATTTAAAGCGTTAGCTGATGAAACACGATTAAGAATTCTAAATCTTTTCATCAAATTTGGAGAGAGTCTTTGTGTTTGCGAACTAACTGATGCACTTAAACTTCCGCAATATCACATCTCAAAACATCTGAACGTGATTAGAAATTCAGGAATACTTAAACCCGAACGTGAAGGTACCTGGGTTTACTATAAACTTGATAATTCTAATTCCGACATAAAAGATTTAGTTAAATTTTTAAAGAACTTTTTAACCGAACAGCAGCTCGAAGCAGATTATAATTCGCTTAAACAGCGGTTACTGCTGCGTGAAGAAGGGAAATGCGTAATAGGTTTTGTCTCTGAGGTTGATCTAATCAAAAAAATAAAAATCAAAACAAAAGAATAATTAAAAGAAGGAAAGAGAAATGGATTCATCAAAAGAAATCAAAGAAATGGTAAGAGAAAAATATTCCGATATAGCTGTTAATGCTGAAGCCGGCGGCTGTTGCGGACCCGTTGCATCTTGCTGCGGAAGCTCGGTTCTAACCGGTATCACAATGATTGGCGATGAGTATAAAAACATCAATGGATATGTGGCAGATGCTGATTTAGGATTGGGCTGCGGACTTCCGACTGAATTTGCCGGAATTAAAGAAGGTGATACAGTAGTTGATCTCGGCAGCGGTGCGGGGAATGATGTATTTATTGCAAGATCGATTGTCGGTGAAACTGGAAGAGTAATCGGACTTGATATGACCGAAGAAATGATTGACAAGGCGAACATCAATAATGAAAAACTCGGTTATAAGAATATTGAATTCAAGTTAGGGGATATTGAAGATATGCCTCTTCCCGATAATAAAACCGATGTTGTTGTTAGTAATTGCGTATTAAACTTAGTTCCAAATAAACAAAAAGCCTTTTCGGAAATCTATCGTATCCTTAAGCCGGGGGGACATTTTTGTATTTCGGATATTGTTACTCAAGGAGAAATGACCGGGGAGTTAAAAAAATCAGCCGAGTTGTACGCAGGCTGTGTTTCGGGAGCGATTCAACAATCGGAATATTTGCAAATAATAACCGAAGTTGGATTCATTGATATTGAAATCAAAAAGAGTAAAAAGATTGAAATTCCCGAAGAAGTTTTGTCACTCTATCTCTCGGAAAATGGATTAAAGGAATACAAAGAAAATCTCAAAGGTATTTTTAGTATTACTTTGGTTGGGACTAAGGGGTAATCTATTAATCGATGAATTTTAGATTAATTATTCACCTTGCTCAAATGTCATGCTGAATTCATTTCAGCATCTTTGAGCAACGATGAAGATCCCGACCCGCCTAATGCGGGCGGGATGACGAATAGCTTTTTTTATATATCTTTTTCGTAAGGTAAGTTAATTTTATACCCCGCAACTTTATAGTTGCGGGGTATATCCTATTGATTAGAAATTTAATAAACTTCTCAAAGTTTCTTAACTGAACACTGCATAATATCGCTTATCACATTTTTCTATACGATTAATCCCCCTTTTTTATATTTTTGCAAATTATTAAAAGTTCAAAATGGAGGTAATATGTACAAAATACTTTCGCTAATCATGCTGATCGGTTTTTTTATGACTACAATTTCGTATGCACAGTTGAAATATCCCGCAACTAAAAAAGCTGATGTTGTGGATGATTATTTCGGAACTAAAGTTGCCGACCCTTATCGTTGGCTCGAAGATGATAATTCTGAAGAAACAAAGTCATGGGTTAATCAACAGAATGATGTCACTAATTCCTATCTTTCAAAAATCCCTTTCCGCGATAAAATTAAGACACGTTTTGCTGAATTATACAATTATCCAAAATATTCTTCACCGTTTAAGGGAGGGGATAATTATTATTTCTTCAAGAATGACGGATTGCAAAATCAATCTGTTTTATACATTCAAAAAAATCTCGAATCTCAACCGGAAATATTTCTTGATCCAAACAAATTGAGCAATGACGGTACAGTTTCGTTAACTACTCTTGCTGTTTCAAAAGACGGAAAATATTTTGCATACGGTACTGCCGCCGGAGGTTCCGACTGGAATGATTTTTTTGTTATGGAAGTTGCTGCAAAGAAAAAACTTGACGACCACTTGAAATGGATCAAATTTTCCGGTATATCATGGAAAGATGAAGGGTTCTATTATCACAGATTTCCGACACCGGAAAAAGGAGCAGAACTTTCTAAAGCAAATCAATTTGGACAAGTTTATTATCACAAACTCGGGACAGATCAAAGTGAAGATATTCTTGTTTATGAAGACAAAAATAATCCGACAAGATATTTCGGGGTCTCAACAACGGAAGATGAGAGATTTTTATGTATCTCTTTTGCTGAAGGAACCAATAATAATGGATTACTTGTAAAAGATCTTTCGCTGCCCAACAGCCAATTTGTAACTATAGTGGGAAACCTCGATAATAATTATAATGTGGTTGATAACATTGATGATAAATTACTAATCCAAACAGATTATAAAGCACCAAATTACAGATTGATTCTCGTTGACCCCAAAAATCCTGACGAAAAAAACTGGGTGGAATTACTTCCAGAAGAAAAGAATGTTTTACAAGGAGTAAGTTTTATCGGTGGAAAAATGGTTGTCAATTATTTAAAGGATGCAAGCAGTCATGTTTATCTATACGAAACCAATGGCAAGCTCATTGAAGAAATTAAACTGCCGACAGTTGGAACAGTGGGTGGTTACAATGGTAAAAAAGATGATAACATTGCTTTCTATACATTTACATCATTTACATATCCATCTGCTATTTTTCAGTTTGATGTAAACACAAGAAAATCAACTTTATTCAGAAGACCCGAATTGAATTTTGATTTTGATAATTATGAAACAAAACAAATCTTTTATAACAGCAAGGATGGTACAAAAGTTCCGATGTTTCTTGTTCATAAAAAAGGGATTAAACTTGACGGTAACAATTCAGTCTATTTATATGGTTACGGCGGATTCAATGCGAGTATGACGCCCGGTTTTAGCGTTTCTAGATTACTCCTTCTTGAAAATGATGTAGTGTTTGCACTGGCAAATATTCGAGGTGGAGGAGAATATGGTGAATCGTGGCATGAGGCTGGCACCAAATTAAAAAAACAAAATGTATTTGATGATTTTATTGCTGCCGCTGAGTATCTTGTTAATGAAGGTTATTCATCATCAAAAAAAATAGCAATTGCAGGAGGATCTAACGGTGGTTTGCTTGTCGGTGCAGTTGCAAATCAAAGACCGGATCTTTTCAAAGTTGCTTTGCCGGCTGTAGGGGTTATGGATATGCTTCGATTTCATAAATTTACAATTGGTTATGCATGGGTAAGTGATTATGGTTCAAGTGAAAATGAAGAAGAATTTAAATACATTTATAAATATTCACCGATTCATAATCTTAAAAGTGGAGTTGAATATCCGGCAACACTCGTAACTACAGCCGATCATGATGATAGAGTTGTTCCGGCACATTCATTTAAGTATATAGCAACATTGCAGGAAAAACATAAAGGGAATAATCCCGTTCTCATTAGAATAGAAACTAAAGCAGGACACGGAGCAGGTAAACCGACTTCTAAAATTATAGAAGAAGTTGCAGATATTTATTCTTTTGTATTTCAGAATTTGGGAATTATACCAAAATATTGATAAAGGTTATTGCAAACTACTAAAGCTGCCGGTTTTATACCGGCAGTTCAAATTCAGTTTAGACTCATTCAAATAATATCAGTTGAATGATTTTAATGTTTTAGTAAAATAGCATCGGGGACATTAATGATAAAAAAAATAGTTTTCTTTTCAGTTTTATGATAATCTTTGCTGGTTGTAAGTCTCCATCAGAACCGAATAACCTTGATGCTCCAAAATTAATTTTATCAGCAGACAAAACTGAAGGAAACTCGCCTCTTAATGTAAAATTATCAGGTATGATTGCCGGTAATACAGAAGGTTTAACCGGACATGTTCCGGATTATGTTCTATTGGCTCCAAGTTGGATGACAATTGTAATCCGTACAACTCCTGATACAACTCAATCGTTAAAAACGTTTTGGGATAAAGATACTACTTTTACTACAGGAGAGTGGAAGTTATATTTATGTTATCTGGGTATAAAGGATGGAGTCGATTTCATTTTATATTCTGATACTTTATCAATAAAAGTCAATTAGAAACTCACTTTTCGTGATGTGACTTAATTAGTGGAGACTCCCCAACACAAATCAATCTTCGAAGCCGATTATAAAAATAATTTATTTAATGAATTGATATAATAATGTAGGGAACGGTCGAGACCGTTCCGTCTATTTCTAATGGATAAGATCGTTTTTTGATAAGACTGCCCTTTCGATTATTAGCTATCCAAATTAAAACAACCAGATTATACTCCTCAAGAAAACCCAAAATCCTTTTTAGAGGTGTGATGTCCCCCACTTGACACTTTCAAGAATTTTCTTGTAATTGCATTCACAATAGTTAAATTGTTTTTGCTTTAATATTTTTTACCTTTTTTTACTTGAAGGGGTTTGCTTGGGTTACTTCTTCAGTGCTTCCACCGGAAACGGGTTTACTTATCGGGGTAGTGTGACTACTCTCCCAAAATCATCATTTTGCATGGTTGCTTTCAATCGGCTCAAGTCTAAGTTATGTGTTTAAAGGTAAAAATATGAAATGTTTACATTGTCTTATTGAGTTTCATGCAAATGAAGAACGAACATTTATCTGTGAAGATGCTGATGAATCCTGGTACATTTACACTTACAAATGTCCAAGTTGTAAGAAAGCAAACTTATATCTTGTCAACACTCAGACGATTAGAACTCCTAAAGGTACTATACTAATTAATTCTACTAAAAATACTAAAAGTAAAACCCCTGTACGTCCAAAAGGTAGTAATAGACCACCTTGTCCACCTGAAGTACCAATAGAATTCTCCAAAGACTACAATGAAGCTTGTATTACCTTATTTGACAGTTCGAAGGCATCTGCAGCACTTAGCAGAAGGTGTTTACAAAGTATACTTCGAGAAAAAGGTGAAGTTAAACATTCATCTTTAGCAAATGAAATCCAAGAGATAATTGATAAGAATAATTTACCATCGCACATCTTAGATATTATTGATGCAGTAAGAAATATCGGAAATTTTGCTGCACATCCTATCAAAAGTACAAGCACTGGAGAGATTGTAGATGTCGACCCTGAAGAAGCAGAATGGAATCTTGATGTATTAGAAGCATTGTTTGATTTTTATTTTGTTCAACCTTCTAAAATCCAAAAAAAGAAAAATGCTCTTAATAAAAAGTTATCTGATTCTGGAAAAAATCATATGAAATAATCAACGCTTTATAACAAGTTCTTGCTAATGAGCTCATTCCAGTTGAGGAATGAGATTGAAGATAATACTGTAAGATTTAGGTATCGAATATTGAAATTTATGAATAATAATTAACTCGGCGCTTATGTTTTAACATAACACGTCGTTAGGCTTCTAATTTATTAATATTGTTATGAATAATTTATCAATCATTTTTGAAATATTTCCTACAATAAGCCAAGAAATGGTTATTATACTAAATAGGACTGCCCAATTGGTCGGAATTATTTTTGGTATTCAGACTCTATATGAAATCCATTCATACAAATACTTAAAAAAGTATTTTGATTTGATGGGGAAATTAAAAAATTATTTAAGTATTGTAGTAACTAAGAATCAGTTTACTATCGGTTTGAATCTTGGGAAATCATCTATCCCCCACGAACCTCAGTTAAATACAAAAGTGGTTTTCATACTTACAATTATTATCATCGCGGTATTCTTTTTTACTAATTCCGAGTCGCCATTTTACTGGTATTTATATCCATTCTTAAAATTTTCAAGTGCGTTCACCATTTGGAATGACGTAGAACTCAATTCATGGACTATCTTGACGCTACTTATAAGAAGCATACTTTTAATTTTATGGAGCTTTGTATCATTGACTTTAATTATTTCTCTCGGCTTGATTATACCAGCGAAATCCATATCAATATTATCAAACAAGATTGCAGAGAAATTATCAAATAAAATTTACAGATTTATTTTATTGTTGGAATTATTGTTTAGTGGTATTGTATTATTTATTACATCTTAATAATGCCCAACCAGCGTTTGCCAATTTAGAGGATGCGGTGGAGTGGGTGGTGGGAGTGTGAAGGGAGAATGGGAATTTGGGATAAGAAATTTATTGGATTTTTTAATTATGATTCAATTAATATTTTAAAACTTTGAAGTAATTCATTTTATGATACCATCGTTTACTAAAGAAGGTTTACTTCCACAGGGTATATTTCCGGCTAAGTGGGAGGAACTAAAATTAAGATTTGGAACAAACCAACACAGGATTAATTTGCTTGAAGGGTTAAAGAAGGCATTGATAAATCTCAAGGCTGCTGGTTGTTCAGTTGTCTATATTGACGGGAGCTTTGTGACAGATAAACATTATCCTTCAGATATAGATTGTTGTTATTCAACTGACGGAATTAATTGGAATGCTATGGATTCAGTATTTAAAGATTTTTCTAACAAAAGAATGGCTCAAAAATTAAAATATTCGTGTGAATTCTTTCCGTCATCATCGCTTGCAGACGCAAATGGGAACACATATTTTGAGTTTTTCCAAATTGACAAAAGCAGTAATTTCCAAAAGGGTATAATTGAGCTTGGTTTAGTGAGGATTAATGATGATTAAAAATATAATACAACTGAAGAATTCCGAGAAAGTTTTGAATCTCTTTGAAGGAAGACTCAAATATCTTAGGAAGAACAAAACAGAGTGCTTTGATGAAGTGGGCTATAACCTTGAATTGGCTTCACTAACAAGTCAATACGATGAATTAAAAGAGGATATAATCAATTATAAGAAATTAATCAATTCTGAGATCCACAATTTTTATTTGAATTCATGGTCTCAAGTGGATAACGTTATTATATCAGCAAAAATATCAAAAGGTTATAATGAATCAGAGCTCGCTAAATTGATAAATATAAGTAAAGCTGAAATAGATTTTTTTGAAAAAAATAGTTATACATTAGCTAATCATTCATTAATTAAAAGGATATGTCAAGTTCTCAAGATCGAGGTTAATCAAGATTTGTTTAAGGAATACTCAATTGATTTAAATACACTTATTAACAGAGTTAGGAAGATTATTGATTTACCGATAGAATTGATTAGAAAGTATTTTATCCCCAATGAATTTATATCAAAATTCGAAGAATTTAAGGGGGTAGAAAACCTTAATATGAACGAAGTAATTGTAAAGTTGACAAGTAACTTTGCGGAATATTTCGGGATGGATGTCAATAAGCTCTTGACTGATAATACAGAATCATTACAACTTCAGCTACAGGTCTCACCAAAGTTTAAGCGTTTAACTAATTCGAACACAAAAAAGATCAATGCTATCACCGCTATTTATATATTGATGGTAATGCAAATAATCAATGAGAATAAACTTAAAATTGATGATTATCGAAACATGACAACAGAAATAATTAGAAAGAATCTTTTCAGCGATTTAAAAGTTTTGGATGTGGAGCATGTACTTGATTATTTATGGAACTTAGGGATAATGGTTTTCCCAGTTACTGATGCACCGTCCTTTCATGGTGCATTTATACAAATTGAGAAACAACCTGTGATTTTAATTTCTACAGATATTCAATATCCGGATAAATTAATTTTTAATATGTTACACGAACTCTATCATGCAATAGAGGAAGCTGGGGTTGATTTTTTTATAGTGGAAGAAACTCCCTCAAGTATAGATGTGGCAGATACCGATATTGAGATTGCCGCGAATGAGTTTGCAGGTGAAATAATTCTTAATGGAAGACATGATATTTTGGCCAAGCATTGTGTAAAAATAGCAAATGGAAGTGTACAAAGATTAAAAAAAGCTGTTGAAATTGTTGCGATGAAGGAAGGGGTTTCTGTTCCCTCATTGGCAAATTATTTAGCTTATAGATTAATGCTTCAAAAGATAGACTGGTGGGGGGCAGCACAAAATTTACAAGGCGAAAGAGTAAATTTCCATAACTTATTCGTCGATAGATTTCTAAAACATATTAATATAAGTAAGATTGAAGAACCCTATTTAAGTATTTTATTAAAAATGTTGAGAGGTTAGAAATGAAATCCGAGAAAAAAAACATTGAACCCTTGAAGATTTCTTGCGATACACATGATTGTGAAAATAATTTACACTGCTTCCGTATTTCAAAGAAAATCGCCAAAAAACAAGTCGAAGGTTCATGTTCCTATTGTGGAGCAAATGTTGTTGATTGGATTAGAGTTAGAGATAGACGATTGGAAGATTTAGAATTCACTATCGAAAATTTAAAAAAAGAAGGGATAAGGCATTATTTTTGGCATTTTAAATTGACAACAAAACATAAAGAATTTATTAGTACCTTATTAGTAAAGTTCGTGTAATAGTTGGCAGAATATTTAGTAATTGAAAGCAGGCACCAAAATTACATCTTTAACAAGTTGAGCTGCTACGATAGCTTCTTTTCCCAAAGTAGTAAGATAATATTTATAAG
>JAUXVN010000150.1 GCA_030684555.1 Ignavibacteria bacterium
CGAGAATCATTTAGATAAAATGATAAACGAGAATACAAAAGAATATAAAATCAAAAACAACATTAAATAGCTTTCTGAAAAAACGAACTTTTTCTAAAGTCTGCCAGTCGATTTATAAAATGCTGTTTTTAGAGATGCACTAAAAACAATTAAAAATAAAAAAACGATTAAATACCGATTCATCTGAGTCCCTTTCAATAGACTATTTTGCTCTTGTTCCAAGTGAAATATTATTATCAACTTCTAAAAGATTCAAAGATCCCGATTCATTTTCAACCGCTAAAATCATCCCTTGAGATTCTAATCCCATTAATTTTGCAGGTTTCAAATTCGCGACCACAATAACTTTTTTACCGATTATTTCTTCGGGAGAAAATGCTTTTGCTATTCCGGCAATTATTTGTCGTTGTTCATCTCCAAGGTCGACTTTTAACTTTAAGAGTTTTTCACTTTTATTAACTTTTTCTGCTTCTATTATTTTTGCAACACACAATTGTGTTTTCATAAAATCTTCATAAGTTATTTGCGGAAGAACTTCCTTTTCCTTTGCAGTAAGTTCAGATGTACTACCAAGATTTTTCATTTTTTCTTCAATAACTGAATCTTCAATTTTCACGAATAAAATCTCGGGAATATTAAGTTTGTGCCCTTCACGTAAATTTTCTTTTCCCGATTCATTCCAACCGACAAAATTTGAATTTAACATTTTAAATATTTTCTCTGAACTGAACGGAATAATCGGAGAAAAAAGTTCAGCAAGAGTATAAATGGTTTGTAAACTAATATTTAATGATGTCGAACACTTTTCTCGATTTGTCTTCACTGATTTCCATGGTTCTGAATCGTTAAAATATTTATTTGCAGTTCGGGCAAGATTCATAATCTCTGTTACTGCATCTTTTATTTTATATCTCTCCAAATAATCTGCAATTTTTTCAGGGTATTGATTTAACAATTCAATCATTTCAATATCACGCTGTTCTAATTCAAACTTTTGCGGAACAACTCCATCGAAATGCTTGTGTACAAATGTGAATGTACGATTAATAAAATTACCGAGTATGTCGGCAAGTTCATTATTATTTCTTGCTTGAAACTCTTTCCAATAAAAATCGGTATCACGATTTTCAGGCAGATTTGCCGCAAGCGTATATCTAAGTGGATCAGCAGGAAATTCTTTTAAGAAATCAATTGCATCAATTCCCCAATTACGGCTTTTTGAAAACTTCTTTCCTTCGAAATTTAAAAATTCATTTGCAGGAACATTCTGAGGTAATATATATTGTTCTTTACCGGCATCATTCCAAGCCATCAACATTGCAGGAAAAATAATTGTATGAAAAACGATATTATCTTTTCCGATAAAGGCTACATATTTAGTATCCGGATTTTGCCAATATTCCTTCCAAAGATTTTCATTGCCCCGTAATTTTGAAAGTTCCTTTGTTGCAGAAATATATCCGAGAACTGCTTCAAACCAAACATAGAAAACTTTTCCGTCAGCTCCATCAAGCGGAACTTTCACACCCCAATCAAGATCACGAGTATAGGCACGGTCTTTCAGACCTTCGTTGAACCAGCTTCTACAATATTGAAGTACTGTCTCTTTCCATCCATATTTTTCATTTGTTTCGTTTACATATTTTTCGAGCCGGGATTGAAATTCACTTAATGGAAAATACCAGTGAGTCGTTTCCTTAAGAATTGGTCTGTTACCGCTTATTTTGCTGACCGGATTTACTAATTCGGTCTGTTCATATAAAGCGCCGCAATTTTCACATTCATCGCTTCTTGCTCCTTCGTTACCGCACTTCGGGCAAGTTCCTTCTACATAACGATCAGGTAGAAACATGCTTTTCGATTCATCATAAAATTGGAGAGTCTTCTTCTCCTTCAACAATCCACGATTAAAATATTCAAGAAAAAACTCTTTGGCAGTTTCATGATGTTCAGGTAAACTGGTGCGGGAATAGATGTCGAAACTCATTCCGAATTTTTCAAAGGATTCTTTATTAATCGAATGAAATCTATCAATAATATCTTGAGGTTTAACATTTTCTTTATCGGCAGTAATGGTGATTGGAACACCATGTTCATCAGAGCCGCAAATGTAAAGGATATCATCCCCTTTTAATCTTTTATAGCGGACATATATATCTGCCGGTAAATAAGCACCGCTTAAATGTCCAAGATGAATTGGACCGTTTGCATAAGGTAAAGCCGAGGTAACAATGATTTTTTCTTTGTTCAATTTTATTCCGTAATTTTGATAAACAATGTTGATAAATATAACTAAATTTTAAATGCTATTTTTAACAGCATTTCGACTTTCAATAAATACTATTCATTTGAGGTTATCTTGGAATTTTCTACCGTTTTGATAATTATTTTGTTAATTGTAATCCTCACGCTCCTCATAATTCTTTTCGGAAAAATTAATAAAGGGAATAATGAACTCATAGCTTCCGAACTAAAAGGAACTATGGAGCAGCTTCTTGATAGATCAGATGAAAAGATTAAAAATGAGTTTACGAGAAACCGTGAAGAATCATCCAACAATTCAAGACAAACTCGCGAGGAGCTTTTAAGTTCATTTAAAAAACTTGAAGAAGCACTTTTAAATCAGTTTAATTCATTCTCCGAAAAGCTTGATAAGCTTACATCTACTTTGGATCAAAAGATTGAGAATTTCACCCGCATTACAAAAGAAGATGCTGCTCAATTTCAAAAAAATACTACTGAAACTTTGATAAAACAATTATCTGATTCAGCTCAACAGCAAAAAAATGAATTAAACCTCTTCTCAGAAAAACTTGAAAAATTAATTCAAATGAATGAGCAGAAACTTGATAGTTTGCGCGAAAAAGTTGAAGCCAAACTTACCTCACTTCAAGAATCAAATTCATCTAAACTTGAAGAAATGAGAGTTACGGTAGATGAGAAACTTCATTCAACTCTTGAGAAAAGATTAGGGGAATCATTTAAACAAGTCAGTGAACGCCTTGAGCAGGTTCATAAAGGTCTTGGTGAAATGCAAACTCTTGCAACGGGAGTCGGCGATTTAAAGAAAGTTTTATCGAATGTAAAAACCCGCGGTACCTGGGGAGAAATTCAATTAGAAAATCTGATTGAACAAATTCTAACTCCCGAACAATACGCAAAGAATGTCTCGACTAAAAAAGGAAGTAATGACCGTGTAGAATTTGCAATCAAAATGCCCGGGCGAAGCCGTGATAAAAATGATGTTTTATGGTTACCAATTGATGCAAAATTCCCGATGGAAGATTATCAAAAATTAGTTGCCGCGCAGGAAGCAGTTGATATTCCATTAATTGAAGAAGCATCAAAAGCACTTGAATTGAGGATTCGTAACGAAGCAAAATCTATAAGCGATAAATATATTGATCCGCCAAACACTACAGATGTTGCACTATTATTTTTACCGGTTGAAAGCCTTTACGCAGAGGTATTACGTCGCCCCGGATTATTTGAGCGGATTCAGAATGAATATAAAGTAATCTTAACCGGACCTACAACTTTAACTGCTATTCTTAACAGTTTGCAGATGGGCTTTAAAACTTTAGTTATTGAAAAACGTTCAGGTGAGGTTTGGTCATTACTTGGAGCGGTTAAAGCTGAATTCGGCAAGTTTGGCGATATACTCGATAAAACCCAAAAGAAACTTCAAGAAGCAAGCAACACAATTGAAGATGCCGCAAAAAAATCGCGAACCATCGAAAGAAAATTGAAGGATGTTCAAGAACTTCCGGTTGCCGAAGAAAAGATATTGCCGGGAATTAGTGAGGAAGAATAAACATTATTTAGATCCCAATAAAATTTAATTATAACTCATCGGAATTTAATTTTCGATTAATTCTATTCAATAATTAATCATAAAAAATGAAACAGACATTTATACCAAAATTGATTTTATTTATAATCTTAGTAATCAATATTAAGGTTTCCCCTCAAACAGAATTTGAATTTTTACCGGACGGATTAAATTTCCTTCCACTTAGAGCAAATAAGCAGGAGGCCAAAATCGGTGTTCTGCTTTATCCCGAAAATGCGAATTTAAAAGTTGATATCGGCAACACAATGGATTTGCTTGGTTTTAAATTTAATGAGAATGACCGCCTGACTTTCGGTATTGAGTTTATGGCTTACGCATCCGTTATCGGTTATGAACAATTACGTTTGCAAATTGATGCAATCGATGGTTTTTTTGGAGGTAATGCAATTTATAAAATCAAAAAGAAAAATGGAGCGTTAGCTTTTCGGTTCAGGTTCATTCATAACAGTGCGCACCTTGTTGATGGGAATTGGTGGATAGATAAATACCCTCGTAACTGGACAAAACCGGGAGGACCAATTCCATACACACGTGATTTCGCCGAATTAATAACCGCACATTCTTTTAAATTGAAAGAATATGATATACGTTATTACTGTGGTTTTGCTTATTCATTCAGGATAAGACCATCTGAATTAAAACGTCCTTCCACTTCTTTAGGATTTGAAATACATAATGATAAAATAATTGATAAACTTTTTGATAAACCTGTCATACTTTTCATTGCAGATCATTTTACATTAGAAGGAGTTCCAAAATATTCAGGTTCAAATCATATTCAAGCCGGAATAAAATTCGGCACCCAGGAATCGAAAGGAATACTTTTTTATTTTTCTTACTACTCAGGTAATAATATATTTAGTGAATATTACTCATTGAAGGATAATAAATTCGGAATCGGATTTACCGTTGATTTTCCTTAATCGATTTAACATCTACTATAATTACCATTCAAACTTTTTTGAATTAACCGTTCGAGTGAAACTTATAAGTTTGCTGCAATGTTCTGATAAGAAAAAAAATTAGGAAAGCATGGAAAAAATAATTGAGATAACACATCTCACAAAACATTACAAAGATTTGACTGCTGTAAACGATTTAAGTTTAAATGTTTACAAAGGAGATGTGTTCGGCTTCCTTGGACCGAACGGAGCAGGTAAAAGTACAACAATCAGAATGTTGTTGACCTTGATAAGTCCCACAAAAGGGGAAATAAATATCTTCGGCAAAAATCTTAACAAAAATCGTAATGATATTTTAAGGAAAGTCGGAGCTATAGTTGAGAAACCCGATTTTTACGGCTACCTCTCTGCGTATAAAAATCTTGAAATACTTGGTCGAATTTCCGGATGTGATGTTTCTAAAAAAAGAATTATGGAAATACTCGAACTTGTTGGGCTTGATAAAAGATATAAAAGTAAGGTGAAAACTTTTTCTCACGGAATGAAGCAACGGCTCGGTTTAGCTCAAGCATTATTACACGATCCCGAACTTATCATTCTTGATGAACCGACTACAGGGCTTGATCCACAAGGGATGAAAGAAATTAGAGACTTAATTAACTATTTAAGTAAAGAAAAGAATAAAACTATTTTTCTCTCGTCGCACATTCTTTATGAAGTTGAGCTTGTTGCAAACCGGATGGTTATAATTAATAAAGGGGCTACCAAAGTCGAAGGTCTGGTAAGTGATTTATTAAATGCAGCAAATCTGAAAGTCACTTTCGGATTAACTTCAGTAACTGAAGCAAAAATTCTACTCGGTCAAACTCAATGGATTAATAAAGTGGATTCATTCACCGAAACCAAAATTGTATTCTCAATTAATCATGAAGAAATTCCTTTAGTCAATAAGTTGCTTGTCGAAAATAATATTGCTGTAAATTCAATTGTCCCGATGCGTTCATTAGAAGAATATTTTCTTGATATAACGGAGAAATCATCAACATGATAGATTTAATAAGTATAGAACTATACAAAATATTTAAAAAGTGGCGAACTTACATTGGCTTCATGGCTATTGCGGTATTAGTACCGATTATTCAAATCGCATTGTTAATAGAGGGGGAGAAGTATCTTGATTTCATGACACGAAATCTTCAACAAACATTTGTATTTGTGGGAAATCTTTTAAATGGTTATTTGATTGCATTTATAGTACTTGGAAGTTTCTGGATTCATATCCCATTTTTAATCACACTTGTTACCGGAGATTTGCTTGCCGGCGAAGCAACTTCAGGTACTTATAGAATGTTGATTACTCGTCCGGTTTCACGGGCAAAACTCATTACGGCAAAGTATATCGCAGGCTTATTATACTCACACGGACTTGTACTCTGGTTAGCTATTGTAAGTCTTGGACTCGGTATAATTTTATTCGGCACAGGTGAACTAATAGTAATTGGAAATAAGATTATAATATTCGCCAAAGATGATATTCTCTGGCGATTTATTTTAGCTTATGGATACGCCGCATTATCGATGAGTGTTGTAGCATCACTTGCGTTTTTACTCTCTTCACTTGTAGAAAATGCTATTGGACCGATTGTTTCAACAATGGCAATCATTATTGTATTTACGGTTCTGTCAGCATTAAATTTCGACTTCTTCCAATCGCTTAGACCATATCTTTTCACAAATTATATGGCTAACTGGCGAAGTTTTTTTGATGATCCTATTGATATGCAAGAAGTAATTAAAGCCGGTTTAGTTTTGCTTGGACATTCTGTTTTCTTTTTCGGATTGACTTTATTCTTATTCAGAAGAAAAGATATTTTATCATAAAATGAAATTTTTAATTATGAAAACTTATTTGTTGTTGTTCAGTTTTATATTTTCTTTAACCACTTTTGCTCAGAAACCGAATCCCGATTTTATTATCGAAAAAGTAAAATCTAAATTTGCTGAGGTTAAAGATTATCAAGTAGATGTAAAAATTGAAGTTGATGTAGATTTTCTTAAAGTTCCCGTAACGGAAGCTAAAATCTTTTTCAAGCAGCCTGATAAAATCAAATTTAATTCTGATGGATTTGCACTTCTTCCAAAAGAAGGATTGAACTTTTCCCCTTTAACAGTTCTTCAAGGAGACTACACATCTATCTTTGAAAAAGAAGAAGAATTAAACGGAATAAAAGTTTATGTTATAAAAATTATTCCTTTAGGTGGAAGTAAAGAAGTAATTTTGTCAACACTTTGGATTGATAAAAAAGATTTCATTATCAGAAAAGTTGAATCTACAACTAAGATGAACGGCACATTCACAATTGATTTGAAGTATGATTCTAAAAATATCAAATACTCCCTTCCATCTTCATTGATTTTTAGTTTTGATATTTCGCGTACGAATATCCCCAAAGGTCTAACCGGTAGTCATACTGAGGAAGAAGAAAAACCGAAAAGAGGAAAAGATAAACCCAAAATAGCAAAAGGATTAGTAACCATTACTTACACCAACTATATAATTAATAAAGGGATTTCTGATTCAATTTTTGAGGAAAGTAAAAAGAAATGAAATTAGCTATAATTATCATAGCCTTGATAGTTATTCAATTTGAAGTGATATCGCAGTCTTCTTATAATTATCAAGAATCCGATTGGCAGGTTGTTGCCGAAGGATGTGATTTTCCCGAAGGACCCGCATACGATGGGAAAGGGAATTTATATTTTTCTAATTGTTACGGAAGTTGGATTGGAAAATATGATGGTAAAACATCAACGAAATTTTTAAGTAAAAATGATTCCGATTTTACCATTTCAAAAACAAATGGCTTAGCCTTTGGCAATGATGGCTTTTTATATGCTTGTGATTATGGCATCGGAGTTATATTGAAAACTTCTGTCGATGGGAAAAGCGAAATATTAGTTGATGGTTTTAAAGGAGAAAAATTTAATCGCCCTAATGATCTTGCTTTTTCGAAAAATGGAAAGCTCTATTTCACCGATCCCAAATCTTATGACAAATCAATTCTTGATGGAAGAATATTTGAAGTTGATGTCAAAACAAAATCTGTCAATCTCGTTTATGATGAACTCGCTTTTCCAAACGGAATTGCTTTTAATGCCGATGGTAATCTTCTCTATGTTTGTGAGTCGGCAAAGCAGAGAATCTTAAAATTTAATTTTGTTGAAAATGGTACTCTTTCTGAACATGAAGAATTTGTTCTACTCCCGGGAGGTGACCCGGACGGAATTGCTTTTGATCAGAATGGAAATCTTTGGGTCGCACACTTTGGCGGAAAATCAGTCTATGTTATTTCACCGGAAGGAAAGATAATTTCAAAAATTCCGACTCCCGGAAAGAAGCCAAGTAATTTGGATTTTGGAGGTAGTGATTTAAAGACTCTGTTCCTGACTGAAACAGAAACAAATAAAGTTTATCAACTAAAAGTTGATGTTCCCGGATTGAAATTAATCAGTCACCCCTTAAAAATGGAAAATTGAATTTTAGGAACTAAAGTTGGTTTGAAAAATTTGTAAAGTGAGGCTTTGACGGTGAGGAAAGTAATAGTAGAGACAATGTCGAATGCTAACCAAGTCATTTCATTAACAACAATTAATTTGTCAATTTTTACTCATTGCGTCCTTTGTCGAGAAATGGTTCTTGAGAGCCGGGGGAATAAAAACTAATGAGGCTATCATTTTAGTTGATTTTCTATTTCTGAATAGGTTCTCCTATAAATTTAATAGGAGAACCTATATAAATCTTACCGTTTCCTTCCCTTTTTGATGTCCGTCCCTTAAAATTCATAGGTTATCGATAATTTTTTAATGGTTATCTTATTCTATTCATAGGTTATTGATATAATTTTAATGGTTGTCCTATAAAATCTATAGGCTGTCCCTATAATTTTAATGGTTATCCTAAGAATTTTTAAGCAGCAGAGAAAGAGAAATAGTTTTTGCCAGCCGGAGGAGTCATTATACCACGATTTTGGTCAAATTCGAGTTATAAAAAAAAAGGGAGGCTTTCCCCCCCCTTTTTCACTAGCACTATTTCATCAATAAAAGTTTCTTTGTTGATTTATACTCATTTGACCTTAGTTCATACAAATATACACCGCTTGAAAGCTTTGATGCGTTGAAGTCTATACTGTATTTACCGGCTTGTTTCTCTTCGTTTATGAGGGTGGTTACTTCTTTGCCGAGTATGTCATAGATTTTTAGCGTTACTAATCCTTCTTTCGGGATTTGGTAAGTTATTGTAGTTACCGGATTGAATGGGTTAGGGTAGTTTTGGAAAAGGGCGTACTCAGTCGGTATTTGTTCACCAGTGATTTGGTTATCGCTTTTCCCGAATTTTTTCTCCAATAATTCCTTTCTTCTTGAAATATATTCTTCTCTATTGGAAACCCCATAACTTGTCGCTATTTTACCCAATCCGCTAATACCATTAAGCAGTGACAATGTCATAATGTTTAGTTGGCTGTTTAAGGATATATCGCTTTCGGGGTTTGTTTGTATGTTATCTTCGTAATAACTGATAGCCTCTGTATAAGCTTCTATTTGTGTTAAGCTTATTCCAAGAAGATTATTCATTGTCCATATTAACACTGAATCATTCGTCAATGCTTTCTTGTTGTTGATCAATTCTCTAAAACTGTTAATACTTCCATTAGATTCTTGTTGCAGCTTATAAAATCTCCAATACGCATTTATTGCATCTTTCTCTGTGCCGTAATTGTTTATTATCAAAGCATATTTTTCTTTGGCTGTTGACTGATCGTTAGTGTAGTATGCCTTACCTGCCTCAGAAAATAATTGAGACTTTTCATCCATCATTGCTTCGGTTTTTAACGCATATAATGTGTCAAGAACTACCCCGTCTGCTGTATGCATTATAATTGGGCAATACTGCTCTAGCTCAGGAAGAGGACACGAATATAGATTAAATGGTTCATATTCAACCAACAGGTTACCGAATCTTGATGATAATAACGAATTATTCTCTCCCCAATAATTACCTTCAGCATAAATAACAAATTCTTCACTTCCATAAGTACCATTCATTAAAAGCTCTGTGGGGAGCGTTTGTGTTTCTTTTCTGTCATCATAGATTTCATTGCACCCATAAGATGCTTGAATGCTGCTCGTATTTAAATATATCTCGGAACCGTCATCATCTCCTCTTCGTATTTCAGCGTCACTTCCGTTTTCATAAATGAAATTAAAACCCCCTACCGGATAAATTAGCGGTACTTCAGAACATGGATCTCTTATTAGTTCCGCGAGTAAATCTGCTGAAGAGCCATATCCGCTGTATATTCCATGAAATCGGTTATGATGAATATTGTTTACACCAACTTTTGGTGATGATTCGATCAGCGCTATTCCGTTACCGTGTCCGCTTATTTGGTTACCTCTAATTGCCCCATAACTTGAGGAGAACATAACCCCTGGTTGAGTCTCCATATTTGATGTTATAGTATTATTCAAAACATTACCATTAGATGTCTGATTTAAGTATACCCCCATAGTACTATTTGTAATTGTATTGCCTTGAATTACAATGGTATTACCATAGTTTGCAGAAACTGCTGTTTCATTTACACTAAAATTATTCCCTTTAATTAACGGAGTGGTCCCTTGCGAATAGTTTAACAAATCTATACCATATACACAGTTGTTAATTGTGCTGTTCTGAACAGAGAATACATTTGACCCGCTTGCAGTTATTGCTGTGTGGGCATTTTTTATTATTGTATGATTTAATGAAACAGTTCCGCCATTGTTAATTACGATACCATTTTGACCCGGTGTTGTGAAATCAAAAGTAACTTTATTCTGAAGAGTACCAACTGCTATTAATGCTCCGTTTACAAAAAGCCTTGCATTGTCCTCAAAAATTAATTCAGCTCCAGGATTTACTCGCAGCTCACCGCCAGGTTCAATTGTAATATTGTTTTTAATATTATAACTACCGCTTACAGTAAGTTTAGCACCCGATTTAATAAACAACTCTTCACGTAATGTATTTGTGCCGGTTATTGTTTCGTTATAAGCTAAATTGCCGCCGTAATGAACAACAGGAGCAAGCCTAAATAGCTTACCTTCTCCAGGTTGAAAATTTATTTGGAAGTATCCCGTAACTGGAATAGTCCATTTATTCGAAGTGCCTATTTCACTTATTCCCCAGTTAATAAAACTATTAGGATTACTTGCAGATTTATTAATGGTTGTTTTAATCCTTCTATTTTCTTGAGATAAAGTTCTCCTGTTAACAACAAAGAAATGTTCAATATTTGGGTTACTTGATTCATCAGCTTTTTTAAATAATCCTAATTCTACATAAGTTGATGCTGTAGGATCTATTGCGCACATTCCTTCTGACGATGGTAAATAACAACTTTCAATATTAGTTATATATTTAC
>JAUXVN010000151.1 GCA_030684555.1 Ignavibacteria bacterium
GTTAGTGACTTTATACAAACCAAGTGACCAATACGGAGTTCCATATAACCAATTGAAATTAAAACCAGGCCAATCATAACTATTAAAGTTGGCATTACCAACAGTTACGAGTGAATTACTGTAAACACCACCAGTAACAAAAGAACCACCACTATACTGCCATACTTCTCCGGCAGCATCAATATAGTGTGTAACTTGTTCTGTAGAACCCACATTTGTACAGCCAAGCATAAATTGCTTGTCTGGAATTAATTCTTCTTGCGCAAAAAGAACAGAAGAAAAAATAACGAGTACGAAAAAGAAATTGAACCATTTCATTGTAACCTCCAATGAGATTTGTTATTGATATTGTTATTTAAATGAGCCATATAACGGCGTTGCCGATAAGCGGCGCCCCAGAACAAGAATGCCGAATAAAAGCAACTACTTTTATTTATTAAAAATATATTTTAGAACAACCCAACTTAAAGAGCAACTTGGTTTTATTAACCAACACAAAAATTAAAACTATACCGCACTGAAAAACGGCGTCCGCCTTGATTGGCGGGTTATATGCGTTTATTTATTATTGATACATTGAAAACTTTCTGGGTATTTTGCTAAATAATTTAGCTCTTCATCAGAGACTTTAATCGGAATCCCCAATCGCCAAAAATAATCGAATGCCTTAGAAATATATTCCTTGTTTGTATTTGTTGTATATCCTTTGAAATATGAATTAACCAAACCTTCTTGGTCTAGCTCTAAATCCATTACTAAACAAGGCGATGAACAGGTATAATCAATTTTGTTTAAGTCTACTATTTTTGTTTTTGCAAAACCTTCTTCTTTCAAATATAATATTTCAGTTTTTGTCAAGGTAGGCGATTCAAAAATCTTAAAATATACTTTTAAATTATGTATATCGTAAACTATACTCCATTTAGTAAAATGCCCTTGCGCCACCGATTTTAATATATTGAATGAATAAGAAATATCATCTTTTACATTACTTTCTGTATAATTATCAATCATACTTGCTGCAGTACAAAAATTATAAAGCGATCTGTTATAAGTTGTGTTTGCTTTATTCTTGAAAGCCGAAACTGATTCATTATATGGACTGTTAGCAAGTACCTTGACTGGAAGTTCGTCACCTTTTTTTACAACCATAATACCGTTCAAAAATTCTATTACAGCAGCATTTCCGAATTTGTCACAGATAAGAAAATGAAACTTTGAATTCCTATCTACTATTCTTATTACTTTATCAGTGCTTATCACTTCTTGAATGGTTGAACAATTGTCAAGCTGGTATTGTATCCACTGACAGGCAGAAATTGAATTTCGATTATCTTTTGAGGGGTATTGAGTACCCGGAAATGACATTTGTTCAATGACCAAACCAGTTTCATTCATTCCTCCATAAGGAAGATCTCTTCCCACTTGATTAAATGTTATGCTTCCATATTTTGAAATCCACTTTGCAGGATTTTCCAATGAATCCATAAGTGCGGTCTTTTCAACATTTCGCTTGTTGGTTATTAATAAACCAATTCCAATATGCCAGTCTAAGTTATGCCCCAATAATAAACTATTGTTATTTTTCAATACAAACGATGTACAAGGAAAAACAATAGAAGAATTAAATGAGAGAGTTATCCCAATTATTAATAGAAGTATTTTATTTTTCATATTTAATATTATCTCCAATTTTGCTAAGCATATAACGGCGTTGTTGCTAAGCCGCCGCCCAAAACAATAATGCCAAATTGTTAATTAAATTTTATGTTTAGAAAAACTTTTCACTATTGAACTCATTTGAACAGGTTAGCCTAAGCGGAGCACCTAACACTAAAATTTATAAAATGCCGAATGCGTAAGAAGCGGTCGGCTTGAGCAACTTGTTATACGCTTTTTTACACGATTCTTTAACAATTATTTTTATTCCTTATCAGTTTCAGTAGTATCCAAATCTTGTTTATCACTTGATATTTCTGCTGGTAATTCTAATAATCTATTAATCGAACTACTGTCTTGAATAAATTGAACATTAAATGTCTCGTGAAGTATATTAAAATTTATATTTACTGATGTTTTCTGAATAATTGTTGTCGTTTGCTCAAGTTTTCCTTGTGCGTCAAATAAGAAACTTGCTCCACCAGCTAACGAGCCTAAAGCTCCTAATACAATAATAGTTTCTTTAATCCTTCCTAAAAATCTTGTCCAATTAACTCGCTCTCTATCTAATTCGCGTAAAGATATTTCTAAATAGTCGATAATACTATTTTTCGTTTTAGTTGTAATAGTGTCATCATTTCGTATAAGGGCAATAGCCTCATTTACCAGGTCTTTAATTTTCTTCTTGTTAGAATTATCCGGCTTATAAAAGTCATTAATTTTTAAATTGTCATAGAAGTTTGATTTATTTTTTGATTCATTAATTAATTCTAATGTCATTGAATATAATTTCTGAAAAGAGTCTTGTATCACAAACAACAAAGTTTTATTACGTGGTAATAGGATTAGTTTTGAAATAATCGAGATAGAATTCCTTCTTCGATATTTCCGAATATCTAGCTGTAACTCGTCAATTAATTTTGAATATTCTGATTGCCTTTCTTGACTAATGTAAGTCGTTCTGTCAATTGAATTAATAAATTTACCACCGGCACCTTTTAATTTTAATTGTTCATCAAAAGGAAAGTTCTTACTAGAAAAATCCTCAAGATATTTTAAATAATATTCAAATATTTGATGAGAATCTTCAATCTCGAGATTTAGATATTCGTTGAATGTCATATTATTTTTCCAATAAATATTAGATACTTTCTCTAGCGTATAACG
>JAUXVN010000008.1 GCA_030684555.1 Ignavibacteria bacterium
GTAATTATTAACTTTGTTCTTCCGTGTAAAGGTTCTTATTCAAAGTTGTTCGAAAAATAAATTTTTATGAAATAAAAAGTTGTTGGTATTGTTCGGCATCCTTGTTTTGGGGCGCCGCTTATCGGCAACGTCGTTATGCACTAATGTTTTTAAGGAAAAAGTATGGGTTCAACAAAACAAGAAATAATTGATGAAGCAAAAAGAATTGAAAAAGAATGTCTTCAATTTAAGATTGCTCATTCAAGGGCGGCAAACTTTTGGGAGAAATCGCATTTGTTTATTGGGGTTCCCACAACAATTATTTCAACTCTTGCTGCTGCTGTCATTATAAGTGGCATGCCAAACGCAATGACGATTGCTGCCTTTATGGCAATCTTTGTCGCTGCTTTTATTGCTGTCTCAACTTTCTTAAATCCCAAAGACCGTGCTAATTCCTATGTAATGGCATCATCAAAGTATGATATTCTAAGAAACAAAGCACGGTATCTCACAAATATTGAAAGTAGGTTGAAAAATGATGATGTATTAGCTTCGCAACTCAAAGAACTTGTTGATAAGCATTCTGATTTATTACAAAATACACCCGCAATTCCTCGTTGGGCTATGAGAAAAGCTACGGTTGAGTATAGTCAATCAACAACACTAACTTCCGAGTATGAAGGCGCAAAAGTATTGAAATTTGAAAATTGTGCTGAAGTATATAATCATATTGCCACTAAAATCAGTGAAGCAGAAATAAGTATTGATGATATAACTTGGGGATCAAGAAAAGACTACCGTACAAAGGAAGAACAAGATGCATATGAGAATTATTTATTAAGTATCAATGATGTTTGTGCAAAAGGTAAAGTTAAGTATAGAGAAATATCTAGCCTTACTGATGAACATTATTTCAAAAGAGCAATCGGTCTTGTAAAATCTAAGCATTACAGTTATCATCTTGGTTATTATGATACTTCCTCAGTTAACATTCCCTTAATATCATACATTATTATTGATAGAAAAGAAGCAATTTTTGGATTTTATAGAGCACCTTTCCGTTCAATTGAAGATGAAGTATATCTTCAAATAAACGATTCACTTACTTTGCAATTGTTTATTGATTATTTCGAAACATTATGGACTGGCTCAACTAAAATAAAAGAAGGGAAATCAGTTAATATTTCTTCCATAAAATCTATAGCTGATAAATTGAAAATTGATCCGAACTATTTGAGTGATTTATAAAATATTTTCATTGTGAGAATCGTGCATAACAAGCCAATCAAGCGGACGCCGTTTTCGCATTTGGCATTTATGAAATTATATAGTTTATCGTTCCGTTTCGGCAAACTTGTAAAAGGTAGTCGGACTAAATTAATTAACTTGCAAACCGTGTGTGCGAAGAAATTTACACACAGTTTGCTAAATCATTGGCAGTTGTTTTTTATGCGGCAAACTTGTGTTGGGGCGCCGCTTATCGGCAACGCCGTTATATTGCTAAAATCACTTATTGTATAATAATAGTTATTCATCCTTTGGAGGAAAAATGCAAGCATATCGTTATGAAACATTTGTTAGAAAAGCTTTTGGGTACAAATTGAACAAAGTTATTGAAAGAGGA
>JAUXVN010000012.1 GCA_030684555.1 Ignavibacteria bacterium
GGGTCTATGTTGTTTATAGTGGGTAAATAGGAAAATGGGATTAATTTTGGGGCCAAAATTAACCAATAAAAATAACTGGAATAAAAAAAATTGAACTCAGTAGAATTATTTAAAATGGCATTAGGACTTCAATCACCTTGGTTCGTAGAGAAAGTTGAATTTGCAAATAAAAGCAAAAATGTACGAGAATTAAATATCCATATCGAATTTAATAAAGGTGCAAAATTTAAGGACATAAAAGGAGTTGACTGTGGTATCCACGACACAGTAAAAAGAACGTGGCAGCATCTAAATTTTTTTGAACATCATTGTTATATCCACGCACGAATACCAAGAATACTAACAAGCGATGGTAAAATCCAAAACGTTGAAGTTCCTTGGGCACGTGCAAATAGCGGTTTTACTTTGTTATTTGAAGCATTTGCTATGCTGCTAATTGAAAATGAAATGCCCGTTAATAAAGCGGCTGACATCTTAAAAGTCTATCCCAAACGATTATGGACAATGTTCAATTACTGGGTAACCCTGGCATTAAGTAAAGACAAACAATCTACTGTAACGGCTATTGGCATAGATGAAACATCACGAAAAAAAGGGCACGATTATGTTACGGTTGCTGTTGACCTAAATGAAAGAAGAGTCCTTTTTGTAACCGAAGGAAAAGATGAAAAAACAATTGATAGGCTTAAAGAACACTTTGACAATAAAGATGTACTCCCAGAACAGATAAGACAGGTAAGTATTGATATGTCTCCGGCTTTTATTGCAGGCATTAGTAATAATTTTCCCAAAGCCGAAATCACCTTTGATCGCTTCCATATTGTTAAACTCCTTAATGAAGCAATGGACAAAGTAAGAAAAGACGAAAGACGAGACCACGAACAGCTTAAAGGGCATAAGTATACTTTCTTAAAAAGCAATGAGCATCTTTCAGAGAGACAGAAAAAGGAAAGAGAAGAACTGATCGAACTTTATCCTAAACTTGGGAAAGCATATCGTCTTAAAGAACTCTTTAATGATTTTTGGACTTTTTCTAACTTCGAGGAAGCTGTTTCTTTTCTTGCTTATTGGTGTGATTTAGTTGAAGATGCCTCCATCGCCCACTTTAAAAAGTTTGTTAATATGCTTAACAGTCATTGGAATGGTGTTATTAATTACATCAAGTCTAAAATCTCGAATGGTATTTTAGAAAGCATTAATTCTAAAATTCAATTGGCTAAAAGAAGGGCAAGAGGTTTTAGAAATACTACTAACTTTATCAACATGATTTACTTTATTGCCGGAAAACTTAAATTTGATTACCCACTATAAACAACATAGACCCATATTTTTCTTATGTAACGAACTGGGCGTTTATATATACTCAGCCGAATCAAAGCACTCTTCATATAAAAAGAATAACGCCGTGGTACGGGGATGTTGCGTTTACAATAAGTGGAACAAATTATAATAATATCTTTATAGCCGGTCAAGGCGGTCTCGTTGGTCATTACAATGGGAATACCTATAAGGAGCTAATCCAAATTAAGGATAATAATACCGACATATATGGAATTGATTCAAGGGATGGATTAACTGTAGCTGTGGGTACAAAAATGAGTAATGTATTATTCTACGATAAAGCGGTTCTTCACTTAATAAATAGACAATAACTTAACATTCAAGGAGACAGTATTATGAAAAAAATAACATCGTTATTTTTATTTTTTTTAATCGTTCATTCTTTTACAAATGCTCAAGAAAACTCATGTATTAAGTTTCCGGAGCATGACAGGGCTATGGTAAGACCGGAATTACCATATAATATTTCAAATGAACGTTTTATTGTACATTATGATAATGTAGCAATAGAAAATTATGCCCAACGCACATTAAATCACATTGAATACGCGTATCAAATCATGTGCGGAGAGTATGGATGGAGAGTACCCCCTGAAGACTTTAATAATGGCGGCGATAACAGGTATGACATTTATTTGGTTGATGAGGATAATGATATTATATTCGGTTATAATGGGATTACTGTACCGGAGATACCTGGAAACTGGCAGTATGAATGGGCGCCAAGCTTTATTGTGATGGTAAATAATTTACAGGAAAGCAACTTGAAAATGGTTACCGCTCATGAATTAAATCATGCATGCCAAATTGCTTATACATATAGAGACGCGGAGAGTACTACTTGGTTTTACGAGAATACGGCAGTATATATTGCTGAAGAAGTTTATGACTATATGTATCTTTATTTTTTAGGGTATTTTACTAATAGCGTTAATCCTTTAGATAATCCTGAACTAGCGATCAACTCTGTTATTATGTACAACAAATACCAGTATGCGGGCTTTTTATGGCCAAAATTTTTAAACGAGTGGGTAAATAATACCGACATTGTCAGAGCAATTTGGGCCCAAATGGGAGAAACGCCGGGCTATTTTACTTTAGATGATATAGACTTAGTTTTAACGGCTAACGGAAGGAGTATTGAAGAAGCATATAGTAATTATGCCATTTGGAGATATTTTACTGGCGGTGTCAGAGCAGATGACTTTCATTTTAAATATGCATCGGTATTACCGACTTCAAAAATAGATGGGACTTTCAATAGTTATCCTGTTAATGGAGATTTAGGTATGTATGGACCGGGCGGTACTCGTTTTATAGAGCTGAAGGGAGATAAAGATGTACTCGATATTTCTATGGATGGAGCAGATTTGTACAATGGACAACCTTTAAAATGGAAAGGTTTCGCAATGGAAATAAAAACACCTCAAGCTTCGGCTGCAAATGAAATTATTCTTAATAGCTCAAACGAAGGAAGCATAAGAGTTATAAATATGGGAAATACGGTTGTTTTTGTCCCGGTTTTTATGTCAGAAATAAAAAATCGAATAATTACCCTATTTTCATTTGCCGCTCCGAACCTCAGAGGTGTTTTATTTTCAAATGAATACAATAACGCGGATATTGGCGGAAATCTGCTTTTTGATAATTCCGAAGTATTAAACTCGGGAACAATAAAAACATTAGCAATTAGCTCTAATCATTCGGTCAAAACGTTAAATGAAAGATTTGTTTCTCCATTTGTAAAGCATAATAATTGGAATAATCAACAATCATTATATTACCTGAATAAGGGATTTCTGGTTAACCCAACGGGTGATGTTGGTCAAAGAGCTAAATTTTTTAATTTAAAGTCCGCGACAATCCGCAACGTAATAGACGGAGTAAGTTTTGACGACGGCTTGCCTATCCGGTTTAACGACCCATGGTATGTTAAGGATGCAAATGATAACCAGTCCGGCATGGGCGATTTTAGACCTTTTACTTCTCCGTATAACCCTACCGGTAAATATAATCAAGCTTCAGGCGGCGTCTTCTTGAATCAAAACCCAAATTTTTTACCAAATTTATCCCACTACTCCATAAAAGCGGAGAGCATGTTTGACGCGACTTTAAGTCATACAGGTAAAACACACAGGTTTTACTTTAATGGATGGAGCGGGGCAAATTACCAGATGCAGCAGGTTGGCTCTAATCCTCAGGGCTTCGACCAAAAGGCGGTTGTATTTACAAATGATAATGCACTAGTGTCATGTCAACTCTGAATAGTCGGATAAAGTCGCAACAACTTTATACGGGCATCTTTCTCGGTAAATTGCCAGTTAATTTTTGCATTCATATTATTTCGATGTTTCTGCCATGCAACAGTCTCCTTGATTACTGT
>JAUXVN010000087.1 GCA_030684555.1 Ignavibacteria bacterium
TTATTCTCATTTTAAAGAAGATTTTTATTGTTTTTAATAATTCACCCGATTGGTGATTTCGTTTTTTTCACGAATTCCCCTTTCTATCATATTAGAAACAACATTAATGCCATCTTCTTTTCTTCTATATCGGATTTGAGAAGATTTATATTCAAACAAAATTAAACTGCTGTGTGATGGGCAGCACTTGACAGTTATCTGAATTTTGTTATAATTGCATCGACAAAACTAAAGTCTATTTTTGTATAGTATTTTACAGAAAAGTATTTCGTGCTAATGTTAAAAAACGGCTTCGGTCGGCTCAATTAATAGTTAGGTGCTCAAGTTATAGATTTAATTTTAAAGGATATAAAATTATGAAACGAGGTAAATTTTTATTAATTGCACTATCTTTTTATCCTATAAATTTATTAGCAAAATTGAAAAGGTATATCACTATTACTATTGAGAAAGGTAACCAAATGAGAACAAATAAGGGATTCAAAGTAGATTCTGGAAACGCAAGATTTGGAAAGCATTATAAAATGAAAGGCGTTACCTTAAATACTTTAGATATTAAAATTTCCGCGAAAGATACTGATGGTGATTTAGCAGTTTTTGAACAAACTGGATTGACACCAAATGGTGGGCCACCTTTACACATTCATCCTTATCAAGATGAATGGTTTTATGTTGTTGAAGGAGAGTATTTTTTTCAAGTTGGTGAAGACAAATATACTATGAAATTAGGTGACACTATTTTTCTTCCAAGAAATGTCCAACACGCATTTATACAATTAACTGAAAAAGCTAAAATGATAGTATCTTATCTACCTGCTGGAAAGATGGAGGATTTCTTTAAGGTAACTGATTCTTGGACTTCCCCGCCAACAAATGAAGAGGTTGTAAAAGTTTTTGAAGAACACGATATGAAGGTTGTTGGTCCGCCATTAAAGATTGATTAAAAGTTTGAAAGAAATTTAATTGATAAACATAAAAAAATAGAAAGCCGCACCTAACCAGCCAATCAACCCGACCGCCTTTTCGCATTCGGGTTTTCTAAAATTCTTGGGTTGGTCGTTCCGTTTTAAGTTTGTTGTTCAAAGTAGTTCTATTAAATAACATTGTTGCAAACTGCACTTGCAAAGTAAGATAAGTGCAGTTTGCTAAATCTTTGGCTTTGTCTTTTTAATCTGCACTGCTGTTCTGGGCGGCGGGTTATCGGCAACGTCGTTATACCGCAGTGTACATTGTTTATTTTATTTTAAATTTAAGAGTAAGAGGTGTTTTAATGAATATTCTATTTCTTCATTCTAATAATTTTTATAGCATCAATTTCTTAAATAATTGTATCGATATGCTTTATGACCTTTTTGACAAACTTAGAAATTATGGGCATACAGTTAAAATGTTAACAGTTAATGATAGGATACAAAAGTCTGAGCCTGAAGCATTTACTTATGGAAGTTTGAAAATAATACCTAAACGATTAAAGTATAGTTTTCAAAACGAAATTTTACTTTTAAATAATATTATAATGCTTAACAATGTTGAGTCTAATATTTCACCTACTGAAAAATATGACATAATTCATTGCTTTGATTTAGAAAGTTCAATTTGTTCTAAATTATTAAAAGATCGATTTAATGCTAAACTAATATTCAATTTTACCGATAACTTTTTGGATGAAAAACCTGGATATCAAAGAAATGCAAAAGAAAAATTTAGACGCTATCTCAGTTCTTGGTTTCTGCAATTTGTAGATATCAATATTGTCCATACATATTATAATTACGAAAGACTTCAAAATATTTATTTGATAGACGAAACTATGATAAAAAGAATGCCTTATTTTAATTCATTAAAGTGCAAGCAATTTACAGCAGATCGAAATAATACCCTTAAGTTTCTACTCTTAACAACATTTTACTACGAGAAAGAGATAATAGCTTCATTAAAATTTATTTCTTCAATAAAAAGAGAAATTAAAAGTGTTCATTTAGATTTGATTACAAATCCTGATGTATCAGTTTTTGGGAAATTACTTTCTAAAACTATAAGAAGCCTTAATATCGCTGCTGATATAAATTGGATGGGGGGATTTAATTTAAAACTCCGCGAACTTTTACAAAAAAATATATCAATAATTCTTTTCCCTTTTCAATACCACAATTTTGAATCATTATTATTCGAAGCTACTTCTTTAAACTTGATAATAATTTATCAGCCCAGTATTCAAAATAATGAGATACTAACAAATTACAATTTCGCATATCCTTTTGATTTCCATTCTTTTACTGAAGAAAACTTTAAAAACCTCATCTCATTTTTAAATAACCAGCTACTAGTCGAAAGTTCCCCTATAATTGATATAAATGAACATACTACCGACAATATTAAAATTTATGAAGAAATTTATGAGCAAATATTTAATACTGCTGTTATTAACTAATGGCAGTAAATAATGTAGTTAAGGAAAGGAGGTGATAAAAATGAAGTACGAATCTCCTGGGATGAATTATGAAGTTGAGTTTAAAGATGACTCATCTGAAATTCAACAAAATGTTTTTCCCGCAGTTGATCCAATTGCAATTGCGGCTGTTATATTGATTGCTGCTATAACCGCTGCATAGCATTTTCTGAGGTTGGGTGCTAGAAATAGCACCCAACAAAATAATTTATGAATATGTTTTATTAGGTGAAAAATGGAACAAAAAGACATATTAAATTTCAAGCTATATAGAAACTTAACTTGTTGGACCTTCTTTCAAGAAAAGGATTGTGAATATGTTAAAATGTTTACACCACGTGGAATTATAAATTTGAATAGTATAGGTAGTTTAATTTGGAGACTTATTGATGATAATGCAACCGGAAATGACATTATACAAAAATTTTCTTTATTATTTCCTGATATTGATTTAACATTAATTACAAATGATGTTATAAACTTTTTAACAAAACTAGAAAAAGATGAAATAATAATTATCAATTGGGATCCACTACAACCTTATAGTCTTGAAAAATCTAAAAGGAGGTGCTGAGATGATAGATGTTTGCTTAATTACTGTTGTTTCACCGCAGCCTAACAGTTCTATGGCTGATTCTTTTATTGCACAACCACCTCTAGGTATAGCATATATTGCCTCGGTTTTAATAAAAAATGGTTATTCGGTTGAACTTATTGATATGAATTTAAGATCAATGTCAATCCAATATTTAGAGAAAGTCATTAAAATTAAAAAGCCACGAATCGTCGGGCTTTCAGCACTCACTGAATCTTCCAACAACGCTATTCGCTTGTCCCATTTAATTAAAAAGATTGATAAAAATATTTTCATTGTTTTGGGTGGTTCACACTTTTCATTCCTAGATAGAGATGTCTTAAATCATTCAACGATTGATTTTGTCGTTAGAAATGAAGGAGAGTATACATTTCTTGAATTATGTAATACTATTTTTAAAAACAAAAATAATTATGAAAATATTTTGGGATTAACTTACAAGAATAATGATACAATAATTAGAAATAGGCCACGACCTCTAATTAAAGATCTTGATTCGCTGCCATTCCCATCTCGTAATTTATATTTTTTAGAAGAATACAATATTCCTGCTGGTATTATTACTAGTAGAGGGTGCCCGAACCAATGTATATTTTGTAGTGCTGGAGCTTTTTCTGGCGGTAGATATCGTATGCGATCAGCAGAAAATGTATTTGAGGAAATAAAAATGCTTTATGATTATGGATATAATTTCATATTTTTTCAAGACGACACTTTAACTGTAGATATTAACAGATTAAATAGAATTTTAGATTTGATAATTGTGAATAAATTAAAAATAGCTTGGTTATGTGAATCAAGGGTTGATATTGAAGACAAAGAAATATTTAAAAAGATGTCTGAAGCTGGTTGCATAGGACTTCAATTCGGGATAGAATCCGGTTCACAAGAAATTCTTGATAAGGTGAATAAAAACATCACTCTCGACGAAATTATGGAATCACTTTCAGCAGCAGTAAAATATAATCTCACACCAATTTGTAGTTTTATGATTGGTCATTGGCTAGATACACCACAAACCATAGATGATTCAATATCATTTGCTATTAAAGTACAAAAAGAATTTTTATGCCAGTCGCTGTTTTCTATCTCAACACCCCTACCTGGCACTCGTCTATATAATAAAATTGAAGAATACGGTTGTAAATTAATATCAGATAATTTCGATCGGTATGATATGATTACGCCAGTTATGGAAACGAAATATTTAAACGCCAATCAAATAAGATGGTACTTTTTTAAAGCAGTCAACGAACTATCAAAAAATACTCCTAAGGAACTAATCTCCCTTTTAACCCTAAAAAAATCTCTCCCTGAAAAATTAAAATCAGTTTACAATTACGATGACACTTTAATATGAAAATTCTTCAGAAAAATATTGAGAATATATCTTTATCGAAAAATTATTTCTTTTCAATACTGAAAATAATTTTATCAATACTTTTCTTTCCACTTCTGCATATAATTTTTATTATTATTATTATTCTAATTGATTTTAAGCTATTAATATTTCCTTTAACTTATATATTATCTGTATTCTTTGAGGAATATTTCCATACAAGCGCGATTGCTTCACTTTATCCCAACATAAAGTTATATTTTTACAAAAATTATTTTTTAATATACAAATATCCTTTTTTTACCAAGGCGTTTGGCATCCAAAATCTTTTTAGAATTTCTTCTCTCAATCAAATTTATGTTAGTCTGTCAGGCCCACTCAATTCTTTATTCTTAAATTTATTAATTAGTCCTTTGATTCTTTTAATAAGCACACAATTATTTTTTACTTTTCTTTTAGTTGGTACGTTCATACCCTTACTATCATTAATCCCTAAAAAATTTCCTGTAATCTCAGATGGTTATAGAATAATAAAATTATCAAATGAAGAGGAAATCAAACTTGGAAAGAAATTTTGGATAGATTTTATATTACTTGAAAAGAAGATGTTCCAAGACATTATTGGGAAATAATTATGCAAAAGCAAGTTACAATAATATTATTTATTTTCTTGTCATTAATTACTAGCTCTTACCCGCAAATATTAGAAGGTTATGTTTTTGATGAAAATAATAATCCATTGATTGGCGTTAATATTTATTTGGCTAATACCAATATCGGAACGACGACAAATCTTGATGGTCATTTCTTGATTAAATTAAAAACTGGATTTTGTAAAATAATTTTTTCTCATATAGGATTTATTAGTGACACTTTAAATATATCACTAAATAAAGAAGAAGTTGTTAGTAAAAAAATAAATTTAAAGCTGAATTATATTAACTTGCCTGCAATAATTGTATATGCTGCTGATTACAACCAAGCAGAAGATATAATTAAGAAAGTTATTGACAACAAGGATGATTACTTAAAAAGACTTAAGAATTATTCTTATGATGCATACACAAAAACCGTATTATTAGTACCCCCGGATGATTCACTTCGATATGGTGGTATTACGCAAACTTTATCCAAAGGTTTTTATCAATACCCAGATAAGTTTCAAGAAGTTATTCTTTCAAAAATTCAAACAAAAAATATTACAGAAGCCCACAATATTTTTTCTATCGGAAAAATTCCAAATGTTTTGGAAGAAAATTTAACATTTGACGATGAAAAAATAATATCGCCTTTAAATTCAAATGCTACGAAATATTATATGTACGAAATGTCAGATACATCAGTATTTGATTATAAAAAAGTATTTAATATAAAGTTTTATCCAAGAAATGAAAACCTTCATCTATTTTCTGGTATTATAAGCATTCTTGATGAATCATTTGTTCCTATTAAGGTGGAACTTTACGGCAATAATAGAATTATCACAAAGATTAGAAAAGACATTATTATTAAACAGCAGTTTCGGAAATATAAAAATTTTTTTTGGCTACCAAATGAAATAATTTATTGCTCGACAATTGATATGGGAATTCCTGGCGTACCATCGATTTATCTTAATCAGTTAGCATTAATTACAGACTACGAGATTAATGATACAACTTTTACTTATGATTTTGATAAATATGTTTTAAAGCAGTCGACAATTATTTCTGATAATCAATCTGATAGTCTTTGGCAAGTAAAACAGATTATGACCTTAACAAATGAAGAGACGAAGGAATTTTTAAGGATAGATAGTGTAGTTACTAATGCTGGCTTATTTACAAAGTTAGCTATTGGATTAACTAAATCATTAACTTCAATTAATTCTCTTCCTTTTACCAATTTGAGTGATTTTTATCATTTTAATCGTGTAGAAGGAAATTATATAGGATTTGGGTTTGATTCAAAAAATATTTTTAACGTTCTCAAAATCAAATTCAAATTAGGATATGGCTTTAGTGATGAAAAAGAAAAACATTTTATTTCTCTTAACTATTTTTTTAATGATTCATTTACTTCATTTATTGAAATCTATAACCAAAAAACGTTCGCAAATAAATTTTATAATTATCATATTTTTGACCTAACATATCAGACCCTATTCTTCAAAAATGATTATGCTGATTACTTTTACTCAAGGGGATTAAACTTAGGGTTTGAGTTTAATATAAATGATGATATAAATACAAGAATATCTTACTTTATTGAAAATCAAGAAACCGCTTCGGTCAATACAAATTTTTCATTATTCAAAAATGACAATAAATATCTTGAACCATTAATAATACAAAATGGTAGAATTAATGCAATATCATTCTCTATTAAATACGATAATCAAAACTATTACGACTATGGCTTTATCAAAACTCCAGATTATTCAGATAATTTTACTCGAATAAATTTAGATTATATCTACAGTTTAAAAATCTTTAATAGTGATTATTCTTTTCATCAAATTCATTTTGATATTAATCGCTTTCAAAAAATAAATTCATTTTTAAACTTCAGCTTTAATGTTAAGGGTGGATTTCTAGCCGGTGATAGAATAGAACAATATAAATTTCATTTACCTGGGAATTATGGTACGTTATCTAATCCTTTTTTATTTAGGACTATCTTAATTGATGATTTTGTCGGAGATAGTTATTTCATCCTTTTTGTTGATAATAATTTTAACAATACCTTATTCAACCTTCTAAATATTCCTTTTTTAGAACATAATAAATACGACTTATCGTTTTACTTTAACTGGGGTATGATAAAAAACAAAGAAATTATAAAAGAAAATATTGATAAACAGTATTATTATGAAATTGGTTTTGGCTTAGGTAACATTTTATCTTTTTTTCGATTTGATTTTGGTTGGCGTTTAAGCAAGCAAAATACTAACAACTTCGTATTTAGTTTGATATCATCATTCTAATTTGAAATTGGTTTAAAATAAAATTGCAGTATAACCAGTTATTCCGATTAAAGTCAACTCGGAAATTAGATGTTCGTTAAATTTTTTTTAAGTACTTTCGGGGCGCAGCTATCCCGAAAGAACAATTAGGTTCTTTGAAATATTGACGATATTTATATACGCCCTATCGGAGGGGGACAGATAGCTAATCCCGTAAATAAGAATGTTATTCCTTTTGGGAGGCTTTTTGTTCCTCTCTCTTTTTATTCTGTTTTTTTGATACCGGCGCCAAAGAATCAAACTGTTGAAACCGTCTGCTTTTTAGCACAACTACTTTCGGTTTTTTAAGAGCAACATTCTCTGTGTTGCGTCTGTCAATGTCCGGATTAAAGGCGGTGTTGGTTTTCAGCATACCGTAAACTATTCTAAGTATTTTATGCATAACAACGCCAATGGCGGCCAAACCGGATTTACCTTTTTGCAAGTTGTTTTTATATACTTCTTTTGTTAGCGGGTTACAGTTTATGGCAGTTCGGGCAATGTTAAAGAGAATAAGCCTCGGTTCGCGCCGTCCTTTTTTACTCATTCTCATGCAGCCCATTCCGTCGCCGCTGGCTTTATAAATCGGATGCAAACCAAAGAACGCCGCAAGTTTTTTGGCAGAAGAAAATCTTTCGATAGCTCTAATTTCCAGCAATAGCCCTACCGCAGAGTACGCGCCAATACCCGTGAACGACTGGAGCAGTTTTACTTCCGGGAAAGTACAACTATCGGTAAGTTTTTTCCCTTGAGTTTTTATTGTCTTATCAAGAAATATAATTTGCTCGACAACGGATTTAAGCAAAGCTCCGGTTACCGGATCGGTTTGAGAAGCAACGGAAACCTTTGCATTATTAATAATAGCCTCTGCCTTCTGCACCGTAATGTAAGGTATACGTGATATAACAGATGGCGAAGTTTTTGCGAGTGATTTTGCCGAGGGGTATTGTTTTAACAAAACCAGTACCCAGTTAGGCATGCCATGCTTACAGAAAGTAATCAGTTCCGGATTAGCAGTATAAAGAAGCGCTTCCAGTTGGTTGTAGAGTTGAACTTTCTGTTTAACGAGCAACTTAATAAAAATCCATTGCTTACGAAGAGGTGCAAAGTAATCCTCTTGCACAAATGATATTTTAGCTCTGTGGTTAATTACATACTCGGCAATGGTAAGTGCGGAGATTTTGTCGGTAATAACTCTTTTAAGATCAGCCTTCGAACTGTGACTAACGCCAAAAGGGTTAAGGCGGGCAATGCAAATCGGGAAGTCATCTTTAAGTTTTGCAATAAATGACACCCAGTTGTTTTCATATCCGCCGGTAGATTCAACGGCGGCAATAATATTAGATTGCGGGTTATTGAGGAAGAAAGATTCGAGGAAGGAAAATAAAAGATTATGTCCTTGAAAAGTATCATCAAGCTGAAAGTTTTTCTCAACGATATTTTTTTGTGAATCAATGAGAACAAAATCAGCATAACCTTTGGAGATATCGATGCCAAGAAAGAACTCAGTCATAATAAAACTCCTTTTTTGTTATAATAAACAGTTTGCCAGGTAACATCAGTCTTGTAAAATGCGGCTTCAAAAGCCAAGTTATTC
>JAUXVN010000089.1 GCA_030684555.1 Ignavibacteria bacterium
CTTCAAGCAGTGGGCGAAACAGTTCAAAGTCTATGCGTTCTTTAAGTTTTATCAGTGGATCTTTGGTTGCTGTTAGTTGTTCTAAGCGAAGTGATTCGTCAAATAATCCTTTTGCTTGTTTGTGTTTGTATTTTCTGTGGCTCATTTAATTTCTTTTATTTATTACTATCGTAAAAATACAACTTTACGATTTCTCTTCCTTTCTTTCTTTTACTTTTTATTAACTCTTGGGTGAGTTTTTAGAGATGCCCTAATGTTATAACACCGTTTTCAACATCCTCATTGACAATCTCAATTCCCACTCCAGTACTTTGTTTTAAAACATTCTGAGAGTTAGGATTGCTCCATGGACTAAAGATTTTATTTTTAGTAAGTCCAAAAGCATCCTGCCCTTCTCCTAAGAATAACGTTTTATCAATCAACTAGTTTGTTACTCTATCTCGGTAAACATGAATCATGTACGGATTAGCCAGCGTTGGGTGTGAACCTCCGGTCCAAGTATAGGAGACTGCCCTTGAATCATCTATCCCGTTAACCCGATCTACGCCGGACCTTTTAAGCACTGGTATTGCCTGCGGAGTATATGGTCTATACACATATTCATCCGATATCCAAATCCATTTTCCATCTGCCGGAATTAAGCGGAGTTGACTCTGTGGATCTGTATTTCCAGTTTGATGAATAATATAAAGCCCCTTTGCGTTAGGAGCATGTACTTCTGGATTGTCAAATAGTGATGACTTCCAATGATATTCTAATCTGAAAAATTCATTGGGATTTGTTCCAGGTACTTTAATCTTAATTGCACGTCCGTGAATTACATAATCTGATAGTGTAACGTTGTCGGTTGTTTGATAAATGCTATCCGGTGCAATCCATCCCAATAATTCACGTTCCCAGGAATTTGGCAAGGGGTGATATAAATAATTCTTTCTGCTTCCCCACGCATCCAACATTCCCCAAAAACCAGCTCCGTTATGCCCATAATTAGAGCCATCTGTCATCCAATGATGAGCAAACTCATGTATTTGTGGACGATAAGGTGGATTGCCTGTCCAGCTATCTACAGAACCAGCTAATACTGAAGTCGTCCCTAATCCCAATGTGTCTGCAATCCCAAACACGGCTGGATGAGCATGATAAATACGCCTTAATCCTCCATCAACAGTAAATGAAATAGGGGTACTCCCGGTTGCATAACCAAGTGAAGACTCGGCATAACCATTTGCTGCTGGAGAAAAGCCCAGTCCATTCATAACAGAAAAGGAATCAGGTAGATCATGTGCAACATTACGATAAATCATAAATATATCATCAACTCTACCATCCGATTCTTTGCGAATATCATATGTCGAATAGAATTTATATTTATCAAATGGTGCAAAATCAAAATTAGCGTCAAGAGTTTGCAATACTTCCATATTGATCTGCCAGCGACGCCAGCCATTATTTATATACCACTGACGTGTATGCGGCGTAACGATAAAACGTGCTTTGCCAATTAACGTAAAACTACCCATTGACATCTGACGGAAATAATGTGTTAGGTTTCCGTTTGTTGACATTTGAAACCGTGTGGAATCAATAAATGTTTTAAGATATGTTGGACCTGGATACTCTCCTTTAAGTGGCTTTGTTGGCCAGCCAGAATAGGTAGTATCGTACATATCATCTGGAAATTGCACAAATACAACAACAACATTCAAGGTATCATGTGCAGTTTGCCACATACCTCCTGCTTGTATGGCTGTTGCTGTACTCCTTCCATACATTGCACAGCCTAACTCCGATTCGGTTTGGGCTATACCGGGTGAAATAAACATTCCCGCAACAAGAAGCGCAATAAATATTGCGGGAAGGTTTAAGAAATTTTTGTTTATGAGATTTTTCATATACAACCTCTATTATTTGGTATTAAGATTGCATTTGCACATATTTGTGTTTGGCACACGAAAAGGCTGTGCAAACGCGTTAGTTAGTCTGCCTTTTCTTTAAATGCTGCGGATAAGCCGTATCACAACTACGGCTTCCGCTTTTATTAATTATCTTGTTAATAACATCTTTATAGAACTTACTTTATCATTTGCTTGTAACCGGCATAAATAAACTCCACTCGTTAATTCCGAAGCATTCCATTTTATTTTATGGATACCAGCCGGTTTAAAACCACTAGAAAGTATTGTGATTTGCTGACCAAGTATATCATATACATGAATATTCACTTCGGCTTCATGGGCAAGTTCAAATTCAATTGTTGTAGTTGGGTTAAAAGGATTTGGATAGTTCTGATTTAATTTAAAGACCTCCGGTATTTCCGTAAGTATATCTTTAACAGAGGTAACTATTCCAAAAGTATCTCCGGCAATTATACAACCATGTAAATAGGTGAATCCATAGTTATAGTCACTGTAAATCAATCCAAAACCGCTCGCAAGCCAGTTCTCAAGAAATCCAGGTGAGTTCGCTGAGTCAGGTCGTCCGGGTCCATATCTGAAAATTTTAATAGTAGTAAGTTTTGAAAATACGTATGCTGTTTCTATTCTTGCTACCCATACAAATCTCAATTCACCAGATATTGGATTCTCCCATATATCCCCGACATCTGCGCCCAGTTTATATAACAGATAATTCCAATTTGGCGATTGAGGATCTTCGAAAACATTTAAGGCAGTATCAATTCTAAATCTGTATTGACTATAACCACCAGCTGGATTATAAAACAAGTTATGGCTATTGTCAGGTCCAATAGAATCTCTCACTATTTTTTGCATAGATAGTTGCCCCCAATTATTCACATACTCCCATCTATCACCAACACCATGCGGGAAAAAACTCAACGGGTCTTGAGCTTTAGTTAAAGTAGTAAATATGATTGAGACTAATATTACAATTAGTATTTTATTTTTCATCTTGATATCCTTTTCGTTCCACAAATAATAACATTAGAAAACTCCTAATAGAATAATTTTTCTTTTTATTAATCTTAGAGAATTAATATGTTAACCTTAACAGTTTAAAGAGTAAGTATAACGGCGTTGCAACTAAGCCGCAGCCCAGAACAACAATGCGGATTTGATTAAATAAATTTTATGCTTAGAAAAAATTTTCATAGCAAGACTACCTTGAACAAGATATTTAAAACGGAACGACAAACATTAAAACTTCTAAATTGCCGAATGCGAAAAAAGCTGTCGGCTTGAGTTGCTTGTTATGTGCCTTTACTACATACTTTTATTATGTCTTTCTATTTGTTCTTTTACAAACTCTATATTTCTTGAATCTCTAAATCCAAACCACTTTTTCCTATATTCATTTTCATCATCAATTATATCTTTGAAATTTCTGAATGGCTTTGAAAGACTTAAGCCCAATTCTAATTTTTCTCTAAGTCTTTTATCTTCTACAGTCTCTACAAAATCTTCCATTACTTGAAACGACTCTCTGGAATCCATTCTCTCGAACTGAAAGTATTTATCAAAGTTTTCTTCTATCTCATTTATATCTTCTTCCCAAGCCTCTGTATCTACATCATAATGCTGAATAGTATCTATTATGGATTTAATTTCCATTGTTTCAAGATTCACATATACATTCATTCCAGTATCTAAATCTTCTGCTATTGATTTTATTTGTTCTTCGGTAAGTTCCATCTCTTTACAATTCTATATATTTTCTTTTATCAATTGGTATCTTCTGAACATCTTTGATTGACTTTTTTATTTCCTTCAATGCTGATTTAAATTTACTTTTTTCAGGAATATTTTCATAGAATATTTCATCTATTGCTTCTTCAATATCAGATTCAAATTCTTTTATCAATAGTAATGCTTCTTTTAAATATTCACTCTCATCTTTACAATCCGAAGCCATTACACCAAATTGTAATGTTAAATCGTGATGAAATTTCTCAGCATTTATAATTACTGCGCTATAAGCCTCCTCTAATAAATCGTCTGTATCCATTTTTATATTTTGCTACACTCTCTGTTTAGGCACATAACGGCGTTGCCGATAAGCGGCGCCCCAACACAAGTTTGCCGCATAAAAAACAACTGCCAATGATTTAGCAAACTGTGTGTATTTTTTCTCGCACACACGGTTTGCAAGTTAATTAATTAATACGATTACCTTTAACAAGTTTACCAAGACGGAACGATAAACTATAAAATTTCACAATGCCAAATGCGAAAAC
>JAUXVN010000035.1 GCA_030684555.1 Ignavibacteria bacterium
ATCACCGATTGATGAATCAATTAATCAACCGATAAATGGATTAGAGTTTATATGGAATAAATCTGAAGAAAGAATAGAAACGATTCAGAATTATCATTTCCAATTATCTACGGATTCATTATTCTCAACTTTAGTAGAAGATGATTCATTACTTACAGACACGACAAAAACGATAAACGGATTAGCATATTTTACCGAATATTATTGGCGTGTTCGAGCAAGTAATCAAATTGGTTGGGGTGATTGGTCAGATATTTGGCAGACCAAAACCATAATTGAAAAACCTGAAATCCCAGCTTTAATAAGTCCGATTAGCGGGGTAAACGGATTAGTTCAACCGGTAACTTTAGTTTGGAATAGTTCTGTTAGAACAGAAAAATACGAATTGGAAGTCTCAACTGATTCATTATTTTCAGTAATAACTTATAGTGATACAACATTAACCGATACCACAACAAATTTACCGCAGTTATCAAACTTAACTACATATTATTGGCGTGTAAGAGCTAAAAATATTGGTGGAATGAGTGATAATTCGGAAGTACGAAATTTCAAAACGATTGGTGTTCCAACGGTTGTAAATTTATTAACACCACAAAATGATTCAATTCATGTTCCGATTAATGTTAATTTTATTTGGTCAAGTGCATCTGACCAGTTATTAAAAACAGTTAGTAATTACTGGTTCGAATTAACTTCGGATACTTCGAGTGGAACCTTTACAAGTCAGGATACTACTTTAACTGATACAACAAAATCAGTTAACGGGTTGGATTATTTAACTAATTATTTCTGGCGTGTAAAATCTAAGAACGAAGCTGGCTGGGGAAATTTTACAAACTGGAATAAGTTTACAACAATTATTGAAAAACCTGAAATACCGAATTTAGCCACACCTCTAAACGGAGCAAATGGTTTAGTGCAGCCCGTCACTCTGACATGGAATAGCTCTTTAAGATCAGAAAAATATGAATTAGAAGTTTCTACTGATCTGCTATTTGGAACAATAGTTTTTAGTGATACTACATTAACAGATACAAGCAAAACATTACCCGAACTTTCAATTTTATCAACATATTATTGGCGTGTTAGAGCAAAAAATATTGGCGGAATAAGTAATTATTCTGAAGTGAGAGATTTCAGAACGATAGGTGTTCCGAATGTTGTAAATTTATTGATTCCAAGAAATGATTCAATTCACGTACCGATAAATACTACCTTTTACTGGTCAAAAGCTACTGATCAATTGCTAAAATCTATAAGCAATTATTGGTTTGAATTAACGACAGATACAACAAGTGGATTATTCGTAAATCAAGATTCAAGTTTAACAGATACAACAACTCTTGTAAACAATCTTGATTTTCTTACTGAATATTTTTGGCGAGTGAAATCTAAGAATGAAGCTGGATGGGGTAATTTCACAGAGTGGAATAAGTTCACAACGATTATAGAAAAACCTGAAATTCCATTACTGGAAAGTCCGCTTAGTGGAACAAACGGATTAATCCAACCGATAACGTTACTCTGGAATAGTTCAGTCAGAACAGAAAAATACGAATTAGAAGTTTCAACTGATTCACTATTTTCATTAATCGCTTATAGCGATACAACTTTAACAGATACTACAAAGGTTCTACCCGAATTATCTAATCTAACTACATATTATTGGCGGGTCAGAGCGAAAAATATTGGGGGAATGAGTGATAATTCTGAAGTTCGAAATTTTAGAACTATCGGAGTGCCTACTAATGTAACTTTGTTATTTCCAAGAAATGATTCAATTCATGTTCCTTTAAATGTTGATTTCAAATGGACTAAATCTGAAGATCAAATTTTGAAAACTGTTAGTAATTATTGGTTTCAATTGACTTCAGATACAACTTCAAGCAGTTTTGTATCAAATGATTCAACTTTAACTGACACACTAACTACTGTAAATGGATTAGATTATTTTACAAATTTTTATTGGCGGATAAAATCAAGGAATGAAGCCGGTTGGAGTGAATTCACTGATTGGTTTACTTTCAGAACTATTATTGAAAAACCGGATCAAATTGTTTTATCTCAACCGATAAATAATAGTGTTGGCGTTGTACAACCAACCACATTAAGCTGGTTAGTTTCGGATAGAGCAGAGAAATATGAAATTGAAGTTGCTTCTGATTCATTATTCTCTACAATCGTTTATACTGATACGACCATAATCGAAATATCTCATACGATACCTATTCTTCAAAATCTCACTGATTATTATTGGAGAGTTCGAGGTAAAAATATTGGCGGTATCGGAGATTATTCAGAGACGTTTACATTTAGAACTTTGGGTGTTCCGACTGTTGTAAATCTTGTTTGGCCTGTTGATACTTCGATTCATCAAAATATAAATCAAACATTCGTTTGGACTAAAGCGGTAGACCAACTCTCAAAAACAGTAAGTAATTATTGGTTTGAATTAATAACAGATACAACCTCAAATATTTTTGTTGTTCAGGATTCCACAATTACAGATACAACAAGATTTGATGAATCTCTACAATACCTCACCCCATATTTCTGGCGGGTTAAAGGAAAGAACGAAGCAGGTTGGGGAGATTTTTCAACTTGGAATAAATTTACTACAATTATTGAACGACCTGTAACACCAATTCTTCTTTCTCCTTCGGATGGAGTAGATGGATTAGTGAAACCAATAGTATTCGATTGGGGTACAGCAGAACGTGCAGAGTATTATCATATTCAAATTGCGAGTGATTCGCTCTTCACTCAAATTGCTGTTGAAGATACAAATATTTATTCACTCCAATTTATCGACAGCAGTTTCAATGATTTGTCAACTTATTATTGGAGAGTTCGTGGTGTAAATATTGGCGGTAAAAGTGATTTTACAACTCACTTCAGTTTCAGAACTTTAGGGGTCCCATACCCAGTTGTATTGAATTACCCGGGAGCTGATAGTATAAATCTGCCAATATCAATTACATTTAATTGGTTGAAGGGAACAGATCAAAGAACTGTTTCAACTTATTGGTTTGAATTAGTTAGAGATACAATTATTCAAACCGGATTAATCCGTGATACAATTGTAACCGATACATCAAAGACAGTTTCCGGATTGATTAATCTTACAAATTATTATTGGCGTGTTAAAGCACAAAATGAAGTCGGCTGGGGAGATTTTAGTGAATGGCGAAAATTTTCGACAATTATTTTACCACCGGCAGTACCGGTTCTTCATTCACCCGGATCTGCTGATGTAATTCAAGTTGGTGTTACGCAGCCAATCACATTCAAGTGGAATTCCGCGCTCCGTGTGGAGCGTTATCATATTGAGGTATCACGTGATGAACTATTTAGAACAAACGATTATTCTGATTCTACTTTAACCGATACTTCAGTTGTTGTCCCGAAAATTTTGCAAGACTTAGAGTTTTATTACTGGAGAGTGAGAGCTATTAATGTCGGCGGCTCTAGTGCTTATTCGACAGTGTTTAAATTTAAAACAATCGGGATTCCAAATACAGTTATTTTATCTGTTCCAACTGCCAATACTGTCAATCAACCGATTGATAATTTGACATTTAAATGGTTCAAAGCAACTGAACAGAGAAGCATCGGACGTTATTGGTTCGAGTTGAATCAAGATACTACTTCATCAACATCTTTTATTAGAGATACATCTCTCACCGATACATTAAAAGTTGTAAACGGACTTCAACATCTAACAACGTATTATTGGCGAGTTCGAGCTGAGAATCAAGCGGGCTGGAGCGGGTTCAGTTTCTGGCGAAAATTTACAACGATAATCCAAAGACCTGATGCGGTTGTTCTATCAACACCCGAGGATCAATCATTAAATCAAGAGTTATTGGTAACACTTACCTGGTTTAAATCACCACGTGCAGAGCGATATGAGTTACGCGTTGCTCGTGATACCGCATTTACTCAATTAGTTGACAGTTCGGATGTTTTAACCGATACATCTTTTACACTTCCTACATTAAATTATTTCACGAATTACTATTGGAAAGTTCGTGCTGTAAATATTAATTCCCCGGGAGATTATAGTCCGAGATATTCATTCTCAACATTACTCCCTTCAACCACATTAATTTCGCCGGCAAATAATTCGGTTGATCTTGCTAGAAATGTTACATTCAGATGGAATGCTGCCAATGCCGCAAATCAATATAAACTTCAAATAGCAGCAACTTCGGCGTTTTCAAATATTATTATTGACACAACAGTTACCGGAACAACCATAACACTCGGTCCACTGACTAACAACTCTACTTATTATTGGAGAGTTAGAAGTGTAAATGGTTCATCACATAGTGTATATACATCACCTTTTAAATTTACAGTATATGAACCTGTGCTGACAATTTTAACACCCAATGGAGGCGAATCATTGCGTTCTGGTTCTTCAAAAGATATTAAGTGGAATGTGAGAATCCCCACCGAACAGATGGGGAAAGGAATTACAAAAACAAACATTGCAGATGATAATGAATTTACATTTAACAAAAGTGAATCTAATGGTGATGGTTCCGTTTTATCGAATTTCACATTTGTTATTATTCAGTATAGTATCGATAATGGAACATCATGGGTTAATATTGATTCACTCATTCAAGGAAGTCAAGAAACTTATAACTGGATTGTTCCGGCAGTTTCATCTGAAGAATGTAAAATCAGAATACTCGACTTTACAAATCGTGAACGGGGCGATACAACCGATGCAGTTTTCACAATCTACAAGCCATCATTAGTATTGACTCATCCTAATACTCCGGTTGTTTGGCGTTCGGGAAGTCAAAAAAGTATTGAATGGACAAGCAATGATGTTCAAACTGTAAGGATTGATTTTTCAACAAATAATGGAGCCGCATGGTTTACGATTCAACAGAATCAGCCTGCTGATTCTGGAAAATATACATGGACAGTTCCCGCTATAACTTCAACGGAATGTAAAATTCGAATTCTTGCTGATAATAATCTTTCTGTTGGTGATACATCAGATGTACCATTTACAGTTGCGGTTCCTATTGTTACCCTCTTATCGCCTTTCGGAAATGAAAATTGGGAGACAGGTCTGAATTATGAAGTTAAATGGACTTCGCAATATTCTGAATGGTTAAAAATTCAATACACAACAAATACCGGTACAGATTGGTTGACAGTAATTGATTCAGTTCCTGCATCTGCAAATAGTTTTAGCTGGTTGATTCCGAATACACCTTCGACAACTGTTCGACTGCGAATTTTTGATGGAGAAGATTCGTCCTTCAGCGATACAAGCGGAACATTCACAATTTATCGTCCGGGAATAACTGTTGTTAATCCTGTTCCTGAGGAACAAATAAAGGTTGGAATCAAAAAAACAATTCAATGGGAAAGCAACAATGTTAATTCGGTTAATATAGAATATTCAACAGATAACGGTGAAAACTGGTTATTAGTAGCTTCAAGTGTCTCATCATTTGCCCCCGGACTTAAAAGTTATGAGTGGACAGTTCCGAATACACCATCCGATCTCTGTATGATTAGAATTACAGATGTTGAAAGACCTAATACAATCGGGCTATCGTCAAGTAATTTTTCTATTTATGTAAAGATTCCAAGAATATTTACGACACTCTTCCAAAATCCGGTACTTACCCGTTATGCAGAAGTAGTTGTTATTTCAGATACGCTTCTTTCAGAAAATCCATTTGTTCAAATAACCGGTCCGACGGATACAACGTTAATAGATATGTCACAAACCGGCAACAGTAAATTTGCATATAACGGTTCGGTTCAGTTTAAGGCAAGTGGAAGCTACACCCTTTTTGTTTCCATAAAAACTGTGCAGGGAATTGAGAATGATACTTCCAGAAACTTTAATGTTGAACAAGTTATTCCGGGTAAACCTGCTATTGTGAAATCTCTTGACAATAAAGGGCGACTAAATATCACCGGTAATGAATTAAATGAAACAACATTCTTTTTGGCTGATATGGAAAAAATTAAGTTAGTTTCTGATGATGAAAAATTGCACGAAGAGACAATTTATATTTTTAGCCCGGTAAAAGAACTTACAAATTCTTTATCACTTGAGTTTGATTATTCTGATTTCACTTGTGAAGATGAAGGTAAATTATTCATTTTCCAGGAAGTTGAAACATCAGATGGAATCCTATGGCAGCCCCTACGAAGTCAGGTTTACACATCGACTAAAACAATAAAGACACATGTAAATAAACTTGGAAAGTTCAAACTTGGTTATGATGCTGAATTCAGTGGAACTAACATTGTCCCCAACGAATTCAAAGTTTCACAGAATTTTCCCAATCCCTTTAATCCTGAAACTAATATAAACTATTCGATACCTGTTGATGGCGATTTATCAATAATCGTTTATGATGTTCTCGGAAGGGAAGTTGAAGTGTTAAAATCAGAATTTACACTCGCCGGTCAGTATAACACTAAGTGGAGTGCTTCAAAAAATGCAAGCGGAATTTACTTCCTCGTAATTAGAATCGCTGAATATCGCGACATTAAAAAAATGGTATTGATGAAATGATTTCAATAGAAATCTCCAAGGTTTGAAAACCTTGGAGATTGATTGTGTCAAAATTTAAATAAAAATTAGTGTGTGATGGCCAACATTTGACACTTTCAAGAATTTTGTTATAATTGCATCAACAATATTAAAGTATGCTTTCTTTAATGTTTTTTTTTCAATTTTTTTTGAAGGGGTTGTTTTGGTTTACTTCTTCAGTGCTTACACCGGAAACGGATTTACATATCGGGGTAATTTAACTACTCTCCCAGATTCATCATTTTGCATAGTTGCTTTCAATCGGCTCAAGTATAAGTTATACAAACAAAGCAAGGATAAATAATGGAACAAATAATAGAATTAAAAAGAAAACGATTTATGTTTTTAGAAACATTATACAATAAAAGCGGTGGTGATGAACATAATTTTTTTAATATGTTTGAAATAGGTAAAGAATTAGGATTTGATTACCAAGAAACAAAAAATATCGTCCATTATTTAGACGGAGAAGGTCTAACCAAATTTTTTGCTATAGGGGGCGAAATCGTAATCACTCATTATGGTATTGTTGAAATTGAAAGAGCTTTATCCAATCCTGAAGAATCAACTACTTATTTTCCACCCGTAAGTATTATTAACATTCATCATATGGAAAATTCCCAAATCCAACAAGGGAATATTAATAGCAAACAAATAGTCAATCTTACGATAGGGAATAATAATAACTTTAAAGATTTTATTGAAATCTTAAAACGAAGAAAAAGTGAATTAAAATTAGATATTGAAGATGAAAAAGAGTTAGATGCTGAAATATCTACAATCGAAGCACAACTTAATTCAAGTAAACCGAAAAAAAATATATTACTTGAAAGTATCGGAAGTTTAACAAGTATTTTAGAAAGTGCAGCTGGCTCTATTCTTGCAACAGAGCTATTACCTAAAATACCACTTTTGCTATCTTTACTGTAATGTTTGTATAACCCGCCAATCAAGCGTACACCGTTTACGCATTTGGCATTTTAGAAGTTTTAGAGTTAGTTGTACCGTATCGGCAAACTTGTTAAAAGTAGTTCTATTAAATAACATTGTTGTAAACTGTGTGTTTGAAGAAATTTACACACAGTTTGCTTAATCATCGGCAGTTGTTTTTTAAGTGGCAATCTTGTGTTGGGGCACCGCTTATCGACATGTCGTTATACCAACAAATATTTGTTAAAGATATGATTAAAGAAAATGGTAAAGAATATAAACTCTGTTTGTTGGATACTTGTATTATAAGCAGAATAGTGGCAAGCAATAATTCAGAAAGGCAAAAGTTTTTTGAAATTATACTTAATCGTAACTCGCCGTCTCATCCTTGTGTTGCAATATGGACTATTTTCGAATTGCGATCAAAACAAATATTATATGAAAAATTCGTTGAATTCTTTTCTATCATACCACTTTTTATTCTGAAAACTCCAGATCACATTTTACTAGATGAATATGAGAATTACCCATTTTATAAAAATATTGATCCGATATTGTTTGCATTTTCATTTCTCAAACCGGAAAAAGATAGCTTGAAAAATGTATTAACAAAATTGTTTTGTCTTCCTGAGATTATACAAGCTGAGAAGGATTGGAAATGTAAATTAAAACAAGACTCATTGAATTCTATTCTGAGTTTGAAAAGTAATTTTGTTTCTTCCAATAAACATTTCAATACTTCTGATGCTGAGAAATTTTACAATGATGCTTTTCTACAGTATATAACTTCGCAAAATCCACAATGGGTTATATCACGAATGAAGAAAGGCGAATCAATAGATTGTGATGCATTCCCATCAGTAAAATCTGCACTATATACAGTTTTTTATCGATTTTATGTTGCAGATAGACAACCAGAGACTCAAGATATTTTTGATATTCTTATTTATAATTCAGTTCCATATGTAGATATAGTTATTTCAGAAAATTTTCAAGCAGATATTCTTGGAAAACTTAAAAAAAATGATAAACAATTTTCTCATATAGAAATATTTACTGTAAAAGATCTTTTATAGTGTTGGTTTAACCAGTTCTGCAAGGTGGATCGCTTTAAACGTTGCGGTATTTGTTTGGTAATAAAGTAGCGTTATAAAAGTCAGTTGCTCTTTGAGGTAGTTTGTAATAAAAAGTTTTTATAGAATTATTGGCGTTCGTTTTTCAAAGCTACATTGTTGTTATGGGCGGTGGATTAGGCGCAACGCCGTTCTTTGAGAAAGCAAATACAAAATAGACATCAATAGATTGTAGCCGAAACTGAACAATTTTAAGCACCCTACAACTGCCGTTTGCCCAAAAACAAATGTAACAAGGCACCATGCAGTTGCCGTTTGCCCAAAAACAAATGTAACAAGGCACCATGCAGTTGCCTTCTGCCCAAAAACAAGTGTAACAAGGCGCAATGCAGTTGCAGTATGCCCAAAAACAAATGTAACAAGGCACAATGCAGTTGCAGTATGCCTTAAAACAAGTGTAACAAGGCACTATACAGTTACGGTCTCCCAGAATTTGAGCATATGAGGGGACATTCGGTTAGAAAAAGTATGATAAAATGGAAAACCAGGTTAGATTATATTTAAATATAGTTACAAATGAAAATGAAATTGGGATAACAACTCATTTAAGGGCTCCTGTAAAAACTAATCTGTAAAGTAGCGGATAACAGTTATATGCTGCCAAACCGGATTTTCGAACAGAGTTAAATAAAGTTTTTAGAGTTGCCCTTAACTAAATAACATAATCATCTAAATAGTAAGGAACCATTATGGGCGAAATCACAGAAAACACACCAGGTCTTGAACCAAAAGAAAAAGCTTCAAAGAGGAATCTTCCGGCTGCGAACCTTGACTTATTAACCACGGCAAAAAGCGTTACAGAAAAATGGCGGAATACACCGGCTATAACGTTAATCTGGTCAACTGCCGATAATCTTGTCAGTAAAACAACAGATTATGAGCAAATATTAACTGCACGTATTTCGGAAGGGAGCCGCCGCCCTGTAGTTACAAATCAACTTAAAAATCTCGACAAACAGATAGACGTCGGTATCGGATTTATTAAAGATTATCTTAAAGAGCTTTACAACAAAGATGATCAATCCCATTACTCGCAATACGGGCTGATTAAAACCGGCAATAAATACATAATTCCGGCTGATAGAGATAACCGTATCTCTGCACTTAATCTAATTCTTGAAGCACTTGATAGAGACGGCTTGAGTGGAAGAACATACGGCGCAGCTTACTGGGAAAATATCCGCACACAATATCTACCGCTAAAACAAGAGGCAGCGGGGATGGATGAATCAGTTGCCAGTAAAGTAAGCGCAAAGAATGTTCTAAAGGAAGAGATAAAAAAACACTTAGTCGCAATAATAAACGTATTGAAGGGAAACTATCCGGATACATATAAATCCGAAATGCGGGCATGGGGTTTCCAAAAAGAGAAGTATTAAAAGAAGAGCTATTTCCACGGCTGTCGAGAACCACTTCTCGACAGTTGGAAACCATTTCCCTTTAAGGAGGAAGATAGTAGACTTGGAGCAGGTTAATTAATAACTTCTGCTGATGATAAAAACCTTCGAGGTTTTAAAAACCTCGAAGGTTGGAAATTAGATGCAATAATTCCTAAGTTGAATGAAATAACTTTCATAATTATCAGAAAGCAATGATGAAAAACCAATCAAACAAAATAGTGCTGATATTCCTAATAGTATTAGCTCTCCCCCTCCACTCCGAAATCCGATACGTAAGCAAAACCGGAAGTGCGCAGCCACCATACACAAGCTGGGCTACTGCAAGCGACAGCATTCAGAAGTGCATAAACATAAGCAGTTTTGGTGATACTATTTATGTAGGTAACGGAGTTTATAAAGAACAAATAGCAATGATACCTGGCTTATCCTTAATTGGGAGCGGCATGGATAGTTGTGTGATTGATACAAGGGAGTTAGTGCAGCCAAGTAGTTTTTATGCAGTAACAATATCCGATACAACACTGTTGAGGGGGTTTAAGATAATAGTTAGTGAAATCTATTCTGTGAATGATTATTGGGGTTTCGGCATAAAAGATCCTCGGAAAATTAAAAATGTGAGAATTGAGTTTAATTATATTGACCAAGTTGGTACGGGAATAAAAATTAGTCGAGATTCAGATTCCATAATAATCCGAAAAAACATAATCACGAACAGTATCACAGGCCTCAATTTAAGTAGTGTATTCGGACCCAGTCGTTATTTCGTTGAGGATAATTATATAGAGGCAATAGATATAGGAATATATGTAAGCTTCGGCGGTGATCCAATAACTGAAATAAGGAACAATATAATATTAATTAATAAAGACGGAGAGGCAATATTTAGGTGGAACACCGCCCCAATAACGATTGAAAATAATATAGTGATTAAATCAGAAACGACTAACGATTGGAGATTCGGTATTAATATAAGCAGAGCATCCGGAGTTATAAAGAATAATGTAATTGTAGGGAAATTCGGACAAGGGATAGTCGGTTTAGATTATAATAAGATAATTAACAATGTAGTGATGAACAGTAGATATGGAATAGAAAAAGGAGAAAATAATAACCCCTTAATCAAGTACAACAACATGTGGGATAATTTAATAAATAATTATCAAGGTTTCACTCCCGACAGCACAAATCTATCGGTAAATCCAATGTTTACAGATGAGGACAGCTTAAACTTTTATTTGCAAATGTACTCACCGTTAATAGATGCCGGTGATCCGGAGATACTTGACCGTGATGGAAGCCGCAGCGATATAGGTTTATTTGGAGGACCTTACGGAGAAAAATACACCTATATGGATTTAGCCCCTAAACCACCAAGGAACATAACCGGAGCGTATGAAGAAAAACAAATTGTTCTGAAATGGAATAAAAACACAGAAGTAGATTTCAAGAACTACCGAATATACAGAGATACAGTAACCGGATTTATCTATGACTCAACAAAGTTAGTTGGAGAAACAACAGATAGCTTATTCAGAGAAAACCTTCCTTACAGAAACAGTGAAACAAAATATTATTATTTAGTAACAGCAATAGACTCAACCGGAAATCAATCAGCCCCGGGAGAAGAAGTAACCATAACTATAACCGGAAATGCAGAATTTCCTCCTTTGGTTTTAGAAGAATACAAACTACTGAATAATTATCCTAATCCATTTAATCCGAGGACAATAATCCCGTATCGGCTAAAAGAAGGAGGATATGTAAAACTATACATCTATGACATAAAAGGAGAAATAGTAGAAGTATTAGTAAACGGCTGGCAGGATA
>JAUXVN010000091.1 GCA_030684555.1 Ignavibacteria bacterium
TTTTGATTGTCAACTGCTGTCAGTTTATAATATAGTCTGTCGACTTTTGGTATCGGGTGGGTATAGATAGTTGTCCTCAATTCAGCTGCAAGACTGAGTGAGTCAGCAATAAATCCGGCAAGAGTGTCTCTGAACAAACGATAATGATGAAAATCTGATTCTGTATTTGGCTGCCAGCTTATTGTGATATAGTTTGAATCAATTGAAGCTGTTATCCCTTTGGGGGTCCGGGGGGCAATATCATGGTATTTGTAAGATGCGCCATATGGTCCTCCATAAAGTCCAATATCACTTCGTGTACTATCTTTATCCAATATTTCGGGGTCACCGGCATCTATTAACGGTGAGTACATTTGTAAATGAAAGTTTAAGCTGTCCTCATCTGTAAACATTGGGTTGACCGATAGATTTGTGCTGTCGGGTGCAAATCCAGAGTAATTTGTTCCGTTGTTCCATGCATTGTTGTATTTTGCATCAGGAAATTCACCCCCTGTTTTATATCCTATTGAATTATTTTGTGCTACATTGTTTCTAGTATTCCACATCGGAAGCACAGCTAATCCGACATTAAAATTAACTGCTATATTATTTCTAATTTCTGAAGGTGCGGTACTGCCCCTAAACCCATAGTCACCCCTAGAACTGTTTAGTAAAATGTTGTTAAATACTATTGACGTGCCCAAACTATGTATTGCGGTTGCGACATTTTGATTAACTTTAATTATATTATCAAATATTATTGCTTTTGAACTTAAGATGGTGATTATGCCAAAATTGCCTATATTTAACATATAATTATTATATATTGAATCGATTACTGTTGTGCTTGTTGCATCTACCCAAATTCCATAATTTACATTTTCAATAATATTATTCTTTATTGTCAAGAATGCATCACTTGTAAAAATTCCATTATTAGAAATAGATACTTTGTTGTTTTTTATTTCTCCATGAAAATATGGCGGGTCATTTACCTCCGGCCAACATTTTATACCCGATCCCCCGGTTGTGTTTGTTACTATTATATGAAAGCCTTCAAGAGTGCAGCTGTCTTTCATAGTCACTGAGTAAAAACTTTGTGGATAAGAGAGTGATCTCGTATCAATAATGCAACTATCCCAACCGGAACCGATTAATGATAATCCGTTTATCATAAAGACTTGTTCTATATAAGTACCGTTACCTACATAAATAGTATCACCAAAACTGCTTATGTTTATGCACTTCTGTATGCTGTCACTTGCGGTAGCCCAGCTTGTGTATGGTGGCTGCGCACTTCCGTTTTTGCTTACGTAACGGATTTCGGAGTGGAGAGGGAGCGCTAATAATAATAGGAATATCAACACTATTTTGTTTGAATGGTTTTTCATTACTACTTTCTAAGAATTATGAAAGTTATTTCATTCAACTTAAGAATTATTACATCTAATTTCCAACCTCCGAGGTTTAAGTGAATGTTTTTAAGAAAATATTCTTGATTTTTTAATTTAACAAACAAGTGATAGGATATATCGTTTGTCAAAACCTCGGAGGTTTTCTGCTCAGGGTTAGACGCTGATTGACAACAGCGTGACGGAAGAGTGAGTGTTTCATGCTGTTCGCCACGGGCGAATTGATTCAGCATCTTCATCATTTCCGGGTTGTTTAGACGTAGCACTCTACGTCTCTACAACATCAACAAGGGGCTGACTAACTGTTTTTAAGGATTATCTCCTTAACCGTTTCAACCCAAAGTGGATCATCGTTTAAGCTTTCTACAAGCTGAACTTTTTCGCCGCCATGTTCTACAAACAGCTCCTGATATTCCAACCCAATTTCGATTGTTGTTTCAAGACAGTCAGCAACAAAAGCAGGACTAAACACCAACAATTTTTTCGCCCCTTTTTTTGCCAACTCAATAACAACTTTATCAGAGAAGGGTTCTAACCAATTTTTGTCTAATCTGGACTGAAAGCAAACAGTATATTTTTCTTTAGGAATAAATAATCTTTCGGCGATTAAACGGGTGGTAGCATAACAGGCGGCTTTGTAACAATATTTGTTTTCATGAGTTATTTCGGTTTCACAATTATGGTCGCTGCATGGTTTACCATCTTCATAAACTTTATCTACCTGTCTGGTTGGAAGTCCGTGGTAACTGAATAATACATGATCATACTCACGGTGAAGATATTTTTTCCCTTTTTCAACAAAAGCATTGATAAAATTTTCATCATCATAAAACTGATTTACAAAAACTATTTCCGGAATTACCCACCAATCTTTAACTATTTTCATAACTTTTTCAAAAACCGAACCGGTTGTTGCAGATGCATAATGCGGGAAAAGCGGAAGAACAATAATTTTCTTGTATTGCTTTTTTTTCATTTTAGCCAAAATCATATCCATTGATGGATTTTGATAACGCATCGCAAGCTCAACATCAAAATTATTTCCGAGTACTTCTTGAACTTTTTCTTGAAGACTAAGACTATATAGTAAAAGCGGTGAGCCTTCTTTTGTCCATAATTTTTGATATATTTTTGCTGATTTTGGTGCACGGAAAGGGACGATAATTAAATTGACCAAAATCATTCTTAACAGAGTAGGAATATCAATCACACGCGGATCATTTAGAAACTCAGACAAATATCTTCTTACATCCTTGACCGAGGGACTGTCCGGGGTTCCCAATTGAACTAATAAAACACCTGTATCTGCTTTCATTTTCACCTAAGATTCTTTATTGTTTTGGAAACAAAGATAGAAGTTCTAATTCAGTTTTAAAAGGAAACTATTTTTGTATTGGCGGGACTTTATAATAGGTTTCGTACTTTAAGCTGTTCGACCAAAAAATCATATCCTAAAAACTGAATTCCATCCCATCCCATATTTTTTGCTCCTTCTACATATTCAAGAACGTCATCTATAAAAATGTGTTCTTCTGAAGGACGGCAAGTATATTTTTCAACTTCCAAATAAATTGCCCGCTCAGGTTTAACTGCTTTTACTTCGTGTGAAAGGATTAGTTTGTCGAAGTAATTTATAAATGAATAATTTTCCCAGCCATATTTTTTGTGGATTCCGTTAGTGTTGGAGAGAAGTACAAGTTTATATTTTTCTTTTAGAATCGGAAGTAGTTCGATAACATTTTCATTTATTGTGAAGATTTCAGAGTAATATTTGCAAAAAGTTTCGCCATCAATTTTGTAATTTATTGTTTCAAGCATCAAATTAATGAAATCTTCTTCTTCGATTAATCCTTTTTCAAAATTACGATGAATTTCATAATGTGATTGATAATATTCTACGAAACGCTGTCCGAGTCCTAATTCAATTACTTCTAATTTGTTTATCATAATTTGATAATTAAACGGTATCAACACATTGCCAAGGTCAAAAACAACAACTGATATTTTATTCATTTATTCTTCCGAAAGAAAGACTATCAGAGTAACTCCATTTTATCACTATACGATTTTCAGTAGTGATGAGTTTCTCTGATAGTCTTATTTTTTTCAATACCGATTATTTTTTATTAAAAATCTCGTCCGCAATGCCTTTATTGACCATAATGCCGGTTACATCGAAATCAAGTTTCATCCCTCCGGCTGCTTGAGTTAGTTTGAATGGATATTTCACCCCTTCAACATCACGATAATCTGAGTAATCAATTGTAACATCAATTGTCCCTTGCGGTGAACTTATTGATTTTGTTTCACGAATTTTCAAATAATTTTCAGCATCAAAGGATTGTGTAATTGTAGTACCGGAAGGTAAAATCATTTTAACTTCATAGGCATCTTTATCATTTATTTTTTGTGTACCTGCGAGTTCCAATTTTACACCAAACTCCATCCAATTAGCGAGGAAATGAAGTGATGCTTCAATTTTTAACATTTCAAGTTCGTCCCCAACAATATCTCCACTACCCATAAATGATTGTTGATATCCTTTTGTCCCATCATAAACCATGAAAGTTTCTTGTCCGGAAAATGAAGTCGACTGTAAATATTTATTCGGTGCTTTTTGGTAAACCGTTATATCAATATTGAAATCCTGGAAAGTTGCACTCATAAGAGTTGTTCTGTCAATCACTTTTAATAAAACTTCTTTGCCACCGATAGCCGATAAATATTTTGCAAAGATATCTTCTGCAGTAATTCCATCTATAACTGTTGTTGTAGATGAATCCGCTATCAATTGATTATTTATTTCAGAATTTCCATTTGCTATTATATTAACGAATAACAAATTCGATAGGATTAAAAGCATACCAAAAAATTTCATTTTCATAATTTTTCCTTTTGTTTTATTAAATTTTATGTGTGGGGGAAAAATAATGAATTTTATTCCATGTAAAAACCTTGATATTTTTTAAATGTGATTTTAGATTTGAAATTATTCCGTTTATCACATTTAACTCTATTTATTCAATAAAAATTACAGAATCCCATAGCTTTAACTTATTTTTGGATTCTTCATTAATAATCGGAGTTCAACTAATGATTTTCAGATTTTCAATTTATTTCGTTATTCTCTTCTCTTCTATTTTCTATTCGCAGAATTTTTCTATTAACGGGAAAATTTTTGATAAAACTACCAAATCCCCTTTAACTTATGCTAATATTAGAATTGCCGGAACATCAACCGGAACGGCAACCAACCGCGAAGGTTTATTTGAATTTCGATTACCTAAAGGGAAGTATAAATTTATTTCTTCATTTATCGGTTATGTTTCCGATACAATTACAGTTACAGTAAATGAAAATATTGATGGATTAAAGATTGAGCTAATTGAGTCAATTGTAAATCTTAAAGAAGTGATTGTTATACCGGGAGTAAATCCCGCACTTGCAATAATTGAAAAGGCAATCAAACGTAAAAATGAAAGGAACCAGCTGCTCAATTCTTATACATTAAATGCTTATACCAAAGGGATAATCAAAACTACTGAGGAGTTTCGTGCACAGGGAAATAGTGCAACAATCAGTTTAGGAAATGACACTTCGGCATTGAAAATCACCGGACTTCTTGAAAATCAAAGTACCGGATTTTATAAAAAGCCAAACAAATATAAAGAACAAATTTTGGCGCGGAAACAAAGCTCTAACTTCCCCTCATCAATAAATACATTAACCGGAGGAAGAATAATTCAAAACTTTTATTCCGATGATATTCAGTTCTTCGGAAATGATTTACCGAGTCCGCTTTCAGATAATTCACTTTCATACTATTTCTTTTATATTGATGATACCGTCTCAATTAATAATCATCCGGTTTACAAAATCAAAATGACTCCGGAGCGTGAGATTGACCCCGGTTTTACAGGCGATATTTACATTTCTGCCGTGACCTTCGATTTGCTGCAAGTAAATTTAGAATTGAATCGTGCTGCTAATACGGGTGGATTATTGGATACGATTAAAATCTACCAGCAATTTTATCCGTTTGAAAATGATATTTATATGCCTGTTGATTATCATTTGATTATCACCGCAAATGTATTGGGACTTATAAAACTCGGTTTCGAAATAAGCACAATAATGTATGACTATAAAATTAATGAGCCGATTGAAGATGATTTTTTCGACAGAGCAATTCTTACGGTTTTTCCCGATGCAGATAAAAAGGATTCAACTTATTGGTTTTCGATGCAGAGAATACCCAATACTTCCGATGAACTAAAGGCTTATGAGAGAATCGATAGTGTTAAAAATGTTCCGGTAACATTTTGGGATCGATTTTCTTTTCTTTCACCAAGAATCGGTATAACTGACAACTTCTCCATTTTTGCTCCGATTGCGATGTATCATTACAATCGTGTTGAAGGACATACAATTGATTATGGATTTGAAACTCGAAGATTATTTGACAATCGCTTAAATTCTAATTTGTTATTGAACTATGGATTTGCCGACAAAAAAGTAAAATGGAATCTAAATGCAAATTATTTGTTAGGAGAGTATCGAACTCATAAAATAACTTTTGAAGTTTACGATAAGCTTAATATACTTTTTTCAGAATCTTCTGATTATAACGAATTTTCTACAACACTTCTTGCACTCCTTTCTAAAGATGACTTCAACGATTATTATTACTCAAAAGGATTATCGTTAAAATTTACCGGTGAAGTCCTCCCGATATTAAACTTAAGTTTAGGATTCGAAAACCGTAGCGATAAGCAAGCTATAAAAAATAGTGATTTTTCTTTCTTCGCAAAAAATAGAGCATTCAGACCAAATCTTCCGATTTATGATGTTTCGCTTAATTCACTAAAATTCGGTTTTAACTTTGATTTCAGAAACTATATTGAAGATGGACTTTACAGAAGAAGAGTCTCTTCATCCGGCGGTTATTTTACGTTCGGTGGAGATGTTACGGTTTCAAATAATTCTATTATTAAAACCGATCTCGATTTTGTGAATTATGAATTTCGTGCGCGAAGTTCATTTGGTTCATTCGGTCAAACTTCAATTGATCTCCGTTTATACGCTTTTTATGCTGATGGTGCAATTCCTATCCAGAATTATTACTCGCTCCCGGGAAATATTAATTTAACCGGAAGAGATAATTCATTCCGAACTTTATTTGTTAATGAAATTGCGGCGGATAGAGGAGTTGCTTTTTCTTTTCTTAACAATCTTAAAGATGAGCCATTCAGATGGCTTGGAATTTCATTCTTGAAAAAACTTGAAATTCATCTGACTCATTTTGTAAATGTGGCATGGACTTCAATCTCAACCGAAAGTAAGTCAATGAACAATCATCCCTTTTATGAATTCAAAAAACCTTTTATAGAAACCGGATTTGGAGTAGGACATGTTTTGTCTCCCGTGCGATTTGAATTTTCATGGAAATTAACTCACCGAGGTTTTAATGATTACCGTGTTGGTATTGCCACCCCATTAATTTAATTTTGAAAAAAAATGAAAGTCTATAAATGAAAAAAATAACCACATCAAACGGAATAGAATTTTTTGTAGGGAAAATTGTATGTGTTGGGAGAAATTATGCAGAGCATGTTAAAGAATTAGGGAATGAAGTTCCCGAAAAACCGGTATTGTTTCTCAAACCAACATCTGCATTAATTTTTTCGGGAGAAAAAATCATTCATCCCGATTTCTCAGACGATATGCATCACGAGGTTGAACTCGTTCTTTTAATCGGAAAAGATTGTGAATCTGTTACAGAAGAAGAAGCAAAAAATGCAATAACCGGATATGGTGTGGGTCTTGATATGACTTTGCGTGATATTCAAAATATTCTAAAATCTAAAGGACATCCGTGGACGTTAGCAAAATGTTTTAATACATCTGCAGTTCTTTCAAATATTGTTGAAGCTTCTGAAATGAATTTTTCATTGGAGATGAAATTAGAATTAAGCGTTAACGGAGTGGTTAAACAATCTGATCCATTGACAAAAATGATTTTTAATCCTGAACAGTTAGTATCATACATTTCCTCAGTAATGAAACTCGAAGAAGGAGATTTGATTTACACCGGAACTCCTGCCGGAGTCAGTAAAGTTGTAAGGGGAGATAAATTATCGGCTAGTCTTGGTGAAAAGATAAGTTTAGCAACTGAAGTAATTTAAAATAAAAAAGGCGTTCAAAAAGAACGCCCGCTTTGGGAAACTCACAGATAAAGTGATTATCCTTTTGGCTTTGCTTCGTTAACAATAATGTTACGTCCGCTTAGATCAGAACCATTTAAAGCTGTCATAGCTTTATTTGCTTCTGTATCGTTAGCCATTTCAACAAAGCCAAATCCCTTTGAACGACCGGTTTGACGATCTTTGATCACTTTAGCAGATACAACTTCTCCAAACGGTTCGAAAACTGATTTTAAAGAATCATCTGAAACTGACCAGGGAAGGCTCCCAACAAATAACTTAGTGCTCACCAGAACCTCTAATAATATAAATGAATAAACCTCTCAGTCAAAATTAACTGAGTGGCTAAATTTAATTCAATTTGTCATAAAATCAAATGTTTTTTTTCAAAGTAGGGGGGAATCACCCTAAAAGGGACGTTATAACCTTATCTCAGAGTTTGAATTCTGCCGTATAATTACTTAATTCTTTCGACATGATACTTCACCTTACTTTTTGTTTCTCTAAATCTAACTATTTGAAAAGTATCTTTCCATCTGAAGCGTTATAAAAAAGCATAACTGCTATTGACAAACCAATCAATATTCCTTTTATATTATTCTTCATTGTTTGCCTCACAATTTTTTTCTAAACCCATAACGACGTTGCCGATAAGCGGCGCCCCAGAACAAAGATGCCGAATAAAAGCAACAACTTTTTATTTATTAAAAAAATTATTTAAAAGAACAACCTTGAACAACACAGCCGAAACGGAACGAAAAACTCTAAAATTTTCAAAAAGCCAAAAGCGAATACGGCGTCCGCTTGATTGGCTTGTATGTTTAAAGTAACGCTAAAATAATAAAGAAAATATTCATATACTTGCGGAAGAGAAGGTTGAGTCGCTAGGCATCTTTAGCCTGTTAACAAGTTTCTTCCTTCCGTCAGGTTAAAATCGGGGAATAACTTGGCTT
>JAUXVN010000061.1 GCA_030684555.1 Ignavibacteria bacterium
CTTAAAAAACAAAATCGGTAAGGAGCCATTTTTTATGAGAAATTAGAATCGCTATATTTGCAATCAAGGTGGGGAATCTTGTGAACCTACAGCTGGGGAATTATGTGGTTGTTGACAAATAACAGGGGATTGTTATATAACGTTTTTAATCTATATCTTATCCCAATCTGAAGAAGCCAATGGAATTGTTTTACCATCACGCACTACAATACCATTAAAGAATCCTAATTTATATGTGTAGCTTACCTTTTCTTTTTGAACTGATGCTTTAAAAGAAACTTTTTTGTTAAAAATTTTCCCTTTATAGTCTCTAACTTTTATTTCTCCAATATTACTCTTAGAGTCATGTTAATTGAGACATAAGAATTTCCGCTCTCAAGATTTACATAAAGATTGTCACTTTTTACTATAATTGAATCAACAAGACTCCATGCATAAAATACACCTGCACCCACAAAACTAATCATGCTGTAAGTATAAGTTGTTTTTTTTTCGTTATTATAAAAATCACGCCTCGCTTGTGTTCTTGCAGATTGTGCATTTATCGCTGCTTCATTGCTTAGCTGATCAAAAACTAATCCGCTTGTAATACCCGCCAAAGTAAGAGTAAAAAATGTTATACCCTTAAATGTATCACCTCGATACAACTGTCCCCATCCAGGCAAAAGAGCTGATCGCCAAATCGGAGAAAACGCTGTAGGTGGTGAAATGGGATTTTTTTTAGGCAACGATAGAAGTACAAATGCCTCAAAACCAGATTGATTAGATTCATAAAATGTTTCAACTTGTTTTAGTTGGTTTATAGTTCTGGATTCTCCATCAAAGCGCAGTTCTTGTACTGATTTACGAACTATATCCATTTGAATTGAATCGTTATAGTTTCTTTGCTCACTTATAATTTTATTATCTTCAGAGTAATTAATAGTTACTTTAAAATTCCTCATGATTGAAATTACAGCGTCTTCGAACGCTTTTTGGGTTGCCTCTGTCTTAGTAAAACCAATACCCCTTCCAACAAAGAAGTCATTCAGGTAACCAGCCGGTGGCTTGTTCACCCAAGAGGGTTGAGCAAAAATGGAGGACACAAGGAAAAAACAACAGATGCTTAATTTAAATACTCTCATTTGATCTCTATCTTTAAAAATATCGGGATGATTACCCAAATCGGAAATTAATGTTAAACATCCCGATTAACCTATCAAGATTAATTAAACTATTTCACTAAATGCTACTTTAACAAAATAACTTGAATGAATATAGTTGGAAAAAATATTTCTCTAAACTCTAACTATTTATTTAACTCATTGATTAAGCTTTTCGCTGTCTGTTCAGCTTTTGCATTATTCTCAGCAACAGCTTGTTTCTTAATTTCGTTAAAAGCTCCTTCGAGCGCTTTGTTATAGTCAATGCGAGAAATACTTAATTGAGAATAACAATTGTAATAGTAAGTCACTCCTTCTGCCGTTTTCTTCTCAATTTTTTCCCAATATAAATCAGGGTTTTTTACTCCTGAAATATTTTTAGTGTCGCTCACCCAACCAACTGCAAATTCACTAAATTTCCCTATATCGTCTTCGTTCATATTGTTTCCACTCATAGCTAACGAGGATTGAGTTTTCACTCTATTTTGCATCATATTCATCAGTTTTCGCAAACCGTCAGCATAAGCTTGGCTCATCCCAAATGATCTATCTTTTGCTTGAGTGATTTCCCCGGTGACAAGAATATGATCGTCTTCATCTGTTGTCGGTTTTAAAACCCATTCAGGACTTGACCCGCTCTTATCAATAGTTTTTTCAGAACCGATTTCTGAACTTCCTGAGCATCCGTTGATGAGTAAAAATAAAACTGCCATTAATGAATTGAGTAAAGTTTTCATTTTAGTGACTTTCAATTGTTTTTTTGAAATTACAAGTAAGTTAACATTCTAATAAATTATTTAGTTTTATAATTTTGAAAAAATCTCCAAATAAATCTGATAGAACTTTGTTTAGCATTGGATAAGTTTACTATAATCATTCATTCTTGTTCCAAAAGGAAATAAAGAAAGATTTCTTTTATTACACCCACATATTTAATTTTTGAGTACGATTTTGTCAAAACCTTATAACGCAAAAATTTTCCGTTTTGATAATTCTTAAACTTCGGTTTTTATACAAAAACTCGTGCTAATATTTAACGCCTTATATGCCAAAATGACTCCGATCTGTTTAATTGTTTGTTTAAATTAAATTCATTCACTTCCCTTGCCTTATCTGAAATTCTTATTTCGTCTATAATTGTATTTCTTCCATAAATATCTAAATATCTACTAGTAGGACCACTTACTTTTCCAGAAAAATTTCGTTCACTCTTTAATTGCCCATTAATAAAGGTTCTAGTTTTACTGCCATCATAAGTCAAAGCTATGTGAGTCCATTCATATACATTAAGGACATTTTCGACTGTCCAAGTAATTTCGGTCCCCATCTCATTTGATACAAAAAACATTAAATCTTTTCCCCAATAATGAATTGCTATATTATTATTGTATACTTGTATAAACTTTGTACCAAGGTACTCATTTAAATATATCCACCCTTCAATAGTAAATTTCTCTAAACCAAAATTTAACGGGCTTGGATTTGGAAAATAAGTTCTCATGAAACCAATATTATTTTGTGCATCAACACCAAACCTTCTCCCTTTTAAAAATTTTCCATTATCAACAATGGAATTAAATGTTCCACCATCATGCTTCCAATTCGTTGCATCGTATACATCATCTCCAGATGTTTCATCAAAATGATATAAAACTAAAGTATTGTCATCTAGTGAATATTGTCCTGTATTTTGACTAAAAGATGACACTTTCATTTGAACAATTACACTCTGACTTCCTCCATTAGAAGTAAAATTAATTGCTCCATGGTATACATTGGGATTTAATCCAACTCGGTTGATCGCAACTGTAAGGACTGTTGGACTACTGCTTGTCAAACCTCCAGATGTAGTTGAAATTGTTAACCAGTTAGCATTAGATATGGCCGCCCAGTTTAGAACATTAGCTCCTGTGTTTCTGATTGTTAATTGTAATGTTGTCTGCGAAGAATCAAAATCCAAGTTTAGTGGAGTTACCGAAATTTGTGGCGCATTAGGATTTGATTTTACAACGATTACACTTATTTGTTTATTCCCATAGTTTGATTCTATGGTTATTAATCCAGAATGATTACCATAATCAATGTTCGATCTATTTATACTAACGGTAATAATATCAGTTTCATTCGAAGTGCTACCGCTAATCGGAGTTATTGTCATCCATTGTTGATTATTTGTTATCTGCCATGCAATATTTCCAACTTTAGTTTTATTGAAAATTGAAAAAGTCATGTTGTTCTCATCGATATTAAAATCTAAAATTAATGGGGTCACTTCAATTTCTGGTTGGATTTGCAACATCTTAATGTCAGCATTCACAGTATTCCCTTCTGTGACTGAAACGGACACAAAATTGTCAGAATACCCTTCTTTCTTAGCGGTAATAGTATATTGACCTGGATTAACATCGGGGATTGTATAATTTCCATCTGAACCTGTAATAACAGAAGATGTGACTGGGTTGGTCGTTACCTGAACACCAGTGATAGGTTGATTACTTTTCCCATCAATAACTTTTCCAGCAATTTTTGTAATTATTTCTGGAGCATCTGTGGGTGCATCCTTTTTGCAGTTTGAAAGTATAAAGATAGAAATAAGTGAAAAAAAAAGTATCCATGAGTTTTTAACTATAATCATTACATTTCACCTCACTCTATATTTATAAGTAATTCCATCTGTCTGGATTAATACAGATATCCTTTAACCAACAGATTGAACATAACCGATATGAGCGTTTATAAATATTAATGTCATTTTCATTTATTTTCGAAGTACAAAAAACTTTACCAACAAACCATAGATAATCAAAGTAAATACGGGGTAAATTATTGTAAGTATTATTCATTAGTTTTTGTTGAAAAATACTATATGTGTTTTGCCCAGGATAGGTTGGTAAACCTCTTTCAGAAACGTCATATGCCCCTAGACAATCTGAAAATATTCTTTTAACGTGGCTATCAATAGGAACAAATAATTTATTTTCTAATCTCAAATTCAATCCAGCATAGTGTATAAACACCTCCAAGATAAGACTTCCTACCTTTTGTTTTACACCAGGGGATGAATAAGTTACTCGAATTAAATTATCCCAGTCCGAGTTTATAATTGCATTTCGAAACTCAACATATGTTCCATTGAAATATTCTAATCCTAAATTAACTATATCATGTCTGGGTCTTTGGGTAGTTAATAAACAAAATCTAATAACCTTTATGAATTGATTATAATCTTCCAAAATCTCATTTCGATTAACTCCAATTCTATTGAAAAGATAATTTTCCATAAAAGAAAACATGAAATTTCTTTTTTCTGCTAAAATTATGGATAAGTTTTGTAACATTTATTACCATTACATAGTTAATCAAAAAAAGATTCGTATTTTAGTTTTATTGCAAAATCATATAATATTATTTGCAACTTAGAATTTTACAAATCAACTTGCAATATAATTTTCACAATTTTTGGATTTAATCATGGATATCCAGAACAGAATTACTCAACTATTTAATATACAATATCCAATTATTCAAGCGGGAATGGTTTGGGTTAGCGGATGGAAATTGGCTTCGGCAGTTTCTAATAACGGTGGACTTGGACTTATCGGTGCAGGTTCAATGAAAACTGATTTATTAAAAGAACATATTATTAAATGCAGAGAAGCTACAAGAAATCCATTTGGTGTAAACATCCCTTTACTTCGTGGTGATGCAGAAGATTTAATTAAAACTTGTCTTGATCAAAACATAAAAATATTTTTCACTTCTGCCGGAAATCCGGTCAAGTTTATAAAACTTCTTAAGGATAATAATGTTATAGTTGTCCACGTTGTCCCAAGCGTAAAACATGGCTTAAAGGCTGAGAGTGTGGGCTGCGACGCGATTGTTGGTGAAGGGGTTGAAGCCGGTGGACATAATGGTCCCGATGAAATTGCAACACTCTGTCTAATTCCTCAATTAGTTGATGCTGTAAATATTCCTGTTATTGCCGCAGGAGGAATTGCTGATGGAAGACAAATTGCAGCCGTATTTTGTCTGGGTGCCGAAGCAGTTCAAATAGGAACTTTGTTTGCAGCAACTGAAGAGTCTTCAGCACATATTAATTATAAAAATGCTGTTGTGAATGCAAAAGATGATGGGACCACCCTTGCATTAAAACAAATAGGTTTGATACGAATGATCAAAAATGATTTTGCTAAGAAAGCATTAGATGGTGAAAAAAGTGGATATAATAATGATCAACTCAAAGAGCTTCTTGGAACAAAAAGAGAACGAATTGGTATTTATGAAGGTAATATTGACGATGGGGCTTTAGAAGCCGGTCAAAGTTCCGGACTTGTGAATAAAATAATGACAGTTAGAGAAGTTTTTGAAACTCTTATTATTCAATATTCACAAGCCCGTGAGAAGATAATCAGATAACTCTAAGGAAATTTAGTTTTCCTTTTCTAATGAAAAATTTAGTTGCTTCAACTAAAAGTAAAACAGAAAAAGAAGCAGCAAAAACAATTATCCACTTAAACAAATCGAGTGGAACAGTTTTAAACGGTTGATTCAAAACTGGCAAATAAATCACTGCAAATGTCATCGCAATAGAAAATAAAGAACCAAGTAATAGCGCTTTATTTGAGAATAATGATAACTTAAATGCAGATTGTTCTAATGAACGACAATTGTATCCATTAAAAAGACGTGCAGCAATTAAGGTAGCAAAGAATAATGTAATCGCTTCACTTTCAGAATAGCCATAATTTAAAGCCCAAACAAACACTCCGAGAGTCGCGACAGATATCCATGCTCCTACACCACCAATGTACATCAATGCAACTTTATTTAAGATCCCTTCTCCAACTTTACGAGGTGGTTTATTCATTATTCCCGGCTCCGGCGGTTCAACCCCAAGTGCTATCGCTATTAATCCATCCATTATAAAATTGATAAATAATATTTGAACTGCGTACAAAGGAATCGGAAGTCCAACCAGTAAAGTAGCAATCAAAGCAAAAACAGTTCCCATGTTTCCGCTTAATAGAAAAACAAGATACTTTCTTATATTTTCAAAAATACTTCGTCCCTCTTCAACAGCCGAAACAATAGATGCAAAGTTATCGTCAGTAAGAATCATATCAGCAGCTTCTTTACTAACATCTGTTCCGGTGATTCCCATTGCAACACCAATGTCAGCTTTTTTAAGTGATGGAGCATCATTTACACCATCGCCTGTCATTGCAACAATGTGCCCCTTTTTCATAAGGGCATCGACAATTTTTAATTTATGCGCCGGAGAAATTCTTGCATAAACTTCAGTATTATCAACTGCTTTTTCAAATTCTTCATCACTCAATTTTTCTAATTCGGTACCGGATAGTGCGTTACCTGATCTCATAATTCCAAGTTCTTTTGCAACGGCAACCGCAGTAACTTTATGATCGCCGGTTATCATTATAGGTTTAATCCCCGCAGTATCGCAAATTTTTATTGCAGCCTTAACTTCCATACGTGGAGGATCAATCATACCGACAATCCCTAAAAAGATATGCTCATCTTCGGCAATAGCGTCGTTTAAATTCTCGTCAGAAATATTCTTGTAGGATATAGCAAGTACTCTGAGAGCGGCTTCACCCATAGTATATGCATTATCTAGAACTGTTTTACGGATTTCATCAGTCAATAAAACTTTTTGGTCATTCTGAAAAATCGATGTGCATTTATCAAGAATAATTTCAGGCGCTCCTTTACTGAATGCTAATTTTTCTGTTTCGAATTGATGTACCGTTGTCATTTTCTTCGTTTCAGAAGAGAATGGAATTTCATATAAACGTTTATATTTTTCGCGAAGCGTTTCCCAATCTTCTCCGGTTTTATTTAATGCAACAATTATTGCCCCTTCCGTTGGATCGCCAAGAATTTCCCATACACTTCCATCATTCTTTAATTTGGTATCGTTACACAGAGAACCTCCTCGAAGCAGCATCATTAATGATTTATTTTCGAGGGGCATAGTTTTTACATTATCAATTAAGAATTCACCTGAAGGATTATAACCTGAACCGCTTAAATCAAATACTTTCTCATCAGCATAAATTTTTCTTATTGTCATTTGGTCTTGTGTAAGAGTTCCTGTTTTATCTGAACAAATAATATCAGTAGCTCCAAGTGTTTCTACAGCGGGAAGTTTACGAATAAGAGCGCGACGTTTTACCATTCTTCTTACACCAAGTGCAAGACTGATTGTAACTACAGCCGGTAATGCTTCAGGTATTACCGCCACTGCCACTGCAACACCCCATACAAACATATGGAAAATATCATATCCTCTTAATACCCCCAATAAACCCATTGAGCCGGCAAGTATAATTGAAAATATGCCTAATTTTTTACCGAGTTGATCCAGATTAATTTGAATAGGTGTTTTACGATTTTCGGTTGATTGCAGTAACCCTGCAATTTTTCCGAATTCAGTTTTCATCCCTGTATGAACAACAACTGCTTTTCCTCTTCCATAAGAAATTGCCGTTCCCATATAAACCATATTTTTTCTGTCACCTAAAGTGACATCTTCAGCAGCTAGCTTTTCGATGCTTTTTTCTACTGCAAGCGATTCCCCCGTTAATGAGGCTTCTTCAATTCGCAAATTGCTGGATTCAATAATTCTGGCATCTGCAGGAATTTTGTCTCCGGTTTTTAGAACTATGATATCACCGGGAACAAGGTCAGACGATGCAATCTCTTTATCTTCATCATCGCGTTTCACATGAGCAAGCGGAGCAGCCATTTTCTTAAGTGATTCAATTGCTTTCCCTGCTCTGTATTCCTGAATGAATCCTAATACACCGGCTAATATTACAATTATTATAATGGCAATGGCTTCCACAATTTCACCTATCGAATAGGATATTACTGCAGCCAAAATTAAAATAATTATTAATAAACTTTTAAACTGACTTATAAACAATACAAGAGGAGATATCTGATCTTCAGAGATCAGTTCATTTTTCCCAAATTTTTCAATTCTATCTTCTACGTCAGCTTGAGTTAAGCCATTGGGAGATGTTCCCAAAAGTGAAAAAGTTTCGTCTATATTTTTTGAATGCCAAATAATATCTTCTGTAGGGTTAGTGTCTCCGATATTTTTTGCCATAGAGTATTTCCTTACAAGAGAGTAAATAAAAAGTTTAATAATTGTTAATAATCAAATAAATCAGTTGGACAATTTATTTAATCATTCTGATTAAACAAATTGCCCTAAAAAATATTATTCAAAAAAATATACGTCAAATAGGTTTAATAAATTGTCAATTACTCAACCGGGTCTTCGTTAAGTTTATTTTTGTACAAAGTAAGATTATTTATTTGTTCTTCATTCATTACAGGGTAAGTGATGTCTAAAGATTCAAGCGTTTTTACAATCGCTTCCGAAATAACATAACGTGAAAACCATTTTTTATCGGAAGGTATTACAAACCAGGGTGAGTTTTTTGTTGAAGTTGCTCCTATGGCTTCGCTATAGACATTTTGATATTCTTCCCACATAGCTCTTTCTGTAAGATCAGAAGCAGAGAATTTCCAATTTTTGGTCGGGTCTTCTATCCTCTTTAAGAACCTGTTTTTTTGTTCCTCTTTTGAGATGTGAAGAAAAAACTTTAAAGTAATTGTACCATTTTCATAAAGATATCTTTCAAAATCACGTATTTGACGGTAACGGTTTTTCCAAATATCTTCACCAATTAGCGAAGGATGAATTTTTTCCCTTTGTATAGCATTGTGAACCCTTATTACTAATACCTCTTCGTAATGAGATCGATTAAAAATACCGATACGCCCTCGTTCAGGAAGTGATTTGTTAATTCGCCATAAATAATCGTGATCAAGTTCCTCGGCTGAAGGTTGCTTAAAACTGAAGACTTGAGTTCCTTGAGGATTGAGTCCGCTCATAACATTTTTAATTGCGCTATCTTTGCCTGCAGCATCCATAGCCTGGAAAATTAAGAGCAATGCATAACGGTCATCAGCATAAAGCATATCTTGAAGCATTGCCATTTTTTTGATATTCTTTTCCATTAATGAAACTGCTTGCTCTTTTGATTTAATCTTCCCGGAAGAGTTAGTTGAGTAGTCGGCGAGTTTAATTTTTTTATTAGGTCTGATCAAATACTTGGAGAGATCCATAAAACCTCCGATTGATGTAATCCATTTAAAAAATAGAAATTAAAGCCCACCAATTTTACTCTTTTACAATTTCATAATCAAGAAATTATTTGTAATGAGTCTCTCCATGTGATATAAAACAATAGCTTTTGTGGTCAATCAAAGTTTATATCGCATTACTTGATTTAACAAATTAGTAAAGCAAAAAAAAAACCGTTAAATTGTCTCCTTAATTTATCAGCAAAATCATTTAATACAAAAATAGAATAAGGAGGCGCAATGCCCTTACAACCAAATCAAGTTGTTTCAATATATTTTACGTTGAAAGATGAAGATGGTGAAATAATTGATTCAACATCTGAAGGTAAACCTTTTTCATTTCTAAGCGGACAAGAACAAATATTACCAAATCTTGAAAATGAAATTGGCGGAATGTTAATCGGTTCAAAAAGAAATGTAGTTTTAGCTCCGGCAGATGCATATGGTGAATATCAGGAGGAAGCAGTTCAAATGGTTAAGCGTTCTGAATTCCCTCCGAATGCCGTTATTGAAGAGGGACAAAGTTACTTCACCAAAAGTCCGGAGGGAGAACAAGTTCCTTTTATGATTACCCAAATCAATGGAGAAGATGTAACACTTGATTTCAATCATCCGCTTGCAGGTGAAACACTTACATTCGATATCGAACTTGTTAACATCAGACCGGCAACTCAAGAAGAACTTGACCACGGGCATGCGCATGGTGAAGGCGGACATCATCACCACTAAAAAAATTATCTTGAGCCGCTACTATTTGTTGCGGCTCCAGTTAAACTTATCCAAATTAGGGATTACATCTCTTTTACGATTAACTTCATAGGCATAAATCAATCTCCCCAGTTCCGCAATAAAAGGAAAACCGATTGTAGCATATTCATATATATCATCGTTGAAAATTTCGTCCTCATTAACATAAATCATTGCTGATAGCATAAACTCGATATTTTTATCAAAGTCGATTATGTATGCATTATCAATCATAAAGCCATAAGCGATACCGACTTTGTTAAATATGCGTATGTTTGAGGGGATTGAATCTTTTGTATCTCCATACATAAAAAATTTACAATAACCATCGTTATACGTTTTGTAATCGGGATAAGCCGGGAAATCACTTTCCCGCGGTAATATTGACATTGCTCTATAAAGAAATTTGTAATCATCTTCTGTAAGATTGAATCTTCTTTCAGCCGGAACTGTTTCGGGGAAGAAAACCGATTTTAACATTTCATGTTGATCTTCTAATCCAAAATAATTTGAGTAACTGAAATCTTTTGGCGAATTAATTAATTCACCTCGTTCAATGTACCCTTTGCCTAACTTAACAGATTCAAAATCGAGTTTATATTCGTTTGGATTGACTTGAGGAAGCTGCCTATAAAGAACATTATCCATATTATAAAAAGTAAATCCGTTAGTGTGTCTATTTTGTTCAGGGGTAAGCGAAACAGAAAGCCGGTTTAAAATTTTTGTGAAAAAAAAGTTTTTTTTCATTAAAGTTTCATTTGTATATTGCTGACCAAGGAACTCATATATTCGATTTTGGGCATCATTATCACTTACGATGAAAACTTTTTTCAAATAATTTGCAATCGAAGGAAGTTTTGTAGTTGATGATGAGTCGAATATAACTTTAGTTTGACTTGTGTAGTTACTATCTATTTTTAGTGAAGTATACTTAGTTACTCCCGGTATATTCATAATATTTAACTTTTCCAAGGCTAAGAGGGCTGTTGGGAATTTAACTGTACTCGCGGGATAAAAATATTTTTTACTATCAACATTAAATTTTCTCGAAGAGAAGATCGGGTAATTATTACCCTCTCTATCAATTTGAGTATAGATTATTTGTAATTTATATTTTTCTGGATTCAACAAAACCGTTGCTATTTTACTGTTGTCACTTTCTCTAATCAATTTTGTTAGCAACTCATCATTTGACGTTTGAGCATTAAGATTTGCGGTAAGCAATATCAATGCAATAAATGGCATAATTCTGAAAAGATGAATCATTTCTCCCCTTTTACAAATAATTGTTTTGTGCGAATACGTTACTAAAAAATCAACTAAATAAATATAAGGAGACGCTATGAGACTACATTACAGAACTGGTCAAAAATTTCATTTTGCTGTTGTGTTTACAATTGTTTCAACTTCATTTTTCCTTTACGCTTACTCAACAGGAATTACAGGAGTCACTCTTAAAAACGGTGATGGTTGTACCTGTCATAATCCTACACCTTCAGCAAACGTAAATGTTACAATTTCAGGTCCAACTCAATTAACTCCAAACCAAACTTCAGACTATACTGTAACAGTATCAGGAGGGACATTAACCGCAGCCGGGACTAATATTGCAGCATCAGTGGGGAATTTAAGTGCCGGTACAGGACTACAAAAAATTGGAGATGAATTAACACATACTTCTCCGAAAGCCCCTTCTTCCGGAGTTGTTACATTTACATTTAGCTATACAGCTCCTGCGGAAACACAATTGGTAACATTATTCGCAAATGGAAATAGTGTAAACTTAAATGGCGGTAATGACGGGGATCAATGGAATTTTGCACAAAATTTTAGTTTGGAAGTTACTAATGATGTTCCGGTAGAATTAACAAGTTTTACTTCTTTGGTTATTGATAATAATGTGGTTCTCAACTGGTCAACAGCTTCTGAAGAAAATAATTCCGGTTTCCAAATTGAACGAAAAAATTCAAATGAAGATTGGAATAATGTCGGTTTTATTACCGGTAAAGGGACAACTACTGAAACTTCAAAATACTCTTTCAGCGATAACGGTTTGTCTAATGGTATTTACAATTACAGACTAAAACAGATTGATTTCGATGGCTCGTCCAAATATTATAACCTTAGTTCAGAAGTTGATATAAGTTTACCCATTGCTTTTGAATTATCACAAAACTATCCGAATCCTTTTAACCCGTCAACTGTAATAAATTGGCAGATTACAAATGATGGTTTTGTAACCCTTAAAGTTTATGATATAACAGGGAAAGAAGTAACTCAACTTGTTAACAAGGAAATGAAAGCCGGTAGGCATTCAGTAGAGTTTAATGCGGTTAACCTTTCGAGTGGAACTTATTTATATGAGTTAAGTTCCGGCGCTCAAAAAGTAACAAAGAAATTGTTGTTAATGAAATAGTGTTTAATTCTCTTCAATGAGGTTGTCTTAATTTATAAGACAACCTCTGAAGGGGAAAAACAAATCGATTAAAGACAAATCAATTTTGTTCTAATCAATTGAAAAGTCAATGTATTTATCGGGAATTTGATTTTTTGGTTTATCACTTTTCAAATAATAATCAAACCATTCGAGAGTTCTAACTAAATAATCATACCTTGAAGTATTCTTTCTATTGCCATGACCTTCTCCCGGATAAAGAACTAATCTTACCGGAGCTTTACTATGTAATTTCATAATTCGATAAAGTTCAAGACTTTGCGCCGGATGTACCCTCGGGTCTTCTTTTCCATGAAGAATCAATGTTGGAGTCTTACTCTTATGAGCGTATTTAACGGGACTTCTATCAAGATACAAATCAAAGTTTTCAAAAGGCCAAATTCCCCAATGAACTGCATAATCTTCAAACGGAATATCGGTTGTATGTGATTTGGAAATTTGATTTGTAACACCTACAAACACAACAGATGCAGCAAATCTATCAGTATGCTTAGTTGCGCCCCATGCAGAGAAATAGCCTCCGTATGATCCGCCGCCTATTCCAACTTTTGATTTCTCGACATATCCTTTTTCGATTAAATAATCAATTCCATCAAGCACATCCTGAAATTCTTCTCCAACTAAATCACCACGATCCATTTTTGCATATTCAACTCCGCGTCCTGAGCTTGCACGATAATTCGGAGCAAACAAAAAATATCCGCGTGCTGAAGCTGCCTGTCCCCAAGAACCATATCCGGTTAACCAACCATTAGAGACTGAAGCTTCGGGACCACCATGAATATAGGTTATTAAAGGATATCGGGTTCCTTCTTTATAATCAAGAGGATAAACTAAGACACCTTCAATTTCTAATCCGTCTTTTGCTTTATAAGTGATTTTCTCTTGTTTAGAAAACTTGAAATCGTTCATCCATTTGTTTGTAACAGTTAGTCGTGCAAGATCTTTTGATGTCAAGTCTATATGAAACAATTCATTTGGATGTTCACTTGTATTACCAATTAGAATTAAACCATTTTTTGTAACAGAAAAATTTGAGAGTGCCAACTTATTAGGTTCAAGAATAAAATCACTTTTACTCTCGCCCAATTTTTGTGAGCGAATCGTATTGTAAACACTCTCTTCAGAAGAATACAAAATAGTTTCATTATCCAACCAGGTTATTCTTGTTACAGAGCCGATAAATCCTTTTGTATAATTAGTTAATTCAGCAAAAGATTTTGGATTATGAGTATCAACAACAAATAATGAACCGCTAACCGGATCATTTACATCAACACCTGCAGTAAATGCAAGATGCTTGCTATCGCTGCTCCAAGCCATGGAAGTTAATTTCCCTGGAGTTTCAACAATTTTTGTGCGCATTCCATTGACCGGATTTACCAGAAAAATATTTTTATACATGTACGAATCATCAACCAGATTTTTATCAGCTATAAATGCTGCAATATGTTCGCCATCTGGACTCCAGGTAAAATCAAATACTGAAAAACCTGAGGTTAATCTATTCCCTTTTCCTGTTTTAAAATCATGAATATATAGGTTAAGATCAAAAAATTCTTCCTCGTAAAATTCTGCATCAAAACCTTTTTCAAGCAATTCTTTTTTCTTTGAAGTATGTCCATCAGTGGAAACATAAGCGAGGCTGCCTCCATTAGGATGAATTTGATATTGTGAGATACTGCTTGTCGCGCTTGTAATAAGCTCAGAAGAACCTCCTTTTGCATCAATAGAATAAACTTGCATTGATTTTGCATCCCCAAGTCGGGCAAGAAAATAAATCTGCTTACCATCAGGTGACCACTGAATTGAGCTTAATGAATTTTTTCCGGTGATAATTTCGTTGCTTTGTTTTGAAGCGATGTTGTAAACATACAACTCTCTATAGTCACCACCTGCTTTTTCACTGAATGTCCTCGGTAGTGTTGATACGTATGCAATTGTATTTCCATCGGGAGAGGGAGCTGCTTCAACAACTTGAGAAATTTTCATAACATCATTTGGAGTCCAACTTTTTTCCTGAGCAAGTATAACAATCGAAAATAATAAAAAGACAACAACAAGTTTTTGCATTTTCTGATAAACCATCATTCCTCCTTTTGAATTGATAGATAAAAAAGAAGCCGTCCAGTTGAACGGCTTCCTTACATTAAGTAATTTTTTCAGAATTGAACAAAATTAGAAAAATATTTTCCGAAAATATTAAATTTTTATTCGGAAATTTTTCCGTTTTTTAATTCATTACTAATTCTTTTTGCTTGATATAAATCCTGGATAGCTTCAAGCATTCCGGCAGAGTGAACAGAAACAGTTCGGTTAGATTCGGTATGAAAAATAAATTGTCCCGGTAAACTTTCAATGTTTCCGTCAAAAGCTAAACCGACAACTTCTGCTTTTTGATTAATTACAGGGCTGCCTGAGTTTCCACCGATAATATCGTTAGTTGAAACAAAGTTAACAGGAGTTGCAAGATCAAATTCTTCGGGTGGGTTTTGCCATCTTTTAGGTAAATCCCATTCTTCACTTCCTGTGTATGAATAAAATCTGTCATACAATCCGTAAAATGTTGTTACAGGTGGAGCAACTGTTCCATTGTATTTATATCCTTCAACCACGCCATCTGCAATACGCAAAGAGAATGTTGCATCAGGAGGAATTGAAGTACCATAGACATCATAAACTGCTCTTCCTAAAAGTTGAACATAAGCAGCTTCACGTGTTGATATTTCTCTCGCCTTTGCCATTAACTCTTTTCCTAAATCTTGAGTTTTGGCAACATAGTTGATCAATGGATCACCTGAATTTAATATTGCATCAGCGCCTTTTTTTGCAACTGCCATAACAGATTCAGCATTTTTAACAACTGATTTTGAGAGTACATAATCTGCTGCAGCTTTTCCTTTTTTACCATTTGTTAAAGCTGTGACAAGAGAATCATTTTCACCAAGAAGCATTCCAAAGAAATCTAAATTGAAAGCTAATAATTTATAATTCAGATCTTCGTTGAATTTTTTAGGGAATAATTTTGCAATCGTTGAATCTAACATCTCCCCTTTATATTTAGCATCACGCTGATCTTCAGGTAATTGTAATTGTTTAGCAAGATTAACTAAATTACTTGCAACCATAAAATAACCCGATGTTGTTCTTGGATTAAGTTGATAAGCTGCACTCTTCCATGAGATTTCTGATAATTCTTTTCTTGTTCCGGCAATTTTCTCCCATAAATGACCATAATTATTTTTTAAAGTTTCTTTTGCGAAAATTGCGGTTTTAAAATTCTTTTCGAAATCACGTTTTTTCTGCATTAAATAAGGGTCACGCAAACCGGATAGAATACCACCGTATGCCTTTTGGCTGTTTGCATAACTGAAAAGATTATCCTGTAATTCAAATTTCTTTTCGGGATGTTCCTTAAGATATTCTTCATAAACATGAACTAATCCGTTTAACATAGTAAGAGTTAAAGGATGACTTATATCTCTCTGATACTCAAGTTGAGCCACCGTGAATAATCGATTTGTTGATCCGGGATTCCCAACAACAAATACAGGTTCACCTGCAGCGGCACCCTTCGGACTCCATTTATAATAGTTCTTTGTTTTAAGCGGTTTTCCTTCATCATCATATACACGGAAGAAGGTAAAATCTAAAGCATATCGGGGATAAGTAAAGTTATCAGGATCTCCGCCGAAAAATCCTAATTGAGTTTCTGGTGCAAAAACTAATCTTACATCCTTGTAAGTTTTATATTCATATAAAGAATAACGTCCACCATTGTAAAGAGTAATTACACTCACCTTATTACCGGTTTCTTTATTCAAATTAGATTCAAGTTCTTTAGCTTTTGCAGTTTTTGCGGCAGGTTTATCTGAATCATTTTTACATGTATCAATAGCGGCTTGGATTTCTTCCGTTACATCTTTAATCGAAACTAATTGATCAACAAAAAGTCCTTCAACTTTTCTTTCATCTTCAAGTTTTTCAGCAAAGAAACCATTCTTTGGAAGATCTTCGATTTCCGAACTAACTTCGGTAACGCTTTGTCTGCCGCAATGATGATTAGTCATCACCAATCCGTCTTCAGATACAAAAGAAGCAGAACAATAATTAGCAAAACGAAGCGCTGACATTCTTACATTATCAAGCCATTCGTCTGTTGCATTAAATTTGTATTCTGATTTGAAATAATCTTTTGGCGGGAAGTCAAAAGTCCACATTTTACCGGTATCAAATTTTCCGGCTTTTACTGTGTCGAGCTTAATCCAATCTGCACTAACTGAGGTTGATTTTTCACTCTGGTAGTTATCAACATGAGAAGTTGAAGAACATCCAACTACCCAAACAGCCATAGCTACAAGCGCTAATCTTTTGAGAATATTAAGGTTTAAAAGGTTCATTGTTCCCTCTATAATTTTTAGATAATTAATTAAAAAGTGGAATAATTTACAACATTAGGATTATTGTTTCAAGTTGAAATGGATAAACGGATTAATTTGATGGTTAGACAGGTTTCATATTCTTAAAATAAATTGGGTAGGAATAAAAAAATCCACCCGCTAAAGTAAGTCGGGTGGATTTTAATTTCTTTCCTGAACTCAATTCTTTCAATCAAATATAAGAATCCGATTGATAGATTGGTTCGATTTCCCATTCGTCTTCAATTGTACCATAGCAATGGGAACATTTATCAATTGTAAAAACTACTTTCTCTTCGTGAACTGCTGCACGAACAAAATTAAGAACGGTATGGCAACTAGAACATTGCACCACGTGCGATGTTGTAGTTTTGTAACTGCATTCGGGGCAAAGGAACCCGAGATCTCCCGGTTTTTCTTCGGGGTCAACTAGAAATATGTGGTTGCATTTAACATTATTACATTTTGTAAAATGCATTTTAGTAGTATCAATACGTGCGATATTTTTCCTCCGTTTACTTTGATGACAAACATACATTCTTACACTTAGAATGTCCATTGAAAAATTTTTCTCTCAAAGAAAATTATTAATGACTTGCTTTCATATTTTTAATCACACACACATGTTCTAATGATTTGGAATAGAGTTATTCCGGTAATATTTTTGAACACATAATGTAATCTTTTTTATTCAACGAAAAGGAAATTAAATGGATAAGATAGCATGTTTTAAAGCTTATGACATAAGAGGAAAAGTCCCCTCAGAATTAAATGAAGATTTAGCATATAATATTGCAAGAGGTTTTAAGAAATTAACCGGATGTAAAACCGTTGTTATCGGTCACGATGTCCGTGTTTCTTCTGAAGCAATATCAACGGCTTTAACAAATGGTTTTGTTGATAGCGGAGTTGATGTCATTGATATCGGTTTATGCGGTACTGAAATGATTTACTTCGCAACTTCATTTCTTGGAACCGATGGTGGAATAATGATTACTGCAAGTCATAATCCGCCGGAATATAATGGAATGAAATTCGTCAAGAAAGATTCTGTTCCAATCAGTTATGATTCCGGTTTGAATACGATTGAAAAATTCATTCTTCAAAAAAACTTTGAACCACTTAGCGAGACAAAAGGTGAAGTTACTTATTTAGATATTACCGAAGATTTTATTGCTAACCTAAACAAGTTCTACGATGTAAAAAAAGTAAAACCTCTTAATGTTGTTGTGAATGCCGGTAACGGATGCATTGGTCCCATTCTAAACAGATTGGAATCAATTTTACCAATCAATATGATTAAAGTTTTTTTTGAACCCGATTCCTCATTTCCAAACGGTGTTCCAAATCCAATGCTTGAGGAGAGCCGTTTACCCACAATTGAGGCAGTTATAAAACACAAAGCTGATCTCGGTGTTGCATGGGATGGTGATTATGACCGCTGTTTCTTCTTTGATGAAAACGGAAATTTTATTGAAGGTTATTATATCGTAGGATTACTTGCAAAATCCATTCTCAAAACAAACCCGGGCGAAAAAATTATTCATGACCCACGACTAACATGGAATACGATAGAAGTTGTAAATGCTGCTAACGGTAAAACCGTTCAGTCGAAAAGCGGACACGCTTTTATTAAGGAAAAGATGCGTGAAGTAAATGCAATTTATGGTGGTGAGATGTCAGCGCATCACTATTTCCGAGATAATGCTTACTCCGATAGTGGTGTTATACCTTTCTTACTTGTTCTTCAATTAATGTCAGAGGAAAATCTTTCGCTTTCTGAATTGGTCGGACAAATGATGAAAAACTATCCATGCTCCGGTGAAATAAACTCTACCATAACTGATCCTGCAGCGAAAATTAAAGAGATTGAACAATTGTATAAAGATGGAACCATTGATTATATTGATGGTGTAAGCATTGAGTTTAGTGATTGGAGATTTAATTTAAGGATGTCAAATACTGAACCGATATTGCGTCTGAATGTTGAGAGTAAATTCGACGAAACTTTAATGAAACAAAAAACAGAAGAACTACTAAGTATCATTAGAAAATAAGTATTGAATTATCATCTTTAAATCAGCATGGATTATTTCTCTGCTGATTTTTTATTAAGGAAAATATGGAAACCCTGAAGATTCGAAAAGCTACCAAAAAAGATGTTCCGCTAATACTTGATTTTATTAGAATGATTGCAGATTATGAAAAATTGTCTGACTCTTTAACAGTTACCGAAGATATTTTAAATGAATCTCTTTTTGGTAATGATGCAAAAGCTGAAGTTATATTCGGTTACTTTGAAAATGAAGCTGTTGCTTACGCAGTGTATTTCTATAACTTTTCCACTTTCGTTGGTCGGAACGGACTTTACCTTGAAGATTTATTTGTTAAACCAGAACATCGAGGAAAAGGATTAGGAAAAATCTTACTAAAACATCTTGCAAAATTGGCAGTCGAAAATAATTGCGGTAGAATGGAATGGACGGTTCTTGATTGGAATAGACCGGCAATTGATTTTTACAAAAGCATTGGTGCAGTTTCAATGGACGGCTGGAGTATATTCCGCTTGGATGAAACTTCACTTAGGAAATTTACACAAGATTCATAATTCAATAAACTTAAGGGCAACTCTAAAAACTTTATTTAGCTCTCTTCGAAAATCCGGTTTGGCAGCATATACCTGTTATCCGCTAGTCAACGAATTAGTTTTTAGAGAAGCCCTTAATTACAATTTCCTAACCGGAAGTGTAAAATAAAAAGTTGCTCCTTCACCTAATTTACTTTCTGCCCAGACTTTTCCGCCGTGTCTTGTGATAATGCTGTGAACATTCGCTAAGCCAATGCCAATACCGGCAAAGTCTGCTTCTTTATGAAAGCGTTTGAAGACACCAAAAAGTTTTTCTTTACAAGAAGGATCAAATCCAACTCCATTATCCTCAACATAAATTATATGTTCGGTTTGATTTTCTATTTTGGTTCCTATTTTGATTCTTGGATTATCTTTTTTAGAAGAAAACTTAACAGCATTTTCAATTAAGTTATAAACTACGGTTTTTATCATTTTGTGATCCGCATAAACGAGCGGTAATTGCTCAATGTCAATTTGAATATTTTTATTTTGGATATCTGGTTTCATATCCAGCATTACTTCATCAACAATTTCATTCATCGAAAACTCAGACTTCAGAATTTCAGATTTATTTTTTCTTGAAAATTCAAGTAATTCATCGATCATCATTGACATACGATTTGCAGATTCAGAAATAACGCTGACATAGCTTACTATATCTGAATCGGTATTCGGAGGAAGTTTTGAAGTTGTCAGTTTCAAAAAACTATTGATATGTCTTAACGGAGCGCGCAAATCATGTGAAATAGAATATGAAAAGGCTTCAAGTTCCCGGTTAACTTCTTCGAGTCTAAGAGTTCGCTCTTTAACTCTCTCTTCAAGGTCTGAAGTCAATTTCCGCAAATCTTCTTCCGCCTGTTTTTGCGTTGTAACATCGTGCACGAGAGCCAGGGAAGCGTTTTGTCCTTCATATACTATGGAATGAGTATAAACTTCTACATCAAGTATTTCGTTGGACTTAGTTTGATGCTTTTGAAATGCTTTATTGTTTCCGTTACTCTCCTTTTGTGTTTGGATTTCTTCTTTGATAATATCCACGAATTTCATTTTTAGAAATTCATCTTTAGAGAAACCATACCGTTCAACCGCCGCATTATTAACTTCGAGGAAGTTATTATTTCCCGCATCAAACACCCACATTGCATTTGGATTATTTTGGAATATATCCCGATATTTTTTCTCGCTTTCAGCTAAAGATTTTTCAGCTTCGCGTTTTTTGGTTATATCTGAAGCCATACTAATAGCTCCAACTACTTGTTTAATCTCATCATAAATTGGTGACACAAAAAGACTAATAAAGAAACGTGTCCCATTCTTTTTGATTCTTTCAACTTCAACATTAGAGATTACTTCGCCGCTTTTAATGTGAACTTTAAATTTTTCAAATTCACTCCAATTATCTTCTTCTATACTCGGAATTCGTTGCCCCATAACTTCTTCTTTTTTCCACCCAAAAATATTCTCTGCACTTTTATTCCAAATTGATTTTACTCTTCCTTCTCCATCGATATCATAAATTGCAATTGGAGATGAGTCAATTAAAGTTGTTAAATAATTATTCAAGCTGAATAATAATTTTTCGGCTTCTTTCCGTTCGGTTGCATCTCTGATTATTGCTTGAATGTAATGAACCCCTTCTATTAAAATTAATCTCGAACTCAATTCCACATAAAAAGTAGAACCATCTTTTCTCTTATGGATAGTTTCGAAAATCAGGCCGGCTTCGCTATTCATAACCTGTTTAAGGATCGGCTCAGTATGGGCGTTTACCGATCTTAAATCGGTAAGAGTTAATTCCAAGAATTCTTCTTGTGAATATTGATATGTCGAAATTGCTTTATCATTTACATCAATGATCTGTCCGGTATAATCACTCAAAATAATAATATCATTTGCATATTTATGTAAAAAACCGTAATGCTGAATTAATGCTTTTTTTTCAGTTTCAAGATTATATTTTTCTCGAAAATAAATTGATTGCTGATTTTTTATGTAGAGAAAAAATCCTGCTGAAATAACAAGAATTAATAAAGCAGTTATTATTACAAGATATATTCCGTTTTGATGAACAATAGCATAGCTTTCAGCAATATCAATTTTTGAAATAATATACCATTGCGTCCCATTAATTGAAGTAATACCTGCGAGAACCTCTTCGTCACGATAATCTTTTCCCTCAATCACTCCTTCAATAGAAATATTGCTTTTATTGAAAATTGAATTTTGGTTATCCGTATCTATCTTGTATTGAAGAGCTGTCCCGCGCTTATGTCTTAATTCATTGAGTACCACGAACGATTCATTTTCAAATCTAAGTAATATTGTTTCAGCTGTTCGAGTTTGAACAGGCCATGACTGTATAAGTGGAAATAAGTTTATCTGCGGATCAATTCTGAAAAGCAGTATCCCGACTTTATTTTTTTTACCATTAGTTTCAATAAGAAGAGGAACTACATTATCCATAAAAATGGTATTTGTGATTTCATCACGAATCAAGTTTGATAATGTCACTTCATTAAGTTCCGATGTTTTAACGATTCGCTTAATATCAGATTGGTTTAGCGATGAATCATTTTGGTTCATCCGTAAAATCTCTTTACCAGATGAATCAAATAAAATTATGTTGAGGTAATCGTGATTATTATAGAGTGGTAGTAACCAGTCGGTTATATCTTTAATTAATGAAGATGCGTTTTGTGAAGTATATTTTCCGATTAGACCTCTGAAGAAAGGATTAGAATAGAAGAATAATCCGTCTGCTGTTCTTTCACTTCGCCACTGAATTATCTGCTTTTCCTTAAGATCAGCAATAGCATGGAGTTCTTTGTATTTTTCTTCTTTCGCATGATTTTTTTGTGCCATAAACAAAAGGAAGGCTGCGATCATTAAACAAAGTATTGTCGCTGCTAATGCTGAATAGAGTTTAACGGATAAACTCTTATTCGGATTATTAATTGATGGAATCTTAAACGCATCCAAAATATCCTCCAATTGTAAAAGTTATTACTCTAACAGGACAATAAGAAATGCAAAGTTTACAAAGCCAGTTTTATTCGTTCAATAACTGTATCAATTTCTTCAAATGTGTTGTAAAAATGTGGAGAGAAACGAATAAGTCCTTCTCGCAATGAACAGTTAATATTTGATTCAGCTAAAGCATTAAAAATAGTTTTTACACTCTCCGAACGGAAACTTACAATACCGGAAATATATTTGAAATCATAACCTGCGAGCAGTGGTTTTATGCCTATGGTTTGCAATTGTCTAATAAAATATAACGAATTTGATAAAACACTTTCCTCAACGTTATCTACACCAAATTTATCAAATAATTGAAGTGCTGCATCGAGAGCATTTACACCAACAACACTTATGGTTCCGTTCTGAAAAGCATCGGCACTTTTCTTCAACTCTAAATCATAGTTTAATAAAGTCCATGGATTTTCAACTGATAACCAGCCTACATATTTAGGAGCTATTTTGGTTTGCAATTCTTCAGATACAGCAATAAAGGCTAAACCCATCATTCCCATCAACCACTTTTGTGCACCACATGCTAAAAAACAGATATTACATTCTTCAAAATTAAGATTCACCGCACCGAGACCTTGAATTGCATCAACACAAAAAATTATGTTCTTTTGTTTACAGATCTCTCCAATTTTCTTTAAATCAGCTCTGTAACCGCTTAAAAACTGGATAGAGCTAATTGAAATTAATTTCGTTTTAGGAGTTATCTTCTTAATAATATCTTCTGCCAATACAATTCCGTTATTGGATTTTACAAAATCTATTTCAACGCCTTGTGTTTTGAGATTTAGAAATGGATATACGTTGGAAGGGAATTCTATGTCATTTAATATTATTCTATCACCGGTTTTCCAGGAGAGCCCCTGGGCAATAATATTCAAACCATTAGAGGTGTTATCCACAAATGCAATGCGGTCCGGTGAAGTATTAATTAGTTTTGCAAGTTTTTCTTTTACTGATTCAGTTACAAATTGCACTTTCGGAACGTTCTCAATATCCGTTTCACTTCTTTCAAGTAAATATTCTTTGACTCTGTCTGTAACAAGATTTGATAATGGGCTGATAGAAGCATGATTTAAATAAATCTTACCACTTTTCAGATACGGAAAGTAAGTACGTGCTTCCTGAACGGTCATTTGAACCTCTAATTAATTTCCCATTAAAATACGAAAAAAAGATATTAATCTCCTTCAATAAAATTTAAACATTTGTGTTAAGTTGATTGAAATATCAGTAATAAATCTATATTATTCAAATAGAGTTCTTTTGAATTTCAGAAAACAAAAAGGAATTTATTATGAACGATGAAAAGAGAGCATTGTTAAACAATTTAGGCTATCTTTATTTAGCTTTTGCACATCTCACTGATGCTAACTTACAAGAGAGTGAGTTAGTATCAATCAAATCGAAAATTCACTCTAGATCCCCCGAATTTACATCCGACGAAGTAAATGATCTTCTTGACGATGCTATAACCTGGTATAACAAAACAGCCGATGAGCGGCTTAAAGTTGTAAATACTATTGCCAGTGCAATTCATTACGAGATTGAAGATGTTGAAATCAAAACTTCAATTTTGGATGATCTTGTTGCAATTGCACAATCGGACGGTAATTATCAATTTGAAGAAAAAGCATTTGTAAATGTACTCGGTCAAGCTTGGGGAATTGATTATAAAGCGTAAGCATGATTATCAAATCTTTTTTTTGCTGTTCTTTATTTAATTATTCATTTTTGTAATACAAAATTTTCAAGTTCATTTAATTAATTTACTCCCAAAAAATACGGTACTGAAATGGCACTGAAAAACATCTCTACATTTACTGAGTTAAAGCCAAAAGACCTTAGATGGAAATGTGACCCAAATATTTTTGATTTTAAATCTACTGATGAGATTGAACCGATTGAAGGGATTCTCGGACAGGATAGAGCCATTCGGGCAATCAAACTTGGTGTTAACCTGAAAAGTCCCGGTTATAATATTTATATATCCGGATTATCAGGTACAGGGAAAGCATCGTCAGTCAAGAAAATTCTGGAATCGATGTCTTCAAACCGCCCCCTTTTATATGATTATTCTTATGTGAATAATTTTCAAAACCCCGATAACCCATGTCTCTTAGTATTTCCTGCGGGTGATGCAAAAGGATTTCGAGATGACATGAATAGCTTTATTGGATTTCTGAAGGATAAAATTCCACAAGCGCTTGAAGGTGATAACTACTTAAAGAAAAAGAAAAAAATTCTTGAATTATACTCTGTGAAAGAACAAGAATTGGTTGCAACCTTTGAAGCCAAAATCTCACATGAAGGTTTTTCATTAGGTCAAATTCAGGTTGGGGAAACCGCAAGACCGGAAGTACTACCAATAATAAAAACAAAACCTACTCCAATTTCTGAATTAGAGAAATTAGTTACGGAGGGGGACATTTCTAAACCGGAAGCAAAGAAAATTTATAAAAAATATACTCTCTTTCAGACTGAGTTAGCACAACTATTTAAAAAAGGGCTTCGGTTAAGTCAAAGTATGCAAAAAGAAGCTTTAGTCCTTGAGCAAAAGGAAGTTGAAGCTATTGTTACAGGTGCAATGGCAGGATTTAAGGAGAAATACACTGACAAAAAAATCCTTGTGTATCTTGATCAGGTTGAAGAAAGTATTCTTGAAAATTTACAAACTTTTAAGGGACAAAAACCTGAAGGGGATACAACAAGCGAAGGATTTATTATTGATTATTTTAAAGAGTACGAAGTTAATATCATACTTGATAATACTAATCAAAAGGAATGTCCCGTTATTGTTGAAATTTCTCCCAGCTTTACGAGTCTCTTCGGTACAATTGAAAAAATAAATGATGGACGAGGAGGCTGGTATGCAGATTTTACAAAAATTAAAGCTGGTTCACTTCTCAAAGCTAACGGTGGATTTTTAGTTCTAAATGTGAATTCGGTTTTTGAAGAACCTGGTGTGTGGCGAACATTAAAAAGAGTTTTAACTCATAGGAAACTTGAGATTCAAGATTCGATGAACTATTTCCAATTCTCCCCTTCAATACTTAAACCGGAATTGATTGATGTTGACACAAAAGTAATTCTTATCGGAAGTTCAACTGTATATTCAGTATTAGCTGAATATGAATATGACTTCAAAAAAATATTTAAAGTACGCGCAGAATTTGATGATGAAATAACCAGAACCTCCGAAGTTATGGTTGAATATGCACGTGTAATTAAAAGGATGATTAAAGAAGAAAGTTTGCTTGAATTTGATAAAACTGCAATCGCATCATTATTAGAATTAGCTGCTCGTTATGCAGGACAAAAAAATAAACTTACCTCAAGATTTTCTATGGTTGCAGATTTAGCACGAGAAGCAAATTTTTGGGCACATCAAGATGCTGCTAAAACTGTTAAGCAAAAACATGTTGATACTGCTTATGCATATGCCCGTGATCGTCATGCTCTTTCTGAAGAAAAAATTTCAGAGATGATTAAAGAAGGCTCATTCTTAATCGAGACTGATGGAGAACGGGTTGGACAAATTAACGGACTTGCAGTCTATGGAAATGATTTATTCGCCTTCGGAAAACCTTCAAAAATTACTGCTGCTGTTGCACTTGGTAATGGTGCTATCATCAATGTTGAGCGGGAAGCCGGGATGAGTGGCAGTACTTATAACAAAGGGGTATTAATCATATCCGGTTATTTTAGAGAAACTTTCGGTCAGGATTTCCCGTTATCATTCTCAGCAAATTTAGTTTTTGAACAATCATATGGAATGATAGACGGTGACAGCGCATCGGCGGCAGAAATATTTATACTTCTTTCGCAGCTATCAGGTGTCCCGATTAAACAATCAATTGCGGTAACCGGATCAATTAATCAAAAAGGAGATATTCAACCCATTGGCGGGGTAAATGAGAAAATTGAGGGCTTCTTTGAAACTTGTAAATTACAAGGATTGACCGACAAACAAGGAGTGATAATTCCCATTCAAAACGTAAAAGATTTAATGTTAAAAGAAGAAATAATTACAGCGGTAAAAAAGGGAAGTTTTCACATTTACCCGATTAACAGGATTGAAGAAGGAATACAAATTTTAACTGGATTTGCTGCGGGTGAAAAAAATAGTCGTGGACATTTTCCTATTGGAACTATTTACCACCTCGTATATGAAAGACTAAAAAAAATGTATGTGAGTGTAAAACATCCATTTGACAAACACAAACCGAAATCAAAAAGTACACTAGTGAAAAAAGCGGCTAAAAAAAGGGGTAAAGCATGAGTATTGATTATAGTAAAGTATTCGCAAAAACAAAAATTCTATGTACTCTCGGTCCAGCAACAAGTTCAAAAGAAATGATTAAAAAATTGATGGAAGCCGGATTGGATGGCGTTAGACTTAATTTTTCACACGGTGATTATAATTTTTATACAAATCTTTTTGATGAAATAAATGCTGCTTGCATTGAAGAAGATGAACCTCTTGCTGTATTACTTGATTTGCAAGGGCCCAAAATCAGAATTGGAAATCTGAAAGAACCTCAATTTGAAATATTAACAGGTGATACTTTAGAAATCTCTATTGAAGATTTTTTGGGCGATAATAAACATGTTACCACTTCATATAAGCTTCTAATTGAAGATGCGAATATTGGCGAACAAATTTTAATTGATGATGGTCTTATACGATTACGAATAAAGGAGAAAACTTCTAATTCGGTAATCTGTGATATTGAAAACGGTGGAATTCTAAAACCAAAAAAAGGGATGAATCTTCCGGGAATGAAATTATCAACCCCCTCTGTCACTGATAAAGATTTGCGAGATTTAGAATTCGCACTCAATCATCGTATTGATTTCATAGCTCTCTCTTTTGTAAGACAGGCTGAAGATATTATTCAAATTAAAAAATGGTTAAAGAATAAAGATTTCAATATTCCGGTAATCGCCAAAATTGAAAAAAAAGAAGCGATTGATAATTTTGATGATATATTAATAGCATCCGACGGAATAATGGTCGCCCGTGGTGATTTAGGTGTTGAGTTAGAACCGGAAGATGTTCCGATTGTTCAAAAACATATTATTAAAAAATGTAATGAAGTTGGAAAACTTGTTATCACCGCAACCCAAATGCTTGAGTCTATGATTGGGAACCCTATTCCGACCCGTGCAGAAGCTTCTGATGTTGCAAATGCAGTTTGGGATGGAACCGATGTTGTAATGTTGAGCGGTGAAACTTCAGTTGGGAAATATCCACTCCGTACGGTTGAAATTATGAACAACATAGTTCTTAAAGCTGAATTAAATGTTAAGCAATGCGTCCCGATTCAGTTTGTAATTCCAAAAACTGTTGAAGAAAATCTTTTTGACTCAATGAACAAAGCAATTGTGGAAATCAGCAAACAAGTTAATGCAAAAGCGATTGTTGTATTTACACACGAAGGAAGAACTGCACAACGAATTTCAAAGTACCGGCCACAGGCTAGAATTATTGCTATCTCCGATCATTTTGAAACGATGAATAGACTCTGTTTGAAGTGGGGAGTTACTTCCTTGTTTATGGAAGATATTAATAAAGAAAATGTTGCAATCGAAAAGGCAAAGAAAATGATATTGGCGGCTAAACATGTCAGTAGCGGAGATATTGTAATCTTTACTGCAGGAGCTCCGTATACTGAAAAAAGCCGTGTTAACTGGCTTCGATTTGAATCGATGTAAAAAATTACAATTTTTATCTTAGATAAATCATTTTCTTAACTTCAACTAAAGTTGAAGCAGAATTTTCAGGTTTGATTTCAACCCGGCAAAAATAGACTCCGGTTGATAATCCATCTGCATTAAAATTTAATCTATAAGTTCCTTGAGCCTTTAATCCATGCTCAAATGATTTTATTTCTCTGCCGAGTAAATCGAATATCTTAATATTTACGAAAGCATCTTTCTGTAAATTATATTCAATCACTGTAGATGAATTAAATGGATTTGGATAATTTTGCCTTACGGAAAAATTTTCGGGTAATTTTTCTTCTTTTATATTTAGAATAGAAATTGGATTTTCACCACCTGTTGTAGTATGTAAAATTGTTCCATTATCACCAAAAACCCACCCCTCTCCATCCGGGAAGAAATGAATAAAATTCAGATAGTTCGAGATTCCGGTTTTTAATTCTCTCCAATTAAAACCACCGTCTGTAGTTTTGAAAACTTTACCATTACTTCCTGCAACCCAACCGGTGTCAGGGTTAATAAAACAAACAGATGTCAAATAATTAACGGGAAGAAAAGTTTTCTCTACCCAGGTTAATCCTTGGTCATTAGTTCCCAGAATAATGCCATATTTCCCAACAATCCAACCGTACTTGTTATCCAAAAAACAAATGCTCAATAAGTCATAAGATTCATCAATAGAATAATTATTAAATAGAAACTCATCTCCAGTATACCGAAGACGGTAAATAGTACCACCATCACCGATAGCAAATATAACCCTTGAACTAGCAAATACAGCATATCGAATAGTAGAATTTATTCCTGTAGTATTTCCTATATTCACCCAACTACTTCCATTATCCGTAGTTATCAACAGAATCCCCATCCCCCCCATTATCCATCCAATCGGTTTGTCGTTGAATAATATTGAATTAAAACTACTCTGAAGACCAAACCCTGTAATTATTTTTGTCCAATTTTCCCCTCCATTAGTGGTACTTAAAATGACTCCCCGATTACCTACAATAAACCAAGTGTCATCTTTAATATATCGAACATGATTTAATCTTTCGGTTGTCCCACTATTTTGTTGAACCCAGTTTAGCCCACCGTCATCTGTTTTAAGAATAACTCCGTTTTCACCAATAACAAAAGCTTGCAATTTTGATCTGAATGCTGCACTTGTAAAATTTGTGAACATACCTGAAGTCTGGAAATTCCAATTATTTCCACCATCGGTTGTTTTTAACATGATTCCTTTTTCACCGCAAATCCACGCATCTATTGACGAAGATTTTCTAATTGAAGTTAGCTGAAAATTGTTTCCACTTACATGATATTCCCAATTCTCCCCGCCATCTGAAGATTTTAAAATCGTACCATTACTTCCCGTTATCAAAATATTTGTATTAGATAAACAGGCAACAGAATAGAGCCAAACATCAGCCGGGGAATTCTTTTTTGTCCAGCTAATACCGCTGTCAGTTGTAAGTAGAATTGTTCCGCTTTTCCCAACAATTATACCTTTGTTCATATCTATAAAATCAATTGATGAAAATATTTCGTTACTTCCTGTAGTTAGTAAATTCCAATTGGCTCCACCGTCTGATGATTTATAAGCTTTGCCGTTTTCACCTACAGTATATCCGGTTGAAGGATTAAGAAATTTAATTTTAGATAAACTAAAAAAATCAGGCAAAGCGATTGTGTGCCAATCATTTCCAGAATTTGTTGTGTGTAGAATTATACCGTTTGCCCCGGCAACGAAGCCTTGAGTGGGACTTACAAAATCAATTGAATATAGTGTAGAAGTTAGAGGTGAATTTGTCAAAAACCAGTTAGAACCTCCATCTGTAGTTTTATAGACAACACCGGTTTCACCGCAAATAAATCCTATATCCGAATCAATAAAATAAACATCAAAGAAATCAACATCTGTATTAAGAGATTTTATTTGCCACGTAGACCCGCCATCAACTGATTTGATGAAACTTCCCCTACTTCCGGCTGCGTATATAAGTTGATCTGTAAGTGGAAAAATTGAGTTGAGTGTCTTTCCCTGCGGCATTGGATTTTGCCAGGCAAATCCAAATTGGGAAAAATTTTGTGTGGTAAATAGTATTAAAACTATTATGACTTGGAACAATTTCATTTCTAAAAATCTCATAATCTATATTTATTAAAGCGTTTTCAATCTGCGATTTATAATTAATAATAAATCAAGTTAATTTCAAGTTAGAAGTCTGATTCCTCTGATAGATTTGTGTCGTTATCCCTATATTTCTTTTTCTTACTTCCTTCATAACTGTCAATCTGAACTAAAACTCCTTCCAACTTCCCGTTAACTAAAGGAATTCTTTTTGATGTTCTTAATCCAATATGTTTTCTTAGAGATGGATCACCCGTATAAATAAAGGCTGTAGTCCCTTTACAATTGGTTTTAATAAAATCACCAAGTTCTTTATATAAGATTTGAACATCTTCTATTTTACCGAGACGAATTCCGTAAGGCGGATTAGTAATCAGCGTTCCGTTTTCAAATTTACTAATGTGTTGAAATGGCTGCCCCGAAAGTTCCACATTTTCTGAGAATGGAAGATGTGAAAGATTCTCCCTTGCTGTCACAATAATTCTTTGTGAAATATCACTTCCTTTAATTAATCCCTTAGGAAGAGGACGTATATTTCTAACAACTTCTTGTTTTAATTTCAACCAAATATTTTTATCAAAATCAGGTAAATAATAAAAACCAAAATTTGTCCTTAAATATTGAGCCGGAATTCTACAATAATGCATTAAGGCTTCACATAAAATAGTTCCGGATCCGCACATACAATCCCACAAAGTATTTTCGCCGTCCCAATTACTTAATCGAATTATTGCGGCTGCAAGAGTCTCCTGCATTGGAGCTTCACCGGCAAGCAGCCGATATCCTCTTTTGTGAAGTGATTCACCGGAGGTATCTATACTTATAATCGCTTGATCTTTTTCGATGTGTAAATTAAATCTGACATCCGGATTACTGACATTAACATTCGGACGTCTTCCTAATTTATTTCTGAAATAATCTGCAATTCCATCCTTCAAACTTTGTGCAGCATAAAGGGAATTTGTAATCTTACTTTTTGCAACAGAGGCTGTAATTGCGAATGTTTGATCAACTGAAAATATTTTATCCCACTCAATTGATTCTGCCGTTTTAAGTAAACTGCCGGGAGTATAACAAGGGAATGTTATCAGCGGAGCTAACACTCTCGAGATTAATCTTGATTGATAATTAATCCGGTAAAGTGACAATTTATCGGCTTCGAAATAGACTCCACGATACTCGAGTTTTGTGTTAAATGCTCCTAATGAAGTAAGTTCTTCCTCCGCAAATTTCTCCATCTGACCGGGAACCTGTGCAAAAAAGGTATTATTTTTTTGATACTGATATATCATCAATTTTCCGTTATTGAATTGAAAACTAAATTACATTATAAAATTTCTAAAATACCTAAACAATATAAGGAATAGTTTGTCAGACGATTGATGAATAATTGAAGGGCATCTCTAAAAACAGCATTTTATAAATCAACTGGCTGACTTCAGAAGAAGTTCGTGCCTCAAGAAGTAGTCTATGTTGTTTTTTATTTTTTTGTTCTCTTGAATTCTCGTTTTATTAAATTATCAAAATCATTATC
>JAUXVN010000065.1 GCA_030684555.1 Ignavibacteria bacterium
GCCGCGGCGGACTGTTTATCTACCTTATTACCTTATTGTTATAAAGATAAAATAATATAGGAATTCTTTATGATGGAAGATAAGGTAATAAGGTTGATATTCTTTCGATTATCTTGGTTATTAAGGTAATAAGGTTAATTATGACATACATTTTAAAGCAGACTCATTTATATTTTGTATTAATTTTCACCCGATTGCATCGGGGCTTTTTTCCCAAGCATCGTCTTGGGAAAAAGGTAGTTCCTAAGGATCAATTTCCCATTTTTAAGGGTTGACTAAAAAGATTAGAAAGTAAGGGATGTTAATACATCCCTTACTTAATCTCATTTGTAGTAGCTCTTTCCGAACCGTACTTATGAGCCACTATCATACCGATTCCGGTAAAAATGAAAATGAATACTGGTATAGCGATTTCAAAATCATAGTCAGCAACCCACTTTCCGAGACCTAAACCAATACCGAAAAAAATCATTATGATTCCCGCTTTAGGTAAGAAGGTTGATGATTGAACTTCTTTTTTTCTCATCAAGTCCTTCAATTCTTCGCTTGTAAAACCACGTTCAATAAGCATCTGTTTCTGTCGGAAGTTGAAGTAAATTATTGAGACCAATACCGAACCTGTCACTAAAAAAAATGTTATCGGTATTAAAAATACAAGTTGGGCTTCATCAGGCATTTTTATTTCTCCATTATGTTATTAATAATTTGTTCTCTGATATTTAAGACTACAATTTTATTGTTTAGGTTACACCAAAGAATAATTATTTTATTTGTAACTTTTTACGCAAGAATTAAGTCTTAATAATTATGAGAAATTTAAGCGATACTGATATTATTGATTCAATACTGAAGGGTAATGCAGTAGACTTTAATCTTCTAATTGATAAATATAAACACCGTGCTTTTTCAATGTTAAAAAGAATGCTAAAAAATCAGATGGATGCTGAAGAAGTTTTACAAGACAGTTTTCTGAAAGCTTATTACGGACTTAAAAATTTCCGCAAAGAATCAAAATTCTCCACATGGTTTTATTCAATAGTATATCATTCTGCATTATCGAGGCTTTCAAGTGTAAAAGAAAAGTATCAAAAACAAATGGAATCAATTGAAGATAATTTTGAAGTTGAATCTCTAAAAACAGATTTTGAAACAAATGATTACTCAAGCTTACATGATATGATTTCTAAACTTCCAACAAAATATGCATCTGCTGTAAACCTATTTTATCTCGAAGAAATGAGTTGTGAGGAAATTGCAGAAATCATGAAAATATCGGTTTCAAATGTAAAAGTATTGCTGCATAGGTCTCGTAATTATTTGCGTGAAATATCTAAGGGAAAAGGAGTTTAATCGTGTCGATACATTTATCAGAAGAACAAGTAAATAATTATTTAGACAATCCAAATTTCTCAGATGATTCAAATAGTATTCATGAGCACATTCAAAATTGTGATCAATGCAAAACACTATTTAAGGAGTTAAAATCAATTCATGAAGAGTTAAAAAAATTATCTTTGCTTGAATTGAAAACAGACATAAATACGAGAATAATGAAAAAGGTAATGGTAAATCTAAAACGTAATCGCCAACACAACGGATTTTTAATTACCATTTTGACAGTGCTGATATCACCAATTATTTCATTGTTATATTATGTATTTAGCAGTTCGGGAAATTCTACCGGTCGAGAAACGATTGTTAATAATATACAACCATATTCTAATGCCTTATCAGAGTATCTAACCGGAATTTTCAAATCGGGTTACAGTCAAAGTATAACGATGACTATTTTGTTACTCTCGATATTATCATTCTATTTTCTCTTCGACAAATACCCAAGAAAAAATTTATAGTCATTTATAAATTTTAAAGTAAAAATTTATTTTTCTGTCCCGCGTTCGATTTTGCTTGACAAATAAAAAAAATATTCTTATCTCTGTAACAAATATTTCAGAAATTATTAATAATGTAATAAGATATTCATCATGGAACATCCGAGACTCATAGAAATATTCATTCAACTCGCTAAAATCAATGCTCTCTCTACTGAAGAAGCCCCCGTTGCAGATTATATAAAATCGTTTTTAATGAATTTAGGTTTGACTATTGAAAAAGATAATTCAGACATACACACCGGAAGCAATACGGGAAACGTCATTTGCAAAGTTGGTTCAGGTGGTAATTTTTTAATGCTTTCTCACATGGATACTGCACGCCCAACCGCTGAACTTGTCACTATAATTTTAGAAGATAAAATAGTCTCTAACGGAAAAACTGTTCTCGGAGTTGATAATAGAGCAGGTATTGCAGTTCTACTCTATACCATGGAACAATCAGTTAAACAAAAGGAAAAAATTAAAGACTTCACATTATCATTCACAACATGTGAAGAAACAACTTTGGGCGGATCCACTAATCTTAAGATTGATGAGAATATTGAATATGCATTTATTTTTGATTCATCACACCGCCCCGGAACATTTATTAATGCAGCATGCGGAGCAAAAAGTTTCAACATAGTTATTGCTGGAAAACCTTCTCATTCCGGTATCGCTCCGGAAAAAGGAATCAATGCAATCACAATTGCTGCGAATGCAATTTCTAAGTTAGATTGGGGCAGAATTGATAATGATACAACCGCAAACATTGGATTACTAAACGGCGGTAGTGCAGTGAATGTTATTCCGGAAAAAGTTGTGATTGACGGAGAAGTCCGCTCTTTTGATATGAATAAAGTGGAATCAGTAATTCAAAATATAAATCGTGTTTTTGAAAAAGAAGCAGCAAAACTTGATGGGACAATCCTTTTCACCGACTTATGGGATTTCAAACCGTTCACTGTTTCGAAAGATGAAGAAGTTTTTAAGCGGATTGAAGAAGTTATGATCAGAATAGGTTTAGAGCCTAAACCGGTAATATCTCTTGGCGGCAGTGATGCTAATTCACTAAATGGAAGAGGAATCCCTTCTATCAATTTAGGAATTGGTGCTCAAAATCCTCATGCAAATGATGAATTTATTTTTATAAATGACCTAATCAAGTCAGCAGAAATAGCTTTTGAACTAATAAGGGAAAACTAAAATGATAAAAAAGTTTCTGTTTGTCGTTCTGTTAACCTGTTTGTTTTTTTATGCGGAAGGTTTATCTCAAACAAAAGGTAAATTGGTGATAGTTGGTGGGGTTCAAGTTACTAGTATAATGAAAAAATTTGTTGAATTGGCAGGCGGCTCAAATGCAAAAATTATTGTAATCCCGAATGCTGGTTCTTATCCTGTAGAAAGTTCGTTAGAACAGGTTGAAGAATTTACAGAATTAGGGGCAGTTTCCGATTATCTTCTTTTTACAAGAGAAACTGCTGATGCCGACAGTAACCTAAAAAAACTTGAGAATGTTACAGCCGTATTTTTTCTTGGTGGTGATCAAAGTGATCTTACGAGAGATATGCTTGGAACAAAATTGTTAGCAAAAGTATTTGAGTTTTATAATAATGGTGGATTAGTTGGCGGGACAAGTGCCGGTGCGGCTGTTATGAGTGAAGTAATGATAACCGGCAACGAACTTATTAATAAAGATTCGACAAGAAATTTTATTACTATCGAACGGGGAAATGTTGAGACCAAACAAGGATTTGGATTTTTGAAATCAGTAATTATAGATCAACATTTTCTCAAACGCAAAAGACACAATAGAACTATGTCAACTCTAATTGAGCATCCAAATCTAATTGGAGTTGCTATTGATGAATCATCTGCAATTGTTGTTTATCCGGACGATACTTTTGAGGTGATTGGCGATAATCAAGTTTTAGTTTATGATCCAACCAAATCAAATAATATTCGAGAAGATTCAAAGGGAAATCTTGGAATAAGTGAACTGAAATTACACGTTTTAATTAATGGTGATAAATTCAATCTTAAAACCGGAAGAGTAATTGAATGAGTAAAGTTAAAAAACTTCTTCCATTCAAACTAAAAGTTCCGAATACTTATCTTCTTATTTTTTCTATTCTTATAATAATTGCGGCGTTGACCTGGGTTATTCCCGGAGGTAAGTATGAGCGAACTATCCTTAACGGAAGGGAAGTAGTTGTCCAAAATTCATTTCATTATATCGACAGTCATCCGCAAGGTATAAGCGAATTATTTATCTCACCGCTCAAGGGATTTGTTGAAGCAGCATTAATTATAGGTTTTGTGTTGATTGTTGGAGGTGCATTTAATGTACTTCAAACAACTGATGCAATTAATTCATTAATTAATAAACTTGCTCGAGCACATAAGAAGTCAAAAATCCTTAGAGTAATGTTTATTCCACTATTAATTTTTATGTTCTCTCTTGGCGGGGCAACTTTCGGAATGAATGAAGAGATCATTCCATTTGTACTTATTATTGTTCCAATATGTTTAGCTTTAGGTTACGACTCGATTGTTGGGGTAGCAATTCCACTCGTAGGGGCACATATTGGATTTGCAGGTGCATTTCTAAACCCCTTCAATGTAGGAATTGCACAAGGGATAGCTGGAGTTCCCCTATTTTCCGGAATTGGGTATCGTGTAATAGTTTGGTTAATATCAACAATTGTTGCTATACTTTTCATCTATCGTTATGTTAAAAAAATTGAAAAGAAACCTGAGATTAGTCCAACATTTAATGAAGATAATGAAAGAAGAAGAACCGAACATTTTGATAATATATATGAAGAGAACGTAACTTTTTCAATCCGACATAAATTAGTTCTGATAACATTCGCTTTATCGTTAGTAATGGTTGTGATCGGTGTAGTAAAGCTGGATTGGTTTATTGAAGAAATTGCAGCACTCTTTTTTGTTATGGGGATTGTATGCGGAATTATTGGCGGATTATCGAGTGAGAAGATAATAAAGTCTTTTATTGATGGGGCTAAGGATCTTGTCGGGACAGCTTTTATTATCGCCTTAGCAAGAGCAACTTTAGTTATTTCAAGGGATGGACAAATTATCGATACAATTTTATTTAATCTTTCACCATTCGTCGAATCTTCTTCGGCGATATTAGCTTCACAGAAAATGTTTTTCATCCAATCGATTATAAACTTTTTTGTTCATTCGGGAAGCGGGCAGGCTGCACTTACAATGCCCATTATGGCTCCACTGGCAGACTTGGCAGGTGTAACAAGACAAACAGCGATACTTGCTTTTCAGTTAGGTGAATTCACAAATATTATTATTCCAACATCAGCTGTTACAATGGGAGCTTTGTCGATGGCAAGAGTTCCATGGGACAAGTGGGCAAAATGGGTTCTTCCGTTAATGATAATTTTATTTATTCTGGGATTTGCACTTTTAATTCCACCAAACTTAATGGGCTGGCACTAATTTTTTATCAATCAATAAAAGAGGTATGACATGAAAAAAATGTTTCTGGTTTTTACAATAATGCTGTTAGGCATTATCGATACTTTTCCTCAAGCAAGTTTTACTACCGGTGCACTGGAGGTAGCTGTGAATCAATATGGAAGAATAAGATTATTCACCCCTGATGATGTAAGACATTTGCAACGAGCCTCAATTTTAGTGGGTACTTCATCTACCACAGTTTATGATTATCAAAATGATGGTGATACGCAAGATCCTACTGAACTTGTGGCGAATCCAACATTAAGCGATTTTGAAATTTATGGTTCATATAACAACCTCTATTCATCATTACCGCCTGATGTTTTAGTAAAATTGAATGTTTATGGCTGGACAAATGGAAATTATGCGATATTTAAGTTTACAGTTGTAAATAATGAAACTGCCGCCTTGAACTCTTTAATAGGGCTTGATATTATTCCTGAAGTTGGGCAGGCTTATGGTTTTGATACTGTTTCATTTAACTCTTCCGAAAATGTAATCCGCTTTCATAGAGGAAGTGATGTGAATTTAGGAATCAAATTATTATCAGGCACTCTCTCTTCTTTATATTCTTTTGAATGGTATTCCGGTTATACAGTCGATACCGATTATTGGAACTGGATGAATCATGGATCAGTTCAACCTCAATATATTTCAACAACTGAAGATGGTCCGGTTACAATTACTTCGCAGGCTCCTGTCGAAATTAATTCGGGTGAAATGGTTGAAGTATTTTATGCAATGGCTCTTGGTACTGATGAAGAAATTATGTTATCCGGAATATCGGCTGCAACACAAAAATATCAATCTTTATTTACATCAGTAAATGATGGTTCTAATTCCCCCTTAAAATATTCGTTAGAGCAAAATTATCCGAATCCATTTAATCCAAGTACTACAATTTCTTATCTTCTTGAAAAAAGTGGTTTAGTTACTATAAAAGTTTATGATATTCTAGGGAATGTGGTAACAACCCTTATCAATCAAGAGCAATCTGCTGGTCAACATCAGCTAATCTTTAATGCAAGTGAACTTAGCAGCGGGCTTTATTTCTATTCAATTAAGTCTAATGGTTTTAATCAAACAAAAAAAATGATATTAATCAAATAAACTAAAAAGGTGCGTTATGAAAAAATTGCTTTCTTTTCTTTTTGTTTTAATGTTTTCATTTGTCTTAACGACAGATAGTATCGCTCAAAGTTTTTATACCGGTGCAATAGGAATTACTCAAAGCAATGGTGGAAGAACCCGCATTTTCTCAAATAATTTAACTACCAGATTAATTGATCGAGCATCATTACTTGTAGGGGTTAGTCAAACTTCGGTTTTTGATTATAATGAAGATCAAAACGGAATAGTAAACGCAGCTACAGTTACTTCCCCAACTCTTAGTGATTTTGAAGTTACAAGTACAATCAATAATTCATATTCAAACATGCCTCCAAATCTTGAAGTTGCAATTAATTATTATGGTTGGACAGATGGTGCTTATATTTTAGGTAAGATGACAATAAAGAATAACGAGACTTCCGCTATTAATGCGGTTGTTGGTTTAGAAGTTATTCCTCAAATTGATGGTGTTTATGGTGGTGAAACTGTAAAGTATGATGTTGCATCACAAACTACTCTCATGAATAAAATAGGATGGGCAGGAATTAAATTCTTCTCTGCATCACAAACTGCATTAAAATCAATTGAGTGGGTGAGTGATTACGGAAACGATTCACTTTATTATTCATGGCTTACACAAGGCTCATTTGATGCCCCTCTGACAGTAGGTGTTGATGGTGCTGTTGCTATTCTTGGACAAAATGGAATTAATGTTCCTGCCGGACAATCAACAATATTCTACTTTGGGATTTCATTGGGTGCAGATCAGGCAACCTGTATTAGCAATATGGATTTGTGTCAACAAAAGTATTTCGTGATTCTGCCGGTTGAATTAACTTCTTTCATCGGAACTGTAAAAGGAAATAGCGTAAATCTTGATTGGACAACTGCTTCAGAATTAAATAACCGCGGTTTCGAAATCGAAAGAAAAATTGATAACAATTGGGTTACAGTTGGTTTTGTTTAAGGAAAAGGGACAACTTCAGATTTACAATCGTACAGATTTATTGATCAACTAAATCTGGTTAATGCTCAATCAATTAATTATCGATTACGACAAATTGATTTTGATGGTACTTATAGTTATTCAAATGAAATTGAACTTGAATTTAGTCCTGTACCTAATGATTTAGTACTTGAGCAGAATTACCCAAATCCATTTAATCCGTCAACAAAGATTAATTTTCAATTACCTTCTAATGGATTTGTTAACCTAAAAATTTATGATGCAATTGGGAATGAGGTAACAACTCTCTTAAATCAAGTTCAAAGTGAAGGCTCACACAGCATTGATTTTAATGCAGCTAAATTAACCAGCGGTTTCTATTTCTGTGTTCTTAGATTTAATGATATTATTAAATCAAATAAAATGTTACTTATTAAATAAACTTGTTTGAATAACTAAATTTCTCCGGAGATTGCTAAAAAATTTCCGGAGAATCATTAATAAAAATGACAGCACGTTACAAAGAAATAAAAGAAAAGATTCAGCAAAAATTTGAAAAACTTCCCCGTAATCATCAGATTATTGCTGATTATATTGTTGATAACTTTGATAAGATTCCATTTCAAAGCGTACAAGAGATTTCAGAAAAAACAGGAGCAAGTGTTGCTTCAGTTGTGAGGTTTGCTCAAAGAATTGGCTTTACAGGATATAGTGAATTAAGGGATGCAATTTCTGATTCATTGCAAAGCCATTTAACTAAACAAGATGCATTCCCGTTGGTTTTACAATCTTCAAAGGGAGAAGATCTTTTAACTTCAGTAGCGAACATCGATATAAAAAATATAAATGTAACTCTTGCTGAACTTGATAGGGAAGTCTTTTCGGACGCTGTAAATGTTTTTGTAAAATCAAATCGTGTCTTTACTGCAGGCTTAGGGATTTCGTATCTTTTAGCTGAAATACTTGCGTATCAACTTACTCAGGTTGGTATTGACTCATCAGTGTTAAAACATTCATGCACGGTTTTTGAAGAGCAGGTTTTATATTTAAAGAAGGAAGACGTGTTAGTAACATTTTCATTTCCACCCTACTCAAAAGAAACAATTGATGCAGCAAAATCAGCACACAAACGAGGTATAAAAGTTATTAGCATCACTAATAAACCTACTTCTCCTGTTACTTTTTATTCTTATGCAGTATTAATAGTGAAAAGTGAAAATATGTTATTTACTAATTCATTTGCTGCTATTTCTGTAATTATAAATGCTATAGCAACGGCTTGTGCAGTAAAAAATAAATCGAAAGCAAAAAAGATTCTTGCTGAAAGCGAAGAAATAATGTTCAACCAAAATCTGGTTATAAAACAATAAATAGATTGGAGAGATAATGAGTACCAAGAAAAATTTTACTACTCCTTTTTATAGTATATCACTAATAATTATTCTATTATTATCAACTTTACTAAATGCGGGTACTACAGGAAAACTTACCGGTAAGATTAAAGATGCTCAGACCGGAGAATTATTAGTTGGTGCAAATATTATTATCGAAGGTACAGCACTTGGAAGCGCTACTAATGTAAATGGAGAGTATGTTATACTCAATATTCCTCCGGGTAGATATAATGTAAAATTTTCCTATATCGGATATGAATCCGTCTCGGTAAATAATGTAGTCATTTCAGTTGATCAAACCACACAATTATCGGTTGAACTTAGTTCACAAAGTTTACAGTTAGGTGAAATATTTGTAACCGCTACAAAACCACTCGTTCAAAAAGATGTCACAAGTTCAATTGCGGTAATAAGTCGTGAAGAAATTGAAGCTCTTCCTGTTTCAACATTTACCGATTTACTTTCATTGCAAGCAGGAGTTGTTGGAAACGGTTCAAACCTGCATATTCGCGGCGGCAGATCAAATGAAGTTGCTTATATGATTGACGGTATGCTTGCTGTTGATCCATTATTAGGCGGGCTTGCAACATCAGTTAATAATGATGCAATTCAAGAGTTAAGTTTACTAAGCGGTACTTTTAATGCAGAATATGGTAATGCATTGAGCGGTATTGTCAATATTGTTACGCGTGATGGTTCAGAAAATATTTCTGCAAAAGTTGAATACCGAACATCAGAATTTGGTGTGAAAAGATATTCAGATTTACATGAATCAAGAATTAATGGAAGCATAAGCGGACCCATTTTCGTAAACAATCTTAAGTTTTTTATATCGGCTGAGCAGGATAAGAGAGGTAATTATCTTCCGTTCGGTTATAATAATGATCGTTCATTATTCACAAAAATTACATCAACTCAAATTCCGATGATGAAAATATCATTGTCAAATAGAGGTAGTTTGGGTAGAAGACAAAGTTACAGTCACTCTTACAAATATATTCCAGAACAATATACCAGACGCCGAACAGACAGTTGGCATTCTTCATTGACAATGACCCATACTGTAATGAACAATTTGTTTTATGATTTAAGAGTCTCATATTTTAATCAAGGTTACTATTCCGGAATAGATAAAGATACATCACGATATTTATCAACTTCACAACGAACATATTTCCCGATTGGGACAGGATTTGAGTTCTATTCCAATGCAGATCCAGTGCAATTGGATGACAGCCGAACAATTACATTCGATGTTAAAGCTGATGCAGTCTGGCAATTTGATAATAGAAATGAAGCGAAGTTCGGAATCGCTTATAAAAAACATAGATTAAAATATTACAGCGTTTATGATCCCAAAAGAAATTATCCCTACATTAATGACTATACAACCGAGCCTTATGAAATAGCCGGTTATATTCAAGATAAAATTGAGCTCCCTTATTTGGTAATTAATCTCGGTTTGCGTTATGATTTCATGAATGCAAATAACGAGTATAGAAATAATCCTTTAGACCCAACATCGTTTGTTAAAGCAAAATCACGTTCTCAAATTTCTCCCAGGATTGGCATTGCTCATCCGATTTCAGATAGAACTAAATTACACTTTTCTTACGGACACTTTTTTCAAAATCCTGATTTCCAGTTCCTCTTCGAAAATAATCAATACGACATTAATGTTCGTGAACCATTGTTTGGTCAACCAAACCTTGATGCACAAAGAACGATTTCATATGAGGTTGGCCTAGGTCATCAATTGAACGACAGAACTGCAATTAATTTGACTGCATATTACCGTGATATAACCGGATTAATTGGCACTCGATATTATTTCCCTTTTGTTGATGGACGATTTGTAGGGTACACACTTTATGTAAATGAAGATTATGCTAACGTAAAGGGATTTGAATTATCGTTGGATATGCGTCCCGATCAATATTTTTCCGGTGGATTGAGTTATACATATTCAATTGCAAAAGGAAGTGCTTCAAGCGAAACTGAACAATACCCGGGCACACAAGAATCCACTCAACTCTATTATTTAGACTTCGATAGAACTCACATGCTCAATGCAAGTGGAACATATACAATTCCTAAAGATGAAGGTCCTTCATTATTTAATATGCGACCTTTTGAGCAAATGGATTTTTCAATGATTTTCAGATTAAATTCCGGAGCACCATACACGCCCGGAGGAAGAGATGTTGGATTTGTTGAGAGAAATTCTTTACGTCAGCCCGCAACCTATTCGCTTGATTTAATGATAGGTAAAGACTTTACACTTACCGATGGCGTGAGATTAAGAGTCTTCGCTGAATTCTTAAACCTAACTGATCATAGAAATATTTTATATGTATACAGAGATACCGGTGAAGTAGATTTTACATTTGAAGGAAATCAATCAACCGAGTATATGCAAGATCCATCAAACTATGGTCCACCGAGATCAATAAGAATCGGTACAACATTTAGGTTTAGGTAGTGTTTAATTTTTTTCATTGCTATTCATCTAAGTAAGATGAGTTTCCTTTTAAAACAAAGTTTATTACGAGGATATTATGGTAAAAAGAGTGCTCCTAATTTTAATATTAACTTCAACTTCTATAGTATTTGCACAGAGCAAAAAAGAAATTGAAGAGAAAGAAAATTATTCTTTTGAAAAAATATTTGGAATAGGTGATAGAGCAGCGGGGATTCACAATGCAAGTAACATCGGACTCTTTTTTGAGAACCGTGGAAAACTATATCCAAGACGAATAACTCAAGGACCTTCAGGTGAGTTTCCGATAAACAGCACAAAGCATTATATCTATCGTGTAAATCCTTGGGTTGGAATTCCTGGAAATGTAGTTCAAGGACTTCACACAACAAATGAAGAATGGGAAGCTGTGGGAGGAACGCACAATAATGAATTAGCTCAAGTTGCATTTTCAGATAATCCTTCAACATGGCATCCGGTAAATGGCTGGCCCATAAAAGACGCTGATGGAAACAACATTATTATTTCTGATCAAGATAGTTACTGCGTTTATAGTGACAGCAATAATTCAGTTTCGGTTTTTGGGCTTCAAGTTGCTCAGACCGGGTATGCTTTTGGAATCAATCTTGCGAAAAATATTCTCTTCTATAAATATGAAATAACAAATCACGGAGCAAATGATCTCTCAAATCTTTACTTCGCACTTTATTGTGACATTGACGTTGGAAATGTAAGCGGAGGTGTTCCAGAATACTTGGATGATAAAATTGATTTTATAAAGGACAGAAATCTGGTTTATTTTCATGACGATGGAGTTTCTTCCGAATGGCCCGGAGGTAAAACAGGTTTATTTGGAATTTCACTCTTAAAAACACCGATTATTGATGGACAACAACTCGGCGTTACCGATATGCATTACAATCTTTATGATGATGATCTCGATATGGATTCAGTTCAATATGGAATTATGTCAAGTGCACAATCGCTTTATAATTCATCACTCGGCTCAAGATTTTTTCATATAGGTAATAACACCTCATTAAAATTTGATGATCCGGCGACAATTCCTGCTTCAGGACTTGATCTCGTCGCAACACTTTCTTCAGGTCCGTATAATTTAAACAGAGGTGATACTTTAGTATTCATTACAGCCTTTATTGGGGGTGAAACAAAGGATGAATTATTAACTTATTCAACTTCAGCACAAAATATTGTTGATGCAGGATTCAATTTGCCTAAACCGCCTGCTCGTCCGACTCTAAGTGGAAGCAAAGGAAATAAAAAAGCAATTTTGTATTGGGATGATAAAGCTGAACGAAGTTTGGATATTTCAAGCGGAATATATGATTTTGAAGGTTATAGATTATACAGAAGTAATGACAAAGGAAGAACATGGGAGAAGATAACTCAGTTCGATGCAGTGAATGCAATTGGCGAGGATGTCGGATTACAATATAGTTTTACTGATACAACAGTAGTGAATGGTTTTGAGTATTGGTATTCCATAACTGCGTATGATCAGGGAAATGAATTGATAGCTAGTCTTGAAAGTCCAATTGGTAATACACTTGAATCAGAAAACACAGTTTCGATTATTCCGATTTCGGATGCTATCGGTAGATTACCTGTCGGCGTTAACTCAATATCACGAACCGGTTCAGGTGCATCGAATTATGAGATAGATATTTCCCCTATAGATGATGAGACTCTTACTGCAAATCAATATGAAGTTTCTTTTGAATTTGTTCCAAGAAAAGTCCGCGGTTCTTTGGAGACAAAAGTTACTCTGATAATTACAGATTCTGTGGCAACAAAACCAATCAATTATGGAATGAGATTTAATTCACCTACAAATTTTGATTTGGTGAATTTATCAACAACAGAGATTATTCGTTCAGGTTATAATTATCCCGTTGGCGGAAGAGATGTTATAGTTACCGGTCAAGGATTACGAATCACATTAAAAGATTCATCAATTGCAACTGCTGAGCAGAGACCAATGCAAGGGGACTTAATTTCAATCGATTTTGCAATAAATGCAGTGAAAAACAATGTTGAAAATGTTATCGAGAAAAGACCCTTTGATGCTGGTCAATTACAAAGCACAAAAGATGGAATTATTTTTACAATTGACAAACCTGATATAATTAAGAGTGTTTCCCGAATAGGCGGTAACGATAATTTCAACATCTCTTTTGAGGTGACAGCCGATACTTTAGTAGCACAAAATATTTATATAGTCTCTGTTGATGCTAATGGTTTAAAAGATGGGAATCCCTTTGTCGTGATTTCTGTATCCGGAACTCCAATTGTAGCAGATACTATTTTTAATTTGGGGACTTTCACTTTTAATGGTGTTACAGGAAAGATAAATTTCCTCGGAAATACGCCGCCATCAGTGGGCAATAAGTATTCTGTTGAAGTAATTGAGCCTGTTGAACTTGACATTCGGGACAGATATTTATTTGATATAAAAGGTTCATCAATAAACAGTGACAAAATAAAAAGCGAGATGAATAAAATACGGGTTGTACCAAATCCATATGTAGCTTCATCGTTATTTGAACCGGAGTTCGGAGAACTTCGTAAAGAACCATTGAGACAAATTCAATTTATAAATCTTCCTCCGGAGTGCACAATTTATATTTTTACTGTAGACGCAAATCTTATAAAAACCATAAATCATTCTTCGACGAGTGGAACAACTGTTTGGGATTTACGTGCTGAAGGAGGCAGAGAAATTGCTCCAGGTGTTTATATCTATATTGTTAAAACGAGCGATTCCGAGTTTATGGAACGCTTTGCAGTAATTAAGTAAAGCGAGAATGGAGATTAACATGAAAAAACTTTTTTTAATATCATTTCTAATAACCGTTACATTACTCGCTCAAAATCCTAATCTCGGAACCAGCGGGGCAAAATTTTTATCGATACCTATGAGTCCACGAGCAGAGGCACTTGGTGGAGCTGTTGTCGGTTTATCTGATGATGCTGCATCGGTGTTTTATAATCCTGCCGGTATTGTAAAAGTAAAAAATGTCGAAGCATTTTTTTCATACTCTAATTGGTTTAATATGTTCGACCTTAATGCGGCATCTATTGTTTATAATATGGGAGAAGCAGGTGCTTTGGCGGCGAGTATGATTTTATTTACAACCGGGAAAATGGAAATAACTACTGAAGAAAAACCAAATGGCACAGGACGTTATTTCGATGTCGGTGATCTTGCAGTTGGACTTACTTATGCAAAATATTTAACCGATAGATTTAACATCGGTTTAAGTGTTAAATATATTCATCAACAAATATGGAATGAGACTTCAAACGGAATCGCTTTTGATATTGGGACTCAATACAGAATTGATTTCCAAAATTTAACTATAGCTATGAGTATGACTAACTTCGGTGGTGATATGTCATTCGATGGACCTGATCTTGATATTTCACATCTTAAAAATAATAATTATCCCTTAAGTAGATTAACTCCTGCAAGATTACAAACAGACGAATATTCGCTTCCTCTTCATTTTCAAGTTGGAATTGGTTTTGATATATATCAAAATAATTTTATGAAAATTAGAGGTGGTATCGATGCTACACATCCAAATGATAATAAAGAAAGAGTACAGTCCGGATTAGAATTAAAATTCTTTGATCGGTTCTATGTTAGAGGCGGATACCGCTATAATTATGATGATCAAAAATTCAGTTTTGGTGCCGGAGCGAATGTTCCGTTCTCCGATTCATTCATCTCTTTTGATTATGCTTACTCTGTTTATGATCTGCTTCCTAATGTTAATCGAATTTCTCTTACGATAACATTTTGATTTATTATATTAACCATCATAGATTTTAGGATGGGAGAATTAAGATGACTTATCGAATACTTGTTTTGCTATTTATTCTTTTTAATCAGATTATTTTACCTCAAGGTTACATTTGTGCTGTAGGCGGCGGCTCTGAAAATTATAACAGTTGGAGTGATGCGCCGTATCGTTGGATTGTGGAGAAAAGCGATAGCGGAAAAATAATTATTCTTTCTTATTCCACCGACAATACATCATGGCTGCCGAATTATTTTTTATCTTTAGGTGCTTCGGAAGCATACAATAAAGCTATCACATCAAAAACTATTGCTGATTTACAATCTACTTATGACGAGTTAAAAACTGCAAAAGCTGTTTTTCTTAGAGGCGGTGATCAACTTCGTTATATAAATTATTGGAAAGGAACTAAAACCGAACAAGCAATCACTGAACTTTATAATGAAGGGAAAGTAATTGCAGGGACGAGTGCGGGGGCAATGGTACTGGGGAACTTTGATTTTTCAGCCCGCTACGGAAGTATAACTTCAAAGACTGCGTTATCAGACCCACTTAGTAATGCTTTAGATATTGAAAAGAATTTCATAAATCTTCAACCCAATCTTTTGTTTGACACACATTTTATTGAGCGAGGAAGATTCGGCAGATTAATCAGTATGATTATTAAATTAAAACATGAGTCAAATGTTGATTTGCTTGGTGTTGGAATTGATGATGCGACTGCACTCTGTATTGAACCCAATGGAATTGCGACTGTAATGGGAAGCGGTGCTGTAAGCTTCTTTTATTCGGATTCACTAACTTCTTATTTCGCTTCTACTTTTGATTCTGAATATGGGATTTCACAACTAAAATGTGATCAACTCACTGCTAATTGGAAGTTTAACATCCCTTCAAGAACAATAGAATACATCCCTCCGAGTGCCCGACATATCGAGCAGCAGAATCAACCAAGGACTGTAAACAATAACATTCTGTCAAATTCATCTAATTCCTTTTCGAACTTAATAAATTCGTTTTATACTCTTTTAAGTAATTCGAACGGATATAAATCTGTACTTCTTACACATCCCGGTTATGTTTTAAAACTTGATTCACTTTTAACATACTTGAATAATTCATCACTTCCTTATGAGCTTATACCGGTTTCATCTACAACAATTAACGACTCTATGTTTTCGCAAAAATTGTTGGAGGCTTCGATTGTTATGATTTTAGGAGATTCTACATCAAAGCTTGAAGCTTTAACCGATACTTCAAATTTACTCGGGGCAACCTTAAAAAATAAAATTGAGGATGTTCAGCTTACTTCATTTCTATTCTTTAACCAAGCAGTAAAAATGCAAGGTGAGTTTTATGTTGATAATACTGATTCAGATGCCTTAGCTTCTTATAGAGGAAAGATGACCTTGAAAAAAGGATTGGGAATCGTAAAATCATCCATTATACAGGTTAATCCTTTTGAATCTGATGATTATATCGAAAATAGAGTTTCGGCTCTGCTTTGGGGAATGATGCGCAATAATTCATTGTACGGAGTTTATTCAAATCCGTACGACAATTATTTTTATCAGGTTTTAACTGAGGGTCTCAGTACTTTGTATGATAATCTTTTATTAGCGATCGATGCGACCGGAACTACTTATGTTGATTCTTCTGTTTTTAGAGCGAGTAGTAGTATTGGTCCCCGACAAGTAGTCGCTATGAATAATTTACGTTACAACATAACAAGCTCAAATGGGGTATATTATAGTTTCCCGATGAAACAGTTAGCTATTTATCCAAATGTAAAGAGTGAACCGACTGAAGTACCAAACACATTATCATTAACAAATTATCCAAACCCATTTAACAGCTCAACAAAGTTGAATTTTTACCTACCATCTGATGGTGAAGTAAATGTAGTTATATATGATTTATTGGGGAGAAGTAAAAAAATAATTAACTCAGTTTTTTACAAGTCGGGGACTCACGAGATTGAATTAGATTTTAACTCAGAAAAAAACTTCTTTTCTTCCGGAATTTATTTCGTAAAAATTGATTTGAAAAAGAAATTAACTTCTCAAATTCTGACCGGTATGAAAAAAGTAATTTATTTAAAATAAAAGAACTCGAGTAGATTACTATTTAAGAACTTAACTTTTCTCCAAAACAAAGGGAAATATGAAATTATTTGCGGCACTATTTCTAATCTATACATCAATTCTATTTTCACAAAATACTCCACTCGAGTTAAATAATTACCTAAAGCCAACTTCATACGACCAGATTACTGAATATATTTATCAACTTGATAAATCTTCAGATTTATTATCAGTTGAAGTATTAGGTAAATCTGTAGAGGAGAGAAATTTATATCTGATGAAATTCTCAAATTCCGAATTTGGCAAAGATTCCACCAAACTTAAAGTTTTAATCTTTGCCCAACAGCATGGCAATGAACAGTCCGGCAAGGAAGGAGCACTTTTATTAACTCGAGAATTATTAAAACGTGAGAATAGCTATTTATTTGATAAAATAGATTTTGCATTAATTCCTCAGATGAATCCGGATGGCTCAGAAAAAAACAAAAGAAGAAATGGGAATGATGTAGATTTAAATAGGAATCATTTAATCCTATCTGAGCCTGAGACAATGGCTTTGCATAAAATATTCAGCGAGTATTTGTTTGAAGTTTCAATGGATGTCCATGAATATGCACCGTACGGTGAAACATGGCGAAATTATGGTTATCGTTTTAACTCTGATGTAGAAGTAGGTGTAACAACAAACATAAATATCTCAAAAGAAATAAGAGAATTTTCAAAGAGTAAGTATTTAAGGTTTATTGAAAAACATTTTAAGGAAAATAACTTTTCTTATTTTGAATATAGTCCCGGTGGTCCACCCGAAATTGATTACATTCGGCACAGCACTTACGATATAAATGATGGAAGGCAAAGTCTCGGAATTCAAAATACTTTCTCGTTTATTCAAGAGGGGTTAAATGGAAAAGATGTTTACATCGAGAATATTAAACATCGCGCTGAAGGACAGATGACCGGAATGTTGGGGCTGCTAAAGTTTTCATATGCTAATAGAGATAAAATAAAAAACATCATTAAAAGTGAGAGGGCAAAATTAATTCAAAATAAAGTTGATGAAAAAGTCGCAATTCAATTAGATCATTTTTCTGATGGAAGTAAATTAAATTTACCGCTCTACTCATACTATTCAAATAGTGATACGATTGTTATCGTAAATGATTATCGCCCCGTTGTAAAATCTACCTTTGATGTAAATCGTCCAAAAGGTTTTTTAATCCCCAAATCGTTGACTGAAATTATTGATTGGGCTGAGAAGCATTCTATTAAGTATTTTGAGTATGAAAAAACTGATAAAGAGAAAATTGAACAATACTTTGTTAAGCAGATAGATTCCATTGACTTTGAGAGGGATATAATAGTAAATCCATTAGTTGAGCTTAAGATGGTGAATGATATTAATGTTGGTGACTACGTTTTCATTCCATTAAATCAAATAAAAAACAATGTGATAGTTATAGCATTAGAGCCAAAATCCATACTTGGTCTCGTAACCTATAAAAAATTTGAACACTTATTAAAAGTTAATGAAGTCTTTCCTATACTGAGGGTAATAGCTAACAATTAATAAATATTTATTTCTGATTTTTTTACTTTAAATGTATCGGTTAGAATTCATCGATAAAGGAAAATCCAATGCGAATTGAAAGAATTGAACTTCGACATATTAAAATGGAATTAGTCTCTCCATTTACAACATCAATGGGAACAGAATACGATGAAGAACATATCATAGTAAGAGTTGATGGTGAGGGGTTAACAGGATGGGGAGAATGTGTTGCTGAAGGAACTCCGTTTTATTCATATGAAACAGTAACAACAGCTTGGCACATACTGCAAGATTTTTTACTCCCTTCTATTCTTAATAAAAATATTTTAAGCATAGATGATGCAATCTCCTCTTATTCAAAAGTCCGCGGGCATATGATGGCTAAAGCCGGATTGGAAGCAGCTTTATGGGATTTATTTGCAAAATCAAAAAATATTTCTTTATCAAAGATGTTTGGAGGAACGAGAGACAAAATTGATGTCGGTGTTAGCATTGGCATTCAATCCTCACCGCTTGAATTAATTCATAAGGTAGAAGGATATCTTAATGAAGGTTATAAAAGAATTAAAATAAAAATCTCACCAAATAATGATATACAATTCATTGAAGTTTTAAGAAAAGAATTCCCTGATATTTTATTACAAGTAGATGCAAATTCTGCTTATACATTAGATCAGATCGATCTCTTAAAACAAATGGATGATTATAATTTACTCCTAATAGAGCAGCCGTTGGGATATGAAGATATTTATGACCATTCAAAGCTTCAGCGTGAACTTAAAACACCTATTTGTCTCGATGAAAGTATTCACTCACTTGACGATACCCGTGCTGCAATTGAATTAGATAGTTGTAGAATCATTAACATAAAACCGGGACGTGTTGGTGGATTTACTGAATCGATTCTTATTCACGATTATTGTGCTTCTAAAAATATACCAGTTTGGCATGGTGGGATGCTCGAGTCGGGAATTGGACGCGCCGGAAATGTAGCCCTCGCATCTTTACAAAATTTTACTCTACCCGGTGATATTTCAGCTAGTAAACGATATTATAAACAAGATATTGTTGAACCGGAGTTTATTGTAAATAAAGATGGAACTATGGATGTTCCCCAAAATGACGGAATTGGTGTCGAAGTAAATATGAGTATGTTAGAAAAAGTGACAGTTAAAAAGATGAGTTTTTAGATTATACATTTATCCTTCTTTTTTTCATAACTACATTTTGGTCCCACTATAGTGATTAAGAAAAAATATTCAACTTGAATTATTTTTTACATCATATTTTCTCCATCAAACTAAAAGTGTTACATAAAAACCGAAAAAACAATTTGAGTGATGATTGCTTTGAGGTTTCTTTTTTTTATATTTGTGCTTTAGCCTAATTGTTCGGAGAATTAGTTTAGGCTGTACACTTTTTGTAGATCATTCCGCACATATAAATAAGGTCTAAGTGAAAGAAGAATATCATAAATGGTATACTCAATATCTTGATAGAGAGTTTGAGATGCTCGTCTTTGGACATGCCGGTTATCCCGTTATTTTATTCCCGACATCCAGGGGAAGATTTTATCAGAATAAAGATTTTAAGTTAGTAGAATCAGCTTCATATCTGATTGAACAGGGTAAGATAAAAATTTATTGCCCTGATGGTATTGATGAATCAAGCTGGTACAATTATTCAATTCACCCGGCTGACAGAGTCAAAACTCACATTGGTTATGAAAATACTATTCTATTTGATGTCCTAGAATATGCCCGTTATGATACGGGGTTTGAGAGAGTCGCCGTTGCCGGATGTAGTTTTGGAGGTTATCATTCTGCTAATTTAGCTTTTCGTCATCCGGATAAAGTCGGTTACTTGTTTACGATGGGAGGAGCATTTGATATTACACAGTTCATTATGGGACATTATGATGACAATTGTTATCTGAATAACCCTCCTGATTTTCTCCCAAATTTAACTGACGAATGGTATCTCGATAAAATAAAATCTATGGGAATTATTCTCGGAACAGGTGAGTGGGATATATGTCTGGATCAAAATGTTAGGTTATCAAATATTCTGAAGACTAAAGGGATTAATCACTGGCTCGATATTAAAAAATGGGCTGGGCACGATTGGAACTGGTGGCGCGAAATGTTCCCAAGGTATCTGAATGAAATTCAATATTAATTTTTAAACAGTTGATTTATTTCAATATCAAAATAAAGGGTGGGTTATGAAGAAAATTGGAATTCTTTTTGGACAGGAGAATACATTCCCTCAAGCTTTTGTTGATCGTGTTAACGAAAAAAAAGAACCGGGAATAGTTGCAGAGTTTGTTTCTCTTGACAAAGTGATTCAAGGTGTTCCACTTGATTATGCAGTAATAATAGATCGTATATCGCAAGATGTTCCATTCTACCGTGCAATGCTTAAAAATACTGCGCTTATGGGAACGGCAGTATTAAATAATCCATTCTGGTGGAGCGCGGACGATAAATTTTTTAATAATGCTTTAGCACTTCAACATGGAGTTGCTGTTCCGAAAACAGTAATCCTCCCTTCAAAAAATCATCCGGATGATACAAACGAGAGTTCGTTTAGAAATCTTGCGTATCCGTTAGATTGGGAAGGGATTTTTAATTATGTCGGGTTCCCTGCATTCTTTAAACCGTTCGCAGGCGGCGGATGGAAAAATGTTTATCGTGTTGAAAATGCTGAGCAGTTCTTTAAGGCATATGATGAAACCGGACAACTTGTAATGATGCTTCAAGAAGAAATTGTTTTTACAGAGTATTATAGGTGTTATTGTCTTGATCGGAAAGATGTTCACATTATGCAATATGATCCAAAACAACCGCATCATTTAAGATACGTTCAAAATCCATTACCACAAACGATAGAAATGATGGATACTCTTCGTAAGGCTGTTCTTACTTTAAACAATGTGCTTGGATACGATTTTAATACTGTAGAATTAGCCGTTCGCGATGGAATTCCTTATGCAATCGATTTTTGTAACCCTGCCCCCGATGCAGATGTACATTCTGTCGGGCAAGAAAATTTTGAGTGGATTGTTGAAGCAGCAGCGAATATGGCAATCAGGAGAGCCAAAGCTCATAAAGAAGGTAGATTTAATACGACCTGGGGTGAGTTCGTAAAAAAATCAATTTAATATTTTTACTGAGATGATAATGCTTTAATGATTATCATCTCTTCCTCGAAAAATGTGTGGTGAAATAATTTAACAAAATTTATTTGGGATAGTTATGGCTGAAAAAAATCTTTTTACGCTTGGTGTTGAAGAGGAATTTCAAATAGTTGATCCGGTTACCCGCGAGTTGCGTTCGCATATTCAACAAATAATTGATGAAGGCAAAATGATTCTCCAGGAGCAGGTTAAAGCTGAAATGCATCAATCTGTTGTGGAAATGGGGACTGAAATTTGCCAGGATATTTCAGAGGCAAGACGCGAAGTTACCAAACTTAGATCCGAGCTTGCGAAATTGGCAATGAAAAGTGGATTAAGAATTGCAGCTGCAGGAACTCACCCTTTTTCACATTGGAAAGATCAAAAAATTACCGAGCATCCCCGCTATAAACAAGTTGTTGATGACATGCAGCAAGTGGCTCGCGCAAATCTGATTTTTGGACTGCATGTTCATGTTGGTATTGATGATAGAGAACTCGCAATCCATATTATGAATGCAGCAAGATATTTTCTTCCACATATTTTTGCATTATCTACTAATTCACCTTTTTGGCTTGGAAGGAATACAGGATTTAAATCTTACCGCGTAAAAGTTTTTGACCGCTTCCCGAGAACAGGAATTCCTGATTATTTTAATAGTGTTTCTGAATATGATAATTATATAAACCTACTCATCAAAACTAACTGCATTGATAATGCTAAAAAAGTTTGGTGGGATATCAGAATGCACCCGTTCTTCAGTACGCTTGAATTCCGTATTTGTGATATCCCCATGCGTGTTGATGAAACGATTGCACTTGCCGCATTAATGCAGGCTGTTGTTGCAAAACTCTATAAATTAATACGCCAAAATCTTGGTTTCCGTTTATATAGGCGTGCATTAATTTCCGAAAATAAATGGCGTGCAAGCCGTTATGGTATTGGTGGAAAACTTATCGATTTCGGAAAAAAAGAAGAAGTCCCAACAATGGATTTAATAAATGAATTACTTGAATTTGTTGACGATGTTGTTGATGAACTCGGCAGCCGAAAAGAATTAGATTATATTCAAGAAATAATCAAAATGGGGACCGGTGCAGACCGTCAACTTGCTGTTTGGGAACAATCTTACGATACTAAAAATGTGGTTGATCTAATAATTGAAGAAACCCATCTTGGACTTAACATTTAACTAATTTTCAATAAAGATATTTAATGACTCAGTATAAAATAAAAACAGCTATAATTGATTTATACAATAATGAACGTAACGAGGGAATGAGATGTATCAAAGAGATAATCTCAGATTCAAATAAACGTTTCGAAAATGCAACCATTTATTATGATGTTTTCGATGCGCGTTATAGAGGAGAAATTCCGGATTTGTCTTATGACATTTATATTTCTTCAGGTGGTCCGGGTAATCCTTTTGACGGTGAAGGAACAAAGTGGGAAGCTGATTACTTCAATCTACTTGATAAAATTCAGGAGAATAATCAAAATCATGCAAACAAGAAAAAACATATTTTTTTTATCTGCCATTCATTCCAATTGATGAGCCGTTATTTCAAATTTGCTGAAGTTACCACCCGTCCCACAAGATCATTTGGAATTTTACCGATTGAAAGAACTGAAGCCGGTGCACTTGATCCAATCTTAAAACAATTACATAATCCATTTTATGCTGCGGATTTTAGACAGTATCAAGTTGTAAATCCTGATTTTAACCGACTTAGAGAACTGAATGCCTCGATTCTTTCAATGGAGATTTTACCAGAGAATGAGAAGATTACTCCGGCATTAATGGCTGTCAGAATTTCTAATGAAATTGTAGGAACACAATTTCACCCGGAAGCCGATCCGGAAAGTATGATGTATCACTTCAAACAGCCCGAACGTAAATTGCAGGTAACTGAGCGCTACGGAGAAGCAATGTATGACGAAATGTTAAGTCACATTGAACATCCCGACAAAATTAAATTAACAAGACAAACAGTTCTCCCCGGTTTTCTTGATAATGCAATTCAATCATTAATTTTAAGGTAAAGATGATTTCAGAACTTAGAGAAGAATTTAATAACAGTATTTCTGAAGAAAAGTATAATAATTTTTTAACGGACTTAAATTCTCAATTGAAGTTTCCTGCAGATTTTCGTGTTTCTGAAACACCACTTTTTCTTTCTCAAGAAGCTGTTAAATCACTGGAGTCAGCTTGTGAATCAATAGTCTCACAATTGCGAACTGATGAATATGCTGAATATTGTAAGAAGGCAATTCCCAAAGGATTGAACGTCCCGAATGAAGATTCTCATCCGATATTTTTGCAAATAGATTTTGCTCTTTGTCATGATGAAGATGGAAAAATTCTTCCTAAACTTATTGAGTTACAAGGCTTTCCGTCTCTATATGGTTTTCAATATTATTTATCGAAAACAATTAAAAAGCATTTTCCGGTTACAAAAAACTTGACAAATTACTTCAGCGGTTTTAATGATGAGTCTTATAAAGAATTATTCAAAGATGTTTTATTGGGGAATTCAAATCCGGAAAATGTGATTCTACTCGAAATCGAACCTGATAAACAGAAAACTCGAATTGATTTTTCTGCTACCGAAGAAATGACAAACGTAAAGGCAGTGTGTATATCTGAAATTGTTAAAGAAGGTAAAAATCTTTTTTATAAAGAAACAGGCAAGCTAATTCCGATAGAAAGAATTTATAATCGTGTAATTTATGATGAACTAACTCGTAAAAATTTCTCAACAGGATTTAATTTTACTGATGAACTTGATGTGACCTGGGTTGGGCATCCTAATTGGTTTTTCAAAATAAGTAAATACACTTTGCCATTTTTAAAAGGGAAAAATATCCCTAACTGTTTTTTCTTGAATGAATTAAATGAATATCCTGAAGACCTTAATAATTATGTTCTAAAGCCGTTATTTTCGTTTGCGGGACTTGGTGTTGAAATCGACTTAACAAAAGAACGTCTGGACGCAATTGAGAATAGAAATAACTATATCCTTCAACAAAAAATTGAATATGCACCATTAATTAAAACTCCTGATGGATATTCAAAAGTTGAAATTCGAATGATGTATTTATGGAAAGATGAACCGGTGTTAGTTAATAATCTGATTCGTATGAGTAAAGGAAAAATGATGGGAGTGGATTTCAATAAAAATAAAACATGGGTTGGTTCAAGTTGCGCATTTCATTGAAAAATAAAACTTCAATAACAGTTTATTGTTCTCATGGTTGCTTGTAATTATTATTTATGAATCCCCTTCTCTTTTCTGCAATTTTGTTATATTTCCTAACAGAACTGAATAAAAGTTTTTAATAATATGCTTTTCTCTATGTACGGAGACAATTTAATGTTTAACTTTAACTACGGAAAAATTAATCCAATAAAGTTTTTTTTTCATGTTTCGAAAATTTCCCGTGAAAAATATAATTTTGAAGAAAACCTTTTTAGCATAACCGGTGATTTAATAGTTGCTGATTTTGCGTCCGCAAGACTCCTTTCACAAAAAATAAATGATTACAGAAAACAAAACGGAATTACAGATTCTTTTGTTACTCCCGGTCAAATAAATGCTCTCGGATTACTTCACGAAATTTTTCATTTTATAATTCGCGAATATGAAGAGAAGGAAAATCCGGGGGTTTTCGAAAGAAGTATTTTATTTTTGAAAGAAAAAATCGGAATAGAGAACCTTGAACAGACTTTAAAATTGTTTGTAGAAGAATTCCCTCCAATTTCTGTTCAAAAAAAAGAAATTACGGTTGATCAATACATCAACGGCTTTAGCGGAATTAAATCAAATCGAGAAATTTTAGTTGAAGAAATTATTCTTCTACATCTGGAAAATATTAATCCTGTTTTTATTCAATTAAAGGATTTATTTGACGATAAATCACTTATTGAAAAATCGTCCTATAAAAAAGTAATGGAATCCGCTGAGGAGTTTTTCGAAAAAGAAAAACCTTCAAGCATTGAAAATCTTTCATTGTTAGAATCACTGAAGAAACCAATTCTAACCAATCCGAATAATATTGATGCGCAACTTGATTACATAAAGAGTAATTGGCATGTTATAGTAAATGAAAAATTTATAGCAAAATTATTAGGGGGTAAGGATCTTATTTTTGAAGATTCTAAACTGTTTACGCAACACGGTGGGGTTGGGACTCCTCCGGTTCCCGAATATTTTCCCAAATTGTCAGCGCAAGAAATAACCGAATTAAAGGGGAGTATTTCAAAAGGAGAGCTTACACAACAAGATGAAGTATCATTGAGTTATTTTGAACCGGAGCAGTTTACACTTGATACCCATTGGATGCCCGAAGTTGTAATGATTGCCAAAAATACATTCGTTTGGTTGAACCAACTTTCACGAAAATATCAAACTGAAATTAAAAGATTAGATCAAATTCCGGATGAAGAACTTGATCAATTATCGCGATGGAATTTTACTTCACTATGGTTAATCGGGCTTTGGGAGAGAAGTGCCGCATCACAAAAGATAAAACAGTTTTGCGGTAACCATGATGCAGCCTCTTCTGCATATTCGTTATTCGATTACGTTGTAGCTGCTGAACTTGGAGGTGAAGGAGCATTTGAAAATCTGAAACATCGATGCTGGAATAGAGGAATCAGACTCGCAAGTGATATGGTTCCAAATCATACAGGAATATTTTCTCAATGGATGCTGAATCACCCCGAATATTTTATTCAAACAAAAACTCCGCCATATCCGAATTACACATTTTCAGGTCCCGATCTCTCTGATGACCCGTCAATTCAGATTAGGATTGAAGATAGATATTATTCCAAACAGGATGCCGCTGTGGTCTTTCAAATGATAGACAATCGCAATGGCGAAATCAGATATATTTATCACGGTAATGACGGTACTAATATGCCATGGAACGATACAGCACAATTGAACTTACTAAATCCTGAGGTTCGCGAATCGCTCATACAAATGATTATGCATGTTGCAAGAAAAACATCAATAATTAGGTTTGATGCTGCAATGACATTGACTAAGAAACATTATTCGCGTCTATGGTTTCCGCAGCCAGGACTAGGTGGTGCAATTCCTTCCCGTTCCGATTATTCAATGACACGAAGCATGTTTGATTCTATGATGCCGGCAGAGTTTTGGCGTGAAGTGGTTGATCGAATTAATGAAGAAATGCCTAATACGCTTTTATTGGCAGAGGCTTTCTGGTTAATGGAAGGATACTTTGTAAGATCACTTGGAATGCATCGTGTTTATAATAGTGCCTTTATGCACATGTTTATGAAGGAAGAAAATTCAAAGTACCGTGAACTAATTACGAATACATTAGAATTTAATCCCGAAATTTTAAAAAGATACGTTAACTTCATGAGTAATCCTGATGAAGAAACTACTATAAATCAATTTGGTAAAGGGGATAAGTATTTTGGGATTTCTGTAATGATGGTTACGCTTCCGGGGCTTCCGATGTTTGCTCATGGACAAATTGAAGGATTTACAGAAAAATATGGAATGGAATATAAGCGGGCATATTATAATGAATTTGTTGACGACTATTTAGTCCATCGGCACGAAAAGGAAATATTCCCACTCACCAAACTTCGCCATATATTCAGTCAAGTTGATAGTTTTGAGTTGTATGATTTTGTTGATGATAATGGAGAAGTAAACGAAAATGTATTTGCATTCTCTAATAGAGCGGGTAATGATCGTGCAATTGTATTGTATAATAATGCATATGCTCAAACATCAGGAAGGATTAAAATATCGACCGGTAAAGTTATCAAAGGTTCTGAAGGAATTGAGAATAGTCCAATTATTCAAAAATCACTTTCAGATGCAATTCAACTTAAAAAAGAATCAGGTTTTTACTACATAGTTACCGATCATAAAACAAAATTAGAATATCTAAAATCTGCAGAAGAACTTAATTATGAAGGATTGTCAGTCTCTTTATCCGGTTACCAATATTATGTGTTATTAAACTTTAAGGAAATTTTTGATGCTCAGGGTAAATATTACCGGCTGTATAAATCGTTGAATGGCCGCGGAGTAACTTCTGTTGAAGAAGCATTGCTAGAATTGAATTTAGTACCGCTTCATTCGGCTGTAACAGATTTGTTCAATAAAGAATATGTAACATATCTCAGGAATAATTTTCTGTATGAAAAAATCCAACTTGAGAATGATGATCATACGATTTCACTCACTTTCCTAAAAAATAAATTTCTTAACGTGTTAAATGAGATAGAGAATTTCAGAGAGATCTCAATCGACAAAGAAAAAGTTGTATCTTTATTAAATGAAGATCTTCAGATATTATTCAACCTAACTTCCTACATTTCCGAACAAAATGCTGCTAATAAAGTCTCAAAATTAGAAGGTGTCGGGAAATATTTTATACTCACTACGAAGAAAAATAAAGAAGTCTATTTTGATTTAATGATGCTCTATGTGGTAGTTAAGAGAATATTAGTCACAATTCAATTTGTCGAAAAGCATGAAAGTCCTGCTAAGTTATACGAATCTTTAATGCTGCAAAAACCGGTGTGGCAGTCGCTAATACGTCTCGGGGATAGTTATGAATTTGTTAAACAGGAATTCGATCTTTTAAAAATACTTGCTTCAACGGAGGGGATTTATCCTTCTACAAAAACAAAATTAGCAAAAGAAGTTTTTCCTTTAGTTGATAAAGAGAAAAAACCACTTTTAGCAATAAATCAATCTGTACTTGAACAATTAATTGGAAATCAAGAAGTTCAACGATTTATTCAAGTGAATGAATACAATGGGACACTTTTTTACAACAAAGAGCATTTTGAACTATTATTAAAGTGGAATTTTACTCTTGAGCTTATTCGCAGAAGCGAAAAGGAAGTTAGATCTCTTGCGAAAAATCAAAAATCAATTCATGAAATATTTGAATCAAAACATTTCGCTCTCTCAATAAATGAAATGGTTGATTTTACAGATTCGCTGACAAAAGCGTCTGAAGAAGCAGGTTATAAATTCAATATTCTTATTTCATTAATAACTTCAATCTATCAGCCTAAAGTTAAAACCGAGAAAGAAAAGAAAACGAAAAAAAAGAAAAAAGAATAATCTAATTTTAATTTCGAGGCTAATCACTAATCGCTTGTAGTTTTTTTATTAAAACTCTTTTGAATTAGCTTCAGACTCAATAACCATTAAATGGAGGATTTATGAGACGAGCAATTGCATTTATGATTATCGCCATTCATAGTTTAACATGTAATGTAACAGCGCAGACCACTATTCAAGTTGCATTTCCAAATTTAACTTTTAATCAACCGGTTGATATTCAACATGCCGGAGATAACAGCGATCGTTTATTTGTCGTTTCGCAGTCCGGTACAATTTCTGTATTTCAGAATGATCCTAATGTCACTAGTGCCAAAGTTTTTCTAAATATCACTGATATAGTTGTAAGCGGTGGGGAAAGGGGTTTACTTGGACTCGCGTTTCATCCTGATTATGAAAATAATGGATATTTCTATATTAATTACACAGGTGGTTCTCCTCTAAAAACTTTTGTTTCTCGATTTCAAGTTTCGACTAATCCTGATTCCGCAATCAAATCAAGTGAATTAGTATTAATATCTTTCACACAACCTTATACCAATCACAATGGCGGACAAGTATCTTTTGGTCCCGATGGTTATCTTTATATCGCTACAGGTGATGGCGGAAGTGGTGGTGATCCGCAAAGCAATGGACAAAATAAGTCAGTTCTACTCGGCAAAATTTTAAGAATTGATGTGAATGGAACAAGTGGAAGTAATAACTATTCAATTCCGGCTGATAATCCTTTTGCCAACAATTTATCGGGCTGGAGGGAAGAAATTTTTGCTTATGGATTACGCAACCCCTGGCGGTTTAGTTTTGATCCGGTAACAAACTGGAATTGGTGTGCCGATGTTGGTCAAAATGTTTGGGAAGAAATAAACATAATTCAAAATGGTAAAAACTACGGATGGAAAATTATGGAAGGTGCACATTGCTATTCTCCTTCTACTGGTTGTGATACGTCCGGTTTAACTTTCCCGATTTTCGAGTATGCACATAATTCAGCAGGAGGTTATTCTGTAACCGGCGGCTTTGTTTATCGAGGTCCAAACGTGCCTCAACTTTACGGTAAATATATTTATGCTGATTATGTTTCTCAAAAAATTTGGGGACTTACTTATGATGGCGTAAACCAAGCGGTGAACGAATTATTAATTAATAGTGCGGGAATAGGAATTTCCTCTTTTGGTGTTGATCAGTACAATGAACTTTTTATTTGCGCTCTTTCAAACGGAAAGATTTATAAATTTACACCTACGGCTCAAATCATTTCTCCAACAGCATTAAGGATAGTTTCTAATCTTGCCTCTTCAGTAACATTGCAATGGATTGATAATTCAAATAATGAATCAGGTTTTGTAATTGAAAGAAAAATTGTCGGTCAAAATGAATACACTTCAATAGACTCGACACTTGCAAATATTAATGAATATGAAGATACAAGCGTTAGTCCCGAAACAAATTATATATATCGAATTAGAGCGTATAATTCTACTTCGTTTTCCGGTTATTCAAATGAAGTTACTGTTTTTACATTAGTTCCGGTTGAAATGGGAAGTCTTAATCTTAAACAAAATGAAAATAAAGTTTTCCTTAACTGGACAACTTTTTCAGAAACAAATAATAAGGGATTTGAAGTATTTCGAATGATTCAGAATGATGAAACACATAATAAATTCGGTATATTTTCGTTAATTGGATTTGTTCAAGGTAAAGGAACTACCACTTCAAAGAATGATTATAAATTTATTGACAATCTTGACCAACAATTTTTATCCGGAAAAGTCTTTTATAAATTAAAGCAAATTGATTACAACGGAAACTATGTTTTTACTGATGCGGCTGTTCTGGATTTTATGAGCTCCCCCCAGAGTTTTGAACTATTCCAAAACTTTCCGAACCCGTTTAATCCGGTTACAAAAATTAAGTTTGCTGTTCCATCAGACTTAGAAAAGGGAAGTGTTATTTCATTAAAGGTTTATGATGTCCTTGGAAATGAAGTCGCTGCATTAGTAAATGAAATAAAACCGACAGGAATTCATACTATAGAGTTTGATGGATCAAAACTCACAAGCGGAATATATTTTTACAAATTACAATCTGGTGACTTCAAAATATCAAAAAAATTACTTCTACTGAAATGATATAATGTGGATAGTTGAGCATAAAGTAAAGTATGTTAATAAATCAGACTTTACTTTCAACTTTTTTTAATATTTCTCTATGAATCAGGTAAAACAAATATCCGAATCCAAGACCAAATATAACCCCACCGAGAATATCTGAAGGATAATGTAGACCCAAATAAACTCTTGAGAGTGCAATTAAAAAAGCAGAGATAAATAAAACCCATTTATAATCGGGATAAATTTTGTAGAAGAACATTGCAATTGCAAAGTTATTCAATGCATGATTTGAAGGAAACGAGTAAGAACCTGTGCAGCCTAACGGAGTTAAAATATCTGAGTAAACATTGCAAGGTCTTATTCGTTGAAATAATTCCTTTAATAATTTTGCTCCAAACTGATCTGCTGCGGTAACAAGAAACAAAACTAAAATGGCTGCAATTTTCCCTTTTTTACCACCTTTGAAAAACAATATTCCCCATAAAATTATGTATGCTATAAACCAATGATTTACATTTGTAATCATTGAGAAGAATTTATCAAATACAGGATTTGACAAGTTTGTATTAATAAAATAAAGGATGTTTAAATCAATTGTGAAGAGAAAATCTATCATTTAAGTTGCCCTAAAATTGGTAGAAAAATGGTTCTAATAACTATTCGATTATTCAAACAAATTTATTTAATTTATGGGATAAATTCATCAATATTATTCTCAAGTCAAAATAACTATAAGAAGACTAAATGAAAAAAAACAATTCGGCGACTGTTATTGATTTTATTTACAACACAAACTTTGTGTATGAAGATAAAAAATTTGAGTATATCAAAAAGCAGACTGAAGAGTTTCTGATTGTTCCACTTAAAGTAATAACCTTACTCATAGCTATCTCCGGACTTTTTGCGATGATATTTGAAGTCCGATACTTTAGCGAATATCAAGTTGAAGTTTATTTAACCAGATTAATCGCAACTTTGATTTCCTTCAGTATTCTTGTTGTTCTCTTCACTAAACACGCATTAAAAAAACCGGTACTGATGGTACACATACTTCTGCTTACAATAATAATCTCAAGCGGATATATGATTTTTCTAATGCCCTCAACTCTGATTGTTAATTCACAAATTGTTGGATTAATGATATTCACCTCGGCATTGTTTTTAAGTTGGGAAGTTAAAAACCAAATTATCGTAGCCATTTATTATAATATAGTTTTTGCTGCAGCAATCCTGATGAATGATAACCAGATTTATTTCCTTCCGAACATGTTTGAATCGGTATTATTTGTAATCTTTTTGAGTGTAATTTCTGTTGTTGGAAGCGCTGTAAACTTTAAGTTGAGATCGGATGTTGCAGAGAAAACTTTTAGAATAAATTTGAGTGAGAGGAAATATAGGTCAATAATCCAAAACTCGGCTGAAGGAGTTTTTCAAACAAGTGCAGATGGTAGATTCTTAACGGTTAATCAAGCATTGCTTTCAATTCTTGGATATGATTCAGAAGAGGATATTAAAGGATGTGACATAGAAAAAGATATTTATAAAAATCCTGAAGACAGAAGAAAAATAATTGACCTTTTACGAACCCACGGAGAAATAAAAAATTTCAAAGTTGAACTTAAAAAGAAAGATGGTTCTTTCATTACAGCTCGTATTAATGATAGGATTGTGAGTGATGAAGAATCCGGCAGAGAATATTTTGAAGGAAGTTTACATGACATAAGTGATCAAATACGTCTTGAAGAAGAACGATATATTGCAGAGGAAAAACTTAAAGAAGAAAAAATCAAGTCTGATAAACTTGCAATCGAAGCACTTAAATCAAGTGAAATAAAAGGGCAGTTCCTTGCAAATATGAGTCATGAAATTCGTACGCCAATAAATGGAATTATCGGCTTCTTATCATTAATTGAACAAGGTGCTTATAAAGACAAGGTTGAACTTCAAGATTTTATTGTAAGCGCACGAGCATCAGCGGAGACACTTCTTGATTTGGTTAATGATATCTTGGATTTCTCCAAAATTGAAGCTGGTAAATTAAGTCTATCAGAATCAAATTTTTATATAAGAGATGTTATCAACGAAGCAGTTTCAGTGGTCATTCCCCGCATTCAAGAAAAGCAATTAAAATTAACAATTACAATTGAAAAGACAACATCAACTCAACTTGTAGGAGACCCTTCGCGATTGAGACAAATATATCTTAATCTTTTGTCCAATGCAGTTAAGTTTACAGAGGATGGGGAGTTGAAGATTTTTGTTTATTCTGAAAAAATCAGTAAGAATAAAATCAAACTCTATTCTGTTGTAGAAGATAGCGGTATTGGAATTCCTCAGGAAAAATTAAATTACCTCTTCAAACCTTTTTCACAAGTTGATGGTTCTTATACAAGAAAATTTGGTGGTACCGGTTTAGGGCTGGCTATCTGTAAAGAACTTGTTACTCTAATGGGTGGTCAAATTTGGGTAGACAGTAATGTAGATAAAGGTACTAAATTCACTTTTACAGCAATATTAACAGCCCCGGAACAAGTTACATTGATCGGAAAGTTAAAAGCAAATGCTAATCAGAAATCAAAGGAAGAAATTGTAATTTCAGGTGCTTTAAAAGTCGAAACTAAAGAACGTTCGGTAATTGATCAGAACAGTTCGCGCGGTAAATTCAAACTTTTACTTGCGGAAGATAATGCAGTTAATCAAAAAGTTATCATGAAAATATTGGGACAAGCCGGATTCAATATTGAAGCTGTTGATAACGGTGAAGAAGCTGTTAAAGCACTTATAAAAAATCATAATTATGATCTAATACTGATGGATGTTCAGATGCCGGTTATGGATGGGTTTACTGCAACCCACGAAATTCGTTCACTCGAAGAACCGTTATGTGATATTCCGATTATCGCGATAACTGCCCATGCACTTTCAGGTGACAGAGATAAATGCATAGCCGCCGGAATGAATGACTATGTGACCAAACCGATTAAAACAGCGGAGATGATTCGATTATTAGATGGTTGGTTAAGAATTGATGAAAATGCAAGTGTTGAAACTTTACCAATCGAAGAAAAAAAAGAAGAAGTAGCAACTTTTGACAAAGATCATTTCAGCATGATAAGCAGCGATAATAAAGAATTCCAAATTGATTTATTGACAACTTATTTAAGTGATTTGATTAGAAGAATTGGGAATCTTGAAAATTCAATTTCGATAAAAGATGTTAAAAAGATTCAGTCAGAATCTCACACGATTAAAGGTGCAAGTTTTTCGGTCGGGGCAAACGCTCTTGGTGCAAAAGCTCAGGAAATTGAAGCTGCTGCAAAAGAAAACGATTTTACAAATATGGATAATTTGATTAGTGATTTGAAAACGATTCATGATGAGACTAGACCGATTTTAGAAACATATTTAGTGTAAAAAAAAGGCTGTCTATTTTTGATAAGACAGCCTTTATTCATAAAAACAATCGTTATATTTTTATGCGCCAAAATCATTTAAGGCATCTGTAAAACTTCCTTTACAAGATTGACAACCCAATCAATTTCTTCTTTTGTTATTACTAATGGTGGTGCAAATCTGATAACATGACTATGGGTTTCTTTGCATAGAACTCCGCGTTCCATTAATGCTTCACAGAATCTTCTTGCTCCACCGGCTACAGGATGAAGTTCTACCCCAATAAATAAACCCCTCCCGCGAATTTCTTTCACGTGGGCAGTTTCTATTTCGCCAAGTTTTTCTCTAAAATAATTACCAAGTTCAAAAGATTTTTCTACAAGATTTTCCTCAACTAACACTTTTAAACTTTCTCTTGCAATAGCTGCCCCAAGTGGATTCCCGCCAAAAGTTGAACCGTGATCACCGGGATTAAAAACTCCAAGTACTTCTTTATCAGATAAGACAGCTGAAACCGGATAACACCCACCTGATAATGCTTTCCCTATGATTACAACATCAGGTCTAATATCTTCATATTGATATGCAAATAATTTTCCGCTTCTTCCTAACCCTGATTGAATTTCATCTGCAACGAATAAAACATTATTCTTTTTACAAAGATCGGATGCCGCTTTAAGATAACCGGCTGGTGGAATTATTACTCCACCTTCACCTTGTATAGGTTCAACTAAAAACGCAACTGTATTCGGAGTAATTGCTTTTTCAAGTTCTTCGATATTTCCATATTCAACTACTTTGTAACCGGGGGTAAATGGAGCGTAACCATCTCTGTATTGCTCTTCGGTTGAAAAACTGATAATCGAAATAGTTCTTCCGGAAAAATTATTTGTGCAGGTGATTATTTCAGCTTTACCTTCTTCAACTTTTTTAATTTTATATCCCCATTTACGAACAGCTTTTAGGGCTGTCTCAACAGCTTCAGCTCCCGAGTTCATTGGAAGCATCATTTGATATCCGGTTATTTCACAAAGCTCTTGAGTTAAAAGAGGAAGTTGATCATTTCTAAAGGCACGTGAGGTAAGAGTAACTTTTTCAGCTTGTTCTTTTAATTTGGAAATAATTCTTGGATGACAATGTCCCTGGTTAACTGCTGAATAAGCAGCCAGACAGTCGAGATATTTATTTCCTTCAACATCCCAAACCCAAACGCCTTGGGCTTTTTCAATTACTACATCGAGCGGATGATAATTATGTGCACCAAATTTCTCTTCAATATCGATGAAATCTTTTGTGTTCATTTTGTTCCTTATTTTTTATAAAATGTGATTCAAAATTATGAAGAAAAGGAATCAGAAACGAGAGAAAATGGAATCCGTTCGGGAATATAAGTCATACTATTGAAAACAATATTTTAATGAATTTCATTTTCAGTTAAAGTATATTTATTTAACTTTAACATTAAAATAATTAGAAAACCGTCAAAATTCCCAATGACAAAAAATCGAGTAATATATTTCTTCCTTATCCTAAATTTCGCTGTAACGGGTGTGTATGGTTGGGGCGATCAAGGACATAGACTAATTAGTAAACATGCTATGAATAATTTACCCATTGAAATGTCTGCATTTAAAGTTTGGGCTGATACTATTTCTGCACTTGCCCCTGATCCGGATAAACGCAGAAAATATGATTCAACTGAATATTCTAAACACTTTATTGATATTGATTTTTATGAGGAGTTTAATTCCTACAAAATGGAAAGGAATTTAAATCGACTGAAGGAGAAATATTCAGATTCTGTTGTTGTTAGAATGGGAATTCTCCCATGGAATACGATTGATAATTATAAAACTCTTGTTGAAGTTATGCGCTCGAAGAATAAAGACAAAACAATTAAATTGATGTCTGATCTAGGCCATTATATTGCTGATGCTCACAATCCGATGCATACAATATTAGATTATGACGGTCCTCAAACAAATCAAAAAGGATTACATTCGCGATATGAATCAAAAATGTTTAACCGCTATTACGACGAAATTGTTTTTGGATTAAAAAATGTGAACCCACAAAACATACCCAACATTGATAATTATGTTTGGGATTATATACTCGCATCTCACTACAATCATCAATTATTATTCATTAGTGATATTGAGGCGGTAAAAGTTGATTCAACTTATGGTGAAAAATATTATGAAATACTTTGGTATAGAACGAAATTTTTAACATTGCAGTTTTTGAATAATGCCTCAGAGGTTATTGTCTCAATATTCTTTGCTGCATGGATAGAAGCGGGTAAACCGGCTTTAAACGATTTTTATTAATTTATTTTTAAGGAAGTAACAATGAAGTTAATTAGAATTATTATCGGAATTCTGTTTTTGCAGATTACATTGTCAGCACAGGTTTTGCAATGGACTCCTCAATTTGCTACCGATTTGGATTCAATAGTAATAATTTATGATGCTACTCAAGGGAATGGAGCATTAGCAAGCATCGGTCCTCCAATTTATGCTCATACCGGTGTAATAACCAATTTAAGTACCGGTCCAGGTGATTGGAAATATGTAAAAACTCAATGGACACAAAATCTTCCCGAAAACACTATGCAATTTCTTGGTAGTGGTAAATGGAAAATTTCTTTCAGAATAAGAAGTTATTATGGTGTACCCGCCGGTGAACAAATTCTTAAATTAGCTTTTGTTTTCAGAAACGCAACGGGTTCAATTGTGGGTAGGGAAGCAGATGGGAGTGATATTTTCCTTCCATTATCGCAAGCAGGACTAAATGTTGCAATCACTTTACCCTCCGAAAGACCATTATTATCGGTTATCGGAGATACGATTACCGTTTCTGCCGTATCTATTCAATCATCACATTTAGCATTATATCTTGATAATGTTCTAATTGGACAAACAACATCAACAAGTTTAACAACTAAGATTCCCGTTATTTCCACAGGGAAAAAATATGTTAAAGCCGTGGCAACCGGTTCGGGAAATGAGACTAAAGCCGATTCTTTTTATTTTATTGTTCGTCCGCCTTTAACTTTAGAAGCGCTCCCTGCGGGTGTAGTTGACGGTATTAATTATATTAGCGATAATTCGGTAATATTATCTATGTACGCACCGGAAAAGGATTTTGTTTATGTAATTGGTGATTTTAATAATTGGGAGCTTGATCCAAATTTCTATATGAAATCGACACCGGATAGGTTAAGGTATTGGATACAAATTGATAATTTAACTGCTCAACAAGAATATCGTTATCAGTTTAATGTTAATAATCAAATTAAAGTAGCTGATTGGTATGCAGAGAAAATTCTTGACCCTTGGAATGATCCTTATATCAGCAGTACAACTTATCCCAATTTAACTCCATACCCGACCGGAAAGACAACAAATATTGTTTCAGTATTAAAAACAGCAGAAACTCCATATCAATGGCAAACAGTTAACTATCAACGTCCGGCTAAACAAGATTTAATTATTTATGAATTGCTTATTCGTGATTTTTCTACAAGACACGATTATCAGTTTTTAATGGATACTTTGAGTTATCTGAAAAGTTTGGGAGTGAACGCAATAGAGCTAATGCCTGTAAATGAATTTGAAGGAAATGAGAGCTGGGGATACAATCCAATGTTTTATTTTGCTGCCGATAAATATTATGGTCCTAAAAATGAACTTAAAAAGTTTATAGATACATGTCATCAGAATGGAATAGCGGTTATTCTCGATATGGTTTTGAATCATTCATTTGGAAATTCTCCTATGGTTCGACTCTATTGGGATGCGGTTAATAATAGACCTGCCGCTAACAGTCCATGGTTTAATCCTATACCAAAACATCCATATAATGTTGGTTACGATTTCAATCATGAAAGTCAGGCTACTAAAGATTTTGTCGATAGAGTTAACAAGTATTGGTTATCTGAATTTAAAGTAGATGGTTATCGTTACGATTTGAGCAAAGGGTTCACCCAGGTTAACAGCGGTGATAATGTCGGATTGTGGGGACAATATGATCAGTCAAGAATAAATATCTTAAAGAGAATGGCGGATAAAGTATGGCAAACGGATGCTAATGCTTATGTAATCCTTGAACATTTTGCTGATAATTCGGAAGAGAAAATTTTAGCCGATTACGGAATGATGCTTTGGGGAAATCTGAATCATAGTTATAATGAAGCTACAATGGGTTATCCATCAGATTTTTCTTGGGGTTCTTACAAAGCAAGAGGGTGGCAGTATCCTAATCTTATAACTTATATGGAAAGCCATGATGAAGAGCGTTTGATGGTTAAAAATATTCTTTATGGAAATTCATCAGGTGGTTATAGTATTAAGAATATTAATACATCATTAAATAGAATTAAATTAGCTTCAGCGTTTCTTTACACAATCCCGGGTGCAAAAATGTTATGGCAATTTGGTGAATTAGGTTATGACGTCTCAATAGATTTTGACTGTCGTGTTTGTAACAAACCAATTCTATGGAATTATTACAACGATATAAATCGTTTTAATTTATATAGGACTAAAGCTGCTATTCTTAAAATACGTAACGAAAATGAAGCATTCCGTAGTTCTAATTACTCTTTAGATGTAAGTGGTATGATAAAGAAAATAAATATTTATCATTCTTCAATGGATGTAGTAATTGTGGGAAATTTTGATGTAATTCAAAGGGCAATAAACCCAAATTTTAGCAGAATAGGATATTGGTACGATTACTTTAGTGGTGATAGCGTTAATATTTCAAATACTCAGGAGCAATTGACTTTGCAAGCGGGAGAATTTAATATTTATACAACAAAAAAATTACCTACTCCTCCTTCTGGAATACTTCTTGATTCTGAAAATAGTGACGAAGATATTTTTGTCCAGGATTTCGCATTAATGCAGAATTATCCGAATCCTTTTAATCCGTCTACAAACATTAAATTTGATGTTGCGGAATCGGGTGTAGTAACTCTAAAAGTATATGATTTACTCGGGAAGGAAGTTGCTACTTTAATTAACGAATATAAACCTTCCGGGAAATATGAGGTTACATTCAATAGTAGAGGTAATGGAGCAAATATTTCAACCGGGGTTTACTTTTATCAGTTGAAAGTAAATTCTTTTGTTGAAACTCGAAAGATGATTCTAATTCAGTAAGTGACAACTAACTGGAGTCAAACGAAATTTTACGACTTGATTTGGGAAATTATTCTAAAGTTCAAATTTGGTCGATTTATTCCCAAAATGGAATAGTGTCTCAAAATGAGTCGTTAAGTTATTCTCAGTTTTTGGATAGATTAGAAATCAAGTTGATTACGCAATGTTTTTTTGGTATAAAAATTGTTCTACTTTCTCCAAATTATTAATAGGAGGACACAAATGGTTCTAAATATCACAAACAAGACATACTTATCTTCAATGATTGTATGGGCAGTAATTGTAATGTCCACGACACTCTTTGGAGCCGGGTTAGATACAACTCTAACAAATACTAATCTACCTAAAGAGTACTTTTTAGGTACAAATGGACTCGAGAATTCGAGTGTTGCAAAAGTATTCGGGACTGATAAAGTGACAAGCGTTACTTTTACTAACCCTTACACAAATCAATCTATGAATACACAAGCTGGTACTTTTCGTGGCGAAATGGATGGTAACAGTACAAAGTTTTATTGTATTGATATTTCTCATAATATTGTTTACTGGACTTCAAGTCAACCACACACTTATACAGACAACGGAGTTACACCACCGGAAATAACATATATTTTAAATAATTATTATCCCTTTAAAAATCTTCCTTATTCAGGAAGTTTATCAACAGTAGAGAACGAAGCTGCAGCAATACAAATGGCAATTTGGCATTTTGCTGACGGAATGAACCTCAACACAGTAACAAATTCAACTTTGAAAAATAGAGCTTTACAAATTAAAGCAGATGCCGACGCAAATGCAGGAGTTTCATCTCCATTTGAAACTCTCTTAATCTTACCTGTGACCCAAACAATTTTATTTGGACAGCAGGCAACAATATCAGTTACTGCGTTAAATTATTCCGGTTTTCCTCAATCAGGATTAAGTGTAAATCTTTCTACTTCAAATGGTACACTTAACCCGACAACTGTCGTTACAGATGCTACTGGTATTGCCGGACCAATTACCCTTACACACACAGGTGGTTTAACTGCTACTATTACAGCGAATGCAAATGCAGCGATTCCACAAGGGACAAGATTTGTACATTCAATTTCACCAAATAATTATCAAAAATTAGTCTTGGCTACCCCAACTGTTGCAAACCGTTCGGTAACTTCAACAGTGAATTGGTACAGTCCATCCGGGAACTGTGACCTTCACGGTTTTACAACTTATACTCAAGGTGGATGGGGAAGCCCATCAAACAGTGGTCCGGGTCAAATTCGTGATCAATATTTTTCTTCAGTATTCCCTTCAGGTTTAGTTGTTGGGGGTAATTTTACAATTACATTGACCTCAGCAACAGCTGTAAAAAACTTTTTACCACAGGGAAGTACAGCAACTGCATTGACTCAGAACTATGTTAATCCTACTGACTTAAATATTAGTGTTTTAGCCGGACAAGTAGTAGCGTTGTCATTAAATATTGGTTATAACACAGCCGGTGTATTAGGGACTAATTCAATATTGTTAAAAGACCTTGTAGTTTCCGCTGGTCCACTATCAGGATTAACCGTTCAGCAAGTTCTAAATTATGCAAATACAGCACTTGGTGGAGGATCAACTCCTTATTCATTAAGTGATTTGAATAACGCTGCAACCATGATAAATGAAAATTTTACTGATGGTACAGTTAATAAAAATGGTTTGACATGCGAAACTGTCGTTCCCGCAAGTGTTGGTGACAAAGTTTGGTTAGATGCCAATCAAAATGGAATCCAAGATGGTGGTGAAAATGGGGTTAGTGGTGTTGTTGTTAGACTTTATACGTGTTCAAACACTCTAATCGGACAAACAACAACAGATATTAATGGAAATTATCTTTTCACAAATTTAACTCCTGGTTCTTATTATGTGAAATTCATTATACCTTCAGGTTATTTATTTAGTCCAAAAGATCAGGGAAGTAATAATAATGTAGATTCAGATGCTGATATTATCACAGGAAAAACTGTATGTTTTACATTGAATAGCGGTCAAACTGATTTATCATGGGATGCCGGAATTTATGTTGAACAACAAGTTACTCAGTCAGATTTAAACTTAACTAAAATAGTTGATAACGCTACTCCGAATGATGGTGATAATGTTACTTATACTGTTCAAGTTACAAATAATGGTCCTTCAAATGCTACTGGTGTTGAAGTTACAGATATTCTTCCTGTGGGAGTAGATTTTATTTCTGCTTCTCCTTCTTCCGGTACATTCAATAACAGCAATGGTAAATGGAGTGTCGGAAACTTAAATAATGGATTATCCGCTACCCTTACCATAACTGTAAAAGTTAATTTAGAAAATGTGAATACAAGTGCTTTCGATTTGGGTGCTGCTGCCGGTTTCAATCTTTTTGTCCTCGAAGATTTAAATCAACCATCTTCAGATACTGAAGGTAAAGTAGCAGTCGGTCGTGATGCAAACTTAGCAAATTATAGTGTTGGTGATAAATTACCAAACTCTAATGGTGCTGAAGATGTTTTAGTTGTTGGTCGGGACCTTTACTTTGCAAGCGGTGCTGTAATTGGTGGAAATGTTGTTTATGGTAATGCTACCAATTTACCAATCTTTCCAGTCAGTATTACTGGCGGAACATTAAGGCATGATCCAGTTGCAATTGATTTTGTTGGAGCAGCTAATCATTTAACGAACTTATCAACTCAGTTATCAAATTATGTAACTAACGGAACAACAACATTCCAATGGTCAGGGTTAACTTTAAGCGGTTCTGATCCTTTCTTAAACGTATTCTCAGTAACCGGATCAAATTTATCCGATGCATCAAATCTTGTAATTAATGTTCCAACAGGTTCGGTCGTACTTGTTAATATCGATGGAACAAATATTCATTGGAATGGTGGATTATCAGTAAATGGAACAGCTAAAAATAATGTTCTCTTTAATTTCTTCCAGGAAACCAATTTACAAATAGTTGGTATCGGTATCCTCGGTTCAGTCCTGGCTCCTTTTGCTGACGTTGTTTTTACCTCGGGAGTTATTAATGGACAAATGATTTGTAAATCAATGTCGGGACAAGGACAATTTAATCTTGCTCAATTTATTGGGAATATTCCTTCAGAAACAACTTTGAAGAACATTGCTGAAGTTACTGCATGTGATCAAAATGATCCTGACTCAACACCGGGTAATGGTATTGAGACAGAAGATGATTATGGATTTGCATCAATTACTGTAACCCGTCAAACCAATCCGACAGGCGGCAGTGGAAATGCAAACTGGCAATTAGTTGGCTCATTCGGATTCGGTGAAATTGTATGGACAATGACACGAGATAATAATGGAAATATGTTATCTGGTACATGGGGTGGAAACATCTACAGATCAACCGATAACGGTGTAAATTGGGTTAAAATTAACAGCTCAATGTCAGTAGTATTTGTTTGGTCGATAGTTGTCAATTCAAGCAATCACATTTTTGCTGCGACTGAGTCTGGTGTTTATGTTTCTACTAACGATGGTGGAAGCTGGACATTAACATCTCTGAACGGTAAAGATGTTCGTTCATTAGTTATCACTGCAAACGGAAATCTTTTAGCCGGAACATGGGGTTACGGAGTTTATAAATCAACTGATAACGGAGTTACATGGTCACAGGTTAATAGTGGATTGGCTAACCAGACTGTAATGGCTTTAGGTGTTAATTCATCAAATTCAGTTTTCGCCGGAACATTTGGTGCCGGTGTAAGTAAATCAGCTAATGAAGGTGCTTCATGGAGTACTTTGAATGTTGGCTACAACTACGTATGGTCACTTGCAATCACTTCTGATGACGTGATCTTCGCCGGAACTTATGGTGATGGATTATATCGCTCAACTGATTTCGGTGCAACCTGGGCAAAAGTAAATAATGGATTAAATGCAAACTATATTTATGCAATCCAGATAGATGATGACAATAACATCTTTGTTAGTGCTTGGGCTGCGGGTGTTTATGCTTCAACTAATAATGGTAACAATTGGGCAACATTCGGTATGGGCGGCTTCGGTGTAAGCTCTCTCTTATTAAATTCAGCAGACGGAACAATCTATGCCGGAACAAGTACCGGACAGGTTTATAAGTCTTCTTCAACTGTTCTTTCTGCAAAAGATGAAAGTATGCCGGTTGAATTTAAATTGGAACAGAACTATCCTAATCCATTTAACCCTTCAACAACAATTAACTTCAGTGTTCCTAAATCAGGAATTTATCAACTGAAAGTTTATAACATCCTAGGACAAGAAGTAGCAACTTTATTGAACGGTGAAATACTTTCCGGTAATCACTCAATTCAGTTTGATGCTTCTAAACTTGCTTCAGGTGTATATGTTTACAGATTCTCAGGAAACAATGTAAACATTTCAAAGAAGATGTTATTGCAGAAGTAATGTAATCTTAAATAGTTCAATTACTAAAAAGAGGCTGTCTCACAAGGACAGCCTTTTTTATTTGTGGGAAATGATGAGTAAAAAAAGTGGTTTTGGGATGGGTTCATTTCGTTGATGAAATGAATTTAAATAATTACATACCATTGAAATGAGTTGTTCACTAAACCCCATAGGGGTGACATGTTTGTAGTAAAACCAAACGCATCCACCAACCAGAACCCCGTAGGGGTGAAATGTTTGTAGCAAAACCAAACACATCCAACAACCAGAACCCCGTAGGGGTGAAATAAACATCACAACAATTCAAAACAAAAAACAACATATCACCCCTACGGGGTTTTGTTGTGTTTTTGGGCAATCAATTTCTATAAACATGTCATCCCTCCGGGATTAATTGCATTGATATGAGACATTTCTATTTTGTAATTAAAATGTCAATTAGGAAAACAAACCCAATACGAAATGACGTTGCAATAAAACAA
>JAUXVN010000070.1 GCA_030684555.1 Ignavibacteria bacterium
GCCGCGGCGGACTGTTTATCTACCTTATTACCTTATTGTTATAAAGATAAAATAATATAGGAATTCTTTATGATGGAAGATAAGGTAATAAGGTTGATATTCTTTCGATTATCTTGGTTATTAAGGTAATAAGGTTAATTAGGGCTTGCTCAGAAAATCAAATAGAGAAGTTATGAAGTTCAGCAAATTTGACAATATTAGCTATGAAAAGGATAAGTCCAATCCAAGTTTCAGAGGTATTTTTGAGCTTAGCTTTAATTTGATTAAGACCAAAGGCTTGCTTAGACTGACCGATCTTGCCTTCAATCTGATTTCGTCTTCCATATTCTTTTCTGCTCTTTGCTTTTTGGTAAGCTGATTGTTTTTTCGGTCTGCCTTTAGGGGTGGCAGATAATCGGATGCCGTTTTCTTTACACCAAGTTCTGTTTTCATTTGTTGCGTAAATTTTATCTATCAGAATCAGTTCCGGATAATACCCGTACAAAGATTTATATGCTTCAGCTTGTATCTTTAAGTCGTTGCATTCATTATAAGCATTCCAACTCAAAGTGTCTGCCTTTACAAATCCATTAGCTAACGAGAGACCTAACTTAGAACCGAACTCAACATTTTTTCCTTGTTTACCTCTTACTATTGGACGTACATGCGGCTGGGAAATACTGACAATTCTATCATCACATCTATTCTCTTTTTTTCGATACATTTCCCTCTGTTGGTTATTCAGTGTTTGTAGTATCCAAAATTGACGCATTTGATTGTACGATAAGGGGTTTTCATCCAGCATATCCAACATCTTATTTATGCTGAGTATGTTCCTATCAAGACAATTCAACATATATCTGATGGCAACACGTAAAGTACTTTTGTTTTTCTGTCTCTTTTTGGCTTCCGCCATATATTTTTTATGTGCAACTTTTCGATAGGTTCTTGGCTTAACTTTTAGTTTATCACTCAATTTCTCGAAGAGTTCATCAATGATTTCTTCTGTCTTTTTTCGTGCATCATTTAACAAACCTAAATCATTTGGATATTGGATATATTGGTCGGCGACGGTAGCATCTAATTTTAGCTCTCCTTTGTTGCCTCCCCCTTTTTCGCTGCTGATTTTTTGTGGGAAACAAATTTTTATCAATTCGTCGCTAAACTGATTAAATATTTCATTACCGAGACGTTTTCTTATATCAACAAAAACAGTGGGAGAAAAAAGAAAATCCGGGCAAAAAGTATTGCAATCAAGGAAAAACTGCATATATGGATTTTCGCTGATTGTTTGTAAGGTTTCTTCGTCTGACAAATTCAGAAGATGTTTGATGATAAGACCACCAAGTATCCATCGAGGATTAGTAGCCGGACAGCCTTGTTTTTCAGAAAATTTAGAGCGATATATTTTCACTAATGTATCCCACGGAAGATGAAATCCCAACTGAATCCAGCGGTTAGATTGGTCTAATTCCAAAGAATAAAGGTTATTAAACTCGGTGATTTTGGTCTGATATTGAGAAGTATAGTTAAACATATGCAAATTTTTATTTCAAATATACAAATATCCTTGCATTTACGCAAGCACTTTTTTAGCTTATCTTATTATTTATCAATACGTTACAGCCTTTTGAGGAAGCCCTAATTATGACATACATTTTAAAGCAGACTCATTTATATTTTGTATTAATTTTCACCCGATTGCATCGGGGCTTTTTTTCCAAGCATCGTCTTGGGAAAAAGGTAGAAACTGAGGGTGAATATTACACTTAAAAGAAACTGTTATTTTTTATTTTATAGAATCAATCACCCATTTCATCAAGATTTCCATCCCACAAATATTTTTTAGTCTCTTTGACTAATATTCCGCTCAGTAATAAAAGAGAAACTAAATTAGGTATTGCCATAAGAGCATTAGTTATATCTGAAAAAGTCCAAACGATATTTAATGAAAGCACTGACCCAATCATCACAAAAGCAACCCAGATATATCTATAGGGTTTAATAATTTTACTGCCGAATAAATATTCTGCTGCCTTTTCACCATAATACGACCAGCCGAGTATTGTTGAAAAAACAAAAGTCAATAATCCGAATGTTAAAAGAATCGGACCGAAATAACTTAAATCACTAAAAGCTTGTTTTGTTAATGCCGCCCCCGAATAACCATGAATCCATTCACCAGAATTAACAATTACAAGTCCGGTAACCGCACATACAACAACTGTATCCCAAAATGTTCCTGTTGATGAAACGAGTGCTTGTCTAATTGGATTTTTGGTTTGTGCAGCCGCAGCCACAATCGGAGCACTTCCCAAACCTGATTCATTCGAAAATAGTCCGCGTGCAATTCCAAAGCGAATTGCTTCTCGAACACCTGCACCAACAAATCCACCAACAACAGCATGCCCGCTAAAAGCACTTTCGAAAATCAGGAGTAATGATGTAGGAATTCCTTCATAATTAATAAAAAGTATAACCACACAACCAAGGAAATAAGTTATAGCCATAAACGGCACTAACTTTTCGCAAACTTTTGCAATGGATTTAATACCACCGATAATAACCGTTGCTGTTAGAATTGTAAGAATAGCTCCTGTAACCCATTGAGGGATCTGAAAAGATTCAAAAACCAAAGTTGAAATTGAATTTGCCTGAACCATATTACCTATTCCGAAAGCAGTAACAGATGTAAACGCAGCGAAAAGAACTGCCAACCATTTCATCTTTAATCCACGTTCGATGACGTACATCGGACCACCTGACATTGAACCATCCTCAGCAGTAACTCGATATTTTACAGCAAGAAGTGCTTCGGCATACTTAGTTGCAATTCCGAATACACCCGTAAGCCACATCCACATAACAGCACCGGGACCGCCGGCTGCAATTGCGGTTGAAACCCCGACAATATTCCCCGTACCAATTGTTGCTGCGAGTGCAGTCGTCAACGCACCAAATTGACTAATGTCTCCTTTCCCCTCTCTGTTTCTCTTTAGTGATATTTTTATTGCTGTAAAAATATAACGTTGAATAAATCTCAATCTGAAAGTTAAAAACAAGTGTGTTCCAAAAAGAAGAATAATTAACGGATAACCCCACAACAAATCGCTTATCTGAATTAACAAATTTTCAATAGTTTCCATATCACCTTATTTTTATTTAATGAGAAGGGGAAATCCGGCTAATAAAATATTAGCCGGATAAATATTATTCGATTTCCACTTTAACAGGTTTAACATCCCAAATATTATTTGCATATTCAGTTATCGAACGATCGCTGGAAAACTTTCCTATTCGCGCAACATTCAAGATGGATTTGCGTGTCCATTTATCTTGATTTCGATATAAATCGCTTACCCGTTCTTGCGCAGCAAGGTATGAGTTAAAATCAGCAAAAAGACAATAGTAATCAACATTCATAAGTCCATCGATTAACGGCTGGAAAATCCCTGGTTCGAATAAACTGAAATGATTGTTTGAAATCATATCTATAACACGTTTTAATACAGGGTTATTCGCATAATAATCATAAGGTTTGTAATCGGATTTCTTTAACTTGATTACTTCATCAGCAAGTAAACCAAAAATGAAAATGTTATCATCCCCGATTTCTTCCCTCATCTCAACATTTGCCCCATCCATTGTTCCGATGGTTAAAGCACCGTTTAATGCGAACTTCATATTTCCTGTTCCGGAAGCTTCAAACCCAGCTGTAGAAATTTGTTCGGAAAGATCAGAAGCCGGAATAATTTTTTCTGCAAGTGTAACAGAATAATTTTTCAAGAAGAAAACTTTTAACTTATCACCAACTGTTATGTCGTTGTTAATAACTTCAGAAACATTGTTTATCAACTTGATAATTAACTTTGCTTGATAATATGCGGGAGCGGCTTTACCTGCAAAAATTACAGTTCGTGGAACTATATCCGCATCAGGATTATCTTTGATGCGGTTATATAATGCAATAATATGTAAAACATTAAGCAACTGCCTTTTGTATTCATGAAAACGTTTTATCTGAACATCAAAAAGTGAGTTAGGATTTACACTAACATTATGTTCTTTTTCGATGTACTCGATTAAGAATTTCTTACTAATCCATTTTGCATTAACCCAGTTTTCTAAGAAGCTGTCATTATCAACAAATTCTTCCAACTTACGTAATTGGGAAAGATCTTTAACCCAATCTGTACCGATTCTATCTGAAATTATAACTGATAAAAATGGATTGGCGGTTTTTAACCAACGACGTGGTGTAATTCCATTTGTTACATTAGTAAATTTTTCCGGGAATAATTTGAAGAAATGGGGAAAGAGTAATTCTTTTAATATTTCAGAATGAAGGGCAGCAACACCGTTAATAGAGTGTGAACCAACAATTGCAAGGTTAGCCATTCTGACTTTCTTCTCTCCTCCTTCTCTGATAATTGAAAGAAGTTCGAGAATTGTTCCGTCATTCGAGTAAGTTAAACGCACCCAGTCTAAAAATCTTTGATTGATTTCATAGATTATTTGCATGTGCCTTGGTAACAATTGTTCTAAAATTGCGACTGACCATTCTTCCAAAGCCTCAGGAACAACTGTATGATTAGTGTAAGCAAAAACCTTAATTGTTAAATCCCAGGCATTATCCCATTTAATATTTTCTTGATCAACTAATATGCGCATCAACTCAGGGATGGCAATTACAGGATGGGTATCATTTAATTGTATTGCTGTTTTCTCAGCAAACTTATCAAATGTTTTATGCGTAATTTTATATTTTCTGATTATATCTTGAAGTGTCGCAGACACGAAAAAGTATTGTTGTTTTAATCTTAAAAACTTTCCTTGACTGAAAGTATCATTCGGATATAGTACTTTAGAAATATTTTCAGAATGATTTTTACTTTCAACAGCAGCAAGATAATTTCCGCTGTTAAATTCCTGAAAACTGAACTCTTGAGTTGCCTTCGCCTGCCACAAACGCAAGTTATTTACTGTATTAGTTCTATAACCGGGGACTGGTACATCGTACGCTACAGCAAGAATATCTTCGGTATTAACCCAATCGAATTTAAATCTTCCTTTATTATCTTCATGCATCTCAACTTTGCCATAAAATTTCACACGATATGTTAATTCACGTCGAAGAATTTCCCAGGGATTTCCATATGTCAACCAGTTATCGGGAATTTCAATTTGATTTCCTCTATCAATATCTTGTTTAAAAATTCCATATTCATACCGTATTCCGTATCCAAATGCAGGGAGTTCAAGAGTTGCCATAGAATCGAGAAAACATGAGGCAAGCCTTCCCAAGCCGCCATTACCAAGCCCCATATCATTTTCAGAATCACGAATTTCTTCCAAATCAAATCCATCCTGCTTTAAGATGTTATAACATTCGTCATAATAATCCATATTAATAAGTGCATTACCAAGAAGACGACCCATTAAAAATTCTAAAGAAAGATAATAAACCCGTTTTGGATCGGTATCCATATATTTTTGTTGTGTTCTAAGCCATTTACGGACAAGCCTGTCGCGTATCGACATAGATAATGCAAAGTAAGCATCGTCTTGAACAGCAGTAATTTTATCTTTTACCAGAATAAATTCCATGTGCTCAGCAAATTGATTTGAAAGAGAATAACTTTCAACTTGTTCAGTATCGGTGAAAAAGATGGAGCTCTTTTTGGTTCCCATTATCACACCTCGTTTAGATAGGATTATTTTTGTTTATTAGTAATTTCAATAAATGATTCTTTATGAACGAATAATTAAAAAATATTTTTGAAAGTCGCAATCAAATTATTTCATTTGAACAGAATTAATTAGCTTTTCAAAAGTCGGGTTCAATGCTAATTCAGTCTGTCCATAAGGGATTTTTGCTGCTTCAATTAATTTCAACTTTTGAGTTTTCCACTCATCTAAAAATATTCTCCCATTCATACTTCCATCCAATATTTCCAAACCTGTTTCTGCAAGTAGTCTCAAATTAAAAGACATTTTAGTCATCTCTTGAATAACCGGAGAACTTTTAGTAATCAATAAAAACTCGTCATGATTATCCACCCAGTTCATTAGCATAAATCTTAATTCGGTTCTTATTTCTTCATTTTTATTTAGCATAAATTCATCGACAAGTTTCCCAAATCTGCGTGCCGTCATTGATTCCGGACGAGCCGCATCAACTACTCTTGTATAAGGTGTATATTGAGTATACTTTTTCCCTTGTCGATGTCTTGCGTATAGTTTAACCGGTTCAACAACATCAACAAGATTTTTGAGAGGAGTTATATTTTGATTATTTGTCAATCTCCTCAACATCATCTCATAATTTGAAATGTGGGTAAGCCCTAATTCCTCCATTTGAGAACTAATTATTTCCATTCTTCTATACATATCATCAACATCACGAACATTTCCTGGAGACCAAAATCGTTCAGCAATTGCGATTGTTCTTGGCCATATCCTTGAATCCACAGTCTCGTTTGTAACTAACTCAGCCCACATTGTTGCTTCACCACCAAGAATAAATTTTTGTTCCTCAGGTGAAAGTGGCGTATCAGCAGGAATCGGATCATTTAAATAATGAAATTCAGCCGGTTGAACTAAATCAATGTAATAACCGTTTGATAAAATTCCCTGATAACCTTTTTGAGCTGATTCTATTAAGGATTTCTGTCCTCTCCATGATTGTATCACAATATTTTTTGGCATGTCCGGTTGAAATATTTCATCCCATCCAACCATCTTTTTATTATACTTTGTTAATATCTCAAGAAGTCTCTTATTAAAATAACTTTGAAGTTCGTGATTATCTTTAATACCATTTTCTTTCATGAACTTTTGGATTGACGGATTTTTATTCCATTGCTTACCGTTATTCTCATCTCCACCGATGTGCATAAATTCATCATTAAACAGCTCAGACATCTCTTTAAAGAATTTATCAAAGAAAATGTAAGTCTCTTCAATCGTAGGATTAAAAGTAGGATCAAAAACTCCCCAATTTCTTTCGATAGTATACGGACCGGGAAGGCTTGCAAGTTCAGGATAAGCAGTTAACCAGCTTGTTGAATGTCCCGGTACATCAAACTCGGGCATCACTCTGATACCTCTTTCGTTGGCATACTTTATAATTTCTTTTATTTGCTCATGCGTAAAGTATAACCCATCAGAGCCTAATTCATGAAGTTTTGGTAGTGATTTACATTCAACTCTAAATCCTTGATCTTCACTTAAATGTAGATGAAGAACATTCATTTTAACTGCTGCCATTCCGTCTATATTCCGTTTAACCATATCTATCGGCATAAAGTGACGGCTTACATCAATCATAAGTCCACGCCATGAAAACCGGGGTTTATCCTCAATTTTTACAGTAGGAAAATAATATCCCTTTTCATCTGCTTGCAAAAGTTGAAGGAGTGTTTCCAATCCTCTGAAAGCACCAATATCTGTTTCTGATTTTAGTATCAGTTTTGTTTTTTCAATTGTAAGTGAATAACTCTCAACTTCCCCGAGTCTCACTTCCCCTTCTCTTTTAAAGGAAATAGTTAATCCAATTGTCGCTGGTTTAGATTTTTCAGTTAAAAAATCTTGAGTAAAGAATAAACCGGTTCTACCCGATATTCTTCTTAATACACGAGTAGCATACTCATTTAATCTATTGTTATTATTGGGTAGAATTGAGATTGTAAAAGTTGAATCAAGTCTGTACTGGTTTTGTGTGAATTCAATATTGGATGGAATTGGCATCAAATTGTGTTGTTGCATTTTTGGTGATTCTCCATAAACTGAGAATGTAATAAGAATGAAAAGGATTAACAGAAGTATATGTGATTTCATTATTCACCTGTAAATGTTATCTACTAACGACTTTCTAACTTCGCAAATATACTGAAAACATTTATGAAGAATCTAAAAATCAGCATTTTTAAAGAATAACTTTTATATTCGGTTAAGAATAATTTAAGTTTTTAAAAACGGATTTTTTATGGAGTTAAGTGAAGAAAATCGAATCTATAAGTTAGACCTGGCGATAAAAACATATGATATAGATATTGCTGGACACGTAAACAATATTGTCTATATTAAATGGTTAGAGGATTTACGTTCCTTATTGTACAGTAATATATTTGATTTTCAAAAAGTTGTTGAAACCGGTTTTTATCCGGTTGTGACTCACACTTCAATTAAATACATAAAACAAATTAAACTATTTGAAAAGATTTTCGGAATAGTTGAGTTGACTTCAGAGAAACACGGGATGTTATTTCTAAAATTCCAAATAAGAAGTTCCTCAACTCTTTTTGCCGAAGCTGAGCAACGTTGTGTTATGATGGAATTGAATTCCGGGAAAATGGTAAAAAATTATGGCGGATTCAAAAAAAGTTCTTTCAACAATTAGTTTACTTACAACTACTTCATAATAATCAATTTTTTTACGGATGAAAATTCTCCAACTTGCAATCTATAAAAATATATTCCACTCGCTAAATTCTTTGCATTAAATTCAATGTTATAAATACCTTGAGTTTTCACTCCGTTCACAAGTAAAGCAACTTCGTTCCCAAGAATATCATAAACCTTTAACACCACTTTACTGAACGCTGGAAGCTGATAGCTGATTACTGTTTTGGGATTAAATGGATTCGGATAATTTTGATACAAATAATAATCGTTAGGAACTTCATCATAATTTTCAATTGAAGTTGGATCGGATGGATAAAGCAATCTGAAATTATCTAAATAAATCGTTCCTGTATAAATTTGACCGGATTGACGTGTACTCCCAAGCTTAACCCCGATTTGTCTAATCTTTAACGGGAAATAAAACGTTGCCCCTACTGTTAATGCCCCTGCATTCAAAGCATATGCATTAATTGGATCAAAGAAAGCAGATGCGGTTGCATACTTACTACTGTTTATTCTAAATAACTCGTCATTTTCGTCTGTTACTAAATAAGAAATATGATGCTGCTGCCCGTCTGTTTTTGCATCTATTAATATTGTATCAGGAATTCCATATACCGGAAAATCACGATTAAGGTAAACCCAATTATTCACATTTGGGTTGTATGTAAATTTGTAATCAATTCTAAAGGAACTTGTCCCTTGACTAAAATCAGAATTGGAAATTGAAAGTATTGTATTAATTGTATCTACATTTTCACTTGAGAAACTCCAACCCGAAAGACTTTCCATATCATTAAGTAAAATAGTACCTTGTTCTATCTGTACTGTAATTTCTGTAGTGTCTTTAATACTCTGATAAGAAACAACAACTTTAGTCGTCCCTTCCGATAATCCTTTAAATCGTCCCATCGAATCGATTAAACCAATACTTGGATTAAGAACACTCCAGGTATATTCATTAAGTGAAAGCGGTCTTATTACATTGTTCGGATCATATGCGGTCATCTTGAAATTCAATAATCGAATTGAATCAGCAACTGCTTTTTTAGGAAGAATATTTATTTTACTAATTGACTGCACTTCAACTCGTGATGAATCTTTATATCCTCTATACGCCGCATAGACATAACCGATTTGTGGATAATCACCTGCAGTGAATATCCCGGAAGCAGAAATAGTTCCTAATCCCGGAGGGCAATTATAAATTACTTCTGATTCATTGATTTGAACTTTATTATAATATTGATCCCAGCCGGTTACTCGAAATTGTAAATTTGATCCTCTATAAACTTTTACTTTTTTTGGTGTAAATTGAATTGACCTAAGAGTATCGTTTGGAGCTGATGAAACAACAATCAATGCATTAGCAACAGTTCTTTCACCACCGTCTGAAGTAACATTTACAACACTATCACGCATTACCATTGTAGTTGAACCGCCGCCGTCAAAGTTAATTCCATAATATATTCCGCACTGAACCATAAAGTCTGCCAGCTCAACAAGAGTCATTCCAATACTTGAAGCTAATCTACCATCAACTGTTATTAGATATAATTTAGAACTATCTTGAGAAAATCCGGCAGCAGTACGTGGATGTTTTTCGAAAGTATGGCTGGGACCCCCTTCTTCATTATAACCTTGAACTGCATAGTTGACGCCATTGTCCACTATCTTTGGAAATCCTCCCATCATTTCTTTTAGTTTGCTTAATCCCGGTGTTACTTTTTGAACTACTTTTATTGTATCACCAACAGATATTCCATTTAAATAAGTTGCAGAAGTCCCATGCCCGGAAAGTACAACATGACCGGCAGAGATTGCCAGACTGCCAACATTAGACTGTTTACTTACGACGACAACTTTTACAGTATCATTAACAAGCCAAGACTGTATCGGTTTTACGAGTAACTCTGTACCAAAGGTATTCGTACCTGTATTGTTCCCCATATATTTATTAAACAGAATTAATTGATTAGTTTCTCTTGTTTTATTGACACCATTCAGAGGGTTAACTTGATTATCTTTATTTATAATGCTGCCGGAGAGACTTACCCTTTTTAACATTGGATTATTATTTATATCAAAACCAAGGGTAGAGAGTCCATTTGGATTGCGGAGGATTTCACCGTTTTTTATCTGAATATTTATGGGAATTCCACCACTTCCATAAAAATCTCCATTTACAGCTCCGACTACACGATGTCCTGAGTAACTATTTCGTAAAGCCATTGAACTTGTGCGTTCATAGCCGTTTAGTCTGTCTTGTGCTTTTACTGTTTCAATGGAATTGTATGAATTTCGAAGATCGATTTCAAGAATGTTTATGCTGTATGGAGCGGAAAGTGCGACTACTTTGTAATAATTAACTCCCATTCCAACTTGCATTGTTGTAACAGTGTCAAAAGCTACCTGAGCATTCGATATGAATTGATAAAAGAAGAGGGAAACCAAGAGAAGAAATTTTTGAGGTCTCATTATAAACTCACTGAAATAAGTGAAAAGTGTTATTCAAATATAATGAGTGTGAGTATATAAAATGCTACTATCTCAATACTCTGAGTCCGCCTCTAACATTTCGGTTCTTTCAACTAATTTTAACTGCTCAATTAGATGATGAATATCACCATTAATTATATCTGAGAGATTGTATAGAGTTAATCCGATTCGATGATCGGTAACTCTATTCTGAGGGAAGTTATACGTTCTAATTTTATCACTCCTATCACCACTTCCAACCATCAGTTTTCTTTTTTCTGCCCTTTTACTTGAAACTTCCCTTTGTTTCAAATCAAACAAACGTGCCTTGAGTACCATCAAAGCTTTTTCACGGTTTTTTAATTGTGAGCGTTCATCCTGGCATTGAACTACTAATCCGGTTGGTAAGTGTGTCATTCGAATAGCGGTTTCAACTTTATTCACATTCTGCCCGCCTGCACCTCCACTTCGGAAAACATCTATTTTAATATCATTCATATTAATATCAATTTGAACATCTTCAACTTCAGGCAAAACTGCTACAGAGGCTGCAGAAGTATGAACTCTTCCATTAGCTTCAGTTAATGGAACTCGCTGAACCCGATGAACTCCGCTCTCAAATTTTAGCGTACCAAAAACCTCTGAACCCGAAATGGAGAAAACTACTTCTTTAATTCCACCGAGACCGGCTGTATCATTTACATCAATAATCTCAATCTTCCAACCGCGGGTTTCTGCGTACCTGCTATACATTCTATACAGATCAGAAGCGAATAAAGCAGCTTCATCTCCTCCTGTTCCGGCACGAATTTCCATTATAGCATTTTTTGTATCGTTAGGATCTTTTGGTAACAGAAGATATTTTATTTCTTCTTCCAGCTTAAATTTCTGTTCTTTAAGATCATCCATTTCAATTTCGGCAAGTTCAATCAATTCTTTATCAAGATTAGCATCGATAATTTCTTTGTTGCCATCAATGTTATTTAGGATTTTTTCATATTTATCGTATGCAGTTATAATATCATTTAATTCGCTTCGCTCTTTACTTAATGCAACGATTCTTTCAGTGTTATTCATATTTGCGGGATCAGACAATTGTTCGTTTATTCTCTCGAATTTCTCTCTGATTTTTCTCAACTTATTAATAAAATCCATCACACCCTTTTAAAATTTAGATTTCAAATATAACAAAAATGGAAGTCTCATAAGTAATTTATCTTAATCTGCATTTTTATTTAAAGTTGATTCTAAACATTACAATCTCTGCATCAGTCCCAATTCTGACTGGTGGTCCCCAGGTTCCGACACCGGAAGTTACATAGTAATTGGTTCTTCCTTTTCTAACAAAACCCCAACTAATTTCATAAATCATACTTGTAATCAGATTTACCGGGACCATTTGTCCATGATGTGTATGCCCCGACAAATGAAGATCAAGTCCGTAATAAGCAGTTGAATCAAGTTCGAACGGTTGATGATCAAGAAGAATTGAAGATAAATTTTTATTTGTTTTGTTTACTAATTCTCTGAGTGATTTTCTATTCCCATCTGAAAATCTATTTCGCTGTCTATCATCTCGACTAATTACTTGTAGTGAGTTTGCAATCACTAAAACCGAATCCCTTAAAACCACAATATTACTTTTGGCTAAGTAATCTTGTGCTTCATCAATTCCAACAATATATTCATGATTTCCGTTACACGTAAAAACTCCATGTAATGACTTTAACTTTTTAAGTTTTGTACTGATTTCATGACGATCGAGGTTCATTGAATTATCATCAATAATATCTCCGCCGAGTAAAATCAGATCGGGATTGAGTTGATTTACTTCTTGGACGAGCCGATCTGCAAAAATTCCATCATTAATAGGGGTTAAATGAGAATCAGAAAAGAAAACAATATTTAGACTTTCCAAATTGCCTTCACCTTTAGGGAAGGTAAGTTCAAATGTTTTAACTTTAATGTTTTGCGCATTGAAATAGCCATATAGAACAAGCAATGTTATTGAAAGGGAAATGAAGGAGAATATCTGAAGTTTAGTTTTTTTATAAAACCCGGGATTTTCAATTAATTTAGATTTGCTTTTTTTAAGTATATATCTAACAAAATCAAGGATTAATATTGATATTACTCCATACATCAAAAACACATACCATATAGAACCAATAAACAAAAGTTGGTCATACAAAATTGTTCCGCTGTTAGCGAATAACGATCTGGCACCGACATAGGAAAGCGACGCTATTATCGTTACTAATGTAAAAACAATTCGAACTAATTTGGAAGCTCCTTCAAGAGCCTGGTTTCCCCTCCTGATGAGATAATAATTGACAAGAGTAAAAAGTAGAAAGAACGAGATAAAAAAGAGGATCATAATTCCCTTTAATAAAATTGATAAAAATTTTAGATTAGCAATTAATTAAACACTATTTTTGAATGATTAGTTCTGATTAATAACATTTGACAAACTCATCAAGTCCCAAATGAAAATAAATGTAATCGATCAACATCCCAAAAGAAGATATTTTGAATAAAAGAATTAAATATATTTTATTATCTCTGCTTATCGCAAGTCAATTCAATTTTTCACAAACACGCAAAATTGTTCTTATTGAAGAATTCACAAATGCGAATTGCACTTCTTGCCCCCAACACGATCAAAATATGACTGAATTCATAAATAATAATTGGGGGAATGTAATATCTATTCAGTATCACACATGGTGGCCTCTTGCCGATCCAATGTTTTCGATCAACGAAACTGAAAACCGAAATCGAATTGAATATTATGGAGTTACCGCAATTCAAAATTATGCTGTTGACGGAAATATACAAGGAGTTTCTCAAAAACCGTACTTGTTGTTGACGCAAATTCTTGACCGATATTTCTTAACTTCTCCGGTGAAAATTAACCTAACCACAACCATAGCTAACAACAATATTGATATAAATATCACCCTCACCGGTCTGACAAATAATATTCCGCAGAACCTCAAACTACGAGCTGCTATCATTGAAAGGAAGAAAGTTTTTGATGCTGCCCCGGGATCAAATGGAGTTAAAGAATTCAACAATCTCTTTCGAAAATTGGTGCCGGATTCTAATGGTGCTAACATTGGCGATTTTTCAAATGGAGATATAAAAGTTTACAATTTTAGTCAACCGGTAAATTCAGCATGGACTGCGGCAGACTTAGCCGTTATCGCATGGGTACAGAATGATGATACAAAAGAAATAATTCAATCAAACATTGATAAACCAACTTTAACAATTCAGACTAACGAAGTATTAGCCGATTTTCTCACGACAAATCAATCCGTTGCGAAAAATTATTCAATTAAAAACGAGAATAGTTCTACCCTCCAATTGCGACTCATGATTGATACATTGTTTCTTGATTCCGGTTGGACAGCAAAATTAAATACTTCGACCGGCTTATTAGATTCAATTGATATAACATTAAACCAAAACGAGACATACAATTTCGCTCTAAATGTTTCTACTGATACAACTATAACCTACGCATCCTTGCTCGTAAAAGCAGTTTATCTAAATGACTCTTTAGCACCTGCAATCTCTCTTCCGTATTTCGGTGTAGTTAAAAATTCTGATGAAATTCTATTAGTTACTGATAATAAAGGTGACTTCGATGAAGTTATTCTAAATTCATTCAGTTCAAACGCAATAAAAGTAACACATATAAAACAGAAATTCCTCTCACTCCTATTTACATACAACAGGTCAAATACGTTTAATTCTATTTTTTGGATTAACAGTTGGGACTTTCCTACTTTTATTAAAAATGATATTTCATTTCTAAATAATTTTGTTTCTGCCGGTAATAAAAATTTATTTATAGCCGGACAGGATATTGGTTGGGATATAAACGCCGAAAACGGAACTTCTAACTTTACAGAAGCGAAAGAATTTTATTCGACTTATCTTAATGCAAAATTTATTGCTGATAATTCGGGAAGAGATTCAGTAATTGGAGTTTCTGGAACAATGTTTCAACGCGACACAATAAAGTTAACTAATGTTAATTATTTTTCGCCTGATGCCATTTTGCCATTTGATGATGATACTACAAAATTAATTTTTTCTTATAAAAATTCTCCTTATGGTGCCGGAATTTTTAATACATTAAATCCCGAAAATTCGAAAGTTATCTATTTGAGTTTCGGGTTCGAACAATTAGCTGATTCCTCCAAGAATAGTACAATTCGTAATAGTGCAGTTTTATTTAATATTCCCTTATCAGTCAAAAATGATAACTCATTAGCTTTACCAGAAGAATTTATTTTATATCAAAATTATCCTAACCCATTTAATCCTTCAACTAAAATCAAATTTGCAATTCCATCATCAATTTCAGCTTCATTAGTCTCTCTAAAAATTTATGATGTTCTTGGGAGTGAAATTACAACTTTGATAAATGATTTTCTGACATCCGGGATTTATGAAGTTGAATTCGATGGCTCAAAATTACCGAGTGGAATTTATTTTTACAGATTACAGTCGGATGGATTTTCTTCGGTTAAAAAGTTTGTACTTCTGAAATAATAGAACAATTATTTGGTTGTTGAACTTTTATTGTGAAATGAATCATTGTTAAGGCGACCTATTAATGTCTTACTTTTTCGACCATTTTCTAAGTCTCTAATAAAATTTTACCGAAACAATATTTGCAAATACTGCTCGCTTAAAACTTCATTTGTTTTAGATTATTCAAACTCCACCTATAATAATCTTTTACTAAAAAACTTTATATTTGTAGGTTCTATTCAATTTCAAAACAAAATGATTTAAAATGTCTCTATTTTCAGAACTCTTAAACGACTATTTTTCTCCCGAAATTAAAAATCGTGGAATAGCATATTTTGAGGACGAGCGCGTAACAAATGTCCGTCTTGATAAAAACATTATAATTGCCTCTGTTCAAGGGAATCAAGTTTATGATGTAAGAATAGCATTTGACAAAGAATTACTTCCTACTACTCTCCTCTGTTCATGCCCCTATGCAGATCATAACTATTGCAAACATCTTGCAGCAACTTTCTATAAAATAAATTCCTTCGGTTTTTTCACTGCAAAGTATTACCGCATGCAAGTCCAATCTGCTTTAGATAACTCAGATGGTCAACCAAAAGAAGTGAAAATTCTTGAGCTGAAAGATAGTAAAGAGCATAATCTGAGTTTATCTGTAAAAGAAACCGAAGAAGTAATACGTGCGAAACGACTCCAATTATATTATAAAGAATTGGAGCGAGTTCGTGAAGAAGAAAGATTTAACGGGCTAAAAGCCTCTCTTTCACTTCTTACTGAAAAGAGAGAAAGATTAAGTTCAACACCAACTTTGCAAAAGATTAGTTATGCGATTGAGGTCAGAACTTTTCGGATACACTTCAACGTATTGCGGGAAAGACTTAGGAAAGATGGCACTTCAGATGAAAAAAGATCTGTAATTCATAAAATTAATAATGAGTTAATTGATCATCTTCCGTTAGAAGAACAGTTGATAATTCAACTTATCATAAATAACGGTGAGTACATGATTAACCCATATAATCACGACATGAGTGCTCCCCGAAAATCTTCAAACGATATTCATATAATGAATAAAGTTTTAGAATATCTTGAAAACAAAGAGGTTTATTTAGGCAATTATTCTCACTTCAATAAAAGACTGAAAATTTATAAAGAATATGCTGACCCGATTTTAATTGTCGAAAAAGAAGATGATAATCTTACCTTATCACTTGAATTTGAGTTCATGGGTAAAAAGAATATAAAAATTTCTGAAACTCAAATAGTTTTTGATAAACCATTGTGGCTAATGCACAAAGATGAAATTTTTAGAGTGAATCAACTCAATTTCGCTCAATACTATATTTTTTATTCTAAAACTGAAAAGATTGTCATTCCTCAACACTATGAAGAATATTTTGAAACAAATATTCTTACAAAAATTGCAAGTATTTTGACTATCTCGTCACAAACTTACAAATTGGAAATTTTTGAAGCTGTTCCATCAAAAAGAATTTATCTTGAAGAGGAAGAAGGCAACCTTATCTGCCGAATCAAATTTTTGTATGGCGAATATGAAATCCCTTTTGTTGTTAATGAATCTCTCTACTGCTTGATTAAAGAAAAGTCGATTATTCAAATCAAAAGAGATCCGCTTTTTGAACAAAATTGTACAACTGAGATTGAAGAGTTCAAAGTGAAATTTTATCCCGATGGAACTTTCATCCCTAAAAAAGACCCGATTGATTTTCTATTCGAAGCTATTCCGCAACTTAAAGAAAGAGGATTTGAAATTTTTGGTGTGGAAAATCTAAAACAATTTTCTGTCAACTTTAATTCTCCGATGTTGAAATACTCGGTTTCTTCAGGGGTAGATTGGTTTGACTTAAAAGTAGAAGTAACATTCGGTGATTTCATTGTTCCGCTGGAAAATTTGCTGAAAGCCGTTAGAAACAAAAAGCGATACATAAAACTCGGTGATGGGGCAGTAGGACTTTTGCCTGAAGAATGGCTTGTAAGATTTGCAAAACAGTTTTCAATGGGGGATGTGCGTGAAGAAGATGTTCGTCTTTCGAAACTTCACTTCGGACTTATTGATGAAATTATTGATAGTGATGAAGAAATCTCAACAGATACTTCATTTAATGATTATGTAAAAAAACTAGAACGGTTTAAAAAAATAAAGTCGCAATCTGTTCCCAAAACTTTTCATGGTAAATTACGTCCATATCAAAAAGCGGGATATGATTGGTTACTATTTCTAAAGGAATTTGGTTTCGGTGGTATTCTTGCGGATGATATGGGACTCGGTAAAACCATTCAAGTCCTCGCTCTGCTTGCTTCATTAAAGAGGAAAAAAGAGACAAGACCGAATCTAATTATTGCCCCGACTTCAGTAGTTTTTAATTGGATAAATGAAATAAAAAAATTTACTCCCACTTTGTCTGTACTCAATCATACCGGAATTGAACGTGAAAAGACAACAGTGCAGCATTTCGATGATTATGATATTATTCTAACAAGTTATCCTGTTATGTTAAGAGATATTGAGCAGATGAACAAAGTGGAATTTGATTATGTCATTCTTGATGAGTCCCAAAAAATCAAAAATCCTTTTTCTCTCACTGCAAAAGCAGCGTTCACTTTAATCGGAAAATTTAAACTCTGTTTAACCGGAACTCCAATTGAAAATAATTTACTAGAGCTTTGGTCGCAAATGAATTTTCTAAATCCCGGATTTCTTGGTTCAATTAATAAATTCAATGACAATTTTAAAGTTCCTATTGATAACGGCAAATCTGAAGAAGCAACCGAATATTTAAGAAAAATATTATTCCCTTTTATTCTCAGACGAACCAAAGAAGTTGTTGCAACCGAGCTTCCGGAAAAAAGTGAAATAATTCATTACTGCGAAATGACAAAGGAACAAAAATCGATCTACGATTTATGGCGCGAATCCATCAGAGCCGAACTTCTTGAAGAAATAAAAGAGAAAGGATTGCAAAAGTCAGGCTTCAAAGTTCTTGAAGCACTTCTCCGTTTACGACAAATATGTAATCACCCTGCTCTTGTAAAGAGTGATTATAAGAAAGAATCAGGTAAAATGGAGGAATTTAAAGAGCTTATTGCAAGAGTTACAGAAGAGGGACACAAAGTTTTAGTTTTTTCACAATTCGTTCAAATGCTTGATATTCTTAAAGCGTATCTTCAAAAAGAAAAAATGAATTTCGAATATTTAACAGGTTCAACTAAAAATAGAGAAGAATGTGTTAATAATTTTCAGAATAACCCTGAAATAAAAATATTCCTTATCAGTTTAAAAGCAGGTGGTATGGGATTGAATTTAACCGCCGCCGATTATGTGTTGCATATCGATCCATGGTGGAATCCGGCAGTGGAAATGCAAGCAACCGATAGAAGCCATCGCATTGGTCAAGACAAAAAAGTATTTGTCTATAAATTCATTACCAAAGACAGCGTTGAAGAAAAAATTCTTAATCTTCAATCAAAAAAGAAAAAGATGGTTGAAAATATTTTAACAACTGAAACCGGAGTATTTAAAGATTTAACAAAAGATGATATAGAACTTTTGCTAAGTTGATTAGTTAACCCTTAAAAATAAGAAATTGATTGTTGGGAACTAAAGTCAGGTTGCAAAATTTGTAAAAGACTCCTCATAAAAAAGGCTGCCTTTCGACAGCCTTCTTAAGAAATTTATTCACTATTTTTATTTGCTTTAACGGTACTTATCGTCATTTCATCAACAACAATTTCTTAGTCGATTTATACTCATTTGAACGAAGTTCATACAAATATACCCCGCTTGAGAGCTTTGATGCGTTAAATTCGATTGAGTATTTTCCCGCTTGTTTCTCTTCGTTTATTAGCGTGGTTACTTCTTTGCCGAGGATGTCATAGATTTTTAGTGTTACTAATCCTTCTTTCGGGATTTGGTAAATTATTGTAGTTACCGGATTAAATGGGTTCGGGTAGTTTTGGAAAAGGGCGTATTCGGTTGGTTTCTCTGTTCCCGCGAAACCAACTTTTGTCATTTGTCTCTTTTCAAACTCCGTAGCATCGTTCATCAGATTTGCTAGTGCATAACTTACATCTCCCGATATTGGCGTTCCTTCAACTGTTGTTACTAATCTTA
>JAUXVN010000096.1 GCA_030684555.1 Ignavibacteria bacterium
ATGTGTTGTTACTAAAATCTTCAAAGAACAAATTGAAAGCAAATCACAACATAATCTTTCCATAAATCACGAACAATGTGTTGTTACTAAAATCTTCAAAGAACAAATTGAAAGCAAATCACAACATAATCTTTCCATAAATCACGAACAATGTGTTGTTACTAAAATCTTCAAAGAACAAATTGAAAGCAAATCACAACTTTGAGATTGAAATTCATTTCTTTGATTATGTTGTTACTAAAATCTTCAAAGAACAAATTGAAAGCAAATCACAACTCTTCACCGAACATTGCGTTAAACCTAAATTATCTGTCTATCAGTTTTAGTGAAAATCATCATCAAAGTTTATCGATCAAGTCCCTGTTTTAATTCATCAATACTCATCGGTTTTGAGATGATTGTTTTAGATTCATCCAAAAGGAACATTGTTGGCGTTGCATAGATATGGTAAGCTTGTGCCGCTTCACCATCCCAACCTTTTAAGTCTGAAGCATCATTCCAGGTCAGTTTATTCTTCTTGATAAAATCAACCCACTCTTCTTTTTTGGTATCAAGTGCTATGGCAATAACATCAAAATCTTTTCGCGCAGAATGTAAATCTCTTAACTCGGGGAGCATTGTTTTGCAGTGTGAACAGTTTGTGGAGTAGAAAACAAGTAATTGTTTTTTAGATTTTCCGGTTTTTATTGTAATTGTTTCACCCTTTGACGAGAATAGAGTAAAATCGGGAGCTTTTGTTCCGACTTTAAGTAGTTTTGATTGTTGAATTCGTCTATCAAGGGCATCACTCAGCTTTGCATCAAGGCATAGATCATCTTTTATTACATAATTATCGAGGATATAATTTATAACATTATCAAAACCAAACTTTTTGAATCCGTCAAGTAAGTATTCAGTGACATGTGTATAAACTTCTTCATTAACTTTTGCTTTATTAAGAAGGGTATCAACTGCCTTCATAAATTCTTTCTCAAGTAATTCCAGCGGTAGTTGGGGATTGCGGTAGTATGTAAGGTATTCAATCGATTTACTTGCAAACAGATCAGAATAAATCAGAGAAGGATTATAAAAGTTAACATTATCAAGTGCATGTTCATGCAGGTATTTAAGATGTTCATTTGGTGCTACTGAAATATCTATTATCGGTAATTGAGCCGAACGAAGGTACTCAGAAATTAAGGTATTGGGCATTGCGATTGCATTATCGTAAATAAAATTAAGATACTCTTGCTGTAAGTTCTTGAGTTTCTCTTTCGTCACGGTAAAATAATCGTCATCTGCCGGATACCTAACAATGATAAGCTGCAACAACTCCGACTTTGTTTTGTAAGATTTATTCATTTCACGAAATGTGTAAAAGAGTATGTTAGAATTTGATTTCTTTTCTATCGGGAATAAGCTTTTTTCTTTATAAGTCAACTCGATATCTAATTCCTCAGAAGTGAAAAGAAAATCGAAAGCTCTATGATTTGCGAAAGTTACTCGATAAAGTCCATGCGGTTGATTTTTCTTTTCAAACGTAAAAAAACTCTTTCCGTTCACAAAAGTCAGCGAATCAATAAAAGAAAGTTTTTCCCCGGTGATTAACGCTAAACTTGCTTTCTCGTTAGTATCGGGAAAACTTAGACTTAAAGTTTGTGCATGAGTTTCCGGATGAAGTAATATTATAAACCAGAAAACGAAAAATGCGAAGAATGAAATAGTGCAATATTCTGTAAGTTTGTTAATCATATTTATTTGAATCTTATTAATAATTGAAAGAATCGAATTAATTCCAGATTAAATTTTACACATAAAAAATATTAAATTCATTAAAAAAAAAATTGTTTAATAAATATTCTTTTGTAAAAATATATTTTGACTCTTTTTGATACAATAACTATTTTTCAATCTAGCAACAATTATTATGTGGAGCAAATCGTACTTCTCAAATGAGGTTATTGTCGTTATTGCTCATTTAGCTGTTGGTAGTTTAAGTTCGATTGAATTTGAAAAACTGAATAATTTCAAAAATGTTGAGGGATGTTGGGGAGTAGAATAAATCATTTGATGTTAGAAAAACTAAGAAGGATAAGTTCATTATTTTTATATTCCAAAAACTATTTAGAAAGAGTTTAAAATGAAAAAGTTAATTTGTTTTTTAGTACTTATTCTGATAACCACAACACAATCGCAATCAATTATGCGGATATGGAAAAATGGAGTAATAATTGACTCTGTTGCAGTAACAAACGACTTAAAGATTACTTTTGGGACTGGTGGCGGAGGCTTTGTATGCGGTAATCCAATAACGTATTTCGGTAAAACTTATAACACAGTATTAATAGGGAGTCAATGTTGGTTAAAAGAGAACTTAAATGTTGGAATATTCGTAGAGTCAGTAAGTACCTTATCAAATCATACAGATGCAAGCAATAATGGTATAATTGAGAAATATTGTTATAATAATGATACATTAAATTGTAATACATATGGCGGTTTATACGATTGGAACGAAGCTATGCAATATATAACCACCCCAGGTACACAAGGGATATGTCCAACGGGATGGCATATACCAACATTGGCAGAGTTACAAACATTAAAGAGCGCAGTTGGCAATAATGCTAACGCATTAAAAGCAATCGGACAAGGAAGTGGAGGAGGAGTCGGAACCAACACAAGTGGTTTTTCGGCGTTGTTGGCGGGCTATCGCTACACCACTGGTCACTTCACTACTTTAGGTGGCTTCACTTACTTTTGGAGTTCCACTACTCTCATCAATAATGGTTACCACGCATACTGTCTGAACTTATGGTACGGAGTTAACGATATCGGTATGGAGTACTACAACATTAATTACGGTTACAGTGTGCGTTGTTTAAAAGATTAATAATTAAAGTTCATTTTAGAACTTACGTTTCGTATTAATAAGGGTTTTAAGTTTCAAACCCAATTAATAAGAACCTAATTTTAAGAACCTACTTTAGTATAGATGGAGGTCTTATGCAGCGAGTTATTATTTTTGTCTTTATTTTTATTTTAGCAAGGGGGATTGTCAGTGCACAATCTGATACTTTGTACATTCAGGTTGGAATGAATCCGGTTAAAACATACCTTGTTTCACAGATTGATTCAATTACTTTTTATGTGCTGATATCTGATATTGATGCAGACAATCAGCCAGCAATAATACCGGAACAATTCGCACTTCTTCAAAATTATCCAAATCCCTTTAACCCATCAACAACAATCCAATTCATTATTCCGTCAACCGGAAAAGTAGAGGTTAAGATATACAATCTTAACGGCTCTCTAATTAGAGAACTATTTACCGGAGAAAAAGAGGTTGGTGAATATAGTTATCAGTGGGACGGAAAAGATGACAGAGGAATAACAATTGCAAGCGGAGTCTATTTTTATTCGGTTCAATTTAATAATTCGCAATTAACCAAGAAAATGATTTATCTGAAATGATACAAAGGATTTCGAAATGAAAAAGTTAATCTGTCTTTTAGTAGTTATTGTAATCACCACAACACAATCCCAGCCGATTCTGCGTATATGGAAAGGTGGAGTAAAACTTGATTCTGTAGCAGTAACAAACGACTTAAAAATTACATTTGGAACCGGAAGCGGAGATTTTAGCTGCGGAACGCAAATAGTATATTCCGGTAAAACATACAACACAGTATTAATAGGGAGTCAATGCTGGTTAAAAGAAAATCTTAATGTTGGAGTATTCGTACAGTCAGTAAATACCGGGTCAAATCATTCAGATGTAAGCAATAATGGGATAATAGAGAAATATTGTTACGGCAATGATACATTAAATTGCAATACATATGGCGGTTTATACGATTGGAACGAGGCGATGCAATATATAACCACTCCAGGAACACAAGGTATTTGCCCAACGGGCTGGCATATACCAACATTGGCAGAGTTACAAACATTACAAAGTGCAGTAGGCAATAACAGTAACGCACTGAAAGCCGTTGGACAAGGAAGTGGAGCCGGAGCCGGAACAAACACAAGCGGATTTACTGCGCTGTTGGGGGGCAGCCGTTACGAGGTTGGTACCTTCAACAGCTTAAATGCTACCGCCTATTTTTGGAGCTCGTCGGAGAACTTATCCACTAACGCACATTACCTTACCCTGACCGGTAATGGAATTAACATTCACTTCAACAGCAGCAATAAGGGTTACGGGTTTAGCGTTAGGTGCCTCCTTGATTAAACTACTTTGCTAGTTTTTTTATCGTCTAACAAGTGTGGATTTGATTTATGGAAATTTGAATATTAGTTTTTGGAGATGGGGCACGTAAATAAATCGGGACAAAGGACTTCGTCTTTAAAAGAATTCTTTTTTATAGTATTCTGTTAATTGTATTCAAGAGTTAAACATGTTCATGGCGGCAATTTAAAACCATTCTCTAGCCGGTTATTCTGAAAAAGTCAATGAAATTTCAAAGCAAACAAAATTAACCATTAATGATATTGGCAGAAACGCCTTGCAGAATTATATTGACCAAATGGAAAAAGAAAGAATCGAAAATGAACTTGAAGCCGGTTATAAAGCGAACTTTGAGTATTATCTAAAATCGCAGGGGGAGTGGAAATATGCAGATAAAGAATAAAACCGGAGTAATATTTCCACTTCTGTGAGGTGATGTTTATGTATTGCTTCAACGGAAAAGATACAAATGATAAAAAAATGATTGTATAAAAATAGTCAATTAAGCGACCAATTTATTGTTTAACCAAAACTCAGTTCTAAGCGATTCAGCTTTGAGCAATTTCTGCTCCCTTACTTCAAGTTTCTCCTTCTGACGGTTTAGTAAATAATCTTCCGGAGTCAAATAAGATATTGAAGCATGAAGTCTTTTAGTGTTATAGTGATCAATGTAAGAAGCGATATATTCCTTAAAGTCCTCGACAGAAATCGGAGACTTAGTTCTTAAACATTCTTCACTGATAGTTCTGTGAAATCTCTCAATTTTTCCGTTACTCTGGGGATAAGCAACCGAAGTTTTAACATGAGTGACTTCAATGTTTTTTATAAACGACTTAAATTCTTTCGAAATATACTGTGCCCCATTATCGGTAATAATTCTTGGTTTAGCCTTGGGATACTTCTCCTTAGCTTTCTGAACCGTAAGTTGAACATCATACCCGGCCATATTGTGTCTTACTTCATGATGGAGAACATACCTGGAATAACCATCAAGAACAGAGATTAAAAATAACAATGTACCGTTAAAATTAAGATACTTTATATCCGTATGCCAGTGCTTATGTGGAAAATCTGGCTGATTGAATCCCGTTCCCTTAAGGTTACGTTTATTTACATTCCATTTATTGAGCAGACCTTCTTTCTTTAAGATTCGGTAAATACTACTCGGGGAAGCTGCTACTATATCTTGATCCAACATTGAGTAAGCAAGTCTTCTGTAACCATCTCTTAGGAAGTAATCGTTGTTTGAATAATGTTTCTTTGCATAATCAATAACGGCATTAACTTCCGTTGGAGTCAGCCAATGAGACTTGGGAATCTGTCCGTTATGCTGTAATGGTTTTCCGGTTCTTTTAAGCCATCTGTAAAACTTTACTCTCGTAAGGTCTATTGCTGTAAGTAATTTATTTACCGGAATTTCTGTCTTTTCAGAAAGGTTTTTAACATAAACAGTAAGATTATCCCTGATTTCGGGTTCTACCCACATTTTATTCAAATCTCCCCAGTTATCCGCCGCGGTGGATTTTTTTAAGACGGAGGTTATCTTCTACTATCTCACTAATGAGGGAATCTTTATATTTTAATTTTTCCTCTAGTTGGGTAATCTTCTCGTTTTGCTGTACCGGTGTTTTAGATTTACTGAATGCTGTCAGTGCTCCGGTGAATAACTCCTTTTTCCAGTTGTAGAATAAATTAGGATTGAGGTTATGCTGTTCACAAAGTTTACCAACCGGTATTTGATTTTCAAGGTGTTCCCGTAAAATCTGAACCTTGAATTCTGCCGTATAATTCCTTTTTTCTTTCGACATGATACTTTCCCTTTTTTTTTGTTTGTCTAAATCTAATTATTTGAAAAGTATCTTTCCAAGTTAAGCATTATACTAATGCCTCTTACAAAACTTACGCTTAATAAAAATACACCCTATTTACAAATCGACTATTGATATTTGAGTAATTATTCTTTAGCATTGATTTATTAATATTAAGGGATTCTAATCTAATGGGCGAAACAACAAAAAAGAGCACAACTCGCATTTTTACATCATTGCTGGCTATTGGCTGTCTTGAAAAAAATGGTACCTTAACACGAAATGAATTGATGGCAAAACTAGATCATTTTAATGTTAGGGAAAATGAGCAAGCCCGCAGATTAATTGATTTAATTAAAAATTGGGTAAATGTTGGCGACAATAATCTCTTACAAGCATTGGGAGAGGGTAGAGAAAAACAATATCAAATAAACTTTGAAGACCTACCGAAAGACATTTACCTCGACTTTCTTGATACATTCCTCAGTCTTCATGCAATCGGTAATCGTCCAATTGACAATTCAATAATTGAACTCGACCAAAAAGTTGGAAGTCGTCCCTTGAGTATTCTTACCGATTTGGTTATTGCAATCGAAGAAGGTAGCGCTTTAATGCTGAAGTATGATGATGAAGATCTGCTCTATTTTAAACCCATAAAAGTTTTGAAGAATGGAAATAAATGGTGCGTTGAAGGAGAATGTAATCATCCCCGATTTCCGGAGACAACCGTTTTAGAGATTTCAAAGATTCTGGAGATCCACTAACTGTTAACACCTCTGTTTATGCCCACATAACGTTTATCCATAGATTGCGCATTAATTTTATAATTAATGGAGTGATTTATGGACATCAAGAAATTCTCAGCAAAATTAAGTAAAAATGTAAACACACCCAAAACTGAAAATCTCGTTAGGGAGCTTAAAGATACTACTGCTGTTTTGATAAAGAACTATCTCTTTAGTTTATATCATGATAAATCATTTTCTCCCAATTTTCGTGTGGTTAGGTTTCTGGGTTATATTAATCATCATCACCCGATGCTTAAAGCCCCTTTTGTTATTTATAATGAAAATCTGGGGGTCTATAGATTCGATGATATGTATCTCTTTGTAACCTTGAAAATATTTAATCAAGATTATGAGATTACTTTCAAAACATCTTTTATTGAACTCGCTCGTACCAATAGAATTCAAGAGCGAAATCATATGTATATAAGTAGTCCCGAGGGGAGAAATGCTGATGTTGAAGAGATATTCAAATACTTAAAGGAGCATGCAATCAAGAAGTCAAATCTTGTAAATAAAATATTGGAATTCAATTCCTATAAGCAAGATGATTCAGATGTTCTTAGTTGTTTGCGCAGTATTAAATTGCCGAAAACATCATTGAAGGATGTTTTTATTCCCGATAAGAAAAAGCATCATATTGAACGATTTATCTATGAGGTTAATCATTACAGCTGTGTGAAGAAGAATTCGATTAGACTATTGTTAGCCGGTAATCCCGGAACCGGAAAAACTAACTTAGTCAATGCAATTATTACCGAAACTTTCGGTAAAGCAACTGTTATTCTTTGCAACGGGACAGATTTTCCGATTGACCCGATATTTAAGTTTTGTGAGTTATTTGAACCGGTCATTCTTGTTATTGATGATTTGGATTTTGTAGTAGGAGACCGAGCAAACTCAGTATCAAACGACACATTGAGTAAGTTCTTAACTTTATTGGATGGAGTGGTACCGCGCAAAATCTTTTTATTGGCAACTAGTACTAAGAAACGGGTGATTGATACTGCAGCTTCTCGTCCCGGTCGATTCAGTGTCATTCTTGATATCGCTGAAATCGAACCTCAGAACTATTTGCAGCTTGTCAAAAGAGAAACCGATGATAAAAAGATTATCGCTTTCTTTAATGAGAAAACTTTGTCTGAGTTTAAGACTAAGAAAGTTACCGGTGCTTTGCTTGTTAATTTAATTAAGGGCATCTCTAAAAACTCACCCAAGAGTTAATAAAAAGTAAAAGAAAGAAAGGAAGATAAATCGTAAAGTTGTATTTTTACGATAGTAATAAATAA
>JAUXVN010000112.1 GCA_030684555.1 Ignavibacteria bacterium
GGCAATTGAATGGGTTAAATAAAAAGTTTCAATACCATTCAAAGTTAAACAGGTTGTTCAATTGACCTTCCAGGTTTTTGGAACGGTCTACCTAAGTTTCAATACCATTCAAAGTTAAACAGGTTGTTCAATTTGGAGATATTAACCCACCAAAAGAGTTGATGAAAAGTTTCAATACCATTCAAAGTTAAACAGGTTGTTCAATATTGAAGGGTTTAACCCTTCAAGAAGCCATAAAAGTTTCAATACCATTCAAAGTTAAACAGGTTGTTCAATTCTTTAGTGGAACTAAAGAGGTTAAATCCTAAATTGTTTCAATACCATTCAAAGTTAAACAGGTTGTTCAATCAGACATACTTGAAAAAACTAAAAACCTCCACAGTTTCAATACCATTCAAAGTTAAACAGGTTGTTCAATTCAAAACCGGAAATGCGACAGCGCCTTTTATTGTTTCAATACCATTCAAAGTTAAACAGGTTGTTCAATCCAAAGAAGCAATTACGCTTTGTATAGAAGCGATCAAGGTTTCAATACCATTCAAAGTTAAACAGGTTGTTCAATTTAAACCAGTTGATGAGGTCTTTCTGCAAAAAAAGTTTCAATACCATTCAAAGTTAAACAGGTTGTTCAATATCCATTGCCGACAAGTGGCACGGCTATAGAAAGTTTCAATACCATTCAAAGTTAAACAGGTTGTTCAATCGTATGAAAGACCAAGTCGGCAACGCACAATACCAAGTTTCAATACCATTCAAAGTTAAACAGGTTGTTCAATGGTTATCCCCGTCGGAACAACAACAAATATTTCAAAGTTTCAATACCATTCAAAGTTAAACAGGTTGTTCAATTGGAAGCCATGGGACTTTACTGGATTGTGGTAATGCAGTTTCAATACCATTCAAAGTTAAACAGGTTGTTCAATATCCAAAAAGAGAGGAAAACTTTCCTATAGAAGTTTCAATACCATTCAAAGTTAAACAGGTTGTTCAATACTAACACCCGTAAAGTATTTATATTTAATAACTTAAACAATGTATTTTTGCGGTTAAATATTTTTATCGATAAGGATTAATTCTATTATAGAAATAGAAAAAAAGAGAAAAATTAATTTTAGAAAAAAAAACACTTTAAGTGGAATCTGTACCAAAAGTGGTTAAAGTAACCGAGATAAGCAGTTGTATTTAATAGCGATACACCTCTTTTTTGTTAGTTATTACAAAATAAAATGGAGTGCCGCAGATATATCAAACAAGATAAAAAAGGGGGTCAACTGTAAAAGATTTTCCCCCAAGCACAAATGATTTTTGGATACAACTCCGGCATATTTGATAAAAACGGATGTTGTCTCCCGGTTCCAGTAAGTTTTCGAAGGATTTTATTTCGTAGATTATTTTATTACGTTGTTCATTTGTCAACCGCATTTCAACTGAACCATCTTGTACAGAATACCCATAACCGAGCAGAAGTTTTCTTAATTTATAACGGGTAGTGTTTTTTTTAATTTGATAAAGTACCAGTATTAACATTTTTAAGTCTCCAATTTAGTTGGAAAGTAGTCTGAAGAATTGCCTTTTATAAATTGAGCAAATTGCTGCACCTGAAGATTCAGGCATCTTCGATAATCAACTTTGAAGCCTGTTTGTTTGTGCAAGACACGCTGGTGCATTTTAAATTCGAAGTGTTTAATAAAGATTTTTCTTGCTTTGGGTGTGAGATAACAAGGTGTTCCAATTTCCTTTTCAAAGAAGAAATCTTTATAAGTTAAAATTTTATGATTAATTAGATTTAATACCAGTGAATCAATAACAAATCTGAATTCTTCTATAAGATCGCTTGCTAATGCCGGATGTCCGCTTTTTACAGCATGAAAAAGACCACAATATGGGTTTAAATTGTTTACTTTGATGAATGAGTAAATGTTGCTTAGCAGCATAGTATAACCAAAACTTAACAAACTGTTTACTTGATCAAGCGGAGGGTGTTTTGTTCGTCTGAAACGTTTTGTAAAAAAACCGGTATCAACTTTGAATAAAGTTCCGAATACATTAAAATAGGCAGCGGCAGAAACGCCCTCTAAACCACGTACATCTTCAATATCTTGAACTTGCTCAACCCTTGATAAAACCTTTTTCATATATGCAATACGCAATTCCAGGGTTTTGTCATTTTTACCTCTTGCATAACGCATTAAAATAATACGCTGATTATTGATTTTTGTTTTGACGATGGTTTTGGCAAAGTTTAGAGTGAAGGATTTGTCGAAACTGCGAAGTAGTTGTATTCGTTCAACATCAATATTGTTAGAAAATGTTGACTCTATTGTACCATAATACTTTCCGGTACCAGAAAGCAGAGTAATTGCAATTCTGTTTTTTAAGGCATGCTGCATTACAGCGGGTGTGATAATAGAGTTTCCGAAGAGGATTATTGAAGAGATTTTCATTAAAGGAATATCAAGTATTTCAACATCTTCTTTTTCAATTATCAACCGGTTCCCTTCTTTTTTTATGAAACATCCGTTTTCTTGAACATAAAGTGTTCTATTAAGAGAAATTAAATGTTCCGGAATTTCAAAACCGGAGGTATCTTCATCAACAGATTCCATATCTTCTTCACCGGTAAATTTTTCTTTAATTTCTGCTTCAAGGATATCTTCTTTTTCTAAAGTACTCTTATCCATTGAATTTAGAAATTCTTCTACCGAAACTCCTTTTTCCATCAAGGCGTCAAGGAATGCAGAGCCGAGGACGGTTGATTTTAATGTTTCACTAGATGAAGTTTTCTCAACTTCTGCCGACTTAACTTTACTTGTTATCTTTTCTATAGTTAATACTGTATCGGGGCTTAACTTTTGTTTGCTTCCACGAGGTATGGGAGAACTTGTATCTTTTGAGGAGCCGGGCACTACTATAGAATTGAGGAAAACATAACCAAGATACTTGAAACCTTGTTCAAAATTAACAATAGAAGTTTTTTCTAAATTTAGTTCAAGGTTTAATTCATTAAGAAATTGTTTTGACAGCTCAAGTGCTTCCTCTGCTTCAGGTTTATCTTTTGCCAAAATGAGGAAGTCATCTGCATAACGAACAAGTTTTAAACCTTTTTCATTAATTTTCTCATCAAATTCATCAAGATAAAGGTTCGCTAATAAGGGGGAGATAACAGACCCCTGCACTAACCCCCTTTTTATTTGTTTCTTCTTATTTTTAACAATACAAGAAGGTTCAATAAATATTTTTAATAGTGAAATCACATTTTTATCACTTATAAGATTCTGAAGCTTATGGAGAATGACTTTATGGTCAACGGTATCAAAAAAGAGTTTTATATCTGCATCAAGTATCCATCGATAACCGGAATTGTAGTAAGAACAAATCTTTCTTACAGCGTCTTCTCTGGAAATTCCTTTTCTAAAACCAAAACTTGAACTTTCAAATTCTTTATCAAATATCGGATTTAGAATAATATATGCTGCTGACTGAACGATTCTGTCCCGCACTGCGAATACAGAAAGTAAGCGGTGAGAACCGTTTTCTTTTTTCTTCTCAAAAAAAATAACAGGTTGAGGAGAATACCTTTTCTGCTTTAACTCTATGTTCAAGCTGTTAATATTATTCTCAAGTTCATCTTCAAATTGTTCAATAGATTGGTTGTCGAACCCTGAACATCCGTCATTTTCTTTGACCCGGAAAAAGCCATTGATTAAAGAATTTTTTGAAATAATCTTCTCATAAAGGCTCATAATAACTCTCCCAAATACAGTTAATTTTATCAAAATTGATAGTGTTTTCTCAATCTAAAATAAATTATGGGGTTGATAGTAGCTATCGGTTAAATCCGGTACATAAAACACCACAACCCCAAAAATTGAAGGATTTCCTACATATAACTATTTTCCAGATTACAAAAATCTGGCAGTCAATTTGTCAAAGAACGGAATGGAAATAAATTAGGAGACGATTTCGTAATTTCCGAAACCGTAAACAGTTTCTGTTCCTATGTGCAGATATTCCCCTAAACGGAGCATGGGTAAAAACTCAAGAATATTTCCGTAAAAAAGAAGTTCTCCTTTAAAACCGATTAACTGCTTACCAGAAATTTTCATATTTATTTTTTCAATATTCCTTGAATCCATTTCGATTTCTTTTGCAGCATTAAAAATAATCGAGTAGACTTCTTCATTAAAAATACCGGTGCAATAGATAGATTGAAGTATAGTCAGCCGTTTATATAGTGCAACAAAGAAATACGGAATATCTCTATTGTCGTTCATCAACAATCGGCTTTGATTGTTGCTAAGTTTAATTTCAGCCGGAGTAATGAAGTTTAACTTAATTTGTTTACCCGGATTATATTCGGGGATATTTTTTAAGGAAAGAGGATTATACTTTCCTGTTTTACTTCGGCGGGTTTTACCGTTAATTAAGACTTTTTCAATTTTAAATTTACCGCAGCCATTTAGGCTGGTAATTCCAAATCCGGAATTATTTCCTAAGTATTCAACTGCATTAATAAATTGCGTAATATAGTCACACATATATCCGACAAGTATTATTCGCATGGAAAAAGTATCTTGAATGTCTAATTTCATTTTGTCAGTATCGGGTGGCTCTATAACGTAACCACGGGGTGGTTCTTTACTGATTTTTAATATTTTATACTCTTCTTCCGAAAGGGTGTTTGACCAAATTTTTTTTATCTGTTCATCACCTAAAGTTTTGTGCAAAGCGTTACCAAGTGATTGCCTTAATAAATACCCTTTTTGAAGTTTTGGCGGAAGTATAATCTTTTCGGTTACTTTTAATTTGAAGTCAAGGGTAGTAAAGTAAAGTTTGTGTAGTGCTTGTAGTTCCATTTTTACCGCTGAATTTTAATATTTCAATTTATCTAAGAGATTTGATTTATAAACCATTTTGTCACACGAATCAGAGATTATCAAATAAATAATTCAAGTGAACGAGTACCGGGAGAAAAGGTGAAGTCCTTGAATATTTGATGGATTTTCAAGGACTACGACTAAAAAAGATTATGAGCATATATTTTAAGGCATAATTGAGTCCCAAATAAATTAAAATAGTTACAGTTTAATTTAATCACTATTCATCAAACCTTATAAGCGAAGCACCATAGTTATGAGATTGAAGTGAAGCACCCGTAGTTTTGAAATACTTCAACCAAAAATCTTTAATCCGGTTATATTTGTTAGTATTACTATGGAAAGCGCCAACAATATATATTTTTACATTAGCTAAATCCGGAATAAGGTTAGCACTCTTTTCGTTATTAATTATCCGCAAAGTGTTTTTATCGGATAAAATATCATTTTCAAAATTATACTGCTTTGAATCTTCTATCATATCTGAAAAAACAACTAAGATTTTTCTTTGTTGTGGATAGGATTTAAAAACTCTTTCAGCAATTTGAAGGGAGCTTAGAATTTCAGTGCTGTTAATTTTTTTGGGAGGATTAAATAATACCATATTTACAGATGCCATAATTGAATCTCTTATAGTTCTAAAAAGCGAATCTGTCTGTTTTTTTGCAATTTTAAGAAATAATTCAGTGTCTGTTTTTGGAGTAACATTATTAAACTCAAAATTAAGTGACATTGTAATATCCGAGACAGATCTCTCGGTTATAAGGGAGGTATAAATTGCATCACCCCCCTGCATGGTATTTAGGATAATTTTAAAATTATCAAGATAATTTTTTCTGGTTTCATAATTATTTGTTGTTTCAGATAAATCAAAAAGAACACAGACGATTTTCTTTTCTACATTACTATCTTTATCACTGCATGAAACAAACAGAAAAGAAAATATTAAAAAATTTAGGGCAAAAAATTTCATATAGTACCCATATTATTTTTATCCAATTCTTCACAATGCCAATCTAAAACAATCAGTTCGGTAGGAATCTCCGGTGCGTTAAGTTCTTTTTTAAAACAAGGGGGAAAATCACTTCTATACGCCAAATTAGTTGCTTTATAGGACTTCATCAACCATTCAGTGTTTTCTTTAATAGAATTAGCCTCAGCGAGAAGTTTTTGATGAGTTTTAGCTCTAAGGTGCATAATATTTTGATAATCTTTATCTGTTCTCTCAACTTCATCTGCGGCCATCTTAACTTCTTTTTCATCTTGATTGAATTCTTTAAGGGTATTTTTATAAATCTTTTTAGCTTGTTTATAGATATCTCCTTCCGGGTGTGCTGCAAAAAAAGATATTACAGATGCCCCAATAAAAAAACCTATATTAATAATATAAAACCATACACTTAAATTTGTGTTTGCTTCGTCAAGATGCAACTCATTCATAATTCCGGTAGCTTTGAAAAAAACTGATCTCATTTCTGAGATAACAAAAAGTACACCTAAAGCTCCAAGGGGTAAAACAATAAGCCATATATTATCAATAGTTGTTCTTCTCTCCTGCTTTAAAAGATAACCAAACCAATAGGCTAAAATTGGAAGAAGAAATCCAATACCCGCCGCAAGAATATTAGTTGCCATTTCACTTTCACCAAACTGCTGGAAAATCATCCGGTTAATGAAAAATTCAGATATTCCAATAATGAACAGCAATATGAATTCTAGTGATTTATCCAATGGAGGTGGTTTAAATGTATTAAGTTTTTCTTTAGCTGCTTTGTATTCATGAAATGAATCTTCTTTCTCCTTGGTGAGTTTTTCTAGATTTGCATCAGCTCTAATGTCTTCACTTTTTGCTTCACAAAATTTTGGTTTGAGTTTCATGTCAAGTTTTTTCCACTTTTCGACAATTTCAGCGATTAAACTTTCGCCAAGATGAAAAAGCTCTTCTTCAAATGAGGCTCTTTCAAGCTGCCCGGATTTTGGTTCACTACTCTTTAGTTCTTTAGCGAAAGGCCAAAATTTCCATCTCCAATTACGGGCATCTTTTTTTGCTCTACAATTAACACTCCGATAAGTATAATTATTTTTCATGGGTTTATCCTTTGTTATGTTAAATAAAATGACCGTAACCAACATTGCGTTTTGCGCAGATACCAAAATATTCAATTAGTGTTTCACGGCATTAAAACTTGAAAACTAATCTCCGACTTTTCGCTTAAATGATCGGTCTGAATTTTAATTATCACTTGGTCTCCTTTTTTCAATTCGCCTTCGTAGCCTTTCTTTCTTAACTTTTCATAAACGTTTTGTGTTTTCTTACTTACTGAACAGTCCTTTTCATCTTTAGAGAAACTAAAGCAAGCATAGTTACCACTTAATCCGGTGAAAATAGCATCCAATCTATCATCCTTTTTTAATTTAACACCTTCTGGAATTCTATGTATAGGCACTAGAGCACTGTTATGCACATTATTTCTATTGTTTTCAGGATTATTGCTTTGACTAAGATTAATATTATCAATAAACTGTCCATAACCAACATTCGTTTTCGCCCCCACACCAAGGTCCAAAAGAATTTGTTTGATTAATTCTAATTTAATTTTTTTTGAAATAGGCTCATCAGATAATCTAAAATTAAATTTAAATGTAACTTGAGGAAGGACTTTCATAAATTGAATAGGAACTGGATTTTTTAATGGATTATCGTGCGGGGTTATATAATCATTAGCAAGAAATTTTCCATTTTCATTTTGCGAATTTGTTGGAAAAGCGTCAAAGAAAATATCACGTTTAGAAAATGGTATATAATCATCTAGGGCATCTTTTCCTACAAAGATCATCTTAACAAATGGAGAATTTTTACCACCTTCAAAAACCTTTATTAATTTTTCATCAAGTAATTTTTTTTCTTCGTCTGTAAGTATTGATTTACGGATCCCTTCAACTAATTCTCTAATAATGCTTTTTGCATATTCACCCTCGGCTTTTTCACAAGCGTCTCTTAAAACACCCTTAACCGAAGAGCCTGGAATACACGGCAAGCCGGTGGTATAATCAAAAAAGAAACCCAATTTAAGCTCATTTTCCTGATTACCAATTTCATGGTTATAACCCGAGCCAATAAGTAAACCGGGATAGATAGTAGTTAGCTCAAAGTGATCTATTCCAAAATGTATTTCACTTTCATTGTAATCTAGTTTCAGGTTATACAGATCATTGTTTTTAAAATTCGTTTTAGGTTTTCCATTTTCAAACACAAGTTGTTTGAAATACTCTTTATAAAATAGGAATCCGGCGTTTCTCATATTATTACTCTTTTTGTTTGAAAGTTCTTAATGCTAATTTTAATGCGATTAGAGTAGTAGAAATTTGTTTTTCGTATTTATCGATTTCTGCTTTGTTAGTACCATTATGAGTCCCTGATAAAACATAGTTGAGCAATTTTTCATTAGATGCAGTACCTAATAGCGTTTTGACTATTGCCTTAAGTAGATTCCTTCTTTTATCTACACTGCCGGATTGCTCATTTGAGTAAAAGGCAAGGGTTGCAAGCAAACCGGATTGTATAATACTTGCACCCATTGAAGAAATATAACCTTTGTATTCTTTATCCACTTTACCGGCTTCTGCCATTCCACTGTCAGTAATGGCATCTAATGCTTTTGGAATTAATTCGTTTACTTTTTTATTCATGTCTAACTCAGCTTTTTAATTTTTGTATACCCATAACCAATAGACGCATTCCCGCCAATTTGAATTACTTTTTCTTGAATTTTTGTATCAAAATCAGAAAGATCTAATTCGGTTGATTCCAGTTTTGAAACAAAGAATACAAACCGGCTTTCACGCGGAACGACTTCTTCATACCACAGGTTTTTACTTTCACCATTTTCAAGCTGGTTGCGTGCAATAACAGGAAGATGTTTTACCAATTCCTTAAAATCATCATCGTGAAAAAGCGCAGGATCATTGCCTAAGTTGTTTATTACACCAGCGGCAACTGTAAGTCCATTTTCAGCTTGATAATCTTCTAACATAGGTACGCTATTATCAGTTACAATTGGAGTTCCACTCGATACTGGTGTTAGATTAAAAGGATTTATGTTGAATGTGGAAAGATTTAATGCTACAGCTTTATCATTTATTTCTTTTAGTACAAAATCTGCAGTTGCCCTATAAAATGGTTTCGCATTACTTCTAACCGGAAGGACAATAAGATTTGCATCGAAGAATTTGTAATGTCCGATTCCACCTGCTGTACCCGGATTTCTGGACGCGTCATGACCAAAAATATAATTGAGTTTATCTTTATCTGTATCAGTTTTCCATTCATCCTCAAAAAATTCCCGCAAAGCTCCCTTAAGAGATGAGGAATGAATGATAGGTACTTCTGTAATTGGATCGCGTTGAACAAGATTATCAATAACACCATAATTTGTTTCACCGCTGCCAACGTGCATGTTGGTTAAGCATGTAATTAAGTATGCGTCAGTTTTGTATTTCATAATTTAGCTTCCTTTTTATTTACAATTTTATAATGATTATAGCCGATTCCTTTTGCTGCAATTTTTTCATCAAAATGTTTTGTTATTTTGGAAATGTCGTCTCCATAAAAAACTGATCCTTTTCTGAAGAAGTTATATTTTCCAGATTTACTAACGCCCTCATGTACCTTCTCGTCACGGTTTAACTTAGAATAATTTTTTGTATTAACCGAGGAACGAAGCGAACGGAAATCAAATGTATCAGTTATAGCAAAATCGCAGTCCTTAAATATTTCGTTTGAAACGAAGGCATCACTGACTAAAACAATTTTATCAGATTTGACTGATTTTTCATAATCAGGAATGATAGTATCAAATTCTAAGTCTATTTCCGAAACATCCATCCGGAATTTAGATTGTTCCCCTCCAATTGAAACAAGTTCATTAGTTTCAAACTTCACACCATCTTCCAATTCGAGGATGAAAGCAAAAGAGTGCCCCTTTTTTAATTTATAAAAGAACTGCACATAAAAAGCGTTTTCTTCTGATTTACCATTATAATATTTTCTGATTCCTATTTTTTTTTGTTCAATAAATACATCAGAATAATCAAATACCTGTCTACCTGAATTAATCAATAAGTCAGGTAATCCATCTTTTGCTTTGTAATCTTCAAGGTAAGGTATGAAATTCTTAAATTCATATATATTGCTGTAAGTATTAGTTTCTTTTTTATTGAATTCTCTGAAAGCATATATCCCTTTATCAAAATCGAATTGATACTCTTTATTTGCTGGAAATAAATGATCTTCATTCGAGTCAACAATAAAAACCGGGGATATTTCTTTGATCTGGCCGAATTGGAATACAGCGACATTAATATTAAAACTACTATCACCTATTAACTCAGAGACATCTTTTTCTTTTCCTGAGACTATTTTATTATCCTTAAAAATGCCATTTTTGCTTTGAACTAAAAGTTGATACCTTATTAATCCAAGCAAAGTAGTCTGTTGGGGAAAATAGTTTGATTTAACAAAGTAGTTTCTTGAATCACCTTCACCAAAGGTATTCTCTCCACCAAAGAAAAATTTATCGTGTGGGGTTAACTTTACCAAATATTTATTAGTCATTTCTTTCTTCTTTATTGTTAATAAAATCTATAAAACGAAGTGCAGAATATATCTTGTTAACATTAATTTCATTTTGTTTATCAATACCTAATCTTGAAGCATTAATCTCTTTTTCCTTATAAGTGTCGATAAAAAGCTGCTTAGTTTTTTCCAAAAATGGAATAAGTTTATTACTATCGTTTTTTTCTCTGTGCACACTTTCATTAAAGTTATTTAGGAAGAAGTTGTTAAATATCTTGTCTCGATCAATCGCGTTAATTTTCCCAATTTCTTTAATCACCTCTTTCTGTGGTTCGAGTTTGTAAAGAACAGAGTGGATAAAATTATCCCTGGTAACAATTTGTTTTATTAATTCGTTAAATGTTGTATATGAAGTTTCATTTTTGTGAAATGTAGCTCCAAAACTCTGTCCGCTGTGTTTAAGTATTGTGTATGAAACTGCATTTTTCTTATCAGTTTTTTTTGCAGTATAAAACAGTTGATTAACTCCTTCTGCAAGTGCTTGATTCAATGGGAATTTATAATAACTTATAGAAACGCCGTAGGACATTGTTGGTGGTTTGAATTTATCACCCTTCTCTTCAAATATTTTTATTGCTTTTTGATTATTCATCAGTTTACCAAATACTGAGTCCATCTTAAAAAGTTCATCAAACTTATCATCCAATTGCTTAATCAAAGTCAAAATAGTTTCTTTTATACTCATAGTTTTATTATCTACATTATATAGGGTATGAGCAACTGGTGCGAAAAACAACAAATCATCACCACCCGCATAAATCGGTGTGCCTTTGTATGCTTTGATTATCTCCACAGCTCCAATTGCAAAGGAAAGTAAATTTTTTGAAAATCTTTTAATTAATTCTTCTTTGTTTGACTGTTCGTAAAGGAATTTTAGCAGAGTACCGACATTATCACCGTCTGCCTGTACAACTGCAATGTATTTTTGGTAGTTGCGGTAATTGTCACTAACAATTGTTTTAATATCTTTGATGAATTCTTTTTGATTTTCATCATCTCCGGCTTTAAGTTTTTTTATCGCCTCAACATATCTTCTATCATCTTTATACTTTTCTTCAAACTCAGCTGTTGATATTTCTATTGTACTTTGGAAAGGTTTTTTCGTAAACTCATCACGAATTAAAAAATTGTAGGGGGATTTTTGTTCAAGAAAACTGACTAATGGATCGTCTTTAGGAATATTTTCTAATACTTTTTTCTGCAATTCCAATGAATCCAGGAGCTCATTTATTTTTAATATTACATTCTCGTTCTCATTAAGTTCGATAGATAAATGGTAGAGATTTATATAGTTTTTTAAGTAAGCTTCTGGAATTTGAGATTCAATAGCAAAACCTTTTAACACATTATCAATGATTTCTTGTAACTCAACTTTGCCTTTTATTATTATTTTGTCTGGAAAAAAACCAGCTCTTTTTCTAAACTTATCATCTAACGGCTCTAATTCATTGCCGTTAATAGTAACCTTGTCTGAATAAGGAAGAATAATTTCAATTCTCTTTATTTTCTTTATCTCTTTTAGTATACCCTTGATAAGATAAGAGAACAAATAGCTTGCAGCCCAAATAGCTTTAGTGCTTTTAACGCTTTGGAGCGTTTTGAGTATTGGTCCAATGGTTAGTGCGGTGTATAAATTATTTGTATTCATTTAGTTAGTCACATCAATTGTTGCAGAAATGTTTTCAAACGAAAATGATTTCGATAATTCATCTTCATTATACTTTTTTATTAATTCTTTTAGGTCAATATTAATATTATCATTATTCGGAATTTCCATTTCGATGTGAGGTGGAATATATTTATTATTTATAATTAAACATTCTTCTAAATATTTTTTGAATCTATCTTTTTGGTCTATTATATAATTATTAATAGTTTTGGTTAAATTTTTCTTTTTCTTTTCATCATAAATCTTTTCAATCTCTTCAAGATATTGTTTTACCTTCGTTTCTTGTATGGCTAAATTACTAATCAACCAATCTATTTCAGTTTTGGCCGTACCAAGTCTTTCGGGTACAACTTTCGATTTAATTATAAATTTTCCATAATTCAAAAAGATAGTCTTAACAGTAAATTTTTTATAAAGAGCAAATTTTTCACTGGTGCTTATAACAGCATCGGTTTGTGGCAAAACAAATATTATGGTCTTATCGGTATACTTAATCGGTTTAAAAGTAATGGGTGATTTATACCTTTCAATTTCTGGGTGATGAACTTCAATTTCATAATCGTCTTTTATCTCATAAGTAACTGCTATTTTTTTATCATTTTTTTTATTACACGGTTCAAGTGTTTTTTTATAGGTAAAATTTCCGGGTAATCCCAGTACTGCCCTAATAAAATATTTTGCAATCCCATCTTTATAAATACCAAAAAATTCTTCTTTGATAAATCTCTTTTCCCATCCTTTTTTAGTTTTATCATTAAAATATTTATAAAGGAAAGACTTATGATATTCGCCGCTACATCTACTGTCAAAGTTCAAGTTGATGCCAGCTTTTAATCGTCTATAATAGTAATCGGTTATAATAAAAATGCGATCGTCTGTTTTCTCCTTAATTGAAATATAAAATGTCCCGCTAGGCAAAACGTTTTCAATAGCTTTATAATTTATATGATCTGATTCATCAATATAGAATGAACCATTCCCTTTGTTTTGTCTTGTCCCGAAATTTGTCTCCGCTAAGAAATAAGGAAATATTTTTTTTATCTCATCTCTTAAATCTTTGTTTAATACAATTATTAATAATTCTATTGGTTTATCAGTCCAAGCATATTCTTTTTCCCCTTTATGACCCATACCTCCAAAATAAGTTTTATTTTTATCAACACCATCAATCTTTTGAGAATTAGAAAGTATCTTCACCTTATAATCAAAAGCTAATTTCTGTTTTGAAAGAAATTCGGTTTTTGCACTCTCTTTATTGGGAATACTTAAATCGCTATCAATTCTTTCTATTTCTTTTTCAATACCCTTAGTATCACCTATTAAATATTGTTTGTAGTCGTTAAATTTTAGTATCCCACCAAATTCATTTTCAATTAGAAACTTATCCAGTTTAGGTTTCAATTCACTTGCTCGCAATGTAGCCCCGTACTGGTCATGTTGAAAATGAATGATTGGCGTATGTTGTTTAAGTTTGAAAGTAAGTTTGTAATCGCTCATAGTTATTTATTCTTATTGTTTTTAGAATTTTTATTTCTTTTTACAAAATATCTCATAATAACCTTATAAAATATAGGTGTTAATACGATGATAATGAGTAAACTTATCCAAAATGGCCAAATAGGTTTGGTACTAAACAAATACGTTGGAAGTTTTTGGAAATCTATCACATTCATTCCCAATAAACCTGCAATCAAAGCAGGAATAAGTAATAATGTAGCAATTCTTGTTAGATTATTAGCCTCTGCTGTTTGAGCATTAATTGCCCTTGTTTCGTTCTTCTCATCAATTATACTTGCAAAACGATTTAATTCATCAATCTCGTTATCCAGGTCTTTAACATCTGAAGGTATACGCATAATCTTCTGCATCATATCATACATTTCGATTCCTTGTTCCTGGGCTGTAACTTCGCGGAAATAGATTTTATTTACAAAGAGAATGTAATGTTTATAGAGCGTACTTATTTTTTCTACAATTTCAGCTTCTTCTTCTTTTCCTCTATCTATTAAATTAGATACATGCGTTACCTCATCTGAGAAACTCAAAACAGTGGCTCTTTGCAACAAACACAACTCGGCTATTTTGTAATACAGGCTTTGCAGATGCCTTACTAAAAAAGTTGCGTTATTATCTTCAAGATTAGAAAAATTTGAAGTAAGCATCACAAAACTGAATCGACTAAAACCATATATCGTTCCCCACTCTATCCAGCGGGAATACGTATTTTCTCTCAGCAGTCTCTGTCTTTCAAATCTATTTTTATGCATCGGTTCAGGGTAATCATTAAAAATGTAATTATACCACCAGTCATCAGTTTCATAAGAGTAATGCTTTTTTTGTTCCCTATTATCGTTTATGTACGCGTTTCCCAAATCGAAGTCATTACAATTTTTTATTTGATTTAATTTATTTACAATTTCTGTATTACCGTACCAACATACAACATGCATGCGGTCATCCAGTACGGGGAGAAGAAATATTTTATAATTTTCAATTTTTACTTTTTTATAAGGATCAGAATAGCCGTCTTTTTCCCTTAACAAAAAAAATGATTGTGGAAAAAGTCCTTCAATAAATTTAGGGAGAAGAAATGAACCATTAATAAAACTCTGTTTATCTTTATATCTTTCAAAATCTTCGAATAATTTTTTATCATCTTCCTCTAAATTATCATTTCCTATCCATATCATATCTGGTATTTCGTTTCTTTTAGTTGCGGCTAATACTTTATCCGGGTTTGTTTCATCTCTATCGCCGGTAATAATTGAATCTGGCTGCAAATCAAAGAAAGGCACATAAATTCGTCTACCGAATTTATTTATTTTGAGGATATCTTCCGGGGTAGGGTAATCAAAATTTCTTAAATGAAATGATAAAACAGCAGTCCCGGTTTTATAGACATTCAATAAAATACTGTCAATTTCTAGACTGTATATTTTATCGTCGTTATAGAGTTTAATGTTGTATTTTTTTTCTTCAACCAACTTGTATTCAAAATGATTTATTAAATCATCGTCGCTATTTACAGATTGAATATCGGTTTCTAAGTCGTATAATATTTCACGTACATAATCATAGAAATAGTTATACTCATTATAGCGGTCATAATATCCTAGGCTGAATCTTTCTCTTTTCCACCCGCCATATTTTACAATTTCATCTGCAAATTTTTTTACATTGAATTTTTCTCCTATAGACGATTCTTCATTAGCATTCCATATTCTCCATTTAAATGGAAAAATAAAAATATGATGGCTGTAAAGTTTTTCATTTACTTCTGGTTTCATTTCTAGTATCTTTTTTTTTATTTCAGAGACTTCTTCTATTGTAATTTTTTCTTTTGCTAATCCGAAAAAACCAAGAGCGCCGCCGCCGTAATATGCTTTCTTTTCATCAACTAAGTTTTTATACTTAGCTACAAGTTGATTTTTCATCTTCCCGTAATATGTAAGTGAGTGGTCAGTAAATACTAATAAACTGTCTGTTTTACCATACATTCTATCCGAAATCGGGCTAAATTTTTCTGTCAAAGATTTAATTACGGTAATCCCGTTTTCAACCGTTTTATTTTTCTCTATTGATTCATCGGCAAGTCTTTCGTCTTCTTCAGTAACTCCTTGTGCTTTTCTATCGGCGGCACGGACTTTTTCTATCTCTTCTTTTGTTGCACAAATTCGCTCCATTTCGGGGACAAATCCTTTATCATTCGCCGCAATCAATTTTTGCCATCTGTTAAGTTCAATTCCTAAAAGTTCGGCAACTTGTTCTATAGAGGAATTATTTGTCTCATATTTATTGTGGTGGTCGATTATTATCGAGTTATTAGGGATGGCAGTATCCAATGTAAGTTCAATCAGTACGGGGGTTTGGTTATTAACAGTTGTTAATTCGACTGCATAATCAGCTGATTTTGCCCCCCAAGAAAGATTTTTGTCGAAGAAAGTTATTCTGTGCTCAATTAGTATATTTTTTATTTCAAGCATCTCGGCATCAATACCACCGAGAAAAAAAACATAGTCGAAGTTATTTTTTAAATTTATCATCAATAAAAATACTTTACACTATTTAAATTGAAATCAAACAATATGAACTTTATTTTTAAAGAACGAGTAAAAAATAGCTATTCTTATATTATATTCAAAATATAATCTATAAATTGAAATGAAAATTCGATTCTATTTACCGAAATTTAAAATATTATATAAAGTACTTAGTGAGGATATTTTTTTATTTTGCTTAAAGTACCAAGTGTATCGTGCTGATTTTTCTTTAATAGATTAATTCTCTAATTAATATTTATCCCATAATATCTAAATACTCTTTTTACTCTAAGTGTATTCCATCGACTTGGCTCACCTACTTTTTCCATTTCAAAATGAGTTTTTCCTGGATGATTTGATTGAAGTTTCCACTTTTTATCACTACCTCTTTTCTTCAATAAAACCTCAATTGCATCATCCATGCGGACATCATATTTGCGTCCTGAATCTGCAAAATATTCCAAAGCGCGAAGAATATCATAATACCAACGTGATGGGTAAGAGAGTCTTAAAAATTGATCTTTAATAATTTCATTAGTCTTGTCTGATTTATATAATTTATGTTGAAGTATAAACTCCTGAGATTGTTTCTCAACTTTTAATAATTCATTTAATCTGTAGCGATAATTATTTTTTCTGTACTCGTTAATTCCTTCGAGAACAGAAATTGTTGAATGAAGTGAGCTATGTTTAGCTCCTTTTCTATTGAACTGACAATTAAAACCACCATCCGATAATTGTTGTGTAAGTATATAATCAATGACCGATTTAAGTTCATTTTCATCAATTTGAAAATAGGCTGCATAATTTAAAAACATACCGTTAATACAAACATCACTTTGAGTAATTGTTCCGGAAGGATTAATTCCGCCATCGTTTCCTTTATTATGTTCAACAATCATTTGAATGGTTTCGATTATTGGTTTTATGTTTGGCGAGATTGTTAGGTTTTTTAAATCTAATAATGTGTAATGAGATGAAATCCATTTCGGTTGATAAAATCCATTTCCCCAATGACCATCACGATTTCGACATGATAAAAATCGCGCTCCCCAACCTTCTTTCGCAATTTTTTCTCTTAGTTCATTTCGCTCAATATCTAATAAATCTCTGAAGACTAAATATTGAATTGAAACATCACCTTCAAGCAACCATGAAATAATTAAATCTTCTGAATCATGTTTCATTATTCCCAATACCTTATTAATTGACTAATATTATTCGATAATTATGTACAGATTCATTTCGAGTACTTTTCAAAAAACTGATCCTGCTCCCGTAATAAATGTAAGATATTTTCTTTCACTGCATGCCCGTGCCTCTATTTAGGAAAATTCTTTTTTTGAATTCATAGTTACATTTGGCACTCTATCAAAATCAGCTAATTCATTCTGTTCCTACAGTGATGAATTATTTCTAAATAAATGATTTACAACAGTGGAGTTAACTACGAGTTAAAATAACAATTTTGAATTAATTTTTATTCACATTATTAAAACTGAGTTTTCGTATTCCGATGTGGCATAATGCAAAATCATATTTAACCGGATCGTTTTTATCGAACTTCTTCAATTTTTCAGTTATATCTTCTGCCATTCGCCAATTCGTTATTTTCATTTTTGTAAGTTTAAGTTTTTTTGCAATCTGTGTTATATGAGTATCAACCGGAATAATCAACATAGAAGTAGGAATTTCATTCCATAAACCGAAATCGAGTTCATCTTTTCTAACCATCCACCTTAGAAATAAATTCATCCTTTTACATGCGCTCCCCTTTTCGGGTAAAGGAAACATGAATTTCATTCCATGTGTTAGCCTCTGATTGCAAAGGTCTCCCATTTCATTCAAACAGTAATTGCTGAAACTTGAAATAGCATTCTTGAGGTTTCTTTCATCATAATTAACTCCCCGATAGAAGATATTTTTAATTGATTCTTTCCTTAAAATTTTGTTCAGAAAAGTAAAAAAGATGATAATATCTATTTCAGTATAAAATCGATGTTTTAATCCACTAAATTCTTTTTCAATTTGAGTTGAATTGGAAGATGTTAAAAATTCGTAAGGTGATTCTCCGATTCGTTCGAATATTTTACTCAATGTTTTGTTTATTTGAGTAACATTTCCGTAAGCAAATATTGAAGAAATAAATGCTGCGATTTCTATATCAGCGGGAATCTTATAAAGATGTGGGAATTGTAATGGATCGGGAGCAATTTTTGTTCTGTCAAACTGCTTGTAATGATATTCGAGTAATTTTTTTAACTTCAAATTTTTCTGAGGATTTATAATCGGGCTAAAGAAATGCCGCGTATTTTTTTAAATATTTCGATTGCATAAGTATCAGTCATACTCGATACATAAAGTGTTATTGTTATGATTCTTAGATACGCAGAGGCACTCTCATCAAGCAAATATTCTTTCGGAATAAGTTTTCTAATTGTTTTATAATATTTTGATTCTGTTTGAAATAATGCGTTCAGAAAAGCATCAAGCAAACCTGATAAAACTTCAAACCCGGCTGCTTCTATCTCCAATACAGGTTTTGATTGATAGATATTATTTACCGATAGTTCTTCGATTTCACTTAAAATATTTAAGGCTTTTATTTTCTTCAAAAGAGGAATGTCAAAGTTTGCAATCATAATATCTTTAGCATTATCCATAAAAATATCAGCTGCTTCTTTTATCAAAATACCAATCGCTCTTGAACGAAGATACGCAATTTGCTCATTCTCGTCATAGATGTTTGAAAGTCTGTCAAGATTTTCATCTTTGCGGGTTAAAATTAATGCCTCTAACAAAGTTTTTACTTTGTTGAATTCTACAAATCTCAGTTTGTAACCATCCTCAAGATCAACTATTCTATAACAAATATCGTCTGCTGCTTCCACTAAAAATGAGAGTGGATGACGATAATATCCATTACTGAATTCCTTCTTTTTCAATCCGAGTGCATTTGCAATTAAATCAAAAGAAGAGATATCAGATTCAAAATAACCATATTTCTTTTCGCTTGCATTACCGGAATTTTTTCTGACAGGTAAAGATGACTTTGGATATTTTGTAAATACTCCAAGTGTTGAATAAGTTAATCCAAGTCCCCCTACATAATTGGATAATGAAGGAAATGTATAAGTCAATAATCTGAAACCGGCTGCATTTCCTTCAAAATTTTGAAGATCATTTATTTGGAGTTCATTCAAATCTTTAATAAATTTTTGTGCTCTTTCACTTTTGAAATATTCTGAAATAGCATCTTCACCTGTATGACCGAATGGAGGATTCCCGATATCGTGGGCTAAACAAGCAGCAGCAACAACCGCTTCGAAATCATATTCACTGAATTTTAAATTTGGGTTTTCATTTAATATCCTCTTCCCCACTAAATGACCAAGAGATCTACCAACACATGAAGATTCGATACTATGAGTTAAACGTGTGTGAACAAAATCAGTTTCGGGAAGAGGGACAACTTGAGTTTTATTTTGCAGCCGCCTGAAAGCAGTTGAAAAAACTATTCGATCAAAGTCCTTTTGAAATTCGCTTCTTCCGTCGAATGTTGTTTCGGGAAGATTTTCTCTGCCGAATCTTTTTGCGTTAAGGAGTTGTTCCCAATTCATAATTTATTAATTTCTAAAAATGTCTGAATAACTTAAAATGTACCTTTTATGATACTTATCATATCACGAACAGCGCGGTCAAATCCAACAAAAAATGCTCTTGCAAGAACAGCGTGACCGATACTTACTTCATCAATATCACTCAATTCTCTGAATATTTTCATGTTAGTATAATTCAAACCGTGACCAGCATTAACACCAAGCCCAAGTTTTTTCGCATGTTTTGCTGCAATTCTGATTTTTTCAAGTTCATCAAACTGCTCTTCTTCAATTGTACAATTAGCAAAAACTCCTGTGTGTATTTCGATATAATCTGCCGCTATTTCAACTGATGCATCAATCTGGTCAATTTCAGGTTCGATAAACAATGATACTTCAATTCCGTTTTTGTGAAGATCACCAATTGCTTCGTTTAGTAATTGAATGTTATCAATAACATTTATTCCCCCTTCAGTAGTTAATTCTTGACGTTTCTCGGGGACAATGGTAGCAAGTTCAGGTTGAACGTCACAAGCTATTCTAATAATTTCTTCGGTTGCAGCCATTTCCAAATCGAACTTTGTAGTTATAAGTTCTCTAAGCAATCTTACATCGCGTTCGTTAATATGACGTTTATCTTCACGAAGATGAACCACAATTCCGTCAACACCGGCTTGTTCTGCTATTAATGCGGCTGTAACAGGGTCGGGTTGAGTTTCACCTCTTGCATTTCTTAAAGTTGCAACGTGATCTACATTTAATGTAAATTTCATATACTTTCCTAAAATAATTCTTTGATAATGTTTAGTATGGATGATAATCCGATACCATACTCTGATGTACGAAATCTTAAAGTTACAATCAAATCAATCATAAACATCACCCCCATATGGGTAATGATGCAATAATAAATAGATTTCGTACGTATCGCAAAATATCCTAAAATAATTCCTCCTGCAATAGCTCCTAAAGTCTCCGCAAAAGGTTTTCCGTTATGAAGCATAACAAATGGAATCATTTGAATTAAAATTGCATAACCCCCAAACTTTTCATAGAGACCGAATAATGTAAATCCCCGCCAAATAAATTCCCACGCTAAAAGGTAAAATAAAATTCCAACTTCATAAACAATAAATATTTTCCAATCACTTCGAGCCAAACTTAAGTGTGGATACTGAAAAATAAAATCCTGCGAAGCTGAAATAATCCAAACTATCGGCATCATTAAAGCAATGAATAAAATTGATAATGTTAAGCCAAACCGATAATCACCTAACTGTAAACCAAATTGGGAAAGAGGTTTTTTAAAGATGAAAATGATTATTAACAACGGAACTAATAAATACGTGATGAAATCACCAATAAACCAATAGGCAAATTCATAGATATTTCTTAATTCAGTATCGGGGAAATATTGGGTTAGATTATTTTGAAAAAATCGCCGGGAAGTTATATACCATGAAATCGTTTGGAGGAATGCGATTGAAACAAGTATTACCAGAACTTGTTTATCTAACCCCTTAAAAACTTTTACAAACTTGTTAAATTCTTCTTTAATCATTTTGAGTTTAGGTGATGCTGTCTAACAGTAAAAAATCATTTACTTTGTAATCGGATAATCGATCATATTTTTTATCTTCGAATAAACATATTTGTTTTAACGGACAAATAGTACAATTTGGATTTGTTGGTTTGCAGATTTCCCTGCCAAGTCGTATTAAGTTTGTATGAAATTGATGAGCAATTCCTTCGGGCATTTGTGAGTTTACCAATTTGAATGTTTTTTCCGGATTTGAAGAATTTGCAATTCCAATTCGATTTAATGTTCTATTCACATGAGTATCAACGGGACAACTATTTCTTCTAAGAGCAAAAAGTAAAACACAACTTGCAGTTTTTAAACCGACTCCTTCTAATTGAGTTAATTCAGTCAGGATTTCATCATCCTTCAATTTTTTTAAGTAATTGAGTGATAATTCACCTTTTTCGTTTTTAAGATAAGTTAACGCTTTTTTAATAGCATTTGATTTTTGCTTACCGAGTCCGGCAACATTAATGATTTTTTCGATTTGGGAAGCTGTAAGTTTTTCAACATCATCCCATTGAGGATATTTTTTCTTTAAATCAGTATAAGCTTTATATGAATTTTTATCGTTAGTATTTTGTGATAAAATCGTTCCGATTAAAATATCAAGAGAGTTTGGTATCTTCTCATTTCTGTGAGGAATACCATATTTTTTTAATAGAAGTGAATTTACTTTTTTTATTGTTGATTTAAGATTCATCATAAAAAAACCTTGAAGATCAAAGCAATAATGACCTTCAAGGTTAATAATAATTTATTAGATTAAAAATTTATACTTACATCAAAGAACTGAACATTTTTTAATCTGCCGTAATCAGCCCAGGCATAATTTACTCTAACTGAAAACTGATCAGCGATACGATAATTCAATCCACCTCCAAATGTTAAGCCTTGTTCGGAATCACGTAAAAATAGTGATTTGTAACCTACTCTGAACATGAACATTTCATCATAAGCTAATTCTAAACCAAGGTTTGCATATTCTGTGTTATCATTTGGATGAACCGCATCTAAAGCAGTTGTAGCTCTAAAATAACGATCTTTGTAAGCATCCATTGCTAAACCTAAACGGAAAGTAAGCGGAATATCATATCTTCCCATTTCGTACTTTGAAAGAACATTATTAATCCCCGAATTCGGATCACCATCAGGATCATAATTAAAGAGGATGTCTCTTCCATCCATCTGCATTTTTGAACCAAAATTGGAAATACTCGCTGCAACAATCAAATCATTAAAAGGAGTTACATAATAAGTTCCGATATCAACTGCAACACCTGAAGCTGATGAATTCCAAATTTGTTCTCTTAAATATTTTGCATGAAAACCGATTGAGAATTTCTCTGTGAGTTTTCTGGCAAAACCAATACCAATCGCCAATGATGATGCATCCCAAACTCTTCCGTCACCTTCCGGGAAATCTATTGTTCTAACTATATCTTCGGGAATTCCTAAGTTTGTTAGAGTTACAAAAAAAGTTCCAAGCTCTGGTAAATTGATGGCACCTGCGGCAAAATTGTAAGTAACGTCAGCAAGCCATGACGCATGATTAAATGTAACTTCTCCATTATTTTGGATACCGGTAATACCGGCAGGATTCCAATAAACAGAATAGATATCATTACTAACCGCTGTATAAGCGCCTCCCATACCGATTGCACGTGCACCGGGTCCAATCTTTAAGAATTGGGCTGCCGTTGTACCAACTTTAGAAGTACTTCTATCAGGCTGTGCTTGAATCGAAGTGGTAAACAGACAGACTGTAACCATTAAAATTATAAACTGAAATATTTTTTTCATTTGTTTAATCTCCGGATTAAAATTTTGCTTAGATTATTCTCCCCGCATTTTGCAGGGAGAATAATTCTGTTTTCAAACTATTTAATAACTCCAAATCTTCCGATTTTTTCTCCAATACCGTCTGAGTCAACATGATAAATGTAAACTCCATATGCAATACGCTGCCCTTCATAAGTTAACAAATCCCAATGAACTGTTGAGGTCAAATCATCTTTTTGAAGAGTTTGAACTAACTCACCGGTAATTGTATAAATACGAATTGTACATTTAGGCGGAAGATTTCTAAATTGCAAATCTCTATCGCCTCTCATCTCAGCGGTTAAACCGGATCCTTCAGAGGGGCTAAATGCAACATATGGATTTGGAACCACATAAATATTGCTTAAACCCATCTTAGCTTTTTCAACATCAAGTTTTGCAGCTTTCGTTTCAAACAAATACGTATCACCGGTTTTAAATGGTTTAAATGTCTTAACCTGATAAACATCACCACTTTTTGGAAGTACTAATGTTTGTGTAGTATCTGCCGTAAATTTAACTTCGAATGAAGTAGTTGAACCGCTTGAAGTCGTTGGACGCAATACAATTGATTCTCCAACATCCCATCTACCATTGTTTCTCGATTTGGGGTCTGATTCATTTATCAAATAAACTGCTTTAACATTTTCGCTTGTGTTCCAGATTGAAAATGGAGTTACAAGAACAATATTAGATTGATTTCGAACTGTATCACCAGGGAATTGATATTTCCCATCAGCTAAAGTATCGAGATCATTCCATCGGATTTCCCAATCGGCACGGTACTTAATTTTAGGACTTCCAATTGTTGCAGGGGAATAGATTGTATCAATAAAATTCGAATTTCCCGAAATGAACTTTGACTCTGCATAGTTAACTTCTAAAGGATCATTTTTTGCATAAACTTTTAATCCATAGAAACTTGGATTACCATCTTCAGATGTTACAAATTTACTGTTTTGAACAGTATAATAACGATAGTGAACCTTGAATAATTTATTTGCGGTCAAACTGCCTGTTGAGGTACCGCGAATTCTTCCACTTTCAAGATTTACAAAATACTTAGATGGATCAACAAGAGTATTGTTTTCATCAAAAACCTCAACAGAACCATCTTTAATATTAATTTTACTCAATGAAACGAAAACAGTATCTTTTGAAATAATTTTATCTTCAAAGCCTGTTGAATCAAGAATACTGTAAGTAACACTATCAGAAAAAGCCATTTTGAATAAACGATCTTCAACGGCTAAATCTTCCAAAACTTTAATAACAATTTTACCGGTTGAATTACCAATTATTGCAGTCGGAGCACCGTTTACTCCTGCTGTTGCTCCCACCATTCCGCTTGATAGTGGTCCGGGAATTACCATTGCAGTGTTAACATCAAAAATTAACTTTCCTGTAATTGGATCACGTTGAATAACCGATTGAGACTCTGATGGAGCTAATTCTTTTCCTTCTTCAACACTTCCTCCATCAAATGATACTACTGCATAAAAATATGTAACACCATTTTTTACAGTTGAATCAACATATTCATGCACCAATCCAGTATTATCACCAACGTAATATTTGATTGCTCTTCCTTGATATTCAATCGGATGAAATCCCTGAAGTGAATCAATCAAATCAAATTGGGCACGTTTTCCGGTGTTAGGATCAAATAAGGCTTGACCTAAAAATGGAATTCCGTTACCGTCTGTTATTGTGTAAACATCAGAGAAAGTATAATCTTCACTTCTGTAAATTTTATATCCCTGGAAATCTTCTTTATTTGTTAAAGGATCAACAGATTTTTCTGCTCTTGAATCCCAATACAAAGTTACTTTTTTGTCTCCACCAACAACCTTTACAATTGGTTTAAGCGGAGGTTGAGCAAAACGATAATCTGCTTCAACAACTCTTGTAGAGGTTTCAGCATTGAGAATTAAATCATCAAGATTATCTCCAAATAGAATAGCCATCGAAAATCGTTGTGATTCTCCTTTTGCTAAACTTAGAGGACCGGTTCCAAAATTGAAAATATTATCACCAGCAATTGATAGAAGTTCTTGATTAGCATCTATTGTATCTGACGATAACCATTCCCACATCAGAGAAACATTTTTTGGAACATTCGGAAGACTTGGAGTATAAGCAGCGGCATGAAAACTTGTAAGACCAATTTGATCTGATTCAGAAATATCTCTTAATCCAAAATTAGGTTCTGAACCTGCCCATTTATAACCCGGTAGCTGGACATCAGAGTTAAGCTCACCATCGTCATATTTATTATTATTGTTGGAATCGAAGTACCAGCCTTGCGAAGGAAAACCATCACCCTCACCATAATCAGGTCCAGGATAATTTGGTGAATCAGGACCAATACCATCAATACCGATGTCGTCTCTTGCCGGATCCCAGTCACCATCTTCATCCCCTTGATATCTTGGTTTTGGGGCACCAAAGATTGCAGTATATTTCGCAACATCAGCAATTCCAGAAGACAATGGAATTGAGATACCATCAATGTAGTTACCTGCATTGTTAAATGGATTTTCATCAATTATACCATCATCATCATTATCAATTCCATCAATTGAGTTTGTGGGTGATTCAAGGAATTTCCAGCCAAAATATCCGGCTGTTCTTCCGCCTGATCCCTTCATATCATCATCCCACGCATAAACCATGCTTCTTGCTCTTTGGGGAAATTGTCTGCTTCCACCGCTTGTGAATCCAAAAGGATCAATAAAGTTTGCTCTATCATCACCATAATCTGCAGGACCACCAACGTGGGGATCACCGTGCATTCCAAAGTAAGCTCTTGGAATATCTTTTTCACTTGCGTTAGTTATTTGGTAAACAAGGAAAATTATATCTTCTGCTAAAGGATTGTTGAACTGAATAATTCTAACTTCAGCATCTAATCCCAATCCTCTTTTCAAAGAATCAGATGGGAATGGATAGTAAGGATTTTGACCTACATACGCTTGATTTGTGAAATCATCAATAACATAATAGACTTCTTCGTCCGGAGCAGTTGCTTGATCGCCGAGAAAAGCAGGCCAAATGTATTTACCGGCTCCCGGCGAATACCATCTTTCAGGCCATGAATCCGGTTTTCCGTCACCATTATTATCCGGAGCATTTAATCGTGCAATTTCAAGAGAATTAGGATCTGCATAACCAGATTTAGGTAACCAACCCCATTTTAATGTTCCATCTGGCGAATATGAACCATGAGCAGTAAGAACAAAAGAATCATCAACAATAATTACTTTTTGTTTTGTTCCATCGGCGAGATCAGTCTCAACTTCAGCCGCTGCAAGTGGACCAAATTCAAATCCATAACCTAATCCCTGCCAATAAAGATCAGTATTGCCGGGATAATTTGGTTTACATATTGAACCGTAATTGAAAACAACTGTTGTAATTTTGTTTCCTTTAATTATAACCTCACGGATTTCACGCTTGTCGCCATTAACTTTATAAACTTTTCCCGGTTTATAAATATCACCATAAATTCTTACCATATCTTCGTAGGTAAGTTTTTTGATATTGAAGTTACCGTATTCGTCTTTTTCTTGAGCCAAAAAAGGAACTGAAAAAATGAATATCAAAAGTAACGTCAGAGAATATTTTATTTTCATATAAAAAACCTTTGTAACTTTTTATTAATTAAACAATACAGAAAAACCAAGACGAACTTCGCGTGGTCTGTTTACTCTTTCCGGACGGTTAGAATAGTAACCGTTAATTTGATCAATTCCGAACATACCAACATCTCCACGTTCAATTCTTCTTTTCAAATCACTAAAATTGACTGCATTCTGAACTTGTTCAACATTTGACAATGCTCTTCCTGAACTTGCATAAACAGCTAATTCATTTTGAGTATCAAATAAATTTTCAACCTGAACAAATACTGAATACTTGATTGAACCGAGAGTAAAGAATTTTTCAAATTTCATATCAACATTCCAGTTGATTGGTTGATTACCAGCATTCTGCTCATATCTAACTTGAACTAATGTTGTTGGTAATGCCGGTGTATATGGTGTTCCGGTTTGAAGATTTAAAACTAATCCTAAATTCCAATCATCAGGTTGTGTGAATGAAATTGTTCCGTTTATTACGTGTGATCTATCAAAACTGAGCGGTACTAAATAAGTTTCAGACTGCTTTCCAGATTGTTCACTAAAGAACAATTCTGCAGATGGTTCTGTTCGGTTTCCTTCAGCAATAGAAAATGTATAATCAAGTGATGCTGAAAATAATTCTCCCGGTGATCTTCTCTTTAAAAGTGAGAAAGTAACACCACGTGAGTTTGCATATGATAAGTTCGTTAACAAATTATATGCTCTCCCCGATGCGGTATAAATCGATTGAGTATAAATATAATTACTCACATCCTTAAAGTAACCGGTTACGTCAAATTTCAGGTCATCTGTTAATTGTTGTTGTAAACCCATCTCATATTGAACTGATTTTTGTGGCTCAACGTTAGGATTTCCAAATGTCGGGGTTGTTCCAACATTTGTAACAAAATATCTGCTGTTTGAGTATAAACTTGATAATGAACCTATTTGATAGAAATGTCCGTAAGAAAGTCTGATTATCGCTCTATCTGATATTGGATAAGACATACTAATTCTTGGAGAAACAGTATGTTTAATTTTAGCTTTTTCATTGTAAGCTGAAATAAATCCTGAAAGTGAATCGGTTAAGTTACGTGAAATTGCTGCATTATAATCTGCTGCCGGGTCAAACATTTCGTAACGTAAACCTGCATTTAGGATAAAAGATGATTCAAATTCAATTTTGTCCTGCAAATAAGCTGACAAACTCATCGGAGTTCTTGAGTAAGTATTATACAATGCAGGTGAAGTTGGAATTCTTCTAATAATTGTTAAAGCAGAATCGTATAACATATCGTCATTTGTGAGAGTTGCAAATTGTCCGTCTTTTAACTTACCAAATTCAACAGAATATGCTTCAAAATCTATTGTGTGAAGACGGGCTTCAGCACCAAGTTTTACTTCGTGAATATCAAATATTTGCGCAACAAGATCACCTTTAATACCGGTTGTTGTTGTTTTACGATATTCTCTGTAATTGCTGGTTCCACCTGAATATAATCCTGAGTTACCAATACCTCTGCTGTATAAATTTGGTAAATAACCCGGATCATCCATACTTTCATAGAGATAATATTTCCCGATATTATAACCGTGTGAAACCTTTAATGTATAAAACATGTTGCTGCCCACGGTATGCGTTAAGTCGATTGCCTGAAGTAATCCTGTACTGTAACTTGTTCCATCACCGGCAGGATTATATTTATATGCAAAGTCGTAATCTTTTGATTCACCCTTATCAAAAACGACTTCATATTTAGTTTTAAATGTTGAAGAGAATCTATAGCTTATGTTACCCTGAATATTGTAACTCTGAAATGGGTTCATTGCTACATATTCACCGCTTCCGGTTGGCTTGCCCGTACTATTTGGGTCATAAGGTCTAAAGAAATATGGGTCAGATGAAGATTTCTTTCTTGCATCACCGGTTTTAAAGTTATCAGGTGATAAATATGAATCATCCGGACGATAAAGTTCTTGTCCGTAAATACTTCCTTTAAAATTTTCGAAAACGCCCGAAAGATAAAATTTAGCATCTTTAATTAGAGGAATTGGTCCGCCGAATGTAGCTTCCATTCTTCCTCTATTTAAAGGATCAATATTTTCAATATTCGGGAATAACTCTTTTCTACTTGTAAGAAAATCACCAACATAACCTCTCAAACTGAGAGAATATTTATCGGAGCCTTCCTTTGTAACATAATTCACAACACCCGAAAGTGCATTACCGTATTGAGCACTAAAAGTACCTGTAGAAACCGATACCTCTTGTACTGCATTGGTTGCAATTCCGATTGAGCGTTCATTTCCGTATGGATCATTTAATGAAACACCATTTAATGTAAATGCAATTTCATCGGCTCTACCACCTCGCACGTGAATTGTACCTTTATTACCTGTAACTACACCTGCCTGAAGTTTTATAATATCAGTTATCTGATCAACAGGTAATTCGCTGATATTTTCGGCACTGATTGATACAGTCGGATTTGTTAAATCCTGACGAATCAATGGATTTCTATCACCTTGAACTATAACGGCTTCAAGATCGATAGCACCAATTGATAATTGAAAATTTAGGCGGGTTGTAAAATCAACATTAACCCGTACATCATTATTTGTGACTTTTTGAAATCCGACAACGGATGCGGTAACTCGGTATAAACCGGGGGGGACATTAAGAATTACATAATTTCCGTTTAAATCTGCAGATGAACCAATATTGGTATCTTCGATATAAACGTTTGCAAATGGAATAGCTTCACCGCTCTCTTTTTCTACAACTGTTCCTATAATTTTTCCGGATGACTGAGCAAACAGATTTATAGAACCAATATGTATGAGAACGATCAGAATTGGAAGCAGTAAGCGAATTTTATTCATTAGCAGCTCCGATATATTGAATATTTTGCGTCTTTTCTATCTGTCATTAATGACGCAAATGTTTGAATTATATTATTGATTAATTTCATTACCTTCACTGTTGAAAATAAATGAAAATTTCAACTTCGAATATACTATACATCTATTTGTGAGTCAACAAAAACAGGATCAGTTGCTGTCCAAATCTTCTCATTTTGTCGAATTTTTGTAATTGTCCCTCGCCTTTGATTAATTAAATTTGAGTTCACTCGAAATAGATTAGAATTTCAAAATTGTTCTGAATTATAAACCGTTTGCAACTTTTTAATAATTCAAATTTTATTTGTATAAATGATATGAGAATCCCTAAGTTCGTTGTAGAGAAAATTTTAATTTTATATAAACAGTCACCTTAAGCAAAAGTTGTGATTAAGTAACCACGTCCTTCAGGACGTGGGCTAATCAACCAGACAAATACTGGCTTTAGCCACAAAAATAAGTAGTATTGTGGCTATCCGAAGAATTTTCTCTTCATTTTTTTTACAATAATGAATTATTGACATTAAAGGCATACTCAAATTGAAGCGTAATACTAAAAGATTTCTCATATCAATCGGACTTCTACTTTTTATCCTCTCCTATGGTACATTCGGTTTTTATTTCCTTTCTGAAGGACATAATAGTTTGCTTGATTGTTTTTACATGACCTTCATAACTATTACTACAATCGGTTATGGAGAACTACTTAAATTCCCGAACATTGAACATGCCCGAATATTTATTATTTTTCTGGCAATCACAGGAATTGGTGCATTTACATATATTCTGTCAAATATAACAGCATTTGTCATAAGTGATGAGTTATTTAAAAATTACAAAGAGCGAAAAATGAAAGAAATCATTAAAAAATTAGAGAATCATTATCTAATCTGCGGAAGCGGAGATATCGGGCATAGAATCGCCGAAGAATTAAATGAAACTAAGCGAAGTTTTATTCTTATTGATAAAGAAATAAATCAGGACTATTTGAACACTAATCCGGATTTACTCTTCGTGCATGGTGATGCAACCGATGAATCTATTTTAACCCAATGCGGAATTACGAAATCTGCCGGTCTTTTTGCGGTCACGGGTGATGATAATTATAATCTCGTTATCACTTTTACGGCAAAACAATTAAATCCTAGCCTGAGAATTATCAGCAAAATACGCGATATTAAAAATGGTGATAAGATTAGAAAAGCCGGTGCAGATTCTGTTATCTCCCCTTACAATGTCGGTGGTTTGAGAATTGTTTCTGAAATGATTAGACCCACTGTAGTTTCATTCCTCGATACAATGTTAAGAGATAAAGAAAAAAGTCTGAGAATTGAGGAAATCAGCGTCCCACAAAAATTGGCTGGTAAAAAAATTTCAGACCTTAATATCAGTCATGAAAATGAAGCTTTGCTAATTGCTCTAAAAGTTGATGGAGATTGGATTTTTAATCCCATTAAATCGACAATCTTAAAAAAAGATGATGTTCTAATTCTTATGACTACTCCTGAAGCAAAAAACAAAGTTGAAAAATTAATTTTGGAGGGGTGAGATTAGCTATTAAATAATATGGTCATTCTATCCATCAGCATGACATTTTTCTTCGTGCCTTAGTGACTTTGTGGCATTTTCTTTTTTTTGCCACAAGGGCACCAAGGCACAAAGTTAAAACTCAGTATGACAAGTATTTATAAACTCGAAAATATTTATTATACCTAAGTATAGATACTTAACAATTATGTTATATATTTGTATTTATGAATATAGAAAAACTTCAGAACAGTGATAAACTTTACTTAAGCGGAAAAGATATTTCCCGTATTTTGTCAATTAGTTTGAAATCAGCACAAGTAACAGCTTCGCGATATGTAAAAGAAAAAAGATTAGTAAGGCTTAAACGGGATATTTATATCATTCCCGAAAAATTAAAAACAATCAGTGAAGAGGAACTATTTTTTATTTCCAATCTTCTGCAAACACCAAGTTATATTTCCCTAACCACTGCTTTAAGTTACTACAATTTATCCACGCAGCAAACTCCCTCATTTATTGAAGCCATCGGACTTAAGCGGACTATTTCGTTTGGAATTAACGATATTGAATTTAATTTCATAAAAATTCAAAAAGCATTTTATTTTGGATTTGAAAGAAATGATAATTTTTTTATTGCATCCCCCATTAAAGCCCTTGCTGACTCAATATATTTAACTGCAATAGGAAAGTACAACTGTGATTTTGACGCAATTGAACTTGAAAAATTTGATAAGACTGAATTAAGTAATTTATTAAACTCAACAAATAAGGCGACACAGAATTTATGGCTAAAGTTAATTCGGAATTACAAGCTCTAGAAGTTTTTGAAATAGAGATTCTTAATTTGTTAAATAAACAACGTATTATTGATCAACTCTATTTTGGCGGCGGTACAATGCTCAGATTGTGCCATAATTTGAATAGATACTCAACCGATCTTGATTTTTGGCTGAAGAAAGAGGCAGATGCCGATAAGATATTTACATCTCTGCAAAAAAGTTTTTCGGATTTTTATCAAATAATCGATGCACAAAATAAACACTTCACAATAGTTTTTCAGATAAAAAGTCCGAATTCAAAAAGAAGTCTTAAAATTGAGATTCGAAAAGAGCAAATAGATTTTGAATGGGAAAGGAAAATAGCATTTTCTAAATATACTACTTTACAAGTGCAGGTTCAGGGGTTAACCCTTACACAAATGATGAGAAATAAAACAGCTTCATTAATTTCAAGAAAAGTTATTAGAGATTGTTTTGATATAGATTTTTTATTCAAACGAGGAATTCCTCTTGTGAATGAGAAAGAAAATTTAATACAGATGCTGGATGTGATAAAGGATTTCAAAGAAAAAGATTTCAAAGTAACACTCGGTTCACTCCTTGATGCCAAAGAACGTGACTTTTATAATAATGCGGGCTTCACCCTTCTTCAACAAGAGATTACCGCCTTAATTAATAATCGAAATTGAGTTCTTTCGAACAGAAAACTTTCGGGATCAGCAACGCTGCTAAAAGATGCTGATATTCATCAGCATGACACATATTCATCAGCATGACAGTTTTACAAACTCAGCAATTAATTCTATAAGTAAATATTTGATTTTTGTCAAAGTTCTTCTGATTTTTCAGATGTAGATTAAACAATTCTTAACCAGGGAGTACTTTTGAAACAATTAGTTCTGCTTATTCTTTTTGGTGTAGCATTAATTTTCATCTCTTGCCAAACCAAACCGCCAACCGATCCAAACCAGTCTCCGACTGATTTCGGGGAAATAGTGGTTCAAGGCAATGTTATCGGAGCAGAAATATTAATAAATGGTAATAATAGCGGTAATATAACTCCGGCAACACTCACTCTTCCGGTTGGATTACATATTTTGAAACTCCAAAAAGTTGGTTATGCAAATTATTCAACAGAAATAACTATTTATAAAGACAGTTCAGTTGTTTTATCTTTTGAATTACAAGATGTTGTTGAAAAAATTGTTCTTCTTGAAGACTTTGCAAATGTTAGTTGCGGACCTTGTGTTACAAGTAATAAAATAATTGAATCACTACAACACAATTATGGAAGAGATAGAATAGCAGTAATTAAATATCCGACAAGTTTCCCTTCCCCGGTTGATCCCTTTTATTTAGCAAACAGAACTGACAGTGATAATAGAAGAGCGTTTTACAATGTTAATACTGCCCCGACAGTTATTGTTGATGGAATTTTAAGACCTCTTCCACAAGATTCATTCATGATTAAACAAAGAGTCGATGCCCAATTAGGAATTACTCCAAAATTTAAAGTTGAAGTTACTGATTCCATAATTGGCGATTTATATTATGTTTATCTTTCAGTAAAATTATTGAATAATGAAAATATAGATGTCTCAGAAATTTTTATTCAAACCGTTGTTACAGAAACCGATATAGAATTCTCAAATCCCCCCGGTTCTAATGGTGAAACAAAATTTTATAACGTAATGCGTGTGATGCTTCCTTCAAATCAAGGTGAATCGCTCGCAAATATGAATTTGAATCAAACAATTTCATCAACCCATTTCGTTCAGATAAAACCTGAATGGAAAATGGAAAAGCTTAACAGTGTGGTTTTTATTCAAAATAAGAATTCTAAAGAAATTTATCAGGCAAACACAACTTTTTAATAACATAAATATTTACAATAGATTTACTCGAAATTAACCAGAGGGAATTATGAAAAAAGTTCTATTATTTTTGCTTTTACTTCTAACCGTTGCTTTACCCTACGAAAAGAAAAGCATTGTTGAACGATATACCAATTACCAATGTGGTCCGTGTGCAACATTGAATAACTCCTGGTACAATCAAACTATATCTGCTTTGTTAGACACTAATTCTATTTCCCATATTGTTTATAATGTTAATTGGCCCGGTCCTAATGACCCAATGTATTTATTTAATTCAATTGATAATGCTGCGAGATGGGGTTATTATGGCGTTAATGCTGTCCCATGGATAACCGTGAATGGAGCAACAATTTCATCATCACAAGCTGCTTTACTAACTGCAGTCAATAATGGTAACTCATTATACTCCCCTTTCAAAATTGTTTTAACTCCTGAAAGATTTTCAAATAATGTATTTAATATAAATGTTAAGATTTATCGCGATTCTACTGATCAGTCTTCATTTAATAAAACAAGACTTCGAGTCGGAATAATCGAAAAAACTGTTACTTCACCTCCTGGAGGACTTGAAGCCGTTTATCATGATATTACAAGACGAATGATTCCGAATGCAAAAGGAACTTTAATTGAAATTCCTGAACCGGGAAATTTTGTTGAGTATGATTTAATGTACATCGCAGATGCCCCTTTTCTTCAAGCTGTAGATTTGAATAACCTTGAAGTAGTCGCATACATTCAAAGTGATGTTAATAAAGAAATTTATCAATCTATTTCCGAAGAGATTTCTTTTTCGAACAATATAAACTCGGCATTTTTAAGCAGCGAAACTCTGGGAGCCTCACCTCTTGAAATTAGATTTTCTAGTTTTTCAACGGGAACGGATACAACTTCTATCACTTCATGGAAATGGGATTTTAACGATGACGGAATTATCGATTCTGAAGTTGAAAATCCTATCTTTACTTTTATAGGTGACAGTAGTTTTTCAGTCACTTTAACTGTCAGTGACGGAATAAATCAACATGTTAGAAAAATGAAAGATTTAATTACTCTATTTGAAAACAGTGCTGATATTCTTGTTGTTAATGGAATTCACTATTCTACATATCCTGCTGAGTTTGCAAATTTTTATAATAATTCTGCCCCTTTCGGAAATAATTCAGTTGATATTTGGGATTTATTCGGTGATCAAGATTTTAATTATAAGGCAAATCCGAATATTCAACAAGTAAGTTTATATAATAGAACCATTCCCACTGATATTCTAAAACTCTATAAAAAAGTTATTTGGCTTGGAAATAATTATAGCGGTGATTTGAGTTTTTGGAATGCTGATCAAGTTTTAGAATACGTTCGAGGAGGCGGTAACTTTCTTCTTGCAACCCGCTGGGCAAATTCATTCCTAACAGGTGAATTGAAAAACTATTGCGGAATTACTACTGTAAGCGGTGATCAAACTATAACCACTATTGTTGCAATTGATGATAGTCTTGTTGATATGGCTTCCTTGGCTGTAAATTCATTTATTCATTATGTTACTTTGGATACAACAAGTGAAGCAATTCCAATTTTTGATAATTCCACCACACCCGATAATTGGATAGCCGGTTTTAGAATTAATAAAGATGATGAAGGAGTTTTTATATTTATTGCGGGACGCCCTTACCGTTATGATAATTCAGCATCTTATATAAATTATGATTTTATAATTAAAAATTGGATGACTGCATCACCTCCCGTTAATATTAAAGATGGTGATATTGAAATCGAAGGCTTTGAATTATCACAAAATTTCCCGAATCCGTTTAACCCAACTACAAAAATCAACTGGGCTCTTCCCGAAAATGGAATTGTAACTCTGAAAATTTTTGATATGCTCGGAAGAGAAATTTCTACTTTGGTTAATCAATTTATGCAGGCAGGTCGACATTCGGTTGAATTCAACGCCTCTTCACTTGCAAGCGGAGTTTATTATTATCAATTGAAATCGAATAATTACACTTCAACTAAAAAGCTGTTGTTATTGAAGTAAATTGTTTTTCTAAGTGCCCTCGAGACTTATGGCATTTTTTTACCACGAGGGCACCAAGGCATAAAGATTAACACACGCCTTCATTCTGACGGATCCGCCGCGGCGGACAGAGTCTACAAAGCAAAAAGTTACTGAAATAAATTTCATACAAATCAAATATCTTCTTATAATTGAAACTTACATTTATTAAATATTGGATTTATGAAATTAGTTAGAAGACTATATGATTGGATGCTTCACTGGGCAGCTACACCCTATGGCTCAATCGCCCTATTTGTTATTGCTTTTGCTGAATCGTCCTTTTTCCCCATTCCACCGGATGCATTACTAATTGCTCTCGTTTTAGGTGCCCGTCATAAGGCATTTAATTTCGCTGCAAATTGCATGGTCGGCTCGGTATTAGGTGCTCTACTTGGATATGCTATCGGTTATTTTGTCTGGTGGACACCCGATAATAACTTCACATCTTTAGCTCATTTTTTCTTTAATAATGTACCAAGTTTTTCTGAAACGACTTTTTATAAAATTCAACAGCTTTATACTGAATATGATTTTTGGATTATTTTTACAGCAGGTTTTACTCCTATTCCTTATAAAGTTTTTACAATCGCTTCGGGTGCGTTTGATATTAATCTGCCTATGTTCGTACTGGCTTCAGCAATTAGCAGAGGGGCAAGATTTTTTCTTGTTGCATTTCTTCTTTGGAAATTTGGTGAACCTATCAGAAATTTTATTGATAAGTATTTTGATTGGTTAGCAATTGGGTTTACAGTACTGTTAATAGGTGGTTTTGTAATTATTAGATTTGTTATCTAAATGATTGTTCAAATAAATTATTATTTCAAATTAATTATGGACAGATAAATGAGCAAATTCAAATATGTAATAAAAAGAAGCGGAGCAATTGTTCCTTTTAATGAAGATAGAATTTCAAATGTAATATATCGTGCAGCAGTTTCTGTCGGGGGTAGAGATAAGGAAAGAGCAAATGAACTTGCAAAAAAGGTAATTCAAATGCTTGAAGAGATTTATGATGAGGGACATAAACCATATGTTGAAGAAATTCAGGATATAGTCGAAAAAGTTCTAATAGAAAACGGACATGCAAAAGTTGCCAAAGAATTTATAATATACCGGGAAGAAGCAGCCAATAGAAGAAGAGAAAACAGCCGTCATTTTTCAAAACCAAATGAATTAATCCCCTGGAAAAAAGTTTGGCGTTCACTTAACTGGGCACTTACTCATAAACTCAACACAGTTGAATTGTATAATAACAGAATTAAACTTGGACAATTTCCACATATAGTTCATGAATCCGAGTCACTTTATGAAACCCAGCTTGACACAGCCGCCGAATTAATAAAAGATCGTTCCTCTGAACTTAGAATGGTAATGGTAAGTGGTCCCTCCTCTTCAGGTAAAACAACTACCACAATGAAATTAGAACAACGATTAAATAAAATGGGGATGAAGTTCGTTGCACTTATTGTTGATCATTATTTCTTTGATCTTGAAATGCACCCAAAAGATGAATTCGGTGATTATGATTTCGAAACTCCTCAAGCTCTTGACTTAGAATTAATAAACGATCATTTAAAAAGATTAGCTGCCGGTGAAGAAGTACTTATTCCATATTATGATTTTAAGGCAGGTAAAAGATTTGACAATCGTACACCACTTCAATTGCACGAAAATGAAGTACTGTTAATAGATAGTTTACACGGATTATATCCTGAGTTCAGCAGGGAAATTCCAGCTGCCCAGAAATTTAAACTATATCTTGAACCTCTATTACAAATGAAAATGGATGATGGACAATATATAAGATGGACTGATATACGATTGATGAGAAGAATGTTGAGAGATTCAGTTCATCGTGCGTATCAGCCCGAGCAAACCTTATTACACTGGCATTATGTTCGTTCATCAGAAAAAAGAACTATTCTTCCATACAGTAATACTGCCGATTATATTGTTAATACATCGATGGCTTATGAGCTTTCTTTATATCGAACGAAATTACTTCAAGGTTTTATTGAATGGGAAAAGAAATATGCAAATGATCCGTTAAGAGAAGATGCTTACACCCGTTCAAAACGCGTCCGCAAAATGCTTGAATCAATTGAACCGATTGAGGATGAATCAGCAATCCCAGGTGATTCAGTAATTCGGGAATTTATCGGTGGAAGTTCGATGAATGTTCATTAGAATTGAACCTCCGCCTAAAATCTTTATGTTAAAAATTACCACTTTTTCCTAAAGGAACTTAATACTTTGACTCTGATTAAGTTCCTTGAAAATATTTAGAAATTATTTCTATAAAAATTACATCTTTGGCAATCGTTCGAGATATGAACTGTTACTTAATACTGCAAAAGTTTCCGTCAATCTAAGTTCTTCAAGTGATTCACAATTCATGTAACTCATCGCACTTCTAAGTCCGTCAGAGATGCTGTTGATAACATTAGAAACCGCTCCCTTATAAGCAACCATGGTTTCTTCTCCCTCGATAAATTCGTTCTTCATTTTTACACCAAAGGAAGCCGAACCTCTATATTTTTTCCAAAGCTGTCCACTATACTTAATAACTTCCCCCGGAGTTTCACGCGTTCCTGCTAACATTCTTCCGAGCATAACAACATCTGCTCCGAGTGCAATCGCTTTTGAAACATCACCTGAACTTTTTATTCCTCCATCTGCAATAATTTTAATTTTCAGTTTATTTTCATTTCGATATGTTAGATTATCCAATAGAGATGAAACTTGTCCGATACCAATTCCGGTTTGGATTGAAGTTGAACAGACACTTCCATTTCCTATTCCAACTCGAACAGCATCAGCACCGGCATCTTCTAATTGTTTGAGTGTGGCATGGTGTGCAATATTACCGACAATAAGTGGAGTAGTTGTAATTTTTTTTACTTCTTCAGTTTTTTTAAGTACTTCGTGATTACTTGCATTTGCAGTATCAATACAAATAATTAAATTTAAATCGCCCAATCTTTTTATAACATCAGTTTCAGTGTTAAGTCCTATTGACACTGAACGAATACCGTCTTTACTATTTTGATTAACAACTTCATCTAAAGAAGAATCAAACCTATTTAAAATTCCTATGCAACCTAATTGAGTTAATGCTTTTGCCATATCGATACCGGTCACTGTATCCATTGGACTGGATAAAACCGGAACAGATAACTTCATATCTAAAAAAGTTGATACGGTATTAGCTTCTGTTCTTGATTTAATTCTAGAAATCTCGGTGGGAATTAGACTTATATCATCATAAGTTAAAGATTGATGATAATTGTTCAATTCAGCTTTAGAATAAAGTTTCATTTTAATCCTTGATTAAATATTTAATAATAATTCCATTTCGTCTAAAATTTGATTCATTTTATTTGCGGTTGCAATTATTGGTTCCGATGAATCCATATCAATACCGGCATCCCTCAAAATATTAATTGAATAATCTGAACTTCCGGCTTTAAGGAAATTCAAATATTTTTGAACCGCTCTATTTCCTTCGGTTTTCACTTTGGTTGTAAGTGCCTCTGATGCGGAAAATCCAGTTGCATATTGAAAGACATAAAAATTATAATAAAAATGCGGGATTCTTGCCCATGCAAATTCTTCATCTTCAGTAACAAACATAGCACTTCCCCAATATTTTTGATATAACTCTTTATAAATTATTCTCAAATCCGAAGTAGAAAGTGACAAGCCATTTTCAGTTTTCTCATAAACAGTTTTTTCAAATTCAGCAAACATTGTTTGACGATAAAAAGTTGCTGTTACATTATTCAAATATTTTTCCATCAGGAAAAGTTTTTCCTCTTTGGATGAAGAATTTTTAATTAGGTATTCATGTAAAAGTGATTCATTAAATGTAGAGGCAACTTCTGCTAAAAAGATTGAATAATTTGAATAAATATATGGTTGATACTGTCCGGTAAAATAGGAGTGCATGTTATGACCCATCTCGTGGGCAAGTGTAAAAACATCATTAAGTAAATCAGTCCAATTGAGTAAAACATATGGATGAGCACCAAAGGTTGTCCCCGATGAATAAGCTCCGCTTCTTTTCGCTTGAGTTTCGTATACATCAATCCATCTGTTTTCGAATGCAGTCCTAAGCGGGTTTAAATATTCTTCCCCCATAAGTTGGAGGGAATTAAAAACCAATTTCACAGCTTCATCATAACTGTATTTTTTTTCTGAATGATTTTCAAAAATTGTAACGTAGGAATCATACGGAGCTATAAAATCAACATTTAGCAACTTCTTCTTTAACCCGGCCCATCTGTGCATCGGTTGAAGATTATTTTCAACTGATTTAATAAGATTATTATAAACTGAAACCTGAATATTATTTCGATTGAGTGATGCCTCAAGTGCAGAATTAAATTTCCTTGTTCTCGCAGTGATTATATTCGTTTTTAAATTCCCGTTAAACAAAACATTAAGTGTGTTGGAAAACTCTTTGAATGGTTTATAAAAAGCCTCATATGCTCTTTTTCTGTAATCTCTATTTTTTGAATAAAGTGCTGCATAAAACCGACCGTGCGACATTTCGACCGGTTCCCCATTCTCGCCTTCAATTATAGGAAATTTCAAATCAGCATCTGTGAAGATTGAAAAGACATCGTGCGGGATAGAATTAATTTCACTCCCCATTGCAAGAATCTTTTCTTCACCCTTATTTAACGTATGTGGTTTTTGTCTTAATAGTTCATCAATAAAATGTGAGTAGTGAGTGAATTGTTCTTCTTTTATAAGTGCGCGCAAAACATCTTCTTCTATTTCAAGCAACTCCGGTTTGATAAAAGCACTTGCAGCAGAAACATCCGCAAATAAAGATTTAACTCTATTATCCATGCCCAAATATAATTCCACTCGAAGATCAGAATCTTTGGAGAGCATAGAATAAAGATAGAGTCGTTCCAATTTGATGCCGGTTTCTTCATCTAATAATAAGCATCTTTTTAACAGAGTTAAATCGGAACCAAGTTTCCCTTCGTAATTTGAATATTTTGGGATATTTAATTTTACCAAATCAAAATCTTTTTCCCATTCTTCATTATTTAAATATATGTCAGAAAGATTCCACTTAAATTTTTCTTCGATCTCATTTCGAGTCGGCAGACCGCTTGATTGAGTAGTTGAAAAAAAACTATAACCAGACAGTGCAAAAGAGTTCATTTTTAACACAAAATTCCCATTTCCAAATATTTTTCGAATAATCAAGGTGTAAATATACAAATAGCCTCAAAAAGGAAGAAACTAATAAATTTGAATTTTATTGACTTTTTTACCCCGAACGACTAACTTTGTTATCTTAAATATTTTATACACATACTTAATTGATATTCTATGAAAGAACTACGATTCAGATTCATTCTCATTGTTTTGGCGATTGCGCTGAGCATCTATTTATTATATCCAACTTATGTTGATTATCAAAACTCAAAGGATATACAAAAAATAGTTCAGGCAAAACGCAGCGAACTTTTAATTAATAATCCTTCCTATTCGGAGGATCAATTAAATAAGGTTCTACTATCCATTGAAGATAGTATTAAATTAGCCGATCCTTCTATCCGTGAAGCTAGACTTAAACGGGTAAAACTTGGACTTGATCTCCAGGGAGGTATGCGGGTGGTTTTGGAAGTTAACACTGTTAAACTTCTCGAAAAAATTGCCAATAATCCTGATGATGACTTCACTCAAGTACTCGAAAGTGCCGCAAAAGAAGCAGCTATTAGCGATGAAGCCATTGTCGATATTTTCGCCAGAAAATTAGAAGAAAAACAAATTCGTCTCAGCCGATATTTCGGTTCAATTAGAGAAGATGATGCAAAAATTCTTTCTGATTTAAGAACTCAAACTGATGATGCTGTTACAAGAGCAATGGAAATTATTCGTAACCGTGTCGATCAGTATGGTGTTTCTGAACCGTCCATTCAAAAGCAGGGAGAACGAAGAGTAATCATTGAACTCCCCGGTATAGCTAAAGAAGAAGAAGCACGCCAATTATTGCAAGGAACTGCTCTTCTTGAATTCAGATTACTCAAAGACCCTGAATTCACTATTAATGTTATGAAAAAAATTGATGAAACTCTCGCCGGAAAAACAATTGAAGAGACAGATTCTGCACTCGTCAATGACTCAACTAAACTTGCAGCCGACACAACATCTCAAACTGATACAACTGCAGACCAGCAACTTTCAGCAGAAGAATTTGCAAAACAACATCCTTTCTTCGCTATTGCTTTAATAAATCCTCAAGGACAATCGGCTGATGCATATGTTAAAGCTGATGATAAAGTTAAAGTTCAAAGAATGTTGAATCGTACTGATGTACAAAAAGTTATTCCAAATAATGTTGAGTTCGCATTTTCAGCGAAACCAATTGGAATACAAGAAGGACAAGATATTTTTGTCCTTTATTTGGTAAATAAAAATCCCGAATTGACTGGTGGCGTTATAACTGATGCTATGGCTAATATTGATCCAAGTACCTCTGCAGCCATTGTAAGTATGGAAATGAATTCCGAAGGTGCTACTGAATGGGCTAGAATTACCGGAGCAAATATCGATAAACGATGCGCTATCATGCTTGATGGTGTAATCTTCTCAGCTCCTGTAATCAGAGGAAAAATTCCCGGAGGTAGATCTCAAATTGAAGGGATGGCAAATCTTGAAGAAGCTAAATTGTTAGAAATCGTTCTTAAAGCTGGTGCACTACCTGCACCGGTAGAAATTATTGAAGAACGTACGGTTGGACCATCACTTGGACAAGATTCTATTTCAAAAGGTCTAAATTCTGCAATTTTAGGTTATGTTTTAGTAGCAATCTTTATGGTTATTTACTATAGAAAAGCCGGTACTGTTGCTGCTGCTGCTTTAACCTTCACCATAGTTTTTATTATGGGAATATTAGCCGGATTTGGTGCTACTCTAACTTTGCCAGGTATCGCAGGCGTTGTGCTAACAATGGGTATGGCAGTAGATGCGAACGTTCTTATTTATGAACGTATAAGAGAAGAACTTGCCACCGGAAAAACAGCTAAAGCTTCTATTGATGGAGGTTTTTCAAAAGCATACTCAGCCATTTTCGATTCAAACATTACAACATTTTTTACCGGTATTATCCTCTATCAATTTGGAAGCGGGCCTGTTCAAGGTTTTGCGCTTACTTTAATGATTGGTATTGTAGCGAGTTTGTTCAGTGCTTTGGTAATTGGACGTTTATTGTTTGATTTTATGTTAGTTAAAGGTCAAAAAATTTCTTTAGGATAATTAAACTAGCTTTAAGGAGCAAAATTTTACATGCGATTATTTGAAAATTTAAATATAGACTTTTTAAGCAAACGCAAACTATTTTACGTAGTTTCTACCGTCATATTTGTGGTGGGCTTATTAAATGTTGTTTTCAGAGGACTTGAATTCGGAATTGATTTCAAGGGAGGCTCTGAAATTGTACTTCAATTCGAAAACCCAATTGAAATTGGAAAAATTAGAACAAATTTATCCAATATTGGATTGGGTGAACTTGAGATAAAAACTTTTGGTGATGAGCGAGGAGTTCTTATACGTACCGAACTTCAGGAAATACCCAAAGAACTTTATCCAAAAGTTATTACTACAATTGATGAAGCGATAAATAAAGTATTCCCTTCATTACCAAAGACAATTTCTGACAGTTCATCCAGCTCAATCACCTACTCATTTGAGAGTGCTGATACAGCATCAGTATTGTCCGATAGATTATTCTTTGCAGGTTTCCAGGCAGGCAAAGTTTCTGAGGAAGTTGATAATAAGGAAGTAATAATTAGAGTTGGTATTTCTGATTGGATCAAAGAAAATTTAAAAGTTAAGATGTCCGGGAACACTTTCCAGGTGTTACGTGAAGATAGAGTTGGTCCTAAAGTAGGTGCTGAATTAAAACAAAATGCTGTACTTGCAATCTTCTTTTCTCTTGTGGTAATTCTTATCTATTTAGGATTCAGATTCAAATTTATCTTTGCATTTGGAGCTGTTGCAGCCTTGTTTCATGATGTGTTAATCACTTTAGGGTTATATGCCTTATTATACGATGTTATACCAGGATTAAATCTTGAAATCTCTCTTACTATCGTAGCAGCATTTCTAACCCTGATTGGTTATTCTATCAACGATACTGTAATTGTATTCGACCGAGTTCGTGAGACACTTAAGTTACACAAAAACGGGAATATTAAAGACCTTATCAATCAGAGTATTAACAAGACGATGAGCCGTACAATCTTAACCGGTGGAACCACTTTGCTTACCGTTCTGGTATTAATGATTTTTGGTGGAGAGGTTTTGAGATCTTTTGCCTTTACTTTATTTTTTGGTATTATCATAGGAACTTACTCATCTATTTTCGTTGCAAGTGCAATAGTTTATGATTACTCTGAAAAATATAAGAAGAAATTAGATTTTTAAACTTTATTTGTCTTTGTAAAAAAACCTTGTACAGATTGTCCAAGGTTTTTTTATTTTTAAACCGCGTTTAATTGAAACTTATTCTATTGAGTTCAAAGTTTATTTTGAACTTAATCCTATTAAACTATAAGTTTATTTTCATTAATACATTTGATTGGGGAATCACATGAAATCTTTCTTTTTACTTTTAACCGCTGCTTTAATTACTTTATCCGGATGTACTAAAAATGAATCTGTCAGCGCTCCCGAAATTGATAATTTATCGTGGAATAAACAGATTGCAGCCGCCTATGTTCATTCTTATGCTACTGCTATTGGAGAGGCAGCTTTGAAGCTATCAAATGATTCAACTCTAATTGATTTCATTAGAAAATCCATAAACCCAATTAGTTTTTATGCTGATAGTTCGGGATACTTTTATGTCTACGATTACAATTGCGTAAATATTGCACACGCAAGACAAAAAGATATTGAAGGACAAAATCTCTACGACTATACTGATACAAAAGGTAAATATGTAGTAAGAGAGTTAGCAGTAAAAGCGCAAAGTGGTGGTGGTTATGTTGAGTTTTATTGGATAAAACCGGGTGAAACTGGCGAGAAGAAAAAACTTGGTTATGTTGAACCAATACCAAACACAAATTATTTCATTGGTTCTGGAGTATATTTGGAATGAGAGTAGAGCTTTTTTAATAAAAAAATTATTTCACTTTAACTACAACACAAGTGATATCATCAAATTGCTCCATGCCGTCTCTAAAACTAACGGTTGCAGCGATAATGTGGTTCATGATTTCGTGAGCACTTTTAATATTATTTAATCTTAACGTATTCATTAGATTTTCCGTCCCAAAGAATTCTTCATCGGCATTAATTGTTTCTGTAATTCCATCAGAATAAAACAAATACACTTCTCCTTTATGAAGTTTTATTTCTTCCTCTTCCAAAGTTGATTCGAAGATTGGTCCCTTATCAAGACCTAATCCAATTCCCTTTGATTGAAACAAATTAATATTTCCGGATTGAGAGACTAATAATGGAACGTGCCCGGCTCGACATACACTTACAATATTGTTATCTAAATCGAAAATGGCTAAAGTTAGGGTTATAAACCAATGACGTTCAATCGCTTTATATATTTGTCGATTCAACTCCAACAAGATTTCTTTTGGAGAATCAAATTGAGTTGAATAAAGATTTATCAACGTTTGAAGTTTTGTCATATATAAAGAAGCTGAAAGTCCTTTGCCTGACACATCTCCCACCACCACAAGTATTCTTTTTTCAGAGATTTTTATCACATCAAAATAGTCTCCTCCGACTTGCATTGCGGGTAACATTTTCCCTGCTATCTCAAGTTGTTCAACGTTCGGAATTTCCTTAGGAACAAGTGTTTCTTGTATTTTACGGGCAAGCTCCAAATCTCTTTCTAACCTTAATTTTTCAGTTTCAGATTTGTATAATCGAGCATTTTCAATAGAAACGGCAGCCTGATTTGCCACCGCACTTAATAACTCTAATTCTTTAATTGAAAATTTCGACCCTGAATATTTTAATCCGAATATCATCAAACCTATAATATTATTATTTACAATTAGTGGAAGAGTTGTATAAATTTCTTCTTTTTGAAATAGCTCACTGTATATAGAGAAATCATTTTGTGATTCTTGGGAGTCAATTATATTAAATTTTCCTTCCTTAAATTTCTCGAGGATCAAAGTTGATATCTGTGAATCTTCATTAAATACTAATTTCGATTTATCAATAATATTTCTACTTCGGACTAATGAAAAGGTATTAAGTTTATGATTTTTCAGAATTAATCCAAACTTTTGAACTTTAAGCAAATCTGAAAATGTTGAAGTAATCGTGTCTAAAATATGATCCAAAGTAAATGCAATTGAACCGTTTAGATCTTTACTTAATTGAAGAAGTATTTTTTCATAAACAAATTGTTCAGGGTAAAACTTGCGTGTAAGTAAACCTTGAAATTTATCTTTAGTCGATTGAAAAACTAAAGCAAAAAGTAAAAACGAGATCGCTGATATAAAATTTTGATAATCTGTTCCCACTACAGAACCTATACTTTGCCCAATAACATATACCGATAAGAAATACAATATGGCTAAAGTAAAAGTAGCAGAACCATATACGATTGTATTCTTAACAACTACACTCACATCAAGTAGTTGGTATTTTAAAATTGAATATCCAAACGCTATAGGGATAAGGACAATCAATATTATCGGTGTATAATGTTCTGGAGTGTTAAATACTATATCGGCGACCAGCGGAGCAAAAAATATCACATAGATAACACCAAGTATTCCTATAACAAAGGAATTTAGAATGATAAATACCGATTTTTTCTGAGGAGAGTTCTTTGTTAGTTTTCTATAATTTAATGCAAGCATTAGTAATGAAATCATTAATGATGTAACAAAAAATATATTAACCGGAACAAATAGAGCTGCTGGATTCGATGAAAGATTTTTCACATATAACGGACTATTAAATATGTACATATAGTAAACTACATAAATTACCATGGGAGCCAGATAGAGTGTAACTTTAAACCATCGCTTATTCATTACAGTAGAACGAGTTGGAAAGATTAAAAAGAAATGTAAAAAGACCATCGGTAAGAAGAATGATGCAATTCCCCAGATTAGTACAAAGGGAAAGTATCTGGAATTTAAATATTCAAGACTATAAAACTGGGGAAACAATAGATTTATTTTATTTATTACAAAAATTACCCCTAATAAATAAAACATTCGTTGAGCTTTCCCATCTGGATTTGCAGTAAGACTAGAAAAACTTACAATCAGCCAAATTACACCGAGTAAGCTAAAAGCAAAATCTCCTATGTTAAACATTTTTTTAATTAATACGTTTGTCTCAAAAATTCCATCATCATTCTCTATTTTATAGATAGCATAATCACCTTCAGCAATTTTATTCAATAGTAATTGAGCATGACTTGTTCCTATGAGGGAATTACCATTTAATTCACGAAATTTATCTCCATTGCGTATTCCAGCATTGTAAGTGACTCCTCCCACCTTAACTTTATCAAATACAATTATCACACTATCTTTATCAATTTTGTGAGGTATCCACAAACATTCATCATTTGAAATTTTATTTATTGAATAAGCTGTGTAGATATTGAAAACCCCAACTATCAAAATTATTATAGTAATAATCGAGATTATTATTTGCCGATAATTGTGAAGAAAATTTAAAATACTTTTATACATTTAATTTACTTTAATGACTATTAGAGTAATATCATCTGACTGCATTTGCCCTAAGGTATAATCGGAAATTTCATTTCCAATCTTTTTAATAATTTCAGTTGAATTTTCATCAGAAAGACTTAGCAAAAATGATTCAAATCGTTCATCTGAAAAATCTTCATCTTCAAGATTTTTGGCTTCCGTAATTCCATCAGTAAAAAGAACTATAAGATCACCCGATTGTAAGAATATTTCCTCTTGTAAATATGGAGTAAAAGTCTTCATAACTCCGAGGATTATTCCCCCTTTCTCTAATCTTTGTATTTTATTATTCCTAATTAATAAAGGTGGATTATGACCGGCATTAACATATTTAAAACTTTTAAATTCGTCATCCAATATTCCCCAAAAGAAAGTAATAAATCTTCCGTCAGAAGTATTTTCTGTTACCAAATCATTAATTACACCTGTTGCTGAATCTATCGTTAAACCTTGCTTACAAATCGATTTCAAAAATGCTTGAAGGTTTGCCATAAGAAGTGATGCAGGGACACCCTTCCCTGACACATCACCTATTGCAACAACATAATCTTTTTCATTTAGTTTAATAACATCATAATAATCTCCCCCCACCTGCTTAGAAGAAACTGAGAGGGCAGCAATTTCAAAGTTTTTAAGCTCGGGTAATTTAGATGGAAGAAGTTTTTGTTGAATAGTTTTTGCAATCTCAAGTTCTTCTTCTAATTTTTGTTTTTCGAGAGCTTCTTTAAAGAGTTTTTTATTCTCGAATGAAACAATGGCTAAACTTCCAACTGAAGAAACGAATTCGATATCATCTTCAGTATAATCAATATTATTAATTCTTTTACCTAATAGAATTATACCTTTAGTTACATTTTGAAGAGACATCGGAACTATCAACTCAAAACCAAAACCGGAAAGTAATGGGAATTCCTTTTTCATATTAACCGAATTTATCGGCTGTGAGATTTTAGAAATATCATAAAGAGATAAAACAGAATTAATTTTTTCATGGGTTATTGTTGATTCCAGAAGTATTAATTCTTTATTCTCAAAAAGAACGATTGAGTAATTTGAAATCATGAAATGCCCGAGTAACGAATAAAGAAGAAGTTTTCCAATTCTAACTTCTTGATTAATTATTCCGAACTCTTTACTTAGTTCAAAAAGTGAATTAAGTCTATTTATTCTTGAATCAAGATTCCTATTTACTAGTTTGAGTTCTTGAATAAAAATCGAGTTTTCAATCGCAGTTGCTGCAATATTTAATATAGTCTTTAAAAATTCAGTCTCTTCTTCAGAATAGTCCGTTTTGTTTATCTTTTCGCCAAGCGCAATAAAACCAAGGCAATCCCTTGATGAACATATTTTCTGAAAAAAAATAAGCTTATTCAATTTCAAGTATTCACTTAATTTTGAATCAATGATTATATCTTCATTTATATATTTTACTTGAGGAAAAGATTCTACAATTTCAGGCGAAAGACCTTTTGAAGAGTATATTTTAGAATTTCCTTTGTCATTCAGAACAACGATACCGCGCGTTACAAGAAATTTTCCGAAACAACTCAATAGTAGATTATTGAGTGTAAATTCAAGATTAAGACTTGAGTTTACAATTCTGCTAAACTCAACTAATGCTGAAAGATTACGTTGAACTTTAGTCAAATCAGTGGGTGTCATGCTGCTGTATTTTTAATTTTCTTTGCAATTGTTAATTGATTATATCCCCCTTTGTCGGTATGATATTCCACATAATCCATCAAAGTTCTAATGAGATGTAGTCCTAAACCCCCAACTTTTTTCTGTTCAAAATATTTTGGCATATCAGGTTGAGGAATTTGGGAAGGATTAAACCCTTCACCAAAGTCAATTAAAATAATTCTACATTTGTCATCGGTGAACTCTAATTGAATAATTATATCGCCATCAGGTTTTGAGTGATATGCATGTTTGATAATATTTGTGGAAGCTTCATCAACGGCAAGAATAATTTTATCAATTATTGCCTGATGTACCCCTTTATTTAGTGCAGTCTCCTGTATAAAATCTCTAACTAAACTGAGATTTTCAGTTGTACTTTTAATCTGCATTTCATACGATTTATGATTTAGAGTTTTCACGGTTTTTTTTATTGCTGATTAAATTTATCAATCGCTTCTTTTTCAGTACTAAAGAACTCATATAATAAAGGGAATCCCAAAAGATCAAAAATATTATAAACACTTGGAATCATCGTTGTAAGTTTAATATCACCGTTATTAGAACGAATTGTTTCGATAAAAGCCATAAATACTCCGAGTCCTGCGCTGCTTATATATTTAAGTTTTTCAAAATTAGCAACAATTTTGAATCTCTTTTTATCAATTAAATCAGAGAATGCTGACTCAAGCTGCGGTGCAGTGTGAGCATCGAGATAACCATTTAATTCGATTATACTTACATCTCCAGCTTCTCTGATTGTTGTACTAAAATCTGACATTATTTTTCTCCATGATTATTTCCATCTAAAAACAACTAAGGTTATATCATCATGTTGAGGGCTCGATTCCGAAAAAAGAGTTACTCCGGTAACAATTTTATTGGCGATTTCATCAACATTTTTTTCGCTATTCTCAAGAACAATTTTCATTAATGAATTAATCCCAAAATCTTCTAATTTTTCATTTTTTGCTTCTGTAATTCCATCGGTATACAAAATTAGTAAATCATCTTTTTCTAATTTTATTTGTGCTTCTTCTACAACATTTCCGAATAACTCTGTATAATTAAGACCCAGTCCGATACCTCTAAAAGTATATTCCGTGGCTTCACCATTTCGGATTAATAACAACGGAGCATGACCTGCACGCGATATAGATATTTTCTTTTCAACAAAATCAAAAACACCGAAAGTAGCAGTGATAAAGCTTTTGGCATCTAATGTACGTTCTAAAATTGAATTAGCTTTGGTTAAAATTTCCTTCGGGCTGTGAAGTAAATCAGTCAACGATTCAAAAATACCTCTGATTTCCGCCATTATAAAAGCCGCCGAAATCCCTTTACCTGAAACATCAGCAATAACGAAACCTAATTTTGTTTTACTCAATTCAAAAAAATCATAATAGTCACCACCGACTTCAAATGCAGGAATAAATATTGCAGCTATATCAACAAAATCATTTTTAGGAAGTTTATCAGGTAACAATTTTTTCTGCATTTCACGAGCAACATCTAATTCTTTTTCTAATCTTTCTTTTTCAATTGATTCCTCAAGCAACCTTGAATTTTCAAATGCGATGGATGTATAGTCAGAAAAAGTCAGTAGCGTATTTTTTTCCTCAAAGTCGAATGGTATATCGGTTCGTTTAGCTATAACTATGTACCCGCTAATCCCTTGATGGGACTGGAGTGGAGCAATAGCAGCATATTTAAAAATCTCGTTCTGCAACTCCGGATTAATTACATTTGTTAATTCGAGAGTTGAAATCTTTTGAACTGTTTTTACACTACCGCTTTCAAAAAATGCTTTTACAATATTATCTGCTTGAATGAAACTTATATTTTTTGCAGCAATAGGAGTAAAGGATGAATCATTTTGTTTGATAATCCAGGCTGCATCTGCTGTACAAACTTTTAAAGCTAAATCTGTTACAGTGTCTGCAAGTTCCTTAGAATCAAGAACTTGATTAATCATTTTACTAAAATATTGTAAAGATGATATCTCCGTTGTTTTACGGTCGAATGCTTCAGCGGTAGGAAGATGAAACAATGTTGTGAAGAATAGAACGCTAAAATAGACGATTCCGTAAATATTCAATAAGAAAAAGAACTGATAAACTGATGGTGCAAAATTCTCTACCATCCCGATGAAAAAATCGTTTGATTTCGAAAATGCTAATGAGATCGAGAAAATGAAAACCAATAGAACTGAAAGTAATAGTAACTGTTTTTTCTGTTTTTTACTTAAAAAAGCCATCCATGAAATTCTAACTGAATTTATCACTATTAGAATAATCGCATTTACTGTAAATGTTATGTGTATAAATTCAAATTGCGATTCATTCTCTATAAAAGCTGTAACTGACGATAAAATAAAAAAAACAATCAAAGCATTAAAATATGTCCGCAAATTTTTTCGCTGCTGTAAAAAGAATAAAATTCTAAATACGATAAAGACATATGCTAACGATATAATGAGTAAAACATTAATAATAAATGGTATAGTTTTTTGAAGTGTAAAACTATCTATCCAGATATTTTTCCCTTCAATTCCAAATAAACCAAAGAACAATTCAACTATATTAAATAGGATAAGATTTACAGTTATAAGAACAACCAAACCTATTAACAGCGAGATTGGAGAATAATTCCTTTGCCCAATTATGCTAAACAGGTTTACCATAATCGAATAAACAATAAACAGAATTAACACTTCATTCAAAAGTAAGAGTGATGTTGTTTCACTTGTAACATAAAAAAGTTTTATAAACAGTAGGATAACCAAAACAATAAAAAAAACTTGAATTCTTATCTTTTGTGCAAGTCCGAAAAACGGCATATTAAAAATATTTCGCAACCTTAAAACCTATCTTATTCCTTCTAAATATAGGTGAATTCTATGAATTATCAATCTCGACCAAAAAATAAGGAATGAGTTTGATATTATAAAGCTAAGATTTATGTGCGGTTAAAAAGGATGATGGATTGCTGGTTATAGTAGGATGAGAGGCTGTAATGAAACAGCCTCTCGTTATTAAATTTCTATCGGAGTTTTTTCTTTTTTTATTGGAGTAGATTCCGGATTCAATTCTTTTCTCATCTTCTCCATTTCTTCACGGAAGAATTGCATCTCTTTTTTTACACGTTCCATTTCTTTTCTGAGTTCCTTCGAATTCACCATTACCGTATCTTGCATAAAAAACTTAAATACATTTTGAAGAGAATCAAGTGATTGCAGACTCAATCCACGGGAATCTATTTGAATATCAAAACCTGATTTATTTCCCTTTTTGTCATTATACTTCATACTGAATGACTGCTTTTTACCTACTGTATCAATTTTGATATTAACTTTCATATCTCTCATCTGCCCAAATGCTATTTCTATAGCTTCGTTCATACCAACAAGATTTGGCAGCTGAATATCGGGAATTGCAAAATCCGGGATTTCTACTTTGCAAAAGTCATCATTTACAACAATTTTAAGTTCTTTATTTGATCTTTGACTATTTGAATTACTTGAGCGGACAAATACACGGACTTCATCATCAAATCCTTTCATATCTTTATTTACCACAATTTGATCTTTGAATCTAGAAATCTCAGATTTAAGTAGTGCTTTATCAACATCGAAAGAACTGGTAAAAATTGTATCAGGTGTAAAAACAAAATAGTTGTTGTTATCACTTTTTTTAACATTTGAAACTAATTTTGCAATATCTTCAACATTATGTACGCCAACATTCACAGGAAATATTTTAGCAAAAGCAGTCTTGTTAGCCTGCGCTGCAAAAGCCATCACATCAGCTTTGAGTGCATTTTGATAATTCACGATATTCGGATTTACAGCTACTGTTTTGTTTTCATTAACAAGAATTTGTGAAGCAAGATCGTCAGAATAACTAAGTAATATTGAATCAAATTGTTTTTTCTGTTTCGAGTCTAATTCAAGTGATTCAACGAAAGAAGCCAGATTAACCTTATTTTCATTTTTCTTGCCGTCCTCAAATTTAACTTCGAAAAAGTCTTTCCCTGCTTCATCAACTCCGAATAGGAGTACTTGATTATTTTCTTTGTCAAGTGTTATAGAACGATTAAATGCAAAATCAAAAATATCATCCGAGTTTAAACCAACATTGAAAATAAAAGGTTTGAGATTTGCAGCATACAAATCCATTAAATTGGCTTTTTGTTCATCAATAAAACCAACGAAAATTCCCGGGTAAAATCTGAAAATCGCCATTAAAATCAACGTTACCGAAGCAAAAATAATTATTGGTTTCCTAAAAAGGAAAGAATACCAAACTTTAAGCTTTTCTGATTTTATTCGCTCAAAAAGTCTTGTCTCGAAATAATGATCTTCAGGTAATGGCTTTATTCCGTTTACTAAGTCTTTAATTTCTTTAATCGATTGTAATTCTTTTTGAAGACTTACATCAGATTTCAACTCATCGGTTAACAATTCTTTTTCAGTTGGATTTAATTCATCATCCAACAAAGAGGATAAAGACTCTAATTTTTTATTATTTATTTTCATAATAGTTCCTTCTTGTAAGGAGTCAAAATCTTTTTTAATGCCTCACGCGCCCGGAAAATTCTTGATTTTATTGTTCCTAATTCAACACCCATTGTCTCCGAAATTTCTTGATAACTTAATCCGTCAAAATCTTTAAGTATCAACGGAATTCTTAATTTTTCTGGAAGAGTTGCAATTGCCTGTCTAACAATCAATTTAATATCATAATCTTCAGGCACTTGTTCAGGAGAGATAAGATTTTCCGATTCAGTTGTGAATGGTGAAAAGATACTTCTGATTTTGATTTTTCTAAGATGATCTCGACATTTATTAACTGTGATTCGATATAACCATGTTGTGAACTGAGATTCAAATCTAAAAGAATTCAGTTTTCTGTAAACTGAAATAAAAACTTCCTGAGAAATATCATCTATGGAGTCAGTATTTCCCAAAGTCAAATAGATTAGATTTCTCACTTTTTCTTTGTGCCTTGAAATGAGAGTTCGAAAAGCTGATTCATCACCATCATTAAATCTCTTAATCAGAGAAAAATCATCATCTAAAGTTAAGATTGTCTGTGTTTGCACTTCTTCATTAATTTTGTTGTTATTCATGTCTTAAGACGAATTTGTTACTAAAAGAGTTCCTAAAAAAATAAATATAAAGTGAGATATTTTTCAGTTCACAATCTAAGGAAAAAAGACAATTTTCGAACAAGTAAATTGTTTCTTTGTGATAAACAGAATTATTGTTAGATTAACGAATATAATCCTATTTCAATGGCAACTGAAAAATGAAAATAATAAGGTAAATCGGATATATTTGAAAGAAGATACTTGCATTAAAAACTGTAACTCATTAAATTTTGAACAAACAAAAGGATGGTTTCATGAAAATTAAAATCAATGAAAAATATGGTGCGGTAATCGTTGAGTTAAAGGGAAATGTAATGGGAGGACCTGATGCCGGTGAACTCAGTGAAACTCTCAGAAAACTACTTGCCGAGGGGAAAAAAAATATCGTATTTGATTTAGCAGATGTCAAGTTTATGAACAGTTCCGGTTTAGGAATGTTGATAAGCGGTTTAACTACCGTTAAAAAAGAAGAAGGTGTACTGAAATTAGCTAATGTAACTGAAAAGATTGAAAGCCTCCTGATGATCACAAAACTTATAAGCATTTTTGATCATTATGACTCAGTTGAAAACGCCGTAAAAAGTTTTTCAAAGTAAAAGATTAATAATAATTTCGATGGGAACTCCGGATCTTATTCCGGAGTTTTTCATTTAATTTAATACGAAAATTCTACTCTAAGTCATATCATATAAACTATAAAATTAAAGAACCCGGAGTAAATACTTATGCAGGTTACAATTTTAGTCGGAAGTCAATGGGGAGATGAAGGCAAAGGAAAAATTGTCGATCTTTTAAGTGAAAATTTTCCTATTGTAGCACGTTATCAAGGGGGAGCAAATGCAGGGCATACCGTTGAAATTGGCGACGATAAATATATCCTTCACTTAATTCCATCAGGTATTTTAAGAAAAGATGTCATTTGTGTAATCGGCAGCGGTGTTGTAATTGATCCGATTGCTTTACTCGAAGAAATTGAACTTCTCGAAAAAAATAATATTTCCGTTAAGGGAAGATTATTCATAAGTCATAATGCACATTTGATTATGCCCTACCACAAGCTATTAGACTCAATTAACGAAAGCGGAAAAAATAAAATCGGAACAACGGGAAGAGGTATCGGACCTTGTTATATTGACAAATATGCACGCAAAGGGATAAGGATAAATGATCTTTTAAATCGTGAACTTCTTGCACAAAAAATCAGAATGAATTTAGATGAAAAAAATCTTCTATTAAAAAATATTTATGGTAAAGATGAATTAAATGTTGAAGAGATCATTGAACAATATGAAGCATTTGACAAAGCTATCGATCCATACATTAAGGATGTTCCTGCATTTTTAAATAATGCTATTAGTGAAGGGAAATCAATATTGTTAGAAGGTGCTCAGGGAGCATTGTTAGATGTAGATTTTGGCACTTATCCTTTTGTTACCTCATCAAATCCAACTTCCGGTGGAGCATGTACAGGTACAGGAATTCCACCCAATAAAATTACTAATGTAATTGGAATTGTTAAAGCATACACAACCCGGGTTGGTGAAGGACCTTTCCCAACAGAACTGCTTGATGCAACAGGCGAAAAATTGAGAAAAGTTGGAAGTGAATTCGGGGCAACAACGGGACGTCCAAGGCGTTGCGGTTGGTTTGACGCACCTTTAGTAAAGTATTCTCAAATGGTTAACGGCATTGATTCTGTAGCAATTACCAAATTAGATGTTCTCGATCATTTCGAAGAAATTCAAGTTTGCACCGCATACGAATTTGAAGGTAAGTTGCTTAAAAACTTCCCCACTGATCCGGATAAATTGAATCTTGTGAAACCTATTTATACTTCCCTTCCCGGTTGGAATTCTGATACAACCAAATGCGAATCATATAATGATTTACCTCAGCTCACAAAAAATTATTTGGAATTTATTGCAAATGCAGCCGGTATTAAGATTGAAATTATCTCCGTTGGACCTAAAAGAAAGCAGACATTTTATAAAAAATGAAACAATTTATTCTGATTGGATTATTGCTATCCCTTCTCTTCATTAATTTCGAAATTGGAAAGGGAAACGAATCTGTTTCCCTCCAAATTATTTACCCCGCCTCAAACGAAATATTACAACTCACCGGAAAACCTTTTTATCTTCTCGGTAATATCAATGTTCAAAATGCTTTGTTGAGAGTGAACAATATTGAAACTCAAATTGATCCTGATGGTGCTTTTCTTGTTTATACTGACCCATTATTGTTTGAAGAAAATGGAATTGAAAAAGGAAAATTTATTTTTGAAGTAACCTTCAATGGGCAAAAACAAACGATAGAAAAAGTTTATAATATTCATAAAAGAATCGAAACTACTCCTATAGATGTTTTGGATATTGACAAAAGATGGGACAATTCCCCTTCCCAAAATCTAACAGTTGAAGTGAATGAAACAGTAACAATTGAAGTGAAATCTGCTCCAGAGCTTGATCTCTATTATAGAGTTGAAGGGTTTGTAGAAAATTTTCCTCTTTACGAAACCAAAATAGTGAATAAATATTTACGTCAAGATGCGATTTTTGGTGAGGGATTTAGTGGAATTAATGATACTGTCTACGGAATATATCGAGGCTCTTTCATTGTTACAAAACAAATAAATAATGCAACCATTACAGTCGAAGGTAAGAATAAAAACGGTGGAAGAGTTGCATATCAACTCCCCGGTAAGATATCAACACTCTCCGAGTCATTACCATTAGTGGTCAAAACGAAATATGATTCAAATAGAATTGTTGGAAGATATGGCAATGGTTTAGGATATAGTTTATTTCTTGAGGAAGGAATTAGATTACTTGTAACAGGAAAAGAAGGCTCTTCTTATAAATGTAAATTGTCAAAAGATGAATCTATTTTTGTAAATGAAAAAAGTATTGAGATCCTACCTCCCGGTACCGCAATACCGCATAGCACTGTTGATATCGTTAGGACATCCGATAACGATAAAAATGTAAATATTCAATTAGGTTTTACTGAACGACTTCCGTATAAAATAGTTCAGGAAAATTTTCCACAAAGTTTAAAACTTATCGTTTATAATGTTACTTCTAATATTGATTTTATTTTTTATGACAAAAAATCTGATTTTGTTAAAGAAATTACATGGAATCAACCAAAAGAAAATGTACTTGAAGTAATAATATTTCTTAATCAAAAAACACATTGGGGTTATGATGCTTTTTATGATGGAAATATTTTTAATTTGCGGATAAACAAACCAGCTAAACGAAATTCAACTTTTTTATTTTTTGGTAATCAACTTAAAGGACGTACAATTGTTTTGGACCCCGGGCATAAACCAGAAACGGGTGCTGTTGGACCTAGAGGAACTCTTGAACGAGATGTGAATTTTGCCATCACAAAAAAATTGGAGAAACTTCTTAAAGATAATGGTGCTAATGTTTTTTTGACACATAACGGAGAAGGTTTATCTTTAATTAATAGAAAAAAGCGTGTGAATTCCTTTAATACTGAGATGAGTATCAGCATTCACAATAATGCAGTTCCACAAAATGTGAATCCCCTTAAACATAATGGAACTTCAGTTTATTATTATTATAGACAAGCGTTCCCGCTTGCTAAAATTATTCATTCTAACTTTGTAAAAAATCTTGGGTTAAATGACTTCGGACTCTATTGGGATAACTTATACATGTGTAGAATACCGGAATCAATATCGCTTTTAGTTGAACCCGCTTTTATGATTATCCCCTCACAAGAGAAAAATTTATTGGATGATAATTTTCAACAGAAAATTGCAGAGTTGCTATTAAACTCGATCGAACAATTTTATGAAGAGTATTCAGAATGAAAATGAGCGGTGGACCTGCTTCAGTTAATATAAAAATTTCATTGCTGATAATCGCTTTTGCAATTGGCGGTGGTACTCTTTTTTATACGAATGACCTTGTTAACAAACTCCAGGAAAAAGAGAAACAATACGTGCAATTTTTTGCAAACGGATTGGAGTACGTAGCAAATTCTTCTGAACCTGAGGGGGATATTACTTTCCTCTTCGAAAACATTATTCGCCCTATTGATTTTCCGATGATATTAACTAATGCGAATAATGAAGTAAACCTGCAAGGTGCAGCTACTGAGATTCGCAATATCAGATATGATTCAACTCTTTCTGAGAATGAATTACAAAAATACTTCACCAATAAAATTAACGAAATGGATGCTGTACGAAATCCAATATTAGTTAAATATGTCCAGGGGCAGGATACTATTATCTTTGCAAAAATTCACTATGGTGACTCTGAGCTAATTAATCAATTAAAATTTTACCCCTATATACAAATATTAATTGTTGCCATTTTTATAATTATCGGATACATCGGTTTTAGTCAAATAAAAAAGAGTGAACAAAGTAATATTTGGGTTGGAATGGCAAAAGAAACCGCACATCAATTCGGGACGCCAATATCCAGCCTGATGGGTTGGCTTGAGATTTTACGTATGCATTATAATGATCCGGATAAAGTTTTAGATACAGCAGAAGAAATCGAAAATGATGTAGAAAAACTGAATAAAATCACCCATCGATTTTCAAAAATCGGTTCTAAGCCTGAACTAAAATCCACTAATATTTATGATACAGTTAATAAAGTAATTGAGTACTTCAAAAGGCGACTCCCACAAACAGGTAAAAGTATAAATATTTCAATTGAAGGGGTTAACGAACTTTTTGGTAATATTAATGCTCCCCTTTTCGAATGGGTAATTGAAAATTTAATAAAGAACGCCCTTGATGCAATCGATCAGGAAAATGGTAAAATATCAATTCTTATCAAAGAGAACAGAAATAAAATCGAAATTGATATAACCGATAACGGTAAAGGGATTGACATTAAAAGAAGAAAAGATGTTTTTCGTCCCGGTTATAGTACTAAAAGGCGTGGCTGGGGTCTTGGATTAAGTCTTTCAAAAAGAATAATAGAAGAATATCACAATGGTAAAATTTTCGTAAAAGCTTCTGCTATCGGTGAAGGAACAACATTCAAATTAATTATAAGTCGAACAATTTAGATTAACTCATCTCTAACATCTTTTCAATAGGTTTCAAAGCACGAAGTCTCAAATCTTCATCCATTATAATCTGTGGGGAATTATTTTTCATACAAAGATAAATTTTCTCAAGAGTATTCAATTTCATATATGGACAATTGTTACAGGCGCATTCATTCTGAGGCGGTGCGGGAATAAAATTTTTATTTGGAACTGATTTTTCCATCTGATGTATAATACCAGGCTCAGTAACAACTATGTAGTTTTCGGCATTATCTTCCTTAACATAATTTAATAACTTACTCGTTGAACCTATAAAATCTGCATGTCGTAATATTACTTCTTCACATTCCGGATGAGCTATAATTTTTGCATTTGGATATTCTAATTTCAAGCGAATTATTTTTTCTTCACTAAATGCTTCATGAACAATACAAGTCCCCTCCCACAGAAGCATTTCACGTCCTGTTTTTTTAATTAAATATTTGCCGAGATTTCTATCAGGCGAAAAGAGAATCGGCTGTTCATGCGGAATTTGATTTATGATTTTTTCTGCATTACTTGATGTACAAATAATATCACTTAAAGCTTTAACCGAAGCTGAACAATTAATGTATGTTATCGCAATGTGATTAGGATTTTTTTCTCTAAATGATTTAAATAAATTTGGCGGACAGCTATCAGCTAATGAGCAGCCTGCTTCCATATCCGGTACCAACACTGTTTTTGTCGGATTCAAAATTTTTGCAGTTTCAGCCATAAAATGAACGCCTGCAAACACAATCACATCTGCGTCAGTAGCTTTAGCTTTTTTTGCTAATTCCAGACTATCACCAATAAAATCGGCTATATCTTGTATTTCAGCATCCTGATAATAGTGTGCAAGAATAACTGCATTTATCTCTTTTTTCAGTTTTTGAATTTCTTCCTTGTAATCTACCTGAGGTTGTATTTTTCCATGTAAAAACATATTTGCCCTAAAACAATTTTATAAATTTCTTTCGATTTTTTTTCTTGAAATTGAAAATCTTTTCCCAAAGATAACAAATATTGCTATTTATATCACAAATTGAGTTGGAAATCAATCATTTAATACTGGCATGAGAGTTGTTTATATTTTAGCAAGAAAGAATATAGAAATATGTTTTTCAATATAGCACCCTCCTTATAGTAACACACACAGCTGCCGTGGTCTTGCCCTCTTCCACGGCAGTTTTCTTTTTAAACAAGATAAGACAAAAAAAAGAGAGACCTTGTTTAGTCTCTCTCATCAATCTAATCTGATATCTTTATTAGATAATATATCTTCCGCGTTTTTTATAATGTGTATGAAGTAATTTATGTGATAATTCCGAACAAGGTCCTTCGGGAATGAATTTTTCATAAATATATTTTACATGAGGATTTTCGTGAGATTTTCTGATTGGTAAGCCTTCCTCTTCAGCGTATATAGCTTTTGCTCTCTGCTTTCTAATTTCTTCAGAAGTAGGAATTGGTTGACCTCCACCACCTAAACAACCACCAGGGCATGCCATGATCTCAACAAAATGGACATCCGAGAGTTTTCCTTCACGTAAAAGTTCCATTACCTGTTTTGCATTTGCAGTACCATGAGCGACCATAAATTTAAAATTTACACCCTCAAGAAAACTATATGCAGGTAATACATTTTCAAGTTTGACTGATGCTTCCTTTATTCCTTCAAACCCTCTACATGCTTCAATACGAAGATTTTCAAAAGGAACTTCTCTTCCTGTAACAAGTTCGTAAACGGTTCTGAGTGCAGCTTCCATAACTCCACCGGTTGCGCCAAAAATTAAGCCTGCACCGGAGGCTTCTCCGAATGGTTCATCAAAGCCGGATTTTGGAAGTTCAGGGAGAAATATTCCCGCTTCACGGATCATTTTTGCTAATTCGCGTGTTGTTAAACCGTAATCAACATCTCTAAATCCTGATGCATCCATTTCCGGTCTGTTACACTCGAATTTTTTTGCTGAACATGGCATTAAAGAAACGGAAACGATATCCTTAGGATCTATCCCCTGTTCCTGTGCATAGAATGTTTTAATTATTGCACCAAACATCTGCTGAGGTGATTTTGCTGTTGATAAATAATCTAAATGTTCAGGATAGAAGTGCTCGATAAACTTAATCCAACCCGGTGAACATGAAGTAAATTGAGGTAATTTAACTGTTGTATCCTTATCAACGATTGCTTTTTTAAGACGTGTTAATAATTCCGTTCCCTCTTCAAGAATCGTCAAATCAGCGGTGAAATTTGTATCGAAAACACGATCGAATCCTATTCTTTTCAGAGCCGTGTTCAATTCAGGAGTAAATGAATGACCCGGAGCGTATCCAAATTCTTCTCCGATTGCCGCCCTTGGCGAAGGGGCTGTCTGAATTACAACATGTTTTTGTGGATCATCAATGGCTCGCCATATTTCATCTGAAGGATCATTAGAATATAAAGCACCGGTTGGACATCTATTAAGACATTGTCCGCAATTTATGCAAATTACATCTTGAAGTGGTTTGTCATAAAATGTACTGATCTGAGTTTTATCTCCTCTATTAATTGCTTCGAGTACACCAACTTCCTGCAAATCAATACACGTTCTTATACATCTTCTGCAGAGTACACATTTGTTCATATCCCTTACCAATGAGGTTGATGAAAAATCGACTTCATAAACGGGTTCTTTAACGTGCCCAAAACGCATGTTATCAACTCCATACTCTTTAGAAAGAGTTTGAAGTTCGCAATTTTTGTTTTTTACACATGCATAACATTCACCATGATGTTCACTAAGTAGTAGGTCAATAATATTACGTCTTGCTTTTCTAACTAATTCAGACGAAGTTTTAATCTTTATTGATGCTGTTATCGGAAAAGAACACGATGCTTGCAAAGTCCTCATTCCATCAACTTCAACAACACATACTCTGCATACACCAGCAATACATAAATCGGGATGATGACATAAAGTAGGTATATGAATATGGTTATCTCTGCATGCCTCTAATATGGTTGTACCAAGTGGAACCGATACTTTTTTTTCATTAATTTGAATTGAGATCATTCCACCTATGGCATTTAGATCTAGTGGTTTTTCAACTTTAAATGGTTGTTGACTAATCGGTGCACGTTTAATTGTATCAGGCATGATTTGCTCCATTTCCGTTAGAACTAAAAATTTCATCCTTAAAATTTTCAAGAATTGATATAAAAGGGTTCGGACTTGATTGTCCCAATCCACATTTGGAAGCTACTTGCATTGTTTTACTCAAGTCTTTTAGTGAGTTAATGTAAGAAAAAGTATAATCACCTTTTTCGATTTTTACTACTCCTTCAAGAAGTTTAATGTTACCTATTCTACACGGTGTACATTGCCCGCATGATTCTTCTACAAAAAACTCCATGAAGTTTTTTAAGACTTTCAACATTTTTCTTGATTGGTTAAAGATCATTATTGAACCACCAGTTGAAGCATCTTCATAAGAGAGCTTCCTGTCAAATTGTGATTTTGGAATACAAATTCCCGATGCACCACCAACCTGGATTGCTTTTGTGTTTGTTGCACCGACAATCTCGACCAGTTCATTAAGTGATGTCCCCCAGGGTAATTCATAAACACCTGGTTTTTCACAGTCGCCGGAGACAGAAAATAACTTTGAACCAGTTGATTTATCTGTCCCATGTGCTTTGAACCAATCTGCACCTTTAGTAATTATCTGAGGAATTGAAGCTAATGTCTCAACATTATTCACAACTGTTGGATAACCCATGTAACCAGTATTCACAGGGTACGGTGGTCTATTCCGTGGTTCACCTCTATGACCTTCAAGCGATTCAATTAGAGCAGTTTCTTCTCCACAAACATAAGCCCCTGAACCAAGTCTTATTGCTATATCGAAGTTAAACCCTTCTTTACCGAGAATGTTTTTACCTAACAAGTTTTGTTTGCGCATTGATTGCAGGAAGTCTTCGAGTTCTTCAAGCATAAAAATGTATTCTCCTCGTAAATAGAGAATACCGATTTCTGAACCAATTGTATAACCGCCCACTACCATCCCATCAAAAACTAAAGCAGGATATTCGGTAAGAAGAACTCTATCTTTAAATGTACCGGGTTCTCCCTCGTCAGCGTTACATATCATATACTTTTTATCAGCTCTTGATGCTGCAACAAGCATCCATTTAGTAGCTGTCGGAAAGCCTGCACCTCCACGCCCTTTCATCTTGGACTCACGGACTTCAAATAGAATATTTTCACGTCCAATTTCAAGAGCCTTCTTAATACTACTTCCTGATTCGTAAGGTGAGAATATTACAACTCCCTCACGTTTTGTTTTTTTAAAATTATTTTCCATGACTTTCCCCTTACTTCGTATCGTTTAAAATTTTAACAGCAGTTTCAGGATCAAGCTTTGTGTAGATTTTATCATTTACAAGCATTGCAGGTCCTTGATCGCACATCCCAAGACAGCTTGTATATTCAAGCGTCCATTTTTTATCGCGAGTGGTTTCATCAAAATTAATTCCCAATTCACGTTTTAGTGCTTTTTCAATTTCCTGTTTGCCAGCCATATCACATGAGATTGTTTTGCATAAGCGAACAATATTTTTTCCTTGTGGATAGCGGTGTAGAAAATTGTAAAATGATACAACACTATAGACTTCTACGGGATGAATATCTAAAAGCCGTGCAACTTCTTGCTGAGCAAATTCAGAAATATAATTATGTCTTTTTTCGATTATTTGCAAAATCGGAAGAAGTGCAACTCTATCCTTTCCAAACCGTTCAATAAGTAATTCGATTTCTTCGGATAGTGAATTTTTTTCATAGACTAACATTTCTTTTAATTCTCCGTTCTTACTTTAAGAAACTTTTCTACTTTAGCTATCAGTAATTCGGGTGATATTGGTTTTTCGATAAAATCGTCAACCGGAACTAATTCACCTATACCGAATTGCAGACCGGTACTTTTTGAAACAGAGGTATACATAAGAATCGGGATTGTAAATCCTTCCTTACGCAAACGCTGAGCCAAAAAGAATCCATCGTCAGGCTCAACCATAATAACATCAAGAATAATGAGATCCGGAGAGCTTTCTTTGACGAGTTTTAACCCATCTTCCGGATTCTGTGCTGTTAGAACTTCGTAACCTTTAGCTTTTAATACTAAGCTGCTGGCTTCGAGAATATCGGAATCATCATCTATAATAACGATCTTTGCTGCCATAATGAGTCCCCTTTTTTGATTGTTTATGATTATGTTTTTTTTATTCGAACTAAACTTTATTTAATTATTTTAATATCAGTGACTATTAATAGTAGTAGTAATTTCTGTCTCTAACAGTTTCGGGAATTGAATTCTAAAGGTTGTACCAACTCCATATTCTGTATCAACTTCAATTGTCCCACTATATGAATCAACTATTCTTTTTACGATTGCCAATCCTAAACCGGTTCCATGAATATTTTTTGTGAATTCGTTCTTTGCTCTGAAAAAATCTAAAAAGAGTTTTTTCTTTTCGTTTGGTTTCATTCCGATTCCACTATCTCCTACGGTAAATATGATATATCTGGAATTCTCCTTTAATTCTATCTTAATCTCACCACCAACTTTATTATATTTTACAGAATTACTTACAAGATTTGTTACCATCCTGGTAATTTCATTAAAGTCTGCATTTATGGTTGGTAAATTATCTTCACAGTTGAAGATAACAGAAAGATTTTTTTTGTTGATATCAAGATTAAAAAGTTGGATTACATCCGTAACAATATCCTTTAATGAAATCTCTTTAATTTCTCTGACCACTGTCTGCATTTCGATTCGGGAGATGTCTAAAAGATCGTTAACTAATGAAAGGAGCGAACTTAATCTTACGTTCGATCTCGTTAAAAAATCTGTTTTCTGTTCATCTGATATTTCAATCTCACTCTGAAGTAATAGATTTAAGAATCCTATTGTAGCTGCGATTGGGGCTTTCAGCTCGTGAGCAACCATTGATACAAATTGCGATTTTATAAACTCAACCCGTTTGAATTCAGAAATATTTTTAAGTACGAGTACAACACCGGCTAAAGTGCCATCATGGTTTGGAATGCGTGTTGTTGTGGCTTGCACGAAAAGTTTTTCATCAGGTAAAAGTTCTATCTGTTCTGAATATGATTTACTGTCGTTATTAGGTTTATCAAAATGAATTTCAATAACTTCTCTGATTTTGGGTGGAAGAATATCAGCGATACTTTCCCCAAGAAATATTTCGTGAAGATTTAAGTACTTCAATGCTGATGCATTAAAATATACCGCTTGTTCATCACGATTGACAACAAGAACACCGTCATCAATAGAGTTTATGATAGTGTTTAATCTTGTCCTTTCGAAAGAAAGCTCAAGAAGTCGATTCTCGCGGTCAGCTCTTAATCTATCTGCTTCGAGAATCAGTTTACGCTTCTCATAACCCATCCGAAGATGGTTGAGTAACTCTTCGGCAGAAAACGGTTTCGGAATATATCCTTGTGACCCTATTTTTGTTGCTTGAACTGCGGAATCATAACTTGCATACGCTGTTGCAATAAAACATACAGTATTTGGACGATGTTCACGAATATTTTTTAAGACTGTAATACCATCAATATCCGGCATTTTCAAGTCGATAATTGCTAAATCAAAATCTTCTTTAATCCCGAGTGCAATCCCTTCAGTACCGTTGGCTGCAGTTGATACGTCATAACCTTCCATCTGAAGAAGTTTTTTAACACCAAGGCGCAACGCATCCTCATCATCGATGATGATTACTTTGGGCTTAATATTTTCAATACTATTCATTTTATTTGAATGAAATCTACTTTAACTTTTCTCGATGAATGAATCGAATTTTTTAATGAGATCCTCAATATTTACAGGCTTGTTTAAAACTGCATCACATTTTAACCATTCTTTTTCTTCACTTGTTGATGAATCAAATTTATAACCCGTAACATAAGCAGCTGATGTTACAACAATTACAGGAATAGTTTTCCCGTGTGGATCTTTCTTAATTTTGTAACTGAGGATAAACCCTGTATCGTGTTCTTCCATTATTAAATCAAGAACTACTGCATCCGGTTTATGTTCTTGAAATAACTTCCAAGCATTTTCACTATTATCAGTATCAATAACAGTGTAACCTTTACTTTGAAGCATCACTTTGGTTTGCTCTAATATATCTAGGTCATCGTCAACTAATAGTATTTTATTTATCGTTTTCATTTTATTACTCTCTAATTAAATTGATTTGAAGATAATGAAAGATTGAAAGGAAGTTTGATTGTAAAAGTCGTTCCTTTGCCGGATATACTATTAAAATAGATTTCACCTCTGTGCATTTTAATAATTCCGTAGGAAATTGCAAGTCCGAGACCGGTTCCTTTCCCCATTTCTTTTGTAGTGAAAAATGGGCTAAACACTTTTGATCTAAACTCATCCGCTATACCGCATCCGGTATCTTGAAAATCTATTACAACCATATTTGATTGTTCATATAAACGGATTTTTAATTTCTTTTCCTGAGACAGAAGCATCGCTTCACACGCATTTCCAATCACATTTGAAAACACTTGTTCGAGCTGTTCTTTATCTGCATCAATAAATTCATGCAGTAATTCATCACTAAATTTCATTTCGATATCTGAATAATTGGGATTCATCGAAATTATTTTTATTAATTTTTTTAAAATCGATGATAAATCGGTTTTAGTTATGTTTAATTTTCCTTGGCGGGCAAAATTTAAAAGATTGGCGACAATATTTTTACATCTTTTAGCTTCATTTAATATAAGCTCTAAATCATCTTTTACAGGATTTTGCCCGTTTGAAATATTACTAATTTCCTTATCAATCAATGATGTATAAAGCATTATGGTACCGAGTGGATTATTTATTTCGTGTGCAACCCCGGCAGCTAATTGCCCGATTGAAGCAAGTTTTTCAGCATTGTGCAATTGTTCTTGAGTAGTTTTCAGATGTTCATAAGCGGTTTGCAATTCATCAATTAAATAAGGCAGACACATTTCTTTTTCAGCTAAACCTTTACCTATTGATATTGCAAATTCTCTGCACGAAGCATAACCGCAAGCTCCACAATTAAGCTGTTCCGATTCCGATAGCTTGTTTGTTTCGGCTAAAAATTTATTTATTGTAATTTCATCGGGAACAGATCTTCGCTGATTTTTGGGAGTGAAATTTCTTCTGAGATTAAGATTTCGACTATTGTAAACATCACTTTTCCATACCTGCTTATCAGTATGATTGATACTTTCATTTATATATTCTACAACCTTTGCACGCCGTGAATAATAATTCATATCAGTATCTATTGCAGGACCGCTTATGCAGCCTTCACAGAATAGAATATCAACAAACCGAGCATTAATTTTATTTTGTGAAAGTTCTTCAATTATTTCTACTACTTTATTTTTTCCTTCGACAACTATAATTTCCTTTTCAAGTAAATCATCCGGTAGATTTGTCGTTTTTAATAATCCCCCGGCTAACGGATAAAGTTTTCCCATATAAGCATGAGGCGGATCAAATGGTGAAGGTTCAAGATTGTCGAGATGAATATTATATTCTTCGAATAACTCCTTTATTTCATCAAATGTAAGGACTGCATCCAGAGAGTTCTTTACTTCCTCATCCTGGAATTCATCTTTTTTGGCAATACATGGTCCAATGAAAACTATATAATATTCTTCACCTAAATTAGCTTTTATATAGCGACCGATTGCCACCATCGGTGAAACGATTTTTGCTAATTTGGGTACAAGTTCCACAAAATATTTTTGAATAAACCCGCAGACGGCAGGACAACTCGAGCTAATAATCGTCCCTCCATTATTCTTTTTCAAATCATCAATGTAAAGGTTACTGATTAAATCAGCACCAAAAGAGGTTTCAATTACCTTTTCAAAACCAAGTTCTCTTAGTCCCGTAGTAAATTTGGAATAATTGTGGGGAAAAGATGCAGCAAATGATGGGGCAACTACAGCAATCATTTTAGCTTTTTCATTTATTTTATTTTCTACGAAAGGAATATGTGTAGTAATTATTTTAGCATTTTGTGAACAGACTTTTACACAATGTCCACAAGCAATACATCTTTCTGTAAGGACAACAGCCTGACCGTTCATCACCCTTATTGCCTTTGCAGGGCACTCCCGAATGCATGAATAACATCTTTTGCATCGGTCTTCGAGTGTATTTATAATTCCAATCGACATTAGTTTACTTTTTTTTATCAGTTGGAATAGAACATATTAAGTGCCAAGAATTGGGAAAATTCTAATTCGAATTTGAGCGTTAAAGCCTATTTTTTAACGGAAATTGCAAATTTTTCTTTTTAATAAGAAGATTTTCTTTGCAAAAAATAAAAATACTTGACGTATGGCAATTAACAGAGATAAAAAGAATATCAACCTTAGATTAAAGTTGCTTGAAATAACTTTAATGAATCATAAACTTCATCTTTGGTGGCTTCAACATCTATCACAATTTCACCGACCCCCTTAACCAGAACAAATTTTATTTGTCCATTACGATTTTTCTTGTCTGATAACATTGCTCTATAAGCTGAAGACTTATCTGTTTTAAGCTTTGCAGCTTTTAAAGGAATGGATAAACTCAATGATAACAAATGGTTTAGTTCAACCTCATCAATTAAACCTTTGATAAAGGACAAGAAAAGTGAACATCGGATACCCGCTATAACAGCTTCACCATGTTTTATTCTGAAGTTAAGACTGCTCTCAAAGGCATGTGCAAAAGTATGTCCTAGATTTAATATTTTTCTTATACCTTCTTCAGTTTCATCCTGAGCTACAATTGCAGCCTTTATTTTAAGTGAAGTATGAATTATCATCTCAATAGATTTAGAATCTAATTTCAACAAATTATTAAGATTGTTAGAAATGTATTTGAAGAGAGTTAAATCATACAAATACCCATATTTTATTACTTCACCAATTCCACAAATTATTTCTCGTTCCGGAAGTGTTTTTAAGAATTTTGTGTCGATTAAAACATAGTCAGGCTGGAAAAATGTTCCCACAATATTTTTTTTATTGTTAAAATTAATCCCGGTTTTACCCCCAACCGAACTGTCTACCACCGCTAATAAAGTTGTTGGTATTTGTACAAGTTTTATTCCTCGTTTGTAAATAGAAGCTGCGAATCCGGCAATATCGCCCGTTATTCCCCCACCTATGCTAATGAGCCAGGAATCTCTTCCATAATTTTCTTTTGAAAGTTTTGTTAATATTTGCTCAATACTTTTTAATGATTTATTCTTCTCACTTGCATTTACAATATGTTTAGTTACTTTCAGAAACTCCTTATTCAAGAAATTTACAACGTCCGGATAAAGTAACTTTACATTCTTGTCTATTACAATAAACACATTATTAATAGAATATTTGTCCTTGAGTTTTTTAATTTCTGCTTTTACAATATTTTCATCAATTAATATTTGAGAGGTTTTGTACAGAGTTTCGATTTTTAGACGTTTCATATTTTTCTCATAAAAATTTTTTATAAATCAGTTTCACAATCAAGTCGACAGCTTTACCTACATCAGTTTTTTCGACACTAAAAGTCAAATCGGCTGACGAATAGTATTTTTCTCTTTCTGATATCATTTTTTTTATTCGCTCAATTGCTTCCTCTTTAGAGAGTAGTTTATTATCTACACCTTGAAAAAGCGGACGATTTGTTTTATGTCTTAACCTAAAATAAAGATCTTCTGGAGTACTTTTTATATAGATAGTTTTTCCGGATAACTTTATTAAATTCAGATTTTCTGGAATTGTTATAGTTCCACCTCCAAGAGAAACTACCACATCATCTGATTTAATTACTTCTTTCAGAACCTCCGATTCAATTTCCCGAAAATACTTTTCACCATGAAGTTTAAATATTCCGGCTATTTTCAGATTTAATTTGGTTTCAATTTCTCTGTCTAAATCTACAAAGTTCCAGCCGATCGAATTTGCTAAAATTTGACCGAGCGTACTTTTACCGGAACCCATAAAGCCTGTTAGAAAAATTCTTTTACATTTCATCAAGGTGAAGTTTATAGTTGTAAAATAATTTGGGGATTTTCGATGTGAAATATTCAATTTAAAATAAAAAATCCCTCTTCAAGTTAATGAAGAGGGATAAATATTAAAAACACTTATCTGCCAAAAAAGAGGTGTCTGTTATCCCTAATATTTGCTGTTTCTTTCAAATTAGCAATCCACTGCTGATAATAGGAACTCTTTTTTTCTTGATATAAGTTATCTCTTAGTGAATTTCGCTGCATAGTAAATGTGTTATTATCAAATTCATTTCTTGATAGAGTTCTGATTAAATAATAACCTCTTAATCCTCGCACCGGATCTGAAATAGAGTTTAACTTTTGTTCATAAGCTGCTGAACTAACTGAATATTCAACTCCCAATTTCGGGACTGAACCGGCAGTAGTAAAATTTGCAGAAGTATCATATCTTGCGAAAGCATAAACATCTTTTGCTTTTGATAAATTACTCCCAACTTTTGCTTTAATATTTTTAGCGATTACCGATGCTTTTTCAAACTTCTTTTCACGCTTTACTAAATTTTCGACTTCTGTTTTCACTTCTTCAAAAGGTTTAACGCCTGCATTAATAATTTCACTTACTAATACAACAGTATAACCATTTGTAGTTTTATAAACGCTGCTTACTGTATTAAGTCCGTTGTCAAATGCGAATTCGACTAAACCTTTGTTATATCCGATACCCGGAACAGCATAAACATCTTTGTTGAAAGGAGTTGATTCATTTACTTGATATTTACCTAATTCAGCTTCTTTCTCAAAACCATTTTTAGCAGCTAGAAAGGAAAAATCGGTTGCTTGATTAAAAATTTCGTCTCGTGTTGTTGCTGAATATTTTACTGAATTAGTAATTTTTTCAACTACAAACTTTTTATTAATCTTATCTACAACTTTTATAATATGATAACCGTATGTGGTTTTAACGGGCTTTTGAACAACACTAACAGGTCCATTAAAACAAGCATCTTCAAATTCTTTTACCATTCTTCCCTTTGCAAACCATCCAAGATCACCACCATTTGCAGCACTTCCGGGATCTTTCGATTTTTGTTTTGCAATAGTTGCAAAATTTGCTCCCTTTGTTAACTCATCATAAATCTGATTGGCTTCGGCTAAATCTTTAGCATCATCACCTGTTGATTGAATCAATACATGAGATGCTTTGACTAAAACCTCTGTTGAAGGAGATGTCCCTATTAGTTTATAGATTCCGTATCCTTGTGGAGTAGTAACCGGTCCAATAATTTTTCCACTTGAAGCATTAACAATTTCAACACTAACAGGTAGAGCTTCGATTGATACCGTATCGCGGCTGTAAGGTGTTTCGGAATAAATATCTACATAAGATTTAAAGTCGGAAGTATCTGATTTAAGTCTCTCCATAACATTTTGAAGATTTTGTAATACAGCATTACTATCTTTTCTGGAAGGTGCTAATTTGAAATTTAAATACTTTAACTTTCGTTGAGCATCAATTGTAAATTTATCAGGATTTTCCTTATAATATTTACTGAGTTCTGAGTCAGTGAAATCAACAGTAGAATCAGCTATAGAGTTAACATCAACTATAACCCAATCAGCAGTCATTTTAATGTTTTGATCAATAAAGCGCTGTTTTATTTCTGCTTCACTAACATTTATAGTTGCGTATAAAGTATGTTCTAATTTTTGACTTAACAATGACTGACGAACAGCTTCTTCAGCTTGTAAAAGAGCTTCTTTATTTCGCGGATCAAATAAAGCTTGCTCAAAGAACTCACGATTGAAATTTCCGGTCGAATCAATAAAATTCCTTTTTAGAAATTCGGGTGGGTTTTCACCGAGAATTACATCTCTAATTTCCTCATCAGAAACCGTTATTCCCAGTTTCTTTAATGTTTGTTCGGTTAATGTTTGGGTAATTACTGCGTCCCATACTTGATCCCGAAACTGTTCCATATTTTCTTCATCAACATCCTGACCTGTTTGAGCTTTTTGATTTTCCCTTGCTCTGTCAATGTATGCCATGAAATCTTGATATGAAATATCTGTTCCGTTAATTGATGCAATATTGTTGGTTCTTCCTCCAAATGCCTCTAAAACATTTGAATCAGAAATAACCATAAACAATACAAACAATACTCCGACCGTAATTATAAAAGCCGGTGCTAAATCTCTCATCTTGGCCATCATAGCCATAATATTATTCTCTCCAGATCTGTTGTAATAAAATTAAGAAGGTAAAAATAGACACAATAGGCAAAAAAAGCAAAGTAAATTTAAACTGATTATTACTATTTTTAGGAATATGATTTAGTAAAATAATATGAGAACTTAGTGAAAAACCGAAAAAAGGAAATAATCCATGCCGCAATGAAAAGATTCGCAAAGCATGGTTTGAATAAAACAACGTTGGATGAAATTGCCCGGGATATGAGAATAGGAAAGGCAACTATCTATCACTATTTTACATCTAAACAAGAATTGTATAATGAATCGGTTACTTCTGAAATTGATTTACTGATTGAGACTATCGGCTCAATTTTTAATAAAGATGAAATTACCTTAGAAGAACGATTGAATTTGTTTATTTCAACCAAGTTTAGATTGCAACATAATTTCCCATTAATTTTTATGTTGATTAAGAATAATCTGAATGAAAATCGTCTTGATTTTGAACGTGAGTTGTTGAATGTTTTATTTTATAAAGAAGTAAGTATAGTAAGATTATTTATTTCAGCAATTACAAAAGATATTCCTGATCAAAAGAGTATCGAATTCAGTAAAATATTAGTTATGCAAAGTTACAATATTTCGCTTATGCAAGAATTCGATTTGCTTGATGAAAACTCAATTTTGGAAGATCGAATCAACGGGTATTTTTATTTTTTTAAACGCTTATTCCCTGTGATCGAAAATCCGGTTAATTAATCCTCATCCTCTTTCTCGTCACCATTGAAAATAAATTTTTCATAATTGTGTTTAATCATTTGAGCTTCAACAATAAAATAGACATCCTCCGCAATATTGGTTGCATGATCCCCCATTCTTTCCATCATTCTAGTAATCACTAAAAATGCAACTGCAGGTTCAATATTATTTTTATCCTCTTTCATTATTTCGATTAAAACTTTATGATTGTAAGCATTCATTTCATCAAGGGCGTCATCTGTTGATATAACTTTTTGTGCTAATTTAGCATTATTCTCAATAAAAGAATCGATGGCATTTTTTATCATATCTTTTACAATAATTGACATCTCATTGATTTTTAAACGCGAATAAAATTCTGGTTTTTTACCGGAGATTAAAAAATTCTCTGCAATATTAACAGCAATATCACCTATACGTTCAAGATTGTTGTTAATTGTTAAAGCTGACATTATCAAACGAAGATCCATTGCTACCGGTTGATTGAGTGCAAATATTTTCTGGCATATTCTATCAATTTTCAGATCGTATTTATCAACTTTAGCATCACGTTCAATTACAATTTTTGCTAAATCACTATTTTCTTCTTCAACTGCTTTTATTACAAACTCAACTTGTTCATCAACAAGACTGCACATTTTAATAATTTTAGTTTTAAGCTTTTCCAGCTGTTGGTCGAAATGACGTTCCATTTTTTAATCCTTTTGCATTTATAATATTTAACCGAATCTGCCTGTTACATAATCCTCAGTCTGTTTAAAAGAAGGATTCGTAAATATTTTTGTTGTTTTATCGTATTCAATTAATTCGCCAATATAGAAGAACGCTGTTAAATCACTAACCCGTGCGGCTTGCTGCATGTTATGAGTTACTATCACAATTGTGTATTTAGTTTTTAAATCGTGAATTAACTCTTCTATTTTAGCAGTAGAAATTGGATCGAGTGCACTCGCAGGTTCATCCATTAATAAAATTTCAGGTTTAACCGCAAGCGCCCTTGCAATGCATAACCTTTGCTGTTGACCACCTGATAAACTCAATGCAGGTTCATTTAATCTGTCCTTAACTTCATCCCATATAGCAGCTTGCTTACAAGTTGTTTCTGCAGTTTCTAAGAGAATATTTTTGTCCCTAATTCCGTTAAGTCTTAAACCAAAAACTAAATTTTCAAAAACCGATTTTGGAAATAAGTTTGATTTTTGAAAAACCATCCCAACTCGTTTTCTTAGATTTACAACATCAAGAGATTTATCATAAATATCAATCCCATCAATTAAAACTTCTCCAGTAATATTAACAGAATCAATTAAATCATTCATTCGATTTAATGTTCTTAAGAATGTTGATTTACCGCATCCTGAAGGACCGATAAATGCTGTTACTTGTTTAGATGGAATATTTAATGAAATATTCTTTAAAGCTTGTTTGGTGCCGTAATAAAGATTAAGGTTCTTAATTGATATTTTTACATCTTTCATAGTTTTTTAAAATCCATTCGAATCAATTTCTCCCAAGAGATTTTCTAAATTTATATCTAAATAAAATTGCTGTAATATTTAATAGTATTGTCAATGCTATCAATACCAACGTTGCCCCATATTGCAAAGGTAGAGATTTAGTTGGATTAGACGATTGTGTAGCCAATATAAATATATGATACGCAAGATACATAAATTGTTCGGTTGGATTAATCATCGGGATACAATACCCCCAGATACAAAGATCAGCTACAGGTAAACTTGGGAGGAAAAATGCACAACCGAGAAATAAGATAGGTGCAGTTTCACCAACACCACGACTTATCGCTAAAATGGTTCCGGTCAGAATGCCGGGTCTAGCTTGAGGTAACACAACGCTTTTAATTGTTTGCCACTTAGATGCTCCTAAACCATATGATGCATCTCGATGACTTTTAGGAACTGAATTTAATGCTTCCAATGTTGAAATAATCACTATCGGTAAAACCAAAACTGCAAGAGTTGAAGATGCCCAAAGCAAAGCAGGCTGTCCGAATAAAAGACCTGTTTCAAGTACTTCATCTAAATTTTTTCCGATAAAAAGGATGAAGAAACCTAATCCAAATAGTCCAAAAACTATTGAAGGAATACCAGCAAGATTATTAATTGATGTTCTAATTATTCTATAGAAAAAAGAGTCTTTTGCATATTCACTTAAATATATAGCTGCGAATACTCCTAAAGGAACTGCAAACAACACCATCACAACAGTTACTGCAATTGTGCCAAAAATTGCTGGACCAATTCCCCCCTCTGTCATATTATTTTTTGGTTCATCAAAAATGAATTCTAAACTTATTATCCCTATTCCTTCAATAAATATTTTCCCAATCAAAACTAGAAGGATTAAAATGAGAAAAAAGAAAAGAATTCTGGTAGAACTGATCAGAAGAAATCCGGATACATCACGTTTTTTTTTGGTTAGTTCCAATTCAATTCCTGTTATTAAAACGTATTTTTCTTACGCATTTTGAAAATAATAATTTCAGCAAAAAGATTTAGCACAAATGTGATTATAAATAAAACTATACCGATAAAGAATAAAGCATAATAATGATCTGATCCCTGTGATACCTCACCCATTTCAGCAGCAATAGTGGCTGTCATCGTCCTTACACTTTTGAAAATATCAAGTGTCATATTAGACGCATTTCCCGAAGCCATCAGAACTATCATCGTTTCACCGACAGCTCTTCCAAAACCGAGAATAATACTGGCTGAAACACCACTGAATGCAGCCGGAAGAATAACTTTACTTATAGTTTGCCATTTTGTTGCTCCCATTCCGTAAGAAGCCATTCGTAAATCGACAGGAATTGATCTTAAAGCATCTTCAGTTAACGAGGCGATAATCGGAATTATTACAATAGATAAACCCATCGAAGCTACAAAAGCATTTAATCTATTTGAAGGGTGCAGAAGTTCTTGAAAAAAAGTTGCTCCAATAGCCAGCATGATAAACCCGATTACAACAGTCGGAATGGCTGCAAACAACTCAATCGCCGGTTTTAAAAATTCTCTAAACCTTGGATGTGCAATTTCAGAAAGATAAATACCAGCAGCCACTCCGAATATTGTTGAAATAATTGTTGCAGGTATAGCGGTCAATAATGTCCCGCCTAATAATGGAACAAGTGAATATCTTGCCAGTTCAGATGTTGGATACCATTCATAAACCCGTTGAACAACATTATTAATATCAAGTCTATCTGTGTATATAAAATCGAGTAATCCGATGTGAGAAAAAGCTTTAATTCCTTCTTTGAATAAAAAGATAAAAATTAGGATTATAAAAATTAAAGCCGTTAAACCATTTAGGGTAAAGAATAATTTTATCAACGACTCTTTATATCGTGAAAACCTCGTGGTCTTTTTACCAAAACTCGAGTCTGAGGGAAGAGTTTCAAAAACAATACTGTCTTTACCGTTTAGTTCCATTAGTTTTAGAACTTTATTTATTTTCTTTTAAAGGAAGAGGAATATATTCCATTTCTTCAACTAGTTTTTGTCCTTGTGTTGAAACAACAAATGAAATAAAATCTTTCACTGTTTTATTATTTGTAGATGCTACATACATATATAATGAACGTGAAATTGAATAATCTCCACTCCATATTGCAGTATAATTTACTACTTTATTTTCTGAAGGAGAAATTCCAACTGACTCACTATTTTTCTTCACATGTAAAATTTTAACATCATCACGATGAGCAAAATAACCAACTCCGCCGTATGCAATTCCGTTTTTATCTTTCGCGACTGCTTCAGCTAATGATGCTGTTCCTTGAAGCACCTGGGTTGAAGTAGCATAATCAAATGGATTACCATTTGCATCTTTTCCGAGCACATGGTCCTTGAAAAACTCATATGTTCCGCTGCTATTCTCACGCCCATACAGATTAATTTTTTGATTCTCACCTTTCAACTGTTGAAAGTTAGAAATTTTTCCGACAAACACATCTCTTATTTCTTCCATAGTTATATTATCTATCGGATTGGAGGGATGAACAATTACTGCTAATCCGTCAAGAGCAACTGCAATTTCTTCATAATTAATATTTTTTGATTTGGCTAATTCAACTTCCTTTGGTTTTAATTCACGGCTTGAAGTAGCAATATCGGTAGTACCATTGAGTAATGCAGCAACTCCTGTCCCCGATCCACCACCGGTAACTTGTATTGATACGTTAGGAGTTTGTTGCATATAAACTTCTGCCCATTTTTGAGCAAGATTAACCATTGTATCAGAACCTTTAATCGAGATTACCGATTTTGCTGAATCCTCTTTCTTTTTACAAGAAAAAAACACCATTGAGGTAACAACTAATATTACAATTAAACTATAATATGAGACTTGATTTCTCATGATCTATTCCCTTTCATTTTAATTTGAATGCTGAAGAATTATACCTCATCTAGCATAACTCAAACATATCAGAAAACAAAGTTAAATGATTTCACATTAACCCAATGTTAATAAATTGTTAAGTTTTTGAGTTTCAGGGAAACAGAGCCGATTTTATTTGGATTAGACCTCAAGCCTTATTAAAATTGAAAACTTAATCTATCATTATTTGGTGACAAATTATGCCTTCAATACTAAATACCTGGATACCGTTTCTTTACCTATATGGTGTCGGGGGAATTTTCTTTTTTATAGGAATGTACATAGTGAGAAAAAGTGGATCATTAGACATGACAAGGAAAAGTCATAAACGATGGTCTAAAATCCTGTATCTTGGTTTTTTTTACTTTATGTTCATTCACTTTATTTTAACAATCGCAGCATTATATTGGTGAAAAATGGAAAATTATCATAATATCGGAACTACAATAGACTGGATCATAATGGCAGCCTACTTCATCATTGTGATGTTGTTTGGAAGTTACTTTGGAAAATACAATCGAACAACTTCTGATTTCTTTTTTGGAGGAAGAAGGTTTTCTTGGTGGTTGATTGCATTTTCAATAGTAGCAACCGGAGTGGGCAGCCATAGTTTTATAAAATACTCAGCAAAAGGATTTGAACACGGTTTATCATCTTCAATGGCATACATGAATGATTGGTTCTTTGTCCCCTTTTTTCTATTCGGATGGCTGCCAATTATAGTTTATACAAAAATTCGTTCGATTCCGGAATATTTCGAGAAAAGATTCAGCCCTTCCGCGCGGTTTATTGCGACAGTTCTTCTGATGTTCTATATGATAGGATATATCGGGATTGGATTTTTAACTCTCGGAAAAGCCGCATTACCACTACTACCGGAACACTTTACATTACTTGGCTCTACTTATGATGTAACTCTGATGGGAGTTGTAATATTAATTGCAATAATAACTGGATTCTATATTACTTTCGGTGGACAGACTGCAGTTATTTTTACAGATTTGTTGCAAGGATTTATATTACTCTTTGCCGGACTTTTCTTGTTCGTCTTGGGAATCGATTACCTAGGAGGATTTCATGTATTTTGGAATCTGCTTCCTCCCGAATGGAAACTTCCGCTTGCACATTTTAATGAGCCTGCCAGTTTTAATTTTATCGGAATATTTTGGCAGGATGGTGTGGCTGGATCAATTGGATTTTTATTTATGAACATGGGATTGATAATGCGGTTTATGGCAACAAAGAGTGTAGACGAAGGTAGAAAAGCCGCAACTTTTAATATACTTTTTATGCTTCCGATTTCGGCAATTGTGGTCTCAAATGCAGGATGGCTTGGGAAAGCACTCTCAATTGCTGATCCCGGTTTAGTAAGCCCAAATACTAATCCCGATCAAATATTTGTTGTTGTCGCTAACATTGTTTCTCATCCCGGAGTTTTTGGTTTTATAATGGCTGCACTGACGGCAGCACTAATGTCAACTGTAGATACCCTCATTAATGCGACAGCCGCTATTTATATCAATGATGTTCATCGACCTCTAAAAAAGTATTATAAAGAAAAAGTTAGAACTGTTCGTGAATATGAGAAGAAAGAACTTTCAGCGGCAAGATATTCATCTGCTGTAATAACCATTTTAGGGGTACTCGCAGTATTAGTATTCAAAGATTTTCCAACTGTTTATGAAGCACATGGATTCTTTCATTCCACGCTTACACCCCCTTTAGTTGTTGCAATATTTCTTGGAGTGTTTTGGCGAAAGTTTACTCCGGCTGCAGTCATTACTTCATTTATTGGTGGAGTTGCGCTAATGATTCTCGGTGCAAAATATCCCGCAATTTTAGTTGCACCTTTTGATCATGGAACGCCGATGGATGCAAAATATCCATACACATATATTCAAGCTCTGTACAATACTTTGGTTTGTTCAATCGTTGCAGTTGTTATAACACTAACAACTAATACTCAAAAATCGATTGTCAATAAAATTAGAGAGAATGATAATTCTAAAATGATTTTCGGAAGCTTTACTGTTATTTCAATTGTTCTGTTTTTTATGATAATTCTAAATATTGGGACTGTTTGGACATTGGTAATTATGTCTTTAATAGTCAGTTCTTTGGTTGCAATTGTTACTACACATTATGTTAAATATGATGAAGTTTCACAAACATTAGGACTAACTTCCTGGTCACTTGATAAAGCAAAAGAATTCTTCAAGGGAAGTAAAATTAATAATCGTGAGGGAGATAAGATTTTAGTCAATTGGAAAATAAAAGAGGGAGAAGATGATATTATTAATTTCTCTCAAAATGATCTCAATAAAATGGCTGCTGATGTTGGAGATTTAGTTTATATCACAGACCTAAGATGGTATCTTGGTGGTTTAAAATCTATCCACTCAAAAATTGGTGAACCACACAACGAAGACGGTGTTGTTTATTTAACGCGGGAGCATGAAGATTCAGGTTTATTCATAAAAGGAAAAATGTTAAGAGCAGAAAAAGAAATGTAAATATTTCATTCATGGGTTTGAAATAAAAGATAGAATTGATTTAATTGATCATTTTTTATTTACTATAATCAAATGTATTAACTTGAGGGAATGTTAGTCTGAATTCAGTTCCCTCTTTACTGTTATGTGAAATATCTCCGTTTAACTGTTTAGACATCGACTCAATTAATTTTAATCCTAAACTTCTGCTTTGAGTTATATCAAAATTAGCAGGGAGACCAATTCCGTTATCTTTCACCATTAAACAATTCATTCCCATACTTCTTTCAAAATTAATTGTGATTATTCCCTCCCGATTATCCGGAAAAGCATATTTGAATATGTTGGATACAAGCTCATTAAATATTAGTCCTAAATGAATAAATTGATTTACCGGAAGTACTACATCTTCAGGTATATTAAAATTAATTACGATTTTTTTATTAGGAACTTGATAACTCTTTTCGATATTATCAAGAAGTCTCTGAAAATAAATCATCAGATTCACATTTGAAACATCATCCGATTCCTGCAATTTTTGATGAATGATCGCTAAGGAATGTACTCTGTTACGGCTTACATTAAGGATTTCTTTAAGATTTTCATCTGATAACATACTTGCCTGCAAATATAGCATAGATGAAACTGATTGAAAATTGTTCTTCACCCTATGATGAATTTCCTTAATAAGAATCTTCTTCTCCTCAACAAGTTGTGAGAGTTTTGTTTGTGTTTCCTTTAGCTCACTTATATCTCTGGAATTAAGTACTATTCCATCAACAAGTTCATTGTGAAGAAGATTTCTACCTGAGACACTTAAATTAGCCCACGTTCCGTTTCGCTTCAAAAATCTTATATCAACTGTTACTGACGAATTATATTCGCTGATTTTTTCCTTAAATATTTTGTAAAGATAATCATGCTCATCCGGATGAAGGAAATCAAATACATTCTTACCAATCATTTCACCCGGCTGATAATCAAGCATTTTTTCAATTGAAGGGCTTTCATATTTAATAAAACCATTTTTATCCAACACAGTCACAATATCAAGAGCATTTTCAATATAGTGACGGTATTTTTGTTCAGATTGGGTCTCTTTTCTATATTCTTCAAAGCGAGTAATTTGCGATGCCAAATAAACTAAGGCAGGTCCCAATACTACTACAATAATTGCGGCATCAATTGAACCGATGTAAAGAAGTTCAACGTTTAAATATCCCCACCACAAATAACTCTGAATTGCATTCAAACTAAATGCCATGACTTCTGTAAGAATAAATAAATAGAGTATTAACTGCCATCTCTTCATTCTAATGAATTTTGAGAATGCTTTAGAGGATTTTTGGAGAAGATATAATTTATTCATTTTCAAATTAATCTTTTAATTAATTAGCGTATTTAATCGAATATTTTAAAGAGGAATTAATTTATATTTGAAAACTAACAAAACTTAATGATTGGACAAAACTATTAAAAAGTTATTAAAATACTTCAGTAGTGAGATTTTGGATGGAAAGAATAAGTGGGTGAAGACTAGAAAAACTAATCGTCGCTGGTTGTTTCTTGAGAATCATCCAAAGAGATGAATAATTTTGAACAAATCTCTCCCTTGAATTTACCTGCATCTTTACAACCATTAAAGTGAAGTTTTAAAGCTTTTCTATCTGTTACAATTGGATTAAGAAAAAACTTATCCAATTCTTTTTCACATTCTGTACAGAACTGAACTTCGCTTTTTTCTTCTAACGATTTTTCGATATTAAGAGACTGTTTTTTCATCTATCTGTTTTATTTCTTATTTGAAAATTAGTTAAACTGCAAATTATTACAAAATTGATTCAAAGTTTTATGAGATAAATTAAAACATAATTTCAACATAACCCCATATACGTAGTCCTAATTCAAATTTCTTTGCTTTTCCCTATTCAGAAACGAATTGACGGACTATATTATAAATTCAAATATTTATCCGGGATTATTAAAGTATAAGCATTTACTTCGGGATTGTTGGGTGTAATTCAAAGAGATTGGAAATTTTTCTTTGGTATAACAACAGTCTATTTCTCAGGAATTGGTTTTCAATAATTTAAGAAATAGACTGTAGTTAAGATTATTTACTTTTCATCAACCTTCAATTAATACTTTTTTATTCGGTGCGAAATTCCACATATCCCCTTTTTTAGAATCATTCCCGTTACCGCTATTTCCGGCTGCATAAATTGTTATTTCACTGACATTTGATGGCGCAGTAAATTTAAAATCAAAAGCGAGTTTTCCATCTACGGATTTCTGTGGCTCAATATGAGTAAGTTCTTTTTTTGATAACTTCAAACCTTTTCCTGCAATTAAAATTCCGGAGGAAACCGCAATATTAACACCTCCATTTACCGATGGACCTCCTTCTATTATAACTTTGAAATCAGCAGTTGAACCGGTTTTCATAGATTCAGGTCCTTCTATCTTAACCATTACCGATTTTGATTGATCACCGTGGCAATCACAACCCTCACCGTTTTTTAGTGTAGCTCCGGTCATACCTTTATTCTTAGCATAAAGCAAAAAACTGACTGCTATAAAAAATAAAAGAATCGTGTAAATATTTTTGGTTGAAAACAACTTCATAATAGTCGGTCCTAATTTTCTAAATTTTTATTTCAACAATATCATTTTACGAATTTGATTAAGTTTTCCCGCCTGAATTTTATAAAAATAAATTCCACTTGGAATTAATTTATCATCAGTTGTAAATGTTGAAGTATATACACCCGGATTTTTATATTCATCTTCTAAAGTGACAATTTCATTTCCAAGTAAATCATAAACTTTTAAAGTTACATGTGCAGCATCAGCGATTTCCCATTTAATTACGGTAGATGGGTTAAAAGGATTCGGGAAATTTTGATGAAGTAAAAATTCACTCGGAATATGGGACTCCCCCACATCACCCGGATTTTCCGTTCTAAAACCGAAAACTGTTGACCAGATTGATGCACCAAATTCGTTTACTCCCCTAACTCTCCAATAATACAATTTATTTCCGAGAAGATTTGAAAGTTGATACGTTGTATCTGAAATATTGTCTACAGTAAGCAATATCGTTTGATCATTAAATGTTAAACTTGAGGAGATTTGAAGATTATATGATGAGGCAGCCGATACTGTCCCCCATTTTAAGTCAACACTTAATGGCACATTAGTAGTCGCATGAGCCGGCACCATTAACACTGGCTGAATTGGAAAACCTGTGGTGAAACTATTAACTGATGAGAAGTTACTAATTCCCGCTCCATTTTCTGCTTTGGTGCGCCAGTAGTAAGTTGATTGTCCGGTTACGTTTGTGAGGAGATAAAAAGTATCAGTAACCGAAGTTGAATTTACAATAAGGTTTGAAGAAAAAGTTGGGTCACTTGATACTTGTAGATGATAATTACCCGCTCCAGGAGTAAACGACCATTTAAAAATAATTGTATCTCTCTGATTTATTGCTTGATTAACAGGAACAGAAAGCGTTGGGGCTAACGGAATAACCAACTCCAACACATTACTTAATTCACTTTCATTAGAATTTTGATCAACGGCTGTTATTACGAAATATTTATAATCTGAACTTGGAGGTGCAGTGGGAGTATAATAATTATTTCCCTCTATTGTAAGCATTTTACTTGCATCTTCAATACTTGCTGAAGTGATGTTATTAGTATTGAAGCGATAAACAACATATCGAGATGCTGTATCACCGTCAATTGCTAAAGTCGGCTTATCCCATACAATATGTGAAACTCCTGTACCTGGTTTTCTTTCTAACCTAACATTTATTGGGTTATTCGGTGGTATCATTTCTTTCCAATTCATAACAGGAGTTAATGCTGGATAACGATAAAAATCATTTAGCAGTGAATCTAAAAAACCCTTAGGATTTCCTAATAGATAAGTAGTATTATAAAATATACTCCCCTGACATTTAGGATTAGTACGGTTAAGTCTTATTTGATTAGGCATCTCACTACTCGATGTCCAGATTGAAATTCTATAAGCAGCTTGTCCTACATAAAGATGACGGTTATTTCTGGCAGCAGAATCAGCCCACCACGGCATCAGTTTACCATAATCTTGACCTCCGCCAAAAGGCCAATATAACTGAGGATTTATGTAATCAAGCGCCTTGTTTTGAAGCCAGTTTATTGCATCACAATAGATAGTGCTATAATTATCGTTACCGATAATTCCAGGAGGAACTCCATTTCTCCATATCCCTCGTGGACTCACACCCCATTTTACATTTGGTTTAACGGATTTAATACTGTCATCAATAGCTTTGATCAAAATATTTACATTATCTCTTCTCCAATCGAAAAGATTTGTAAATCCTCGCGGATAATTTGCAAATGTTGTTGCATCTTGAGTCGTAATTCCTTCAACATAAAAATAATCATCAATATGAATACCATCTACATTGTAGCGGCGCGTAATATCCATAAACACTTTTAAAATGAATTCTCTAACTTGAGGTAAGCCGGGATCAAGTATTTTAGTACCGCTTACACTCATTACCCAGTCCGGATTTTGATTTGTAACATGTGTAGCCGAATTACCGTAAGTGCTGCTTGAATGTTTTGCGCGATAAGGATTCAGCCATGCATGAAGTTCCATTCCACGCTTATGTGCTTCTTCAATTGCGAATGATAAAGGATCATAGTAAGGTTCTGGCGCTCTACCCTGTTGACCTGTTAACCAATATGACCAGGGTTCATATGGGGAATCATAAAGGGCGTCACATTCGGGTCTAACTTGAAAGACAACTGCATTAATATTAGCAGCCTTAAACTGGTCAAATTGGTTAATTAATTGTTGTTTTTGAACGGCAACATTACCGATGCTTGTTGGCCAATCAAGATTTAAAACAGTTGCAACCCAAACACCACGAAATTCTCTTTTTACAGGGGGGCTTTGAGAAAAAACTGATTGTATCACAAATACTAATAAAGCAAAAAGTATAATTATTCTTTTCATTTATATTTCTTTCATAATAAAAATTTAGCTGATGAAAGATATATGAATTGAGGCTTTATATCAATCAATTTAATCATAAAGAGGAAGTAACAATTCACGCACTTTTGTTCTTCTGTTTATTGCTTCAGATAAAATTGCCTGGAAATCTTCAAGTTTTAATAAACTTATTCTGTTATTTTTTTCTTTCTTTCTCTGTAATGAAGCCAGGAAAATACAATTCCTAAAACGATTGCTAAACGAAAAGAAGTTGCCCAATCAAAAGTTCCACTTGAGTGAACTAATAAACCATATAAGTATGTAACTAACGAAACTACCACGAATGTAATAACGAATACCAGAAAAAAATCCTTTATCAATTCTATAGGTTTCATTTTATCCCCACTATAAAAAATATTGAATTCCTTAATTCGTGTCTCATGATAATAATTCTTTTATCTTCTTAACTTCGAATGATAATTGAAATCATTTTCAATCTTAACATCTCTACTTTTTCTTTGTGCCATAAATTTCATTTCATCTTCATAAAAGAATTTGTTCAGACCGAAAGCCGGTTCAAGATGATTAAGCCATGTAGCTGTTTCAGAATATTTTGCAAAAAATGGTCTCTTAACCCATGAAGAGTTTCTTCCTTGAATAAAATTCAATACAAATACTTTTTCGCCATTAACTTCAGTTATTCCATCCACAACAACTTTTCCGGGTGTTGCAGACATTGAGGGTCCCCTTACAGTACGCGCTAATCCGGAAACTTTAGTATATGCAGTTCTGAAAATTTCAAACGCTTTGAAAATTGGAACCGCAAAATAAGCATGTGCTCCTGTATCTCTTTCCATGAACATATAATAAGGGATTATCCCCATGCTTACCTGTGTCTTCCACATTCTAATCCAAATTGAAGAATCATCATTTATATGCTTTACGAGAGGAGACTGTGCTCTTATAGTCGCACCAGAATTTCTGATTCGTCTGATTGCTTCTTTTACAACCGGAGTTGATAGTTCCACCCAATGATTAAAATGTGCCATTATTGCCAAACTTTTTCCTGCCTTAACTACTTTCTCAAAAAGTTTTAGGATTTGATCAGAATCAGGATCAGTAATAAATCTGTAAGGCCAGTATGCAAGAGATTTGGTACCGATTCTGATTGTGTGAATATGTTCAAATCCGGGTTGAAGCAAGGGTAGAAGATATTTTTCGAGACGGGATGCGGTCATAATCATCGGGTCACCACCGGTGATAAGGACATTTGTTAGTTCTTTATGAGATTTAATATATTCTTGAAACCGATTTGATTCATCAGTTGCGAACTTTAAATCCGCATTCCCGATAAATTGAGGCCATCTAAAGCAAAAAGTACAGTATGCATGGCACGTTTGACCTTGAGCGGGGAAAATTAAGCATGTCTCTTTATATTTGTGTTGGATTCCATTGACAACTTCACCTTCATAATACGGAACATTAGCTGTAAGCTGCCCTGCGGGGTGGGGATTTAATTCAGTTCGAATTTCTGCAATTATTTGATTTAATTCTGGCGGGGCATGATTACCGTTTAACGCTCTTGACATCCTCTCAAACAATGATTCTTCAAGCATTTCTTTCTGAAGAAATGTAAGTTGAAAAATCGGATCATTCGGAATATTATCCCAGTCAATCAGTTCTTCAATTAAATAATTATTTGTTCTGAATGGCAGGATATGAGAAATAACCTGCATCGCATATTTTTGATCAGAAGACAAATGTTCAAGTTGCGGAATTTGATTAATGTCTTTGATACCATAAAATTTTAACTTTTTCTTGAGTATCATGGTATGTCTCCTTATTGATTTACATGTTTTTTTTTGAATATAGGTATAATGGTTTAAGAATTCAAGACTATTCCAGTTCAATTTAAAGAAAAAGAAAAAAAATCGTAATATTTTTATTCCTAATTAAAGTTTTTTAACTTGCAGTCCTTCAAATCGAAAAGAGGCGCAATTTTGAGAACAACAGTTTTTGTTTGTTTGGTTATTTTTATGTTTAAAATCTCATTGGCACAATCGTACTCATGGAGTCAGGTTGTACCGGGCAATAGTCTCGGTAACCCAATTGTAGTTGATGCTAATAATAATGATATAGTCTATTATGGTACTAATGATAGAATATATAAAAGTTGGAATCGTGGGAATTCCTTTACTCAAATAGGAACATCTATTTCTGGTTCAACAAGGATTAAAAATATAATCCTTAATCCGAAAGATTCACTATTAATTTTTGTTGCAATTGAAGGAAGCCCCCAAAGGACTGTAAAGAGTACGGATGGAGGTAATACATGGACTTCAACCGGAAGTTTTTCTTTTTCATATTTTGGAATACCAACGACCCAAGACCCTCAACATCCCGACACTATTTATACAATGAGTGGAAGTCAATTTTTAATTAGTACCGATTTCGGTTCTACCTGGAATGTAAAAGCAACAGTTAGTGGTTTTGGAACTCCCTGCGATATTGAAGTTTTTCCTGACAGCAGTAATATTATCCTTATTGGTGATAATGGAACCGGAATTTTTAGAAGTTCAGATTATGGAGTTAACTGGTCACAAGTATTTTCTACCGGCGGTGAAATTCCAACAATAGGTATGCAAAAAAACAGCAGCGGAATTGCATGGGCTACAAGATGGGGCGGCGGGGGCGGTTTTCTGAGGTCAACTGATTATGGTAAATCATGGCAATTAATAAATTATTTTAATAATCTTAATATGTGGGGAGTTGATGTATCTCCGCAAGATTCCAATTTTGTTGTTACCGGTCAGTATTCAGGAAATAGAATCTATATCTCAAAAGATTTTGGACAAACATGGATTCCCACTACTATTGCAGGAAGTAATTATGCAGTTTATGTTGTCGACTCATTAACGGTTTTTGCTGCACAGTCAACCGGATTTTACAAACTACAAACTCCAACTATTGTAACAAGTCGACCAGTTCGAGTAGTATTCTCAATAAATATTAACAGAGCACTTGACTACCATACTGGAGAACGAATCGATTCAATTGCGGATGGAGTTTGGTTAAAAGGAAGTTTAAATGCTCTCGGGGCAAATCAAGGAAATTGGACTTTCGCAGACTCAGTAAATGGTAGAATAAAAAAATTATACGATAACGGTGAAGGTGCTGATTCTATTGCAGGAGATAATATTTGGTCTGCATCTTTTACCATTCCTGTCGGAACACCTGTCTCATCGTTTACATATCGTTATGGGATATCATACCCGGGTATTGATAATTTATCTTCTCAGTTTCCGGATTATTTAAATAATGAAAACGCTCCAAACTTATCGAGAACAGCTATTTTCTCTGATCAAGATACTATTATTTATTTGAATGATGATAAATGGTCATATCTGGCAATGCCACAAGCAAATATTAGTCCTGAATATATTTCTGTCGGTGTAACTCAGGGAGATACTGCATATTTTTCAATCGATATAGAAAATATTCAAGGGAAAGATAATTTATTGTTTTCATTAGCGTCTTTCTCTGATTCGATTTTGACAGAAACCTTCGGGTTACAATCAAATATTTTTTCAGACTCTACCGATAGAAGCAATAAATACTTTGTGACCACGACTGTTACTTTGACAGAAATTCAACAATACTTTGAAATCCCCAAAACGACAGAAGTTTATTTCTTTGTTTATGAAGGGGAAGCAATGAGAGGTGAATTTTCAAATGTTTTCTCAACTAGAGTAACATTTGATCAAGGTCAAGGTTTCATGAGCAGTGGACCAATAAATGTTCAATTGCATGAAGGAAAATATTACGCCATTGGTGCAAGCTGGACAAATAAATTAAATTTTTATAGAGGAGGCTCAGTTCCCATCAATACTGGATTCGGCTCATTAATCTCCGGACAAGTAGCGGGAGCATCTTATCCTCCAACGGATATTGCAACTTTCAGAAGTTCAAACCTACCGGTTTATTTGCAGAAATTATCAGTTACCTCACCAGTTCAATGGATTACTGCATCCGAAACTCAAGGATTAATTCCACCGGGAAGTTCTAATTCTATTAATTTCGAAGTCACAACTGATTCCCTTAAAATTGGACGTAATTTTGCCAATCTATTGATTGGAACAAATGATACAGCTTTGGTTTCAATGATAATTCCTATTCAAATAAGAGTCCGTGAAATTGTTCTTTCGGTTGATCCTGAATTAAACATAAGGGACTATTCACTTTCGCAAAATTATCCTAATCCATTTAATCCATCAACAAGAATTAGTTATTCTCTTCCGGAAAAAAGTAGTGTGTATATAACTATTTATAACTCATTGGGCGAAATTGTGGATAAATTCCAGTTTTCTGAACAGACTCAAGGCATTTATAGTTATGATTGGAATGCCTCAAGATTGGCATCCGGGGTTTACATTTTACAATTGAAAGCTATTTCACTTGAATCAACAAAAGAATTTTTAAGCAATAAGAAAATGCTTCTACTCCATTAATTTTACAGGGAATGGTTATGAAAACAAATGTTATTCTTTTTGCAATATTTTTAGGATTTATTTCTTACGGATTTGCAGTTTTTAAATTTGGGAAAATAAATAGTACAAAGAAAAATGGGAATGGGTGTGTTTGCCATAACATTTCCCCCGCTGAAGATGTTATTGTCTGGGTTGACGGACCAGATTCTGTTGAAGCAGGAAAAAGTCAAGTTTACAAAATGTATATGATTGGTGGTCCCGCAGTTGCCGGTGGTTATAATGTTGCAGTAAGTGAAGGATTATTATCGTTAGCTGATACAAATTCAATCTTAATTGAGAATGAAATTACTCAAAGTTCACCTCTTCCTTTTTTGGGTGACACAGTTCATTGGTCATTCATTTATACAGCACCTGATTCACCTAATTCATTCGATACAATTTATTCCACCGGTTTAAGTGTTAATTTTGATGGGATTCCGAATGAATTTGACCTGTGGGCTTATGGAGATAATTTTGTAGTGAAGATTATAGATACGAATTCGGTTACTTCTTCAAGAAGTCAAATAATACCGGAAAATTTTTCGTTAAGTCAAAATTACCCGAATCCATTTAATCCAACCACAATTATTTCCTATTCGGTTGGAATTACATCTTCAGTTAGATTGGATGTATTTGATACTCGCGGCAAATTAATTTTGAATTTAGAAAATGGAATTAAATCAGCCGGAAGTTACAATGTAAAATTGAACGGAGTTGCACTTTCAAGTGGAGTTTATTTGTATAAGCTAACTGCTTTTTCTACGGATGGATTAACAAAACAATTATTTACCCAAACAAAAAAATTACTTCTTATTAAATAATTTTTTGGTTAATAATTATAAATAATTCAGAACTGTAACTGAAAATTTACAGATAAATTTGAAGGTGAATATTCATCAAGCGAATAATTTACATTCATGTTCCACGAATTATTTGCTTGTTGACTTTTATTATATGCGGTAACTAATCGCACTGCATTAATAATACTCGCTATCCGGTTGAGTATCATTCCACCAACTACAAATCGTAAATTATTATATGAAACTTGACTGGAAACCCACATTGATCTGTAAGTTCTTCTTTCGCTGGTAGTAGCCCAGTTCCAATAGTGTGATTCAGAATTATACATTGCTTTGAAATTTCGTTGTGCTGACATTTCTTCATTATACTGAACAATATCTCTGTAGTCAGCAATCTTAGCAAAATACTCTTCATTTTTATTTGTTAAATCAACCCCACCAGCACTCTTTGCATAACTTTGATAACTCTCTTTTTTCCAATCCCCATATTTTTCAATACCTATATAAGTTCCCCACAATACAGCCTCTGTAATCGTCAGGTATTGCCCGAGTGAATAATTACCGGCATATAATTCACCCATTCCCGGTAATAGTGCCGAATATAAAATTGCTAAAGCCGGACTTTTCTTTTCAAAGTTAAATTGTACACCTTGGGATTGTTGAATTTCTTCTTTTTGAAAATCAGTTCCCTTTAATTCCATTTTCATTTGAGAGATGGATTGCGGAAAAGTTAGTTGTGAGACCATTAAAAACAGAAGTAAATGCAGAGTTGAAAATTTCATATTTTTTTTATTTGAAAGTTATTAATTAAACATTAACTGTGTCAACCGAATATTTTTGCCCTATTATCTCCCCTTTTGCAAAAGGATCACTGATTTTATTGATTAATACTTCGGTAAATTTATTAATCAGGGTTTCGTCATATTCGTGAACAATACGAACATAGTTAGACGAAAAACCTTTCATCATTCCATTCACATTATCATTTTCAAAAAGAACCTCAACTTTTTTCCCGATTAAAGATTCATAAAACTCATGCCGTTTTTTTTCACTTAAAATTCTTAACATGTTGTTACGCTTTCGACGAATATTTATCGGAACTTGTCCTTCCATTGTAATTGCTTTTGTATCGGGTCTTTCTGAATATGTGAAAACATGTAAATAAGAGATGGGAAGTTCTTTTAAGAAATTATAAGTTTCAAGAAACTCCTCCTCCCCTTCCCCGGGGAATCCGACAATTACATCAACACCAATTCCTACATTCGGTATTTCTGATTTTACTTTATGAATCAAATCAAAATAATATTCTTTGGTATATCTTCGCTGCATCAGTTTAAGAATTTTAGCACTTCCACTTTGCAAAGGAATATGAAAATGCTTGGTGAGTTTATTACTATTTTTAGTCAGAGTTAAAATTTCATCTGTTAATAAATTTGGTTCGATTGAACTGATTCTTAATCGGTAATCACCTTCAAGTGCAATCAACTTTAATAGAAGTTTATATAAATTAGTATCTAATGCTTTTCCGTAATCTCCGACGTTCACTCCGGTTAAAATTATCTCTTTATAATTCTGGCTTAGAATATCTTGAAACTGATTAATCAGTTCAGATTCGTTCAAGCTTCTGCTGAGTCCACGCGCAAGCGGTATTGTACAGAATGAGCATTTATAATCACAACCATCCTGAATCTTGAAATAAGCTCGAGTTCGGCTGTCGGCATCTGAAGAAGCAGCTAAACCAAATTGATTTAATTCCTCGGTTGATGATACATAAATACAAGCTAATTCTTTTTTCTGAAATGAATCAACGTAAGAAAAGAGATTAAATTTTTCATTACTGCCGAGTACCAAATCAACTCCGTTTATATTGCTGATTTCTTCCGGACGAAGTTGAGCATAACAGCCGGTAACAACAATAAACGCATTTGGGTTATTTCGTAATGCTCTTCTAACTATTTGACGGCATTCTTTTTCAGCATTCGCAGTGACTGTGCAAGTATTAATTACAAATACATCAGCCTTCTCCGAAAATTCAACAACTTCAAATCCATTCTGTTTGAATTGTTTTCCAATAGTCGATGTTTCGGAAAAATTTAACTTACACCCGAGCGTATGTAATGCAACTTTTTGATTCATTAAAATTTTATCATATTAAAAATAAAGGCGAGGATAAACCTCGCCCTGTTAAATCAGATCACTGAATTATATTATTCAGATTCGTTGTCGTTTTTATCTCTTGATGATTTTGACGGCATGTCTTCCGGCAATTCAAAGATAGAAAAATCTGATGATTCAACATTACCCGTATCAGCATTTTTAATGTCCTGAACAGTAACTTTTTCAAGTTTATGTTTTGTTATATAATCTTGAATATTATCTTCAGATAAATCTTTCAAAGCGCCTGTTGCGCTTAAAACGATTTTTTTATTTTCTTTATCGAATTCAATTACCTTTAATGAAAGTTCATCATCAATCGGGAATAAAAGTGCAAGATTTTTTACTTTTCCAGTAGATAATTGATTCGTTGGAACAAAACCGTCAACTCCGTGAGGTAATTCAGCAATCAATCCTTTTTCTATAATGCGAACTACTTTACCAGAAACAATTTTGCCTGTTGCGTATTCGGTTTCAAAACCATCCCATGGGTTATCCTGGATTTGTTTGTGTCCCAAAGATATTTTTCTTTGATCAACATCTACACCAAGAACAACAACATCAAGTCTTTCACCTTTTTTAACAACTTCACCGGGGTGGCGTATTTTTTTAGTCCATGATAAATCACTAATATGAACTAATCCATCAACGCCGGGTTCAAGTTCAATAAATACACCGAAGTTGGTCAAATTGCGAGCAATTCCTTGATGTTTTGAACCGACCGGATACTTTTGCATCAACTCTTGCCATGGATCCGGCTCAAGTTGTTTAATGCCAAGAGAGATTTTCTTTTCATCTTTATCAAGGCTTAAAACTATTGCTTCTATAACTTGTCCCATCGCAACCATTTGAGATGGATGTTTAATATGTTGAGTCCAGCTCATTTCAGAATTGTGGATAAGTCCTTCAATTCCTTTTTCAATTTCGATGAAAGCACCATACTCGGTTAATGAAACAACTTTACCGGAGACTTTATCGCCGATATTAAGTTTAGCTTCAATATTTTCCCAGGGATGAGCCAATAATTTTTTAAGACTTAATGAAATTCTTCGTTTTTCTTCATCAAAATCTGTAACAACAACATTAATTGTTTGATCGAGTTTAACAACTTCATTTGGATGGTTAATTCTTCCCCAACTTAAATCAGTGATGTGAATTAAACCGTCGACACCGCCCAAGTCAACGAAAACACCGAAATCGGTGATAGCTTTAACCGTACCTTGTAAAATCTGTCCTTTTTCAAGTTTATCAAGAATAGCTTGACGTTGGTCAGCCATTTCTTCTTCAACAAGAACTTTATGGGAAACAACAACATTTTCAGTTGGAATGTTTACTTTAACAACCTTGAAGTCCATATCACGTCCGACAAAAGCATCAAAATCACGAATAGGACGAACATCAATTTGTGAACCTGGTAAGAATGCTTCCATTCCCATAAGGTCAACAACCATACCGCCTTTAATTCTGCGAACAATTTTTCCGGTAAGAATTTCGCCAGTTTCGTAAGAACGTGTAACTTTGCCCCAAATTCTGAGGAAATCAGCACGTCTTTTGCTTAGAACTAGATTACCTTCTTGATCTTCTACACTTTCGAGAACAACTTCAATTTCTTGACCAATTTTTAGGCTTTCGAAATTAGTAAATTCATCTTTAGACAAAGAGCCTTCAGATTTGAAGCCAACGTCAACGATAACACCATCAGGTACTATTCGTACAATTCTGGCTGTGATAGGTTCTCCTTCTTTCACATCGCGGAAAGAATCGGAATAAAGTTTTGATAATGCAGAAAATTCCTCCTGGGAATATTCTTCTTCATGGAAAAACTTCTGTGCTTTTTGATAATCATCGTTAGCTGAATCGTTTTTCACGAATTTAGTCTTTTCAGACATTAATCCTCCAATAAGTACTTTTTGTTTTTATCTTCCAAAGCCATTAAATGAAAATAAAAACAACAAAATTAGTTTAACATATTTTGTTTTTATGGCTTTAAATTTTATCTATTTGGTACTGGTTTGAAAATTTCTAATTATTTCTAAAATTTCTGTTACCTGTTCATCTATGCTTAAAAAAGATGTATCAATTTCAACCGCATCTTCAGCTTTTGCTAACGGACTTACATCTCTTGTGGAATCAATAATATCTCTGTTGACTAAATTCTCTTTTACATCATCATAGAATACTTTTTTCCCATTGTCTTCAAATTCTTTTAATCTTCTATCAACTCTTTTATCTATTGAGGCAGTTAGAAAAATCTTTACACTTGCATTCGGGAAAACTACAGTGCCAATATCTCTGCCTTCCATTACGCAATTTCCTTGTTGTCCCATTAATCTTTGTTTAGCAACCAGCTCTTCCCGCACTTCAATTATTTTACTTATGTCACTTACTTTAGAATTTACTAATGGGGATCTTATTTCATCTGTAATTTCAACTTCATTAAGGAATACTTTTGTATCTCCATTATACTTTAAAGAAAGGTTTGATTCTTTCGTAAATTTGACGATTGCTTCTTTGTTCTCTAAAATGTCATTCGTAATGGCTGAGTAGGTAATTGCTCTATACATCGCACCTGTGTCAATATATAAAAATCCGAGACGCTGAGCAAGTAAACGGGCAGTAGTACTTTTACCTGATCCGGCGGGACCATCTATTGCAATTATTAGATTTTCTGACATAGTTTACAAAAATAAGTAAATAAATAAAATAATCACAATTTTAACAAGGAATTACCGAAAATATTTTGTCGTAATTCCTTCATATTTAAGAGATTAAGTGAAAATCAATTAAACTCTTCACCCCCTAATTCTTCTTTAATTGCGATAATCAATGGATCATCATCAGCGGATTTATCAAATTGAATTTTAGGGATTGTAACTGAAGAATTAGCAACTTCATTACTGAATGAACTAACAATATTTCCCTCAACAAAGTTTAAATGAAATTTTTTACCAAAATGTTCAATTATCTTCTTATCAAAATATTCCTGGTGAGTTGAATACATTACTTTTCCCGAATCATCTCCGAATTGTACATTAATCCTATTTCTATCAACTCCAATTGGAGAAAGTTTACTTACCATCGGACCAAGAACAAGAGCTTTTTCTGAATTGATCGATTTAACAAAACCTTCCCATTTTTTAATTACACTTTCAAAATTGAAAAGTGAATCAGGTTCATTTATAGTTGACTTTTGAATCGGTTTAATCTCTCTTTTTTCTTCTTGTTTAACCTCCGTTGATTGCTGATAGAAATTTCGATTATCGCTGACGGTAGAAGTTTCTAATTCTGTTTTTTTAGAAGAAGGTTTTAAAACTTTTTCTGATTTTACCTCAGGTTCATCAATATCAATATTCGAGAGGAGTGAAGAAATTGTAATACTTCTTTCAAGCCCGATAATATGACAAAGAGCAACCTCAATTTTCAATTTGTGGTTTTGAGAAAAACGTAATTCCGATTGTAAATTATTCAAATAACTTAATATTCTTAGAAGGTCACTTTCGGTAAAACTTTTTTGGTAGTTCAAATATGCCTGATTGTAAACCTCTGATGTTTCAATAAAATCAGTAGTTCCCGAAACAACTACAGTCATAATATTTCTGAAATGCTCAACCAAACCTTCGGTAAAATCGATAAAGTTCCAACCATTATCATAATTTAATTTTGATACTGAAAATGGAATCGAATAATCTTTCTGAAGAATTGCATCCGATATTTTAAAATAGACTTCATCATCAATTAGATTTAAGATTTTTACGACAGTCTCATAATCTACTGTATCACCGCAAAATGCAACCGCTTGATCGAAAAAACTTTCTGCATCACGAAGACCACCATCAGCTTTTTTTGCAATAATTGTTAAAGTTTTATCGTCAATTTTGATACCTTCTTTATTGGCAATTTCCTGTAATAGAGTTTTAGTAATAGTTAGATTTATTCTTCTGAAATCATATCGTTGACATCGTGAAATAATTGTAGAAGGCACCTTCTGAATATCTGTAGTTGCAAAAATAAATACTGTATGGGACGGTGGTTCTTCTAATGTTTTTAAAAAAGCGTTAAACGAATCCTTAGTCAACATGTGAACTTCATCTATGATATAAACTTTATACTTCCCTTTTGTTGGAGAATATTTTACAGATTCGCGCAACATTCTAATTTCGTCTATACCACGATTAGAGGCTGCATCAATTTCAATAATATCCATTAATTGAGAAGATTGGATTGATAAACACATTTCGCATTTATTACATGGTTCAAAATCTTGAGGGTTTAGACAATTAAGTGATTTTGCTAATATTCTTGCAGAGGTTGTTTTTCCTACTCCGCGTGGACCCGTAAAAAGATAAGCATGAGCTACTCTTCCACTTTTGAGTGAATTGATTAAGGTTGTAGTAATATGTTCCTGCCCAACAACTTCATCAAAACGTTGTGGTCTGTATTTCCGAGCAGTGACTAAAAAAGCCATTTTGAATTTCCTTAAAAGATTTCGTTAACTAAATAATCGACCAGTTCTTCTAATTGAGTTAAATCAGTATTATCAAAGGTATTATATTCATAACTATCAATATCCAACACACCTAAAATACCTTCGTCATCAAAAAGTGGGATGACAATTTCAGACTTGGTTTGAGTATCACATGTAATATGTCCTTCAAATTCATTTACATCGGGGACGATTAAACTCTCCATTTTTTCTGCAGCAAATCCGCAAACGCCTTTACCAATTTCAATCTTCGTACAGGCAACTTTTCCTTGGAATGGACCGAGAAAAAGTTTTTCACCATCAAACATATAAAAGCCAACCCAACTGAATTTGGGAAAAGATTCCTTTAAAGCGGCAGTGACATTTGCCAAATTAGAGATTAAACTATCTTCAGCATCCAGCAAATTTTTAATTTGTGGAAATAAGGATTCATAAATTTCTTTTTTACTACCACCACTAACTTTTATTTGATTCATTTTGTTATTTCTTCTTTCTTTTAGATGCTGATTTGATAACACTTCTCGACCTTACTTTTTTAGTTATATCTTCAAAAGCATATGGAATTGCCTCTTCGACTGTGGAAATTGGAATGATTCTTAAACCGTCAGTGACAGCCGCTTGAATTTCTTTCAAATCTGATTCATTCTCTCTCGGAATTAAAACCGTATTTATTTCATTTCTTTTAGCAGCTAATAGCTTTTCTGTCAGACCGCCAATAGCTAAAACCTTTCCTCTCAATGTTATTTCACCTGTCATTGCAACATCACCGCGTGTTGGTTTTCCGGTGATAGCTGAAAGCATTGCTAAAGTCATTGCAACACCTGCCGAAGGTCCATCTTTCGGTATCGCCCCCTCAGGAAGATGAATATGAATCTCTTTCCCTTTGAAAAAATTCTCTTCAATATGTAATTTTTTTGCGTTTGATCTCAGATAACTTAAAGCAGCTTGTGCAGATTCTTTCATAACATTTCCGATTTGCCCTGTGAGCGTAAGTTTTTCGGAACCACTCATTACTGAAACATCAACAACAAGTAATTCACCTCCTACGCTTGTCCATGCGAGACCGGTAATGCTTCCTACCCTGTTCGATTTATCAAACTTACTATTTTTATATTTCGAAACACCGAGATATTTTTCGATATCTACTTCATCAACTACGAATTCTTTTTTCTTTTTCTTAACCGAGCCATTCTGAGAATCTCTGAGTACAATCTCTTTAGCAAGCTTGCGACAGATTGATGCAAGTTCTCTCTCAAGGTTTCTTACTCCCGCCTCACGTGTATAGTGAGTAATAATCTTTCTGATTGCTTCATCATTGAATTTTACATTTTTATTATCAAGTCCGTGTGCTTTGATTTGCTTTGGCATAATATGTCTTTTAGCAATTTCTATTTTATCATACTCAAGGTATCCGGATAATTCAATTATTTCCATACGATCCTGTAGAGGAGCAGGAATTGAATATCTCACATTTGCGGTTGTTATGAACATCACTTGTGATAAATCATAATCGACTTCAAGGTAATGATCTTGAAATGTATTGTTTTGTTCGGGGTCCAGAACTTCTAACATTGCAGATGATGGATCACCTCGAAAATCAGCACTAAGTTTATCTATTTCATCAAGCAGGATAACAGGGTTGATTGTTGATGCTCTTTTCATTGATTGAATAATTTTCCCCGGCATTGAACCGATATATGTTCTTCGATGACCTCTAATTTCGGCTTCATCACGAACTCCACCTAAGCTTATTCGAACAAATTCCCGGCCAAGTGCACGAGCTATTGATCTTCCTAAAGACGTTTTACCAACCCCGGGAGGTCCAACAAAACACAAAATTTGTCCCCGTATTTGTTTAACCAAATTTAGAACCGCAATGTGTTCAATAATTCTTTCCTTCGGTTTCTCTAATCCGAAATGATCCTGATCTAAAATTGTTTGAACATGTTTAATTTCAAGATTATCGTTCGATTTTTTGTTCCAGGGTACATCAAGTAACCAATCCAAATAATTTCGAATAACTGTAAACTCAGGAGATAGTGTAGGAATTTTCTTTAGTTTGTTTAATTCCTCTATAGCTTTTTCATTAGCCATTTTCGGCATTTTTGCTTTTTTAATTCGATCTTTTAATTTTAAATATTCGGGTGAACCATCGTCTTCCTCACCTAATTCATCCTGAAGAATTTTAATCTGTTCTTGAATTATAAATTTTCTTTGAGTTTTAGCAATGTTGTCCTGTACTTTATTATCAATCTCTTTTTCGATTTTCAGAATATCAATTTCAGAATTTAAGAGTGCAATAATCTCATAATACTGTTCCTTAATTGTGAACTTTTGAAGGATTTTCTGTTTCGTTTCAATCGATTGATTAATATTAGCTGCTGCATAAAACAATTTTCTGTCTGGTTCTTCAATGCTGTCAAACGCAACAATAGCTTCTGAAGGAATATTTCTGTTAATCTTAACGTAGTCTTTGAAAAGATGAACCATTTGTCTAATCAATGCATTCATTTCATGATCGTTTTCCGGCATTGATACAATAGTTTCAATCTCAGCTTCAAAAAATTCTTTTCTCTCTGTAAACTCAGTTATTTTGCCATGAAGGACACCATCCACCAAAATTTTTAAAAGTCCATTCGGTAGTTTCAAGATTTGAACAATTTTGGCAATAGTTCCCTCGAAATAAATATCTGCTTTTTTGGGATCTTCAAGATTTGATTTTTTCTGGGTAGCAAGGAAAATATATTTTCCGTTATCAAGTGCATAGTTAGCAGCTCTAATCGATTGTTCTCTCCCAACGAGAACAGGAAAAATCATGTACGGGAAAATTACAATATCTCTTAAAGGCAGTACCGGAAGTATCGCTGGTATATCTTCTATTAAAGTTTTTTCTTGATGTTTTTCTTCGGTTTGAATAGCCACGAAATCCTCTTTCTGAAACATATTTTATCTAAATTAATATAACTTTAAATATAATAAAAAAGGAGAGAGTCATTCAAGGCACTTTGACTGGAATTCTAAAAGATTCAAACAAACTAAAACGGCTAATTTATGCGGGTAGATACTTGCGCTTTAATTGTCCTAATTCAATTATAACTTTTAAGAAAAGTTCTTCTAATTCAACATACATCTGATGTGCTCCATCAGTTGTTCCCGATTTACCAATCTGCTCCAGATCAGAGGAAATTTGGTAAATACGCTCTATTCCGAGCATAACACTACTTCCCTTCAATTTATGTGATACAAATGCAAGATCCCTCGCACTTTGATTTTCAATTGACTCACGAATCTTTAGTAACATTTTTGGGGTTTCAACAATATAAATATCTATCAATTCAGCAAAGAATTCAAGATCTTCTTCTGACTGTAAATCTTTAAAGAAGGATATTTTTGATTCATCGATAAACTTTGTGGGAAGTTTATCCATTTGGAGAGATTCAATAATATTCTGTTTATGTGAATATATTTTTTGACCCCATTTGGAGAGCATTTCCTGCAGTTCCTCAATACGTACGGGTTTACCTAAATAATCATTCATACCAGCAGCCAAACAAAGTTCCCGATCTCCCTGCATGGCGTTTGCAGTCATTGCAATAATTATCGGTCTTCTACCTTCAGGAATTTCTTCTACAATTATTCTGGAAGCTTCCAATCCGTCCAGTTCCGGCATATGCACGTCCATGAAAACAATATCATAATTAATTGTTTTAACAGCTTCGACAGCCTCAAGCCCATTACTTGCAATATCAGATCTAAATCCGAGTTTTTCTAAAATTCGTGAAGCAACTTTTTGGTTAATAACATTATCTTCTGCGAGTAATATTCTGAGAGGATATTTTTCAGCAAGATTTTTATCAATTGTTAATGATCTCTCGTGACGCGGTTTGTATTGAACATGTCCACCTAAAACGACAGAGATTGCATCTAATAATTGAGACTGTTTTACAGGTTTGAAGATGTATTTTGATATTTTCAGTTTCTCAATAACAGAATCATCTTCTTTTCTTCCCATTGAAGTTAGTATTATTATAGGAAGATTTTCACCAACTGGTAACTTTCTAATTTCAGTGGTGAGATCTATTCCACTAAGGTCAGGCATTTGATAGTCAAGAATGGCTAGATCATATTTAGTCCCATCGCTTACCGTCTTTAGGGCTTCAAGTGGTTTCTCAAAAAGAATTGGAACCATTCCCCAATTTTTAGTTTGTATCTCTAAGATTCTTCTATTTGTTGAGTTATCATCAACAACTAATACTTTTTTCCCTTCAAGTTGTGAGATAACCCCTTTAACAAATATTCTTGGCAATGCGGGTACTGTTTCGGCAACTATGGTAAAATGGAAAGTTGATCCTTTGCCGGGAACACTTTCAACCCACATATTACCTCCCATAAGTTCAGTTAATCTTTTTGAGATAACCAAACCTAAACCGGTTCCTCCATATATTCTTGTTGTTGAAGAATCTACTTGGCTAAAAGGTTGAAATAATCTATTGAGTTTATCTTCTGGAATTCCGATCCCCGTATCCTTCACAGAGAAAGTAATTTTGTTAAAATTATTTTCAACCGGAGTCGATTTAACTTCAATAAATACTTCACCTGTCTCTGTAAACTTAATTGCATTATTAACGAGGTTAGTTAATATCTGTCTTAATCTTGTTACATCACCTTTAATTGTACCGGGAGTGTTTGCTCTTAAAAGATATAGTAGATCAATCCCCTTTTCTGCTGCTTTTGAAGCAAGTAAATCAAGAGCATCTTCTATACATTCTCTTATTTCAAATGGTTGACTTTCGAGGTCTAATTTTTCAGATTCAATTTTGGAGAAATCTAATATATCATTAATAATAACTAATAATTGTTCTCCTGAAAGACGTATTGTTTCAACAAATTCTCTTTGAATTTCGCTAAGTTGAGAATCGAGTAAAAGTCCGGTCATCCCTATAACCGCATTCATGGGGGTACGAATCTCATGACTCATTAGTGCAAGAAATTCACTTTTTGCTTTTGCAGCTTGATGTGCTTGTTTAAGAGCTATATCTAATTCACTATTTTTTTCTATTAATTTTGACTGAGCTGCTTTTCGGTTTACTGCTCCGCCAATACTTGAAGCAATAGTCTCAAGCACTTGTTTATCATTTGTTGTCCAATTTCTAGGTTTTTTACATGCATCGAATCCAAGGAATCCCCAAAACTGACCACTAAAAATTATTGGCGCCAATAAAATGGATTTAATGTCTGAATCGATAAAAGATTTGATTTGTTCTTCACTCATATCTTCAATGTTGAGATGAAGCATTTCACCTTTGCTCAATTTTTCATACATTGCTACCGCTTCAAAACGGCTGTAGGGAATTACCTCACCCTGCCAAACATCAAGTTGTAGAATTGTCCCTTCATTTGCCCATTCATATCTTTCGATAAGGCAATCATTTCCTTTGAAGGGAATATTCTCATAAATATAAACACGATCAACTTCTGTGGACTCACCTAATATTTTTAGAACTTTTTCAGCCGCAACATCAAAATCATCCTCACTAATTAATATTTTTGAAGCTTCAGCAATTCCTTCAAGTATTTTATCTTTTTTCTTTAACTCTAATTCAGATTTTTTTCTTTCTGAGACGTCTCTAAAAATGCTCAGAATTAGTTCAGAAAAATTTCCTATTGAGAGTTTGGAATTAGTTATTTCGAAATATTTCTTGTCCCCTGATTTAAGCGATAAGTAGGTTTCATATTTTTGAGTTATCTTATTTGTTTGGTAGTTTATTTTATATCTTTCAAGAATACCGGAGCTAATTTCTTCTGCATATGATTCAACAAAACTATTTCCGATTATATCTTCTTTTGGCTGCATTACCATTTCTGCATAAGCGGAATTACACAAATGAACTTTTCCTTCACTATCAATAATTCGCATTCCATCGCTTGATTTTTCCCAGACCTCTCTAAAAAAAAGTTCTGAGGATCGCAGTGATTCTTCAACTTGAATCCGGCTGCTAATATCACGCATTGTTCCCTGACCAACATACTTCCCATCAATTTCAATAAGCATCGCATTGATCTCAACATCCAAAAAAGTCCCATCTTTTTTAATGATTTGAGTGCGATATTCTTTTAGAGTTTTTGCTTTGAAGAATTGAGTTATGATGGTGAGTGTATCACGCATTTTATCTTTTGGAATAAAATTTATTAGCGATTTACCAATAACTTCAGAAACTTGATAACCGAAAGTCATAAAAACTGATGGGCTTATGTAAAGCATTTTTCCGGTAGCTGATAACCTAAAGATTACATCAACTGAAGTTTCTATTAGAATATGAAAATCATCTTCTTTATTGAGAAGTGATTTGAATTCGGATTCTTTTTGTTTAAGGAGCGCTGTAAGTTTGGTAAATTCTTCAATAGAAACTGAATTAATGTCTTCCAAATCAGAATTGGAATCAGTTAAACATCTTCTTAACCCATTTAGAATATTTAGAATTTCCTTCTCTTTACTATATGAGTATTTAAAACCAACTTTTTTGTTTAAGGATCCTAAAAAATCAGAAATAAACGAAATCTGATCTTGGCTAAGTTCTGAAATATCAGATTTAATTAAATTCAAAAACTCAGTAGTTTCCGCGTCGGAAAATTCATTGATATTTCGGTTGATAGATGTTGACATAACTTCATAATTTGTTAATAAGTTAATTGTACTCAAAATTAAGACTATATGACTAAATATCAAACCTTAAACGAAAATTGATATTCTTGATTAAAAAGAGTAATTTTTGCAACTCATTTTTTAAAATCAGGAGATCGAGATGAAAATTAATCCATTCCGAAATGAACAAATTATAGATTTTTCAAAAGCGAAAAATGTTCAACTTCAAAAAGAAGCAATTGATAAAGTAAGAAAAAAATTAGGTAAAACTTATGAACTAATAATCGGCGGGAAAAAAGTTAGAACTGAAAAAACTTTTGGTTCTTTTAATCCTTCTAATAAAGATGAATTAATCGCAGCTTTCTATAAAGGGACAGCGGAATTAGCAGATAAAGCAATATTGGAGGCTGAAAAAGCGTTTCAAACTTGGCGTTATGTCCCGGCTGAACAAAGAGCAAATTTGCTTTTCAAAGCGGTTGAAATAGCAAGAAGACGAAGATTTGAAATTAATTCCTACATGATACTTGAAGCAGGTAAAAACTTTACAGAAGCTGATGCCGATACTGCTGAAGCGATTGATTTTATTGAGTTTTATGCACGTGAAATGATTCGCTATGCTTCCAAGCAGCCTATTACTCCAATCAAAGGAGAAAAAAATGAACTTGTTTATATCCCATTAGGAGTTGGAGTTGTGATTCCACCCTGGAATTTCCCCTTTGCCATTCTGGTTGGAATGTCATCAGCTGCTATTGTAACAGGTAATACCGTGGTTTTAAAACCATCAAGCGATGCACCAATGATGGGCAGGTTGTTTTATGAAATTATGGAAGAAGCCGGAATTCCAAAAGGTGTCCTTAACTTCTTACCCGGTTCCGGTGGTGAAGTTGGTGATACTCTTGTTGCTCATCCAAAAACAAGATTTATTTCGTTCACAGGTTCAATGGAAGTTGGAATTCATATTTATGAATTAGCTGCAAAAGTTCAACCCGGACAAATTTGGTTAAAACGTGTAGTAGCTGAAATGGGTGGAAAAGATAGTATCATTGTAGACAGTGAAACAAATATTGATGTTGCCGTAAAAGGTGTTGTTGCAGCAGCTTTTGGTTATCAGGGACAAAAATGTTCGGCATGTTCACGTGCAATTGTGGATCAATCAGTTTATAAAGAATTTGTAACAAAACTGAAAGCTGAAGTTGAAAAAATTCAAATTGGACCAGGTGAAGAAAATTATTTTATGGGACCGGTAATTAATGAATCAGCAAGACAAAATACATTGGGCTATATTGAAATCGGGAAAAAGGAAGGTAAATTATTAAGCGGTGGAAGTATTGCTGAAGGTAATGGTTTTTATTTACAGCCAACTGTTTTTACAGATATAAAACCAATGGCAAGACTTTCTCAAGAAGAAATTTTCGCTCCGGTTTTGGCTGTAATTAAAGCTAAAAACTTTGATGATGCATTAAAGATCGCTAATAATACTAAGTTCGGTTTAACCGGTGCGGTTTACTCAAACAACCGAAAAAAATTAGATAAAGCAAAAAAAGAATTATTAATCGGTAATCTCTATTTTAATAGAAAATGTACCGGTGCATTAGTTGGTGTTCACCCATTTGGTGGATTCAATATGTCAGGCACCGATTCTAAAGCCGGTGGAAGAGATTATCTACTTCTCTTTTTACAAGCTAAATTAATGAGTGAAAAAGTTTAATAAATAATAAATCAATTAACAAAGGAACTTGAATGAAATTACACGAATATCAGGCAAAGGAAATCCTAAAAGGATTTGGGGTTCCGGTTCAAGATGGAATCGCTATTACCAAAATGAAAGACTTTGATAAAGCGATTAAAGCCCTCAATTCAAAAGGTGTTTTCCAGTATGTTGTAAAATCTCAAATACATGCCGGTGGTAGAGGCAAAGGAAAAGTGTTTGATCCTAAAAACCGTGAAAATCTAATTTTAGAAGGTGGAGTAAAATTTACAACATCTGTTGAAAAAGCTAAAGATTATGCACAGAAAATTTTAGGAAATTTATTAGTTACCCACCAAACCGGTGATGAAGGGAAAATAGTCAAAACACTTTTTATAGCAGAAGGATTGGATTATAAAAAGGAGCTTTATCTTGGTATTCTACTTGATCGTTCAGTCTCAAAAAATGTAATTATGGCTTCCACCGAGGGAGGAGTAGAAATAGAAAAAGTTGCAGAAGAAACTCCCGAAAAAATAATTAAAGAGTGGATTGATCCGGCAGTTGGTTTTCAATCATTTCAAGCAAGAAAATTAGCATTTGCATTAGGGTTGGAAGGAGAAGTTTTTAAATATTTTGTTCCTTTCATAATGAACCTTTACAAAGCGTATGAAAATTCTGATTCATCTTTATTAGAAATTAATCCGCTGGTAATTACTAATGACAATAAAGTTATTGCCCTAGATGCCAAAGTTACAATTGATGATAATGCTTTATACAGAAAAAAATCATACGAAGCATTAAGAGATCTTAACGAAGAAGATCCATTAGAAATTGAAGCATCTAAGTTTAACTTGAACTATATCAAACTTGACGGAAATGTTGGTTGTATGGTGAACGGTGCAGGATTAGCAATGGGTACGATGGATATTATTAAACTTGCCGGTGGTGAACCTGCTAATTTCCTTGATGTTGGCGGCGGAGCTAATAAAGAAACAGTTGCTAATGGATTTAAAATAATTTTGTCAGACCCTAACGTTAAAGCTATTCTGATAAATATTTTTGGCGGTATTGTTCGTTGCGATCGTGTTGCACAAGGTGTTATTGATGCAGCTAATGAGATAAAAGTGCAAATCCCTATAGTTGTTAGATTAGAAGGAACTAATGCAAAAGAAGCCGGTATCCTTTTAGAGAAATCCGATTTACACTTTGAAGTTGCACAGACACTTAAAGATGCAGCCGAAAAAGTAACCGCAGTTCTAAAAAAATAGTATTATTTAATCCCGCTGTATTTTTACCAATCAGCGGGGTTTTTCTTAATTTTAGTCAAAAATTATTCTTATAATATCTCTTAAAAAAAACGACTTCAAAATCAACTTGATTTTCTATTCTTTTAGAGATAGATTTTTAATAAGAATAAAATAAATATTTGGAGAATGATGTCATATTTCGATTCTGAATTTTTCGGAGAAAACGAAAATGATTCTTTTACCCGCAATGATCTTTTTAATAACATCAACGCAAGTAAAGAAATTATTATTGAAGGAAGAACTTTCCTTAGTGTAAGTTTTCTTGAAGATGTGGTCGAACAATGTATGCAGAACTTCAAGTATAAAGAAGCTTTATATATAATTGAGAATTTGCTTCAATTTTCACCATATGACTCCGATTTGTGGTATCAAAAGAGCATCTGTCATAATCATCTCGGCCAAAAGAAACGTGCTCTTAAAGCCGTTGAACGATCACTTTCCCTTAATCCCGTTGACTCTGAAATTTTACTTGAAAAAGCAGTAATTCTAATTCATCTTAAAAAATATTCAGAAGCTAAAAGAGTTTTACTCGAAGCACTTGGTTATGATCCCAATAATGAAAATATATATTATAGGCTCGGACGCCTATACCAGAGGAAGGGATATAATTCTAAAGCAATTCGTTACTTTAAAAAATCAATTGAAATTGATCCCGAATATGTAGATGCAATTTTTCAACTGAGTGTTTGTTACGAAACAATTGACGATTTAGATTTAGCACTTACCTCTTATGACAGATACCAGGAATTAGAACCCAATTGTGAAATCGGGTGGTTTAATAAAGCCATTGTGTTTGAAAAACTGTTGCGTTTTGAAGAAGCTATAAATCATTATGAAGTTGCAATCGCTTTAAATCAATATTTTACTGATGCTATTTTTAATCTTGGCAATCTTTATGCTGATCTAAATAAAATGGATAAAGCACTTGAATCATTTATAAGAGTTACGGAACTTGATCCGAATGATGATGCGTCCTTTTTTAATATTGCGACTATACATGAAGAGCTTGGAAATTTTCCCGAAGCTATTAAAAATTATACTAAAGCTATTAGTCTTAATGAAAATTATTTAACTGCTTATCTTGGAAGAGGACTTTGTAATTTCTTTTCCGGTAATACCAATAATGCTCTGTTAGATCTTCAATCTGCTATGACTATTTACAATTTAGACATTGATAATTCGGTTGATTCCGAAAGTGCAGATTCAGCAGATAAAGAGACACTTAGAAATGTGAAAGATTATTTAGAAAAGATTACTAATAAAAATAATTTTGATCCAAACAAAGAGGTTTCAAATAGTCTTGAAGATTTTCAGATCCCCGAATTGAAAACTGAATCAGATTTTAGCTTATTGCTTTATAAAATGGCAAAAATATTCTATAAGTTTAAGTTTGAAAAAGAGGGGTTATATCTGCTTAAAACATCAATTAAATCTTGCAGTAAAGTATCAGAACTGTTTTCAAAAGAATATCCGGAGATCAATGAATCCAAGCTTTTTATGATTCTTTTAGAAGATGAAGATTTTGATCTTAATAAAGAAGTTTAAATACTTTGTTCAACATTATACTACTTTTTTAGGGGCACAATGGAAAATACGTTTCATCAAAATACACAAATACTCGGTTTAATAGGACATCCGATTAAGCAGTCCTATTCCCCATTTATACAGAATGTAAGTTTTACTCTATTAGATATGGATTACATTTATCTTCCATTTGATGTTCCCCAATCAAATTTAAGAAACGCATTAAAGGGAATGCTTGCGCTTGGAATAAAAGGTTTTAATGTGACAATCCCCCACAAAGAATCATTAGTATCTTTTCTCTCAACAGTTTCAGAGGAAGCAGGTATTGTTGGTTCTGTAAATACTGTTGTTAATGATATGGGACGATTAATTGGGTATAATACTGATGTTCATGGCGTTTATGAAACATTAGCCCCATATAAAGATGAAATTGCCGGGAATGAAGTTTCCGTTATAGGTGCCGGAGGGGCAGCAAGAGCAGTAATCTATTCTTTAATCAGACATTTCAAACCATCATCAATCAATATTATAAATCGAACTGAACAGAGAGCTGAATCTTTAAAAAATTATTTTTCTACAAAAATGAAATTTGGAAATTTTAGAACATTTGAATTATTCCCGCCTGATTTGATTTCCCTTCTACAGTCTTCAAAAGTAATTATCAATGCAACTTCAGTCGGTATGTTTCCGGATATAGAAGATAGTGTTATTAACCTGCCAAGTGCGTTTACAAAAGGACAAATCGTTTTTGATATGGTTTATAATCCACCTAAAACTACCCTTCTAAAAATTGCTGAAGCAGAAGGGGCTATTATTTTGAATGGGATTAATATGCTCGTACATCAAGCAGCAAAAGCTTTTGAACTTTGGACTAACAAACAAATGCCAATTGATGAAATCAGAAATTCATTGATTCAATACATAGCAGAATAATCAACACTACATTTAATTTTCTATTTGCAATATTTTACTTTTCTAGTTTTTTTAAGCCTTGTTGAATTCTCTTAAATCCTTCTTGAAGATCATTAACCGAACAAGCATAAGACATTCTTACACAATTATCATTTCCAAATGCTGACCCGGGTACTAAACCGACGCTAACTTCATCCAAAAGATAATGGCAAAACGAGGCTGAATCTTTTATCTGATATCCGTTAACATGAGTTCCATAATATGAGTGAACATCAAAAAAAACATAAAAAGCTCCTTTGGGAAGAGGACAAACTATTCCCTGAATTTCATTTAATTCCTGAACAATAATATTTCTGCGTTCATGGAATCCGGCAACCATTTCTTGAATTTCTTCTGCATGTTCTGTAAGTGCAGAGATAGCGGCTGCCTGTGAAATAGAACATGCATTTGATGTAGAATGACTTTGCAAATTTCTTGCTAACCGGATTACCTCTTTAGGACCGCCTGCATAACCAATCCTCCAACCTGTCATCGCGTAAGATTTGCTTACACCATTTACTGTAATTGTTTTATCTTTCATAAAATCAATTGAACCAATCGCAAAATGCTTTTCTCCATCGAAAGTAATTTTTTCATAAATCTCATCTGAAATAACATATATATCTTCTTCTTTTAAAACTTCGGCTAAGGCTAATATTTCCGCTTTTGAATAAACTGCGCCAGTAGGATTTGAAGGAGTATTAAAAATAAATGCTTTTGTATTTTTAGTGATAGAGTTTTTCAATTGTTCCGGAGTGATTTTAAAACTTTGAGATGTCCCGGCTTCAATAATAACCGGTTTTGCTTGAACTAATTTTACCATCTCCGGGTAACTTACCCAATACGGTGTTTGAAATATTACTTCATCGCCGGGATTACAAATTGCGTTAAGTATATTATATAGAGAGTGTTTTGCCCCGCTTGAAACTAAAATGTTTTCTTCTGAAAAGTGTAAATCGTTTTCTGTCTTAAACTTTTTGAGTATGGCTTTTATCAAACTCGGATGCCCTTCATTTGCAGTATAGCGCGTAAAGTTTTCGTTAATAGCTTTCATGGCAGCTATTTTTATAAATTCAGGTGTATTATAATCTGGCTCACCTGCATTAAAGTTTAATACATTTTTACCTTCAGATTTTAATCGGTTTACAAGGGCAGATAATGCCATTGTAGGACTTTCTTCAATTGAAGACAATAAAATTGAATTAGTAGGCAGTGGAATCCTCCTGACTTAAAAATTACATCACATTTTGGTTAATTTGGTTTGAACTTTTAGGAAACAAAGATAGTATTGAAATCAGATTAAAATCAATGCCAGAGCAAATTTTATTTTCATTTAAAACAGATTTAACTTGCTTCAATTCGATACTAAAAATAAGTTGTATATGTAAATATTATAACTTTAAATAATGGGAAAAAATAAATGAGTTTAAGTTTAATCGCCCGCTCGATTAGTGCTTCACCAACTCTAAAGTTGAATGAAAAAGCTGCTTTACTTAGGGAAAAAGGTGATCCGGTTATTCATCTTGGTGGAGGTGAACCAAAAAGCATGGCACCGCTTGATGCAGTTATGGCTGCTGTTACTTCACTCAATACCGGTGAAGTTCGCTACACTCCTGCAGATGGAATTCCGGCACTGAAAAAATCTATAATTCGTTATACAGAAGAATTTTATAATCGCAAAGTTTCACCCGAAAATGTAATGGCTTCCGGTGGTGCAAAACAAGCTATCATGGTTGCTCTTCAAGCAATTCTAAATCCTCAAGAAGAAGTATTGTACCCTGCTCCCTACTGGGTTAGCTACCCCGATATGGCTAAACTTTGTGGTGCAAATGGAATTCCTGTTTATGCAGAGGATGGCACTTTTTATCCAAACATTAAAGATATTGAACAAAAAGTTGGAAGTTACACTAAAGCAATAATTATTAACAGTCCAAACAATCCATCCGGTGCAATGTATTCGGAGGAATTTATTTCCGATGTTGTTGATTATTGTGAACGTAAAGATATTTATTTAATAATGGATGATATTTATCACCGATTAATTTTTGACGGACGCAAACCGATCAATTGTTATAATTACGCAAAAGACCAATCAGAAAAATCGAAGCTAATAGTTATAAATGGAGTTTCTAAACAATATGCGATGACCGGATTCAGAATAGGCTGGGCTGTAGCAAATAAAAAATTAATTGAAGCAATGACCAATATTCAAGGACATCAAACTTCGGGTCCATCAGTACTATTGCAAAAAGCTGCGGTTGGGGCACTGAATGGAATTCAATCCGGAGTTGAAAATTTACGGGTCACTTTGGAAAATAACAGAAATGTTTTAATTGATTTATTAAATTCTTTCGAAGGGGTAAAAGTTACAATTCCGGATGGTACATTTTATTGTTTTGCTGATTTTAGTAATTACGAAAAAGATTCAAATAAACTTTCAGCATTTTTAATCGACAAAGTAATGGTATTAACCGTTCCGGGAAAAGAATTTGGAATGGAAGGATATCTAAGAATTAGTTACTGTGGTTCAATTAAAGATATTACAGAAGGAATTGAACGTATTAAATGGGCACTCGATCCTAATTCACCAAATGAACTTTACATAGGCGATAGAAAATTAGTGAGGGACTGGTTATGAGCAAATATTTAGAGTTTAACACCCCCGCAAGTAAAGAAGCTATGGAACTTGCTTCTGATTTTAGATTGAAAAATCAAGGTTTAACACATTTAGATAAAGTCTACTGGAATCTTCCAACTTCAGCACTCCACGAAGAAATTATTTTTCGGAATGAAGGAAAACTTTCAGCATACGGTTCCCTTCTTGTAAACACCGGAAAACATACAGCACGTGCAGCAGCAGATAAATTCATTGTTAAAGAAGATTCTACTGAAGATAAAATATGGTGGGGAGTTTATAACCGTCCTTATTCATTAGAAAAATTTAATTCTCTATTTGCACGACTTCAGGCTTGGGCTCAAGGTGAAGAATTGTTTGTCCAGGATTGTTATGCAGGTGCAGATCCGGATTATAAAATGCCGGTTAGAATAATAACTGAAAAAGCATGGCATAGTCTATTCGCAAGAAACATGTTCATAACAACCGATAACCGTGATGAATTAAAACGATTTCTTCCTGAATTTACGATAATTGCAGTCCCCGGTTTTAAAGTTGACCCTGTTATTGATGGAACAAGAACCGAGACAGCCATCATCCTAAATTTTGCTCAACGAACTGCAATAATTGCTAATTCATTATATGGTGGAGAAATTAAAAAATCTGTTTTTACTGTTCTTAATTATCTACTTACATTTAGAGATGTACTACCAATGCATTGTTCTGCAAATATTGGTTCTGAAGGAGATGTAGCTTTGTTTTTCGGGTTAAGTGGAACCGGTAAAACCACACTATCTGCCGATCCAAAACGAAATTTAATTGGTGATGATGAACATGGTTGGAGCAATGACGGAGTATTCAATTTTGAAGGAGGCTGTTACGCAAAAGTGATAAGACTTTCTTCCGAAAGTGAACCGGAAATTTATGCATGCACGCGAAAATTTGGAACAATATTGGAAAATGTTGTATTTGATCCCATCAGTAGAAAAATTGATCTTGATGATGATATAATTACTGAAAATACACGTGCTTCATACCCGCTAAATTTTATTCCTAATGTAGTGAAAGATGGTTATGTAAGAAAACATCCCAAAAACATTATCTTTTTAACGTGTGATGCAAGTGGAGTTTTACCACCTATCGCTAAATTAAACCCGGAGCAGGCTCAATATCATTTTATTAGTGGTTATACTTCCAAAATTGCAGGAACTGAAATTGGACTTGGAATTGAACCACAAATAACATTTAGTGCATGTTTTGGCGCACCATTCATGGTTCGACAACCTTCGGCTTATGCTGAAATGCTTAAACAAAGAATGTTAAAGCATAATGCAAATGTTTGGTTAGTGAATACCGGCTGGGTTGGCGGAAGATTCGGAGTCGGGAAAAGAATCTCCATTAGACATACACGTAACCTATTAAACGCAGCTCTCGAAGGAAAACTTGACAATGTAGAATATCGAAAAGATAAAATTTTCGGATTTGAAGTTCCACTTTCATGTCCAGAAGTTCCACAAGATGTTCTTGAACCATCAAACTCATGGGGAAATAAGGAAGAATACTGGAACAAGTATGATGCACTTGCTGCAAGATTTATTGAGAATTTCAAAGTGTTCAAAAAGGTTTGTTCGCAAGAAGTTATAAACGCAGGACCTAAGAGATTATAGTTAATCATAAAAAAGAGGTTGTTTCAAAACTGTTAACAAAGAATTGTTTAAAATAATTTCGATTGAAACAGCCTCTTCCCTATTCAAACCTTACAACTTGTAATAAATAAAAAAGTTGTAAGAATTTAAATGATGATTTTAAAGTTGTTCGCTTAGACTTTTAAACGTGACTCAAAACTTTAGATTTATTATCTTACTCCATCTCATTATTACAATTATCGTATTAAAATAAATCGGTTTAGAGGGGATTAAATATCGTATGTTTAAAAATTTCTTGTTTAGTTTGTTTTTTCTTCTTAGCACATTTGTAGCTGCTCAAAATTTAACTGTCACACCACTCCACAGCACACTTAGTGATACACTTAATTCTGAGATGGTTTTCAAAACGATAGTTACAAACATATCACAATCAAATCAGGATGTATTTGTAGTCAGAGCAATTAATGACATCCCTCAAACATGGTATTCAGCACTCTGTTTTGAATCATGTTTTCCAACTGAAATGGACAGTGTTGCAACAACTGCTTCTTTTAACAGTACTTCATTTTTACCAGGGGAATCACGTGAAATAGCACTTCATGTTTTTCCATTGGTTTCCGGTGGAACCGGCAATATTCAGCTTCAGGTCGGTGATTTCAATTCAACAGTAAGAACTATAATTGATTTGGTTGCAAATGTTAATACAGTATCAATAAAAGATGATAAGCCGTTTGAGTTTTATTTATCCAACAATTATCCAAATCCGTTTAACCCTTCAACAAAAATCAAATTTGGAATTAGAACTACAGGTCATGTTTCATTAAGTGTTTATAATATTCAAGGAATTGAAGTAACAAGACTTGTTGATGGAATAATTCAATCAGGTAATTATGAAGTTTCATTTGATTCCGGAACTTTATCAAGTGGAATCTACTTTTATAAACTAATTACCGACGGTTTTACTGCCAACGGCAAAATGATTTTGGAGAAATAATTGAAAAAAATGATTTTATTCTTAACCATCATTGTTCTATTTACAAACGTATTTCCTCAAGGCGAGGATTCTCATCAAGGGAAAAAAGCTTTCAATTTTAAAGGGACAGATCTTGACGGCAAATCTATTGAACTAAATAAGCTTTTAGGCAAAGGTCCAACACTCGTCTCATTTTGGGCAACATGGTGTAAACCGTGCATGGAAGAATTAGATGAGTATCAAAAAATTTATTCGGAATTTAAAGATAAAGGCTTCAATTTTATTGCTATCTCGACTGACAATGAAAAGACAATTGCCAAAGTAAAACCATTCGTTAAATCGAAGCAGTTTAGTTTTACTGTTATTACAGATTCAAATTCCGAAATAGCCCGTAAATATTATGCTTACCAAATCCCCTATTCTTTGATAATAGATAAAACAGGTACCATCATCTATTCTCACACAGGTTTTATGAAGGGGGATGAAAAAAAAGTAAAGAATATTATTGAAAATCTTTTAGCTAATTAATTTCAGATGAACATGAATAAATTTAATCTCATTATAACAATTACCTTAATTTCTGTTTGTGTCGAAATTAAAGCTCAATCAGATGAAATTGTATTACCTCAAGGTTTAAGTATTTCAAATCAATTAGATTACGCATATTATACAGATGCCAAAGAACCAACACTTGAAAATTGGTTTAATCTTGATTACACAAATGGCATTTTTTCAACCGGTTTTCGTTTAGATATATTTCAACCTAATAATCCCGATCCCTCTATAAATAAGGGTAAGTTTAGATATTCTGATATCGCTTTTAAATTTGTAAAGTTAGATTTAGACTATAAAGAACTTAATTCCTCAATAACACTCGGTAATTTTTATGGAATGTTCGGAAGAGGAATGGTCTTTAAAAGTTATGAAGATAGGAATGTAAGAGTCGATAATAATTTGATGGGGATTAAACTTTCGGCTGAGTATAAAGGATTCACAATAACAGCACTTTCCGGTATGCCTGAGAAATTTAATGGAGTAAGAGCAGATATTCTTCATGCGTTTGATATTGAATATAAAGGATTAAGTAAATTACCATTTGGTTTCAGTTATGCCTCAAGTTTACCGGACGTACCGAATTCATTAGTAACATCGCTAAGTTCTATAAGGATTCAACCCTCAATCGGAAATTTTGATATCTATTTTGAATATGGTATCAAACAAAATGATGAAATAAAAGAGAATATTTTTAATAATGAACGATCAATTATTGGGCGTGGTTTTTATGGAAATCTAAGTTATTATTATTCATCTTTTTCAATTTTGGGTGAGGTAAAATACTATGACAATTTTGCATTAGTGAACAGTGATGGAACCGTATTTTATAACACCCCTCCTTCTTTAAGAAAAGAATATACTTATGTTCTACTAAACCGTCACCCTTCGCCACTTGATCAGGCAAATGAAAAAGGTTTTCAGTTTGAAGCTAATTACAATTATAGTGATAATTCTTTTGTAACTCTGAATTTTGGAATGACCGAAACTCTACCTAAAAATTCTTTCCATCAATTGGTAAATAAATTGAATCTTGATGTTGTTACACAACAAAAGGAATTTTTCATGCAAGTAAATCACAAATGGAATGAAGGTTATACTTCAATTGTTTCATTCGGTTATAATAAAGAATTGCAGACGAACACAATCAGTTATACACCGATTTTAGAAAACCGATTCTATTTTGGTGGAACGAATACTATTAAAGTTGTTGTTGAACATCAGCAAAACCAAAATCAAATAACCGGTGAAGAATATTATTCTGACGTTTTGGAAATTGAATACTTAAAATCACCCAATTGGAGTCTTTCTCTCATAACAGAAATCGAATCAAAAGAGCCGACTCCTGATAGGATCGTAAGAAAAGTCTGGTCATTTATTCAATTCGGATATCAAATAAATGAACAAATGAACGCATCCATTTTAGTTGGTACACGTCAAGCCGGAAATATTTGTATAGGCGGGGTATGCAGATATGAACCTGAATTCCGCGGTATTGAATTTTCTTTAATGACAAGAATTTAAAGTACTCATTTAATTTTATTAAAATCATGAACAAAAACATCACACTATGGATATTAGCCTTAATTATTACTCTTGCAAGCGCCTATTATCAAAGATTAACCGGACCTACTTATCCCATTTCAAACCGAATTAATATCGATGGTAAACTTATCACTTACAAATTAGATAGAACTCATGGCGGTAAAAACGACCACAAAATATCAATGGATGTTGAAGACCAAACTATTGAAGGACAGCTTTTATGGAAAAGATATAAGACTAAAGATGAATGGACTTATGTTAAAATGCAAAAGGATGGGAGTTTTTTAACATCTTATCTTCCCCACCAACCACCGGCAGGAAAACTAATGTATAAAATTATTTTTTCAAGTAACGGAAAAAATTATCCACTAAATAATAATCATCCGGTAGTTATAAGATTCAAAGGTGATGTTCCGAAAGGTATTTTAATCCCTCATATTATTTTTATTTTCTTGGCAATGTTATTTTCAACCAGAACAGGATTACAAATCTTTTGGGACTCATTCAACTTAAAAAAGTATACTGTTTGGACTGTAGTTATATTAACATTTGGCGGAATGATTTTTGGACCACTAACTCAATTTTATGCTTTCGGAGCACTCTGGACAGGTTTTCCTTTCGGTTATGATTTAACGGATAATAAAACCCTAATTGCTTTAGTCGGTTGGTTGATTGCTTTATTTGCAGTTTTTAAATTAGTTAGACCAAAGTGGTGGGTTTTTGGTGCTGCAGTTTTAATGTTGATTATCTTCCTAATTCCACACAGTGTTTTAGGTTCTGAACTTGATTATGAAAAATTGGATAAAGAAAAATCAAAAAGCAATGTAAGTGCCTTAATTTATACAAACAACAAATAGTTTTATATTTTTTTTTGAAGGAGTTATGAATGTCTACATTGATGGTAAGTATTTCCGGAATAAGAGGAATAGTCGGTTCCGGATTAGAGCCTGAGATATTGGTAAAGTATACATCAGCGTACGCTGATTTTATTAAAACCGGAAAAGTTGTTGTCGGTCGTGATTCAAGAATTTCAGGCGAAATGGTCTCTTCAATAGTTATCGGGACTCTACTTGCGAAAGGATTAGACGTAGTCGATATCGGGATTTGTCCAACACCTACAGTTCAATATACAGTTAAAACACTTAATGCGAATGGTGGAATTGCTATCTCTGCAAGTCACAATCCAAATGAATGGAATGCATTAAAACTACTCAATTCTACCGGACAGTTTATGACTCAGGATGAAAACTTAGAATTAATTGAAATCGTTAATAAAAAAGAATCTAATTACAAAAAGTGGAACGAACTTGGTAAATATACCTTATACACTGATGGGCTTGAGAGACACAAAAATGATGTACTTAAACTAAAGTTTATTGATGTGAAGGCAATTCAAAATAGAAAATTTAAGGTACTTGTCGATTGTGTGAATGGTGCCGGCGTATATGTTATTCCTCAAATGTTAAGAGAACTTGGCTGTGAAGTGATTGAATTCAATTGTGAAACTTCCGGAATATTCCCCCGTTTGCCAGAACCTCTTCCAGAAAATTTGATTGAGACGATGGAAGCAGTTAAAAAAAATAATTGTGACTTCGGAATTGTTGTAGATCCTGATGTTGACCGCTTAGTTCTAATCACCGAAAAAGGTGAACCGTTCAGTGAGGAAAATACAATAACACAAGCTGTACGTTTTATTTTATCAAAAGAAAAAGGAAATTCTGTTGTCAACCTATCTACAACCCGTGCAGTTGAAGATGTTGCATCAGAATATGGTTGTAAACTATTTCGGTCACCTGTTGGTGAAGCAAATGTTGTTGCAAAGATGAAAGAAGTAAATGCAATTATTGGTGGAGAAGGAAGCGGCGGTGTAATACTGCCTGAATTGCATTATGGAAGAGATGCCCTGGTAGGAGTTGTAATTACGTTACAACATCTTTTAGATTTTGGTGGAACTCTCAGCCAATTGAAAGAACTTCTTCCAAATTATTTTATTGCTAAAAAGAAGATTGCTCTCGGCAATTCAAATCCCGATCAAATAATCGATAAATTAAAAGTAAAATATCTTTCAGGAAAACAAAATACTGATGATGGCTTAAGAATTGATTTTGAAGATCATTGGGTTCACTTTAGAAAATCCAACACAGAACCAATTATTCGCTGTATCGTTGAGGCTAAATCAGAAGAATCAGCAAATAAGTATATAAATGATTATTTTTCATGCGTTCAAGAATTATTCTAAATGATTTTCAATCAGCATTATTTTTTGTTGTTTAACATTTTTTGTATAGATTTATCCGTGTTATAAAAAACTATTCAACATAATTAATTAGACACTCTCTTACTTTATTATATAAATGGACAATACCCGATCCCAACTTGAACTTGAAGCGATGCTGGATGAAGCATTTGATAATCTCAACAATGGGAGAGAAAGAGTTGCACTTAGTTTAGCTGAAAAAGTTTATGAAAATATGAATGAAGATTCTCATGCTATTTGCTGTCTTGCGTGGGCACATCTCGAAAATGGCAATCCGACTCAAGCGATGGAGTATTCCGATCTTGCAGTAAAAATAGATGAGGATGCTACTGAACCACGGTTATATCGTGGATTCATCCTAATGAGGATGGGTATTTTTGACGGTGCACTTCAAGATCTAAATTATGTAATTGGTAAGGCTGATCAATCCCTCGCTCAAGCACACCACCTCAAAGCAAGTTGTCTCGCCGGTGCGAGCAGATGCGATGAAGCTTTAGCTGAATTTGAAAATGCTATAATTGCTGATAACGGACAAAGTAAACATTATCTTAAACTTCGTGAATGGTTCAGAAAAACTGCGGGAATAAAAACTTCCTTCTTAAAGAAATTAAAAGGTAAAGATAAACCATTAATCGATGAAGCTGAAGAAGCTTTCAAAGCAAGAGAATTCTGGTTTTCACTTTGGGCTGTTCGAAAAATTCTTACCGATGCTTCTCTTTCCGACTTACACCAAAGAGCAATTCTACTTGAGTTAGAAACAATGTTTGCAATGTTTCAATATAAACCGGCACTAAATAAAGCTGAAGAATTAAAAAATACTTTCGGTGGTGTCGATAGATTTGAAGTGATATATCATAAGTTATCGCAAACTAATCGCCCTAAAAAATCTTCAACAGATATTCGTGCGACTCAAGAAAAATCACAATCAGAAAACAAAATAATTACATTAAAGCGAAGAACAGATTTTCAGGTAATTGAAAAAGCATCTGCAAAAACAATCTATGCAAAGACTTTTGATTTGATTGAGCAGATGAGTACCGGTAATAAAACCTATATCTTACAATTTGTTGAATCGGAAATACAGTACATTGGCGTTGAAGTTGTAATTCAAAATCCATTTGCTAAACAAGGAAATATAACTATTAACGGTTCTGCAGTTTGGTCATTGAATAATGAAGAAGTCGGACGACATAATTTTGCATTGAATGTTGAAAGTGATTGGGGGACTGTAATTTTTTCTCAAAGCTGGGGAACAGATGAACCCGGTTTTTGGAAACGCGGACAGGGTAAAGTTGATATTTATATTAATGGTGAAAAAACCGTTGAGAAGTGGTTTCTTGTTGGCAATTCAGTAATTGTCGATTACGAATCGCCGGAGATTTACTTTGCCGATCTTGAAACAAATGCACAACAGGACATGAAAACTGTAGCTGTTCAAGCTTCTGAAGGAAATAAGGATGCAGTACCGGATATGTCTGTTGACGAAATCTTAGCCGAGTTAGATAAGTTTACCGGTTTGAAAGCAGTTAAACAGGCAATGAGGGATTTTGTCGATTACCTCGAATTCATAAAAGAACGAAAAAAACTTGGACTCAAAACTCAAGAAGGAATTTCACTTCATACAGTATTCTTAGGAAATCCAGGTACCGGAAAAACTACAATCGCACGCTTACTAGGAAAAGTTTTTAAGGCGATGGGATTATTACCAAGCGGACATTTAGTTGAAGTCGATAGATCGTCACTCGTCGGTCAGTATATTGGTGAAACGGCTCAGAAAACTGAAAAAATAATTACCGATTCAATTGGTGGATTATTATTCATTGATGAAGCTTATACACTTGTCAAAAAAGGAGGAAGCGGTCAAGATTTTGGTCAAGAAGCAATTGATACTTTATTAAAAAGAATGGAAGATAGAGGAAGTGAATTTGCTGTGATTGCTGCCGGTTATCCTGACGAAATGAATACGTTTCTCGAATCTAATCCTGGAATGAAATCTCGTTTCACACACTTCTTTGATTTTGAAGATTTTACTCCTGATGAGATGATTGAGATTTTCAAACAAATGGCAAAGAAGGAAGATTATAACATTGCTGATGCAGCAGTTGAATTCCTAAAAAAAGAATTAATTCTTCTATATAGAAAAAGAGATAAAACATTTGGAAATGCTCGTCTCGTTCGAAATCTTTTTAACGACGCCAAAATGAAATTAGGGAAACGGTATCTCAAACTTCCTGAAAAAATGAGAGATAAAAATGCTCTTTCTACTTTATCAGTTGCTGATATTGAAGAACTATTCAAAGGACAATCAGGTAAAACATATAAACTTGTTATAGATGAGGAAAACCTAAAAATTGCACTTGATAAACTAAATACCTTCACCGGACTTGCGAGTGTCAAAAAAGAGATACGCGAATTGGTAAAACTTGCCCGTTACTATGTTGAGCAAGGCGAAGATATACAAAGTCGATTCTCAGACCACATAGTTTTTACCGGAAACCCCGGCACAGGAAAAACTACTCTCGCAAGATTATTTTCACAGATTTATTCTGCACTCGGTATTCTTCCCAAAGGTCATCTTGTTGAAGCCGATAGGCAATCTCTTGTGGCAAGTTATGTTGGAAAAACTGCTGAGAAAACTACTGAAATAATAAATCGAGCTTTGGGTGGAACTTTATTTATTGATGAGGCTTACGCACTTGTAAAAGCAGGTGATAATTCCGGAAGTGATTTCGGCAAAGAAGCAATTGATACATTACTCAAACGTATGGAAGATGACCGCGGCAAATTTATTGTTATCGCTGCCGGTTATACAGACGATATGAAAACTTTTCTTGATAGTAATGTCGGGCTTCAATCGAGATTTACAAAATTTATTAACTTCGAAGATTTTAATCCCGATGAATTAATGTTAATGACAATCAATTCACTTAAAGAAAAAGAATTGGTATTAGAAGAAAATGCTAAAGAACTTCTCAAAAAACATTTTAACGAAATTTATAGAACAAGAGATAAAACTTTCGGTAATGCAAGACTTATTAGAAACTTAGTCGGTGCAATGATTAAAAATCAAGTACTGAGAATCGTTGAAATTAGTCAAGATGATTTATCAGAAGACATAACAAAAACGATTACTGTTGATGATATTAAACCAATAGTTTCAGCCGCACCGGTTAAGAAACAAGCCCGTGTTGAAGGGAATAAGGAATTACTTGATCAGTATCTATTGGAATTAAAAGAATTAACCGGACTTGAATCTGTTAAAAGATCTGTAGAAAAATTAATAACCGGTTTGAAAGTTTCAAAACTTCGAGAGGAACGTGGATTAAAAGTTATCAGCAAAAATTTGCATGCAGTTTTTCTTGGGAATCCGGGTACAGGCAAAACAACTATTGCACGATTAATAAGTCAAATTTATAAAGAATTAGGTCTTCTCCAAAAAGGGCATTTGGTTGAAGTTGATCGCTCTGCTTTGGTCGCAGGTTACTCCGGACAAACATCCAAAAAAACGGACCAGGTTATTGAACAAGCACTCGGAGGAACTCTCTTCATTGATGAGGCTTATACGCTGTCAAGAGGTAGCGGCGACTTTGGTCAAGAAGCAATTGATACATTACTTAAAAGAATGGAAGACTACAGAGATCAATTGGTTGTGATTGTTGCAGGTTATCCAAACGAAATGAAAGACTTCATCGACTCAAACCCGGGATTACAATCTCGTTTTACCAACTATTTTAATTTTGAAGATTACAACCCGAGAGAAATGTTGGAAATTGCTACAATGATCAGTGAAAAAAATGGGTATAATCTTGATGAAGGTGCTTTGCAAATGTTATTAGGTAAGTTTACTGAACTCTATCAAAATCGAGACATGAACTTTGGTAATGCCAGAACTGTAAGAAACATTCTTTATAAAGCTATTAACAATCAAGAAGAAAGAATTCTTGTCGTTCATAATCCTACTAATGAAGTTCTTACTTCAATTACTTATGAAGATATTGAGAATATTGATATGCGAGAATTTTAATTTATAAATTTTAATCTGATTGAAATCCCACCAGATGATAAAAGTAACAAACTTATCTAAATCCTTTGGAAACTTTAAAGCACTTGATAATATTTCATTTCAACTTGAAGCCGGTGATTTCGCAGCTTTTTTAGGTCCTAACGGTGCCGGAAAAACAACTGCTATAAAAATTATTGCAGGACTTCTCTCCCCTCTTTCAGGGAATGTAAGCATTAAAGGATTTGATATAAAATCCAACCCTTTGGAAACAAAACGTTTAATTGGATATATCCCTGACCAACCTTTTCTTTATGATAAACTTTCAGGATTAGAATTTTTAAAATTTACAGGAGGATTATTCGGATTATCGAAACATGATATAAAGATCCGAATTGAGGAAACTATTGATTTACTTCAGCTTGGTGAATGGATTTCAAGGAGAACTGAAACATATTCTCAAGGTATGAAACAAAGAGTTTCAATAGCTTCTTCATTATTGAGTGATCCCGATTTCATTCTGGTCGATGAACCAATGGTTGGACTTGACCCACAAAGTGCGAACATAGTTAAAACAGCATTCAGAAAAAAAGTAAATGAAGGTAAAACCATTTTGATGTCCACTCATAGTCTTCATATTGCAGAAGAAATCTGTTCTCATATTATAATTTTGAACGAAGGAAAAATTATTTTTGATGATCTCATCGATTCATTCAAATCTTTTCAAGAAAAAGAATTCCATAATTTAGAATCTTTCTTTTTAGAGATAACCAGGTAATGTATAAAGAACTATTTCATCTCGGTTACTATAAAATTAAAACACTTCTTTACCTTGATTTGGAGTTTAAATTTTCATCAATAATAAAAAATATCGGTTCATTTTTTGTTTATTCACTTTTTATAATCGCCTTCTATTTAATATCACAAACTGCCATTGAGTTGGTACTTGTAAAATATCGATTAGGCTTATTCTTACTTCATCGGTTTTTAGGAATCGGGTTCTTCATGTTCGGGTTAGCAGTTACAACAGGTAATCTGATTGTTTCTTTTTCAACGCTTTACAAATCACCTGAAATTGACTTTCTACTTTCCAAACCAATCCGATTCGAGAGTATTTTTATAATCAAGTTTCTCGATAATTTTTTTTACAGTTCCTCAACCCTTTTTATTTTTTTATTAGCGGGTTTAGCCGGATATGGCAAGTATTTCGATTTATCGATCGGATTTTATCTTTGGTCTTTTTTCATTGTAGTACTCCCATTTGTTTTTACTCATGCTGTGATAGGAGTTCTAACTTTATTTTTGTTTATAAAAATATCCACTAAAATAGGTGTTAAACTAACGATTTTAATTATTGCATTCTTTTATAGTTTATCAATTATTTATTTTTTCAATGCGAGTAGTCCTCTGAATATGGTCATGGAGGTTTTGCCTTACTATCCAAATATTGATATTGATTTTAGTTTTCTGCAATCTCCAATTATTAGTTACCTGCCAAATTTTCTAGCTTCAGATTCTTTTTTTGCATTCGTTCGTGGTGATAATTTGAGAGTAATTATTAACTCACTTCTTATTTTTCTATTGATGAGCGGGGTGTTTACTCTTGCCGTGATTGTTGCAGAAAGGTATTATTATAAAAGTTATTTGGATGTGTTGAACTTAAAGTTTTCTAAAAAAGATAAATCTGTTGATCACACTAAATCAATATTTGATAGAACTACCATAATGAATCCACAATTTAATTCTCTTATTAAAAAAGAGATTATAATATTTACTCGAGAACCAAGTCAAATTATTCACCTCGCGATAATGATATTACTGATATTACTTTTTATAAGTGGAATTGGTAGTACTCAATTAATAATATTAAAAGCTGTTTCCCCTCAAATACAAACGATAATTTACCTATCAATTCTGGTTTTCATATTATTTATGATCATCGCTTTATCACTTCGTTTTGTTTTTCCGATGTTGAGTTTAGAAGGAGAAACTTATTGGAGGTTAAGAACCTCACCAATCGATATCAACAAAATTGTAAGAATTAAATTTATTATAATTTTGATGACAACAGGTAGTATCGGTTTCTTTTTGATGAAATTTTCGCATCGTTATTTGTCTGATATTTTATACACACAGTCATTGCTGCTTTTACTCTTTACAGTTTTAACAATAGTACCATTAGTTTTTTCAATGGGAACGGTCTATGTCAATTTCAAAGAAAAAAATCCGATAAGGATTTCATCCTCACAAGGAGCAACCGTCACATTTCTATTATGTCTGGTTTTTCTGACTTTAGTAATTGCTTTAATGTATATTCCGATTAATGATTTTTTTGATGCACGGTTTTATGGTAGAATCCCAAATTTTGAGACGCGTGTAAAATCAGTAAATATTATACTTGGAGTGATTGCGTTCTTTACATTTTTTATTTCTTATTTGATCAGCATTAAACAATTTAAAAAAGATATCTAACTAAAATTTAATGGAGAGCATTATGGATGAATTTTTGGTCGAAGCGATTAACGAAGCTAAAAAGGGATTATCTGAAGGGGGAATTCCGATTGGTTCAGTACTAATTAAAGATAACACAATTATTGGAAGAGGTCACAATAAGCGTGTTCAGGAAGCAAATCCAATGATTCATGCAGAAATTGATTGCTTAATGAATGCAGGTAGAATCGGCAGTTATAAAGATACAATACTATACTCAACTTTGATGCCGTGTTACCTTTGTGCCGGAGCTGCAGTTCAGTTCGGAATAAAAAAAGTTATTGTCGGAGAATCTGTCACTTTTCCAGGAGCAAAGGAATTTATGGAATCTCATGGAATTGAAGTTGTTGATTTATCTGATGAAGTATGCATCAAAATGATGACAGACTTTATTGAAGCAAATCCAACTTTATGGAATGAAGACATTGGCGAATTATAAATTCTTAATTTTTAATCATGAGTTAATTGAGAAATAATTACTGAATGATTGGGGAATTGAGATAACAATTCATCTCTTTTCCCCAATTCAAAATCCTCAAAATTAAAACCGGGGGTTACGGTACATCCGATTAGTGAAAATGACTTTTGGTCAATTATTCGGGCGGCAAACCATTTCCCTTTTCCAATAGTCAACTGAAGTGTTTCGTCATTCTCCAAATCCCTTCCGAGTTTTGGAACAGATAGATTTGACTCTTCATCGATTATAAATATCTCTAATGGAGAACCTTCATAAAAGTGCCAAGTTTCATCGGATTGAAGTTTATGAAAAGCAGAAAACTGTTCGCCAGCCAATAAAAAGTAAATTGAAGTAGAAAAACATCTCTCACTTTTATATCGCTCTGGTAAAGTTTTACTCTCAATTGTCTCTTCAGAACGATAAACTTCTTTGAAAAAACCACCTTCGGGGTGCGCTTCCAACTTCAATTTTTCAATCCAGTACTCAGCAGTAGAATTCATGTTAATATCATTTGTTTTCTTAAAAGATCAATTCGTCAAAAATAAACCTGCACCGGAACCTACGGGTATACCAAGCAACATCCAAATTATTAATAATACTATCCAAATAATAGAAAATACTATAAAGAGAGAAAAAATGTTCCTGTATGAAGCATTGCATTTCCAACTTTTTCAAATGAAAATATATTTCGCGGAAATTGAGAGATTATGATAGATGCCGGGTAAAATTAAAGAGCAATCGGTATTGTGAAACCGAAAGTTGAACCTATTTTCAATTGGCTCTTAACACTAATTTTCCCGCCGTGTTTTTCAATAAATTCTTTTATTAAGATAAGTCCGAAACCGGTTCCTATTTCCTGAGCCGTTCCAACCTTTGTGTAAACTGAATCAAGTCGAAAAAGTCTCGATATTTCTTCGGCTGACATACCAACACCTTCATCCTGTATCTCGACTTCTACCATTTTTTCATCCGGTTTTTGAACAGCCGTAATATTTACGGTCCCATCCAGAAACGAAAACTTAACAGCATTGGTTAATAAATTTTGAACAATTGAATTCATCATTTGTTCATCAACATAAATTTCCAGATTATCATCAATATCAACTTTAGTTTTAATCTGCTTACTGTCAAAATTACCTTGAAGTGTTTGGATGTTCGATACAACAAGTAAATTTAAATTTTGTTTTGTTGGATTATACTCAATTCTCCCGAGCTGAAATCTTGAATATTCTAAAAGGTCATTAAGTAGTTTATACACATTGAAAGTCGCTTGATGCAGTGAGTCGATAAATTGTATTATTTCATCCTGGCTCAAAGACTTATACTCATTTTTCAAAATGCTTGTATAACCCAGAATGGCATTAAATGGACCACGCAAATCGTGTGAAATAATCGAGAAAAATTTGTCTTTTGAAAAGTTAGTTGCTTTTAATTCCGCAATTAAATTCTTCTTTTCTTCTTCAATTAACTTATTCTCAATTACCTTTGCGAGAGTATAAGATATTGTCTCAAGAATTTCCTGTTCGTTTCTCGTGTAGGCTTCTTTATTATGGTAATCTTGAAGTACAATCACACCTATAATTTCATCTCTGATAACAAGTGGAACACCCAGCCAAATTTGAGCCGGTGATCCTATTAAATCAACTTCATTACTTTGCCGTAATTCATAATCCCTTTCAATATCAATTAATTGCGAGCTTTTGGTTTTTATTACATAATCAGTCAGGCTTTTACCTGATTTTATAGGAACTACATCATCATCATATTCATCAACAAAATATGGGAAACTAATCATATCACTTTTTGCATCGTATAGTGCAATAAATAAATTATCTGCTTTCATTAGTTTTTTAACAGAATGATGTATGAATTTGTAAAATTCAGCAATATCCGTATTAGAATTTGCCAAATGTAATATTTCATTTAGAACTACTTTTATTGATTCAGCTTTTTTTTGAGTTGAGATATCTTCCATTACTAATAATAATGATGGTTTTCCGTTGTAATGAATAGGAATGGAACTACTTCTTACTTCAACTCGTTTTCTATTTCTATCTAAAATCGACTCTTCACTATGGATCAAGGGAACCTGCTCTACAAAAGTCTTTTGAAAAATCTCTTCAACTATTTTAACTCTTTCTTTCGGAATAAATCTAATTACCGACTTGCCTATTAAATGATCAAGTTTTTTAATCTTTAATAATTTCAATATTTCTTTATTTGCATAAACTACTTTAAAGTTTTGAATAACGGCTACACCAAAGGGTGAATAATCAAGTACAGCTTTGTAATTCTTTTCTGTTTCAAAAAGAGCTGAAACCATTTTCTTTCGCTCGGTTATGTCCCGGAGGACTCCAAAAATTCCAATAATTTTGCCATCAGAATTTTTGATTTTTTTACCCCGGTCATCCACCCATTTCTTCTCGTTTTCTTTTGTTAGAATTAAATACTCATTATGCACCCAAAGAGACTTTTGTTCAGTTATCTTTTGCGATAATTCTTTATCAGTGTTATCTCTCATTGCAAAACGTTCAACTTTTTTAATAAGTTTTTGAAAACCGATTTTATTCATCTCTTCAAATGAATAACCGGTTAAATCTTCCATACCCGGACTTAAATAATTATACTTTCCGGTTGTATAATCTAATTGATAGATTATATCACCGGAAGCAGATGAAATAAGATCAAGAAATCCTTCAAATTTTGAACTACCCGGATATACAATCAATTCCGATGCAATTTTTCGGATCGAGAAAAAAAGTCCTTCAACTAACTCATTTTCAATAACAGGAATTAAATTCAACTTAAATATATTTTCAGATTCAACCTTTTCAACAATCTTTAATTGTTCGGGAATTTTAATTTGATTATTAATTATGAGATTAATTTTTGATTGGATTAAAGTTTGATTCTCCGGATTAAATGATTTTAGAATTGAGTCAAATGAGATTTTTTTTGAAGATTCATCTAAAGGAATTATACTCTTGAACTTCTCATTTAGATAAGTGACTTTCAAATCCTTTGTAATAAAAGCAATACCTTCCTCAACATTATTCAGGTAATTATTGAAATATGCAGTTTTAATTTTTTGTTGAATTTCCATACTATGATATTATCGTAATAATCTGCAATAAGTTGAGAAATCAGTTTGAAGAAGAAATATAGTTTGCTTACTGCTTTTATCCAAGAATAAAACACTGTTTTCTGGATATTTTTTTTAATTAGTGAAAGTTTTCGATTTAAGACTTGTTTATAATTTGCATATCCACTATTTTTATGTAGACTAAATCTAAATAATAAGTGACAAGTGAAAAATAAACAAGCAGCCGATATTTTTAGAGAATTTCTGAAAAACGGCAAAAATAGAATTACTCCCGAGCGTTTCGAAGTACTTGAAGCTGCTTTAGAATTTGAAGGACATTTTTCTGCTGATGAATTATACATCATGATGAAGAATGGTAAATCAAGAGTTTCTAGAGCTACGGTTTATAAAACTCTAGAACTGCTAGCTTCTTGTGATTTGATCTCACTTCGCAATTTTGGTGATAATATGAAGCGATATGAGAGCAGTTTTAAAAAGCAAAATCATGATCACTTAATCTGTATGGATTGCGGAAGGATAGTCGAATTCATAAATCCAATTCTTTCAAAACTTGAAACAGAGATTTGCAAAGAACTTGATTTTGAACCTTCAAGCTACTCATTCAATTTATTCACCCGATGTAAAAACAAAAAGAACTGTAAGTACTACAATGAAAAATAGCACACTCGATAAAGTTAAAAAAGGAACATATATTACAATCACCAATCTGCCAACCGGTATTCTAAAAGTTCAATTAATTAGAATCGGAATAACAGAAGGTTCTAAAGTATTTTGCCTGGAAAGATTACCTGGTGGGACAATTATTCTTCAAAAGAATAGGCAGGAAATAGCCATTGGATACAATTTGGCAAAAGAAATTAATTTTCAAATAGTTTAGATTATTATAATGAGCAAAGTACATTCCGATATAATCGAGCACAATGAAAAGCATCCTCATCTAAATATTGAGAAAAACAATCCGGATTCAAAATTCCCTAAGGTAGTTCTTGTAGGCAATCCCAATGTTGGGAAATCACTCTTCTTTAATTATCTGAGCGGAGTATATGTAGATGTCTCCAATTTCCCGGGAACAACTGTTTCAATAACAAAAGGTATTTATAAAAAATATAGTATTTACGATACTCCGGGAATTTATGGTGTCTCTTCTTTCAATGATGAAGAAAAGGTTGCTTTAGATATAATTTTAGATGCAGATATAATCCTAAATGTAGTTAATTCTTTACATCTTGAAAGAGATATTTTCCTTACCCAGCAATTAATAGAGATGGGGAAAAAAGTAACCGTTATACTCAATTTTTTTGACGAAGTTGAAAAACGTAAAATAAAGATTAAACCCGATCGATTATCAGAATTATTGGGGGTAGAAGTTATTACGACATCTGCCATAAAAAAAAGTGGATTTGATAGGCTTGATTTCGCAATTGAAAATGCAAGAATTGGAAATCAACCGAAAGAATTACACCATATATTGCATGAAACCCTTAACAGAGTCGGTTCACAAGCTGAAGCCCTAATGATTCTTGAAGGCGATACTCTTGTAGCTGAAAGACATGGTGTCCAATGCGGTTCACCTGATGAACGTGAGATTATTTATATTGAGAGAAGGAATCGGGTCAATGAAATTGTAAGCGAAGTTGAGTATGAAGATTCATCAAGAGGAAAATTTCTTAATTTATTAGGAAGACTCTCTTTGAATCCCTTATCGGGGATTCCAATTCTGATAATCGTGCTAACTATATTGTATTTTTTTATAGGTGACTTTGTTGCACAAAGAGTTGTAAATTTTACTGAGAATACGATTGGTAAAGGTTACGTCGAATACTATATGAAATCTTATATTGCCAAATTTACCCCGTCACAGATTTCAGTAAATTTACTAAACGGCGGTGATAAAGTAATTGAGACTAAAAATTTTATTTTTGATAAATCTATCGATTCTGATTTATCACTTTATAACGAATTTAAAAATTACTCGAGATTACCCAATGCCGAAGTCGATTTTAGTTTTAATAATCTTTTAGTGAGATTGTTTTTTGGTGAGTTTGGCATAATTAGTATGACAGTTACTTACCTTATCTTCTTACTTCTCCCTTTAGTAATTGCATTTTATTTTGCAATGGCAATGTTAGAAGATAGCGGTTATCTCCCGCGTTTAGCAACCATGTTAGATAGAGTCATGACCAAAATAGGACTCAATGGACGCGCAGTAATTCCGATTATGTTAGGTTTTGGTTGTGTTACTATGGCAACCATTACAACACGTTTGCTTGGAAGTGAGAGAGAAAAAACTATTGCAACTGCAATATTACAATTTGTAATTCCCTGTTCTGCTCAGTTAGCGGTAATTGCTGTTCTTATGAGTTCTGCGGGGATAGCAGCTTTACTAATATATGTTTCTGTTATTTTTATAGTTCTAATTTTACTTTCAACTACACTTAACAAATTTCTCCCCGGAGAAAGTACTTCATTACTAATTGATCTACCCATGATGAGATTTCCGGAACTTGATAATGTTTTTAAAAAGACTTTTTTTAGAACTTACGGTTTTATGAAAGAAGCCTCACTTTGGTTTTTCGTAGGAGCATTATTTGTAGGCTTATTAGATGTGACTGGCATGCTCTTACTATTTCAGGATATTCTTGCTCCAATAACAACAATTTGGTTAAAACTGCCGAAAGAAGCCGCCACTGCATTTGTTATGGGTGTTGTCAGAAGAGATTTTGGAGCAGCAGGTTTATTTAATTTATCACTAACTTCTATGCAGATAACGGTTGCACTTATAACAATTACTCTCTTCGTACCGTGTATTGCTTCTTTTATGGTTATGTTAAACGAACGAGGCTGGAAAGAAGGAATTTCGATCTGGTTAGGCACCTGGTTTTTTGCATTTTTAATTGGTGGAATTGTTGCACAAATTATTTTATAAATAATAAAAATGAAACTAACAAAATACCCAATCATTTGGCGGCGCGATGATTTTTCAATAAAAATCTACTGCTCCATTCCGAATATAGCAACTGGTATACTTCTACAAGCCGGTGAAAATAAATTCGTTATTGATCCTGGTGATGGCATTCTACGTGATTTGAATTCAGATTTAAATGCAGTTTCTATTCTTTCCATTTCTGATATTTTTATTACTCACGGTCATCACGATCATGTCGGTGGTGTATGGTCTTTACTTACTTATTTTAGAGTGATGCGTAAGAAGGGACACCTAAATATTTTCTATCCTAATGGATGCGTTGAGATTGAAAGTATTTATAATGCCTTCATAAAAGTGTATGCGAATACAATTCCTTATAAAATTAATCTTAAAAAAATTACTGATCAAAAATCCATTACTTCAAAAAGAGTCAAAATAAAACCATTTAAAGTGATTCATAAAGAACTTCTTCAGGATAATTTGACAAAACGGGTTGTTCCCTCTTTAGGTTATAAATTTAGTTTTGAAAACCAAACTATCTGTTATGGCGGAGATACAGCATATTGCGACTCACTTGCCTCTGCAGCAAAAGGGTCAGATTTGGCAATTATTGAAGCGGGTAATGATCATGAAGATTCCGATGATATGCATATGTCTATTTCAGAGGCAAAATCAATCGGGAAAACTGCAAAAGAATATTATCTGGTTCATGTTCCTGAATAATTACTACTTTTCCACAAAAACTTTTCTGTTTTTTTTACTACTTTAATACATTAATTTTTATCTTTTAAATACATTTGGAGAAATATGAAATTTTTCATTTTGAGTATCCTTCTTACTTTGTCGGTTTATTCACAAGTTGATGATACATTAAAATTCCCGGAAGAAGTCAGACTTAAAAATATTAAAATGTTAACATCCGATGGGGAAAATGCTGAAGCATATCTTTCATTTAATGAAAATATGCTGGTTTATCAATCAACTTTTGGCGATTTGCAATGTGATCAAATTTTCACAATGAACATTGATGGAACAGATAGAAAAATGATTTCATCAGGAAAAGGTAGAACTACCTGCGCATATTTTCTTCCCGGAGATAATTCAATAGTATATGCTTCCACACATCTTGAGAGTAATGATTGCCCTCCTCTCCCCGATAGAAGTAAAGGATATGTTTGGAAACTGTATGACTCTTTTGATATTTTTTCTGTTAACCTTGATGGTACTAATCTGAGACAATTAACAAATTCTCCGGGTTATGATGCCGAAGCGACAGTCTCACCTTTGGGGGATAAAATTGTTTTTACTTCATTACGCGATGGTGATCCTGAACTATATTTGATGGACATAACCGGAAGTAACCAAAAAAGATTAACATTCGAAAAAGGATATGATGGCGGTGCTTTTTTCTCAAACGATGGTAAAAAATTAGTTTTTAGAGCAAGCAGACCAAAAACTGAAAAAGAATTACTTGATTATAATGAACTTGTAACTGAAGGTTACGTCCGACCTACTGCACTTGAAATCTATACAATGAATGTTGACGGGACTGAATTAAAACAAGTGACAAATTTTGGTAAAGCAAGTTTTGCCCCATTTTTCCATCCGGATAATAAACGAATAATTTTCTCTTCCAATATCAACAGTAATACAGGCAGAGATTTTGATTTATATATTATAAATATTGATGGAACAGGACTTGAACAAGTTACTTATCATAAAGAATTTGATGGATTTCCTATGTTTTTGAAAGATGGAAAACATTTAGTTTTCGCCTCAAATCGGTTCAGTAAGAAACCGGGTGAGACTAACATTTTTGTTGCTGAGTGGAACGATTAATAATTACAATCTTTAAAGGAAGTTTTTATGAATAGTGTATTGAAGAATTCTCTATTTGTTTTTGTGTTGATATTTTCTACGTCAATTTCTATTGCTCAAATAAAATCGGGCCAGAGGAATATTGAAATTACTCTATCCGAAATCCAAATACATATTAATTATTTAGCTTCAGATGCATTAAAAGGGCGCGCAACGGGAACACCCGAAGCAGATTTAACAATTAAATATTTAACGAATGAATTCAAACATTATGGTTTAAAACCATTGTTTGGAAAAAGTTTTAAACAAGAATTCACCTTCACTGCTGATGTTGAATTAACAAAAATGAATTCAATAATCCTCACTTCTGAAAGTAAAAAGCAAGTACTCAAATTAAATGATGATTTTATTACTGCATCTTTCTCCGGGAATGGTAAAGTAACCGGTGATTTAGTTTTTGCAGGTTACGGTATAACAGCCCCAAAATTGAAGTATGATGATTATGAAGGTATAAATGTTAAAGATAAAATCGTTGTTGTTTTAAGATATAACCCTGAGTTTGATAATCCACATACACAGTTTGAAGAATATTCTTCATTTCGTTTTAAAGCTGCACTCGCTAAAGAAAAAGGAGCAAAAGGAATCATTTTTATTAATGGTTTTTTTCCTGAATTAGATTCTGATAATCTTATGAAATTTGTTTATGATAGAGCTGCCGGCGTAAAAGATTTTCCAGTTGTTCATATTAAGAGAAATTTTATTGATGAGATATTTAAATCATTAAATATCGATTTGAAAACAGTACAAAAAGAAATTAGCGAAAATAAAAAACCGAAATCCTTTATTTTGGAAAAAATAAAAGTTGAACTGAATACTGAAGTTAAACAAGTTAATAAAACCGGTTATAATGTTGCCGGAATTCTTCATGGAAATGATCCGGTTCTCAAAGATGAATATATAGTTATTGGTGCACATCATGATCATTTAGGAATGGGAGGCGATGGTTCTTTATATCGTGGAGATACACCTCAAATACATAACGGTGCTGATGATAACGCTTCTGGAACAACCGGAGTGCTTGAGATTGCTCAAAAATTAAGTTCGATCAAAAACAAATTAAAAAGAAGTATTATCTTTATCGGTTTTGGCGGTGAAGAACTTGGTTTATTAGGCTCCAATCACTTTGTCAATCATTCCCCTATCCCGACCGAAAAAATGATTGCAATGCTTAATATGGATATGATTGGAAGAATGAATGAAGATACAAGTTTAATAGTATATGGTACGGGTACTTCAAAAATATGGAATGATTTGTTGACAGATCTTAATACTTATCCTTTTAAATTAACTTTTAATCCTGAAGGTTATGGACCAAGTGACCACTCATCATTTTATGCAAAAGCGATTCCTGTCCTCTTTTTCTTTACCGGAACTCATTCTGATTACCACCGCCCATCTGATGATGCAGACAAAATTAATGCGATTGGTCAGGAACAAATTTTAAAATATGTATATTCAATCGTGTCATCAATTGATCAATCAGAATCAAAACCGGAGTATGTAAATGTCCCACGTAAAGAACAAACTCAAACAGGTGGATGGAAAGTTTACGTTGGAACTATCCCAGATTATGCCTATGCTGATGAAGGATTAAAAATCACGGGTGTAAATGAAGGGAGTCCGGCGCATAAATCAGGACTCAGAGCAAGTGATATTATTTTACAGTTCGGGTCAAAAAAAATCACAAACATTTATGATTATGTTTACGCCCTTAAAGAGCATGTACCGGGTGATATAGTTGAATTAAAGGTAAAACGAGGTGAAGAAAATATCACTCTAACTTTGGAATTAGGTGTTAGATAATTTTTCTAAATTAATTTAGATTTTAAATTTGATTCTTTTTATTACAAAAAAATTCCTTGAGGGGAGAAAAAACTCAAGTGGCTTCTCCGTATTCTCGATTATAGCAATTTTAGGAATTGGTATTGGAGTAGCTGCATTAATTATAGCGCTTAGTGTCTTAAATGGTTTTGAAGAAGTCATTCAAGAAAAATTAGTAAATCTTGATTCACACATTCAAATTGTTGGTTTTAGCGACACACCTTTACCTAATCAACAAAAAACTATTGATGAAGTAAATGGACTTATCGCTAATGAACTAACTGCGATTAATCCATTTGTAACACAGCTTGTTATTGTTGGGAAGAAAAATATTAAAGAAGGAATTACCTTAAAAGGAGTTCCCAATAATTATTTTTCTGAAAAGTATGGTATAGTGGCAGTTTCCGGTACGCTTGACTTTAAAAAGGACACTAATCAAATAATCATCGGAAAGATACTTGCGTCAAAGTTATTAGTTTCTGTTAATGATGAAATTGTGGTTTATGCTTTACGTGGTAATTCTTCATTTTCAAATGATGTTCTTCCATCTATAGAAAAGTTTAAAATTGTCGGAATATTTGAGAGTGGAATGGCTAAATATGACGATACTTTTGCATATATAGATATTGAAACTGCACAAAGTTTTTTAGAGCTAAAAGAAAAAGTTAGCGGTTATGAAATTAAACTTTCAAATATTTCCAACGTTGATAGTTTAGTTATTTTACTTCAAACCAATCTTCGATATCCCCACTATGTTAAATCTGTTTTCCAGAGCTATCAACATATTTTCAATTGGATAGAATTACAAAAAAAACCAATCCCATTTGTACTTGGATTAATAATAATTGTTGCGGTTTTTAATATTATCAGTACTTTATTAATGATCATTCTTGAAAAGATGAATTCCATCGGTCTATTAAGGTCATTGGGGGCGAGACGAAAACAAATTACAATGATATTTTTACTGCACGGATTAATCATCGGGATAATCGGAGTAATACTTGGTAATTTATTAGCTTTTACCTTGAGTATTATTCAAATAAAATTTGATGTAATCACTCTTCCGGGTGCTATTTATTTTGTATCAAAAGTTCCATTAATTATAAATTATGAAACTTACTTGATTATTTCAGGAATAACATTTCTTTTAGTTTTGATTGTTTCATTCATCCCGAGTTTGATTGCCTCTAAAATATCACCACTGTCAACACTGCGGTTCAACTGATGAAACTAGAATTTTTTATAGCATTACGTTATCTTTTTTCAAAACACAAATTGAATTTTATAACTATAATTTCCTACCTATCGCTTAGTGGAATTATGATTGGGACAGCCGCATTAATACTGGTTCTGGCAGTCTTTAATGGATTTGGCAGCTTAGTAACATCATACTTAATCAATTTTGATCCCCATTTGAGAATTGATGCGGTTACTAAAACAGGAATTGCAAATTGGAAATTTGTTGATTCGATTCTGCAGGCTAATAAGGAATTAAATTTTACCCCATTTGTAAATGGAAAAGTATTAGTAAATCAGGGTAATATAATTCAAGTAGTGAATCTAAAAGGGATAAATGATAGTGCAATTAATCAAGTTTACGGTATAAATAAAAGTATTGTTTTAGGAGAAGCAAATTTCAATGACCATAATCTACCCGGTTGTATTATCGGGGTAATGTTAGCAGATAAACTGCATTCGATGGTTGGGGATACAATCTCTATTACGTCACCCTCAAACATTGAAAAAAGTATACTGTCGATGGCAATGCCGAAATCTCAGAGAGTGGTTGTTCAGGGAATATATTCTTCAAACAACAATGAATATGATGGAAAGTTTATTTTTATTTCGTTAAAAACTGCACAGAAAATTTTCACATATCATGAAGAAGTTCAAGGATTTGAAATAAAACTTCCAAACATTGATTTAACGAATGAAACTCAAGACAATCTAATGAAAATATTAGGAGCCGATTATTCAGTCTCCACCTGGTATGATTTTCATAAAGAACTTTTTTCTGTGATGCAAATTGAAAGATGGGTTGCATATATTCTTCTCTCTCTGATTATAGCTGTCGCAGTATTTAATATATTGGGTTCACTTACAATGTCAGTTATCGAAAAGAAAAGAGATATCGGCGTTTTATTATCAATGGGAGTTGAACAAAAATCAATTACACGAATCTTTATGTTACAGGGATTATTAGTAGGTGTGATAGGAACCCTCTCCGGTTTTATTCTGGGTATGGCTGTTTATATAATACATATGAATTACAATATTTATCCACTCGATCCATTACTATATAGGATTAATGCACTTCCTATGCAATTAAAAATTTCAGATTTTATTACAGTTGGGTTTGCATCAATTGGATTATCATTTGTAGCAGCTATATATCCTGCTAAAATGGCTGCGAAGCTTGATCCTGTTGAATCAATTAAATGGGAATAATATGAACGAATTTATTATCGAAGCTAAATCAATATCCAAATCTTATCTTAAAAGTAAAGGAACAGGAATTGATGTATTAAAAGATATTTCGATAAATGTAAAACGAAATAAAATTTCAGTGATAGTTGGTGCTTCAGGTGCCGGAAAGAGTACGTTACTTCACATCTTGAGTGGATTAGATAAAGCGGATAAAGGTGAAGTATTTATTGATGGGAAAATGATTTCTAATCTTTCTGAAAGAAAAATCTCAAAATTTCGAAATGAACATTTCGGTTTTGTATTTCAATTTCATCATTTACTTCCTGAGTTTACTGCACTTGAAAACTGTATGATTCCCCTTATGATAAAAGGTTTATCAAAACGTGAAGCTTCAAAGCAAGCCGAAGAATATCTTAATTTGATTGATATTGGAAACAGAAAGAATCATAAACCTGCTGAATTATCAGGCGGGGAACAACAACGAGTTGCCGTTGCCAGAGCGTTAGTTGTTAACGCACCGTTAATTTTTGCTGATGAACCAAGTGGAAATCTTGATACAATAAATAGTGACGCACTTCATCAATTATTTATAAAATTAAGGGACGATTATTCCAAGTCATTTTTAATCGTGACTCATAATAAAGAGCTTGTAAGGTTAGCTGATGAAGTATTTGAAATAAAAGATGGAAAGTTAATTTCAAATTGAATTAGAATTTTTCAATTTTTAAAAGTGCGAATCAGAGATTCGCACTTACCTCATCAATCATTTAGATATCTCATTAGATAAATAATCATAAATTAATCTGACACCAAATCCCGTAAAATATGGGGATGTATAATTATTAAATTTGTAAGGACTTGAAGGTCCGGCAATATCTAAATGCACCCAGGGGATTTCGGATGAGACAAAATTTTCCAGAAATTTTGCAGCAGATATAGCACCACCCCATCGTGGACCACAATTTTTTACATCAGCAAAATCTGAATGATTTAGAGAATGATAATCCTCCCAAATTGGTAACCGCCAAATTCGATCAAAGGTTTTTTGTCCACTTTTATATAACGAATCTGCTGAATTCTTATGATGAGTAAACATACCGGCTACAAACTCTCCAAGTGCAACAACACAAGCGCCGGTTAATGTTGCAAAATCTATTATCGTGTCAGGTTTTTTGTTGCTTGCAAAAACTAATGCATCAGCTAAAGCAACTCTTCCTTCAGCATCGGTATTATCAATTTCGATTGATTTTCCGTTTGATGCAGTAATTATATCGCCTGGTTTGTATGCAGTTGATGAAAGCATATTTTCTGCTGCCGGAATCACCCCAAGTAATTCTATGTCTAATTTAGATTTTGCAGCAGCGTAAATAATTCCTGAAACTACTGCAGCTCCTGACATATCACCTTTCATCTCCCACATTCTATCAGCAGGTTTAATAGAAATACCACCGGTGTCAAAGGTTATACCCTTTCCGACTAATGCTATCTTTTTTCTTTTCTTGGAAATCTTTCCGAGAGGTGAATACTCGAGGATAATCATTCTCGGTAAATGAGCACTTCCCTTCCCAACACTCCAAAGTGCTTGCATTTTTCTTTTCTGAATTTCTTTTTCGTTAAGAATAGTAACTTTGACCCCGGTTCCTTTGAACTGTGATTTAATCCTATTAGCGAGAGATTCAGGATATAATACATTACCTGGTTCATTTTGTAAATCTCGAGTAAATTGAACCCCCTCCATCAATATGGAAGTATTTTTTAGTACTGAATTAATTAATGTTGAGTCTTCTCCAATTATTGAGATTGATAAATCTTTTTTCTTTTTCTTATCAGATTTATATTTATCAAAATTATAATTTCCGTAATAACAGCCTTCAATGATTGATTGAATAAGGTATGCTTCAGTCTCAAAATATTCTTTATAATCATTAAACAAAGGGAGATAAATTCGCAACTCTTCAGTTGAATCAGCAGGAAGATTTTTAACTAATCCCGCAAAATAATTACGGAAATAATCGATGTTAAAACTCTTATCTTTTTTTACTTTAACTAACTTTACTGAATGAAGAGGATTCTGATCAATTGTAAAATCGACATCAGAATTTTGTTTTGTAAACTGCCCGATTACATTCGTATTAATTTTCGTTCCTAATACTTTCTCAATTTTTACAAAATTAGTATTATAACCATCGGCTTGTAAAATAAAAAATAGACTTTTAATAGTTGCAACATTAGTTTTCTTTATAATAGTGTTATAAAATTTAAGATTGAACATCACTTTTCTCCATCAAGTTTTGTATACGAAATTGCTTTTTGAATGAGAGTGGGAATTAATTCATCCATTTGCTTATCTCTAATTCTTATTCCTGCAGCATTTTGATGACCACCACCACCGAACTCTGAGGCTAAATAATTTACGGGGATTTTTCCTTTTGAACGAAGACTCACTTTGAAGCCTTCTCTGACTTCCAAAAATTTTAGAGCAATCTTCACACTTTTAATGCTCATGCAAATGTTAATAAAACCATCAGTGTCCGTTTCGGATGCAAGGTTCTTACTAAAATCTGAATTTCGAATTATCATCACCGCTACTTCTCCATTTTCACCATAAAGTTTTAGCGAATGAAGTGCGTCTCCTAAGAGTTTAAGTTTTCCCGCATCGTTTTGATCATATATTTGAGTGTAAACCTCAATCGGTATAACACCAAGATTGATTAGATGTGCAGCAATATTATGTACTTCAGCGTTAGTGCGGTCAAATCGAAATGAACCTGTATCCGTCATGATTGCGGCATAAATCGGTAAGGCTAAATTATAATCAAATTCTACTATTCCTGTTTCTTTAATGAAGTTGTAGATTATATGTCCGGTCGCGCAATAATCGGTTCCGTTAAAATAGTTTGCAGTGAAATATTCCGGTTCTTGATGATGATCTATACAAATTTTTACTGCTTTACTATTGCGTATAAATTCTTCCATCTTAACAGTGCGTTTAAGATTGTTAAAATCAAGGGCTGCAATAACATCAACTGAGTTAAATAATTGATTATGAAGTTCAGGAGAATATTTTTGAATAACATTTTCTTTATCAAGAAATTCAAGATAATATGGGGTTTCACTGTAATTTATTACATGAAATGATTTACCCAATTTTTTTAACATTTCCACGAATGCTATTTCTGAGCCTATTGCATCTGCATCCGGATTAACGTGAGTAGTTATGAGAAACGAAGAATTATTTCTTATAATATTTTCTAATTCAGAATATTTTGACATGTAGTTATGGATTTATTTTTCGAAATGATTAAAACAAAAGGGTTGTCTAAATCTTATTCACTTAGTGATAAACATTTAAGACAACCCTAAAAATGGACTAAGCTACTTCCCAGGTATTACCATCGAAGAAGAGAGATTTCAAATCACCCTCTCCCCTGGAAGTTTTAATATTATTTATTTGTGTTTCAACATCTGCATCATAAGATGTCTTTTGGATCTGCATGAAAATACCGATTGGTAATGGTAGAGCATTATTATCAATAAATCTTGATAAAATAAATGCACGCGTAGGATCAGGATCAAATTCATCATGCACCCAAAGATCATCTAAACTAAATTTTCCATCTTCAAGCGAAACAACCTCTGGATTAAATCCATTTAGTCGAACACCTTTTTCATTATTTTTGCCGAAGACAAGGGGTTTTCCGTGTTCAAGGACAACAACATTATCAGCTTTAGTATCTTTCTCAGTATATAATTCAAATGCTCCATCATTGAAAATATTACAATTCTGCAAAATCTCAATTAAAGCTATTCCCGTATGTTTGGATGCTCTGCTCATCATTGCTTGCAAATGTTTAGGCTCACGATCTAACGATCGCGCAACAAAAGTAGCTCCTGAACCAATTGCAACAGAGATGGGGTGAAATGGATAGTCAACACTTCCAAATGGAGTACTTTTTGTTTTCTTCCCTTTTTCCGAGGTTGGTGAATACTGACCTTTTGTTAATCCATAAATTCTATTATTAAAAAGAAGAATTTTAAGATCAATATTTCTTCTGCATGCATGAATAAAATGATTTCCGCCAATACTTAAAAGATCACCATCACCTGTAGCAACCCACACCATTAATTCCGGATTAGCAAGTTTAACACCTGTAGCAATTGCCGGCGCTCTACCATGAATACTGTGAAATCCGTAAGTATCCATGTAATAAGGAAAACGGCTTGAACAACCAATACCGGATACATAAACAATATTTTCTTTTTTCATACCGAAATCGGGAGCAGTACGCTGCATCTGTGCAAGTATTGAGTAATCACCACAACCAGGGCACCATCTTACATCCTGACCAGTTGAAAAATCTTTCGCTGTCAATTTTACTTCACTTTGTGAAACGGCTGATTCATTATTTGCCATTATTTCCTCCAAGGATTTCAATAATTCTTTCTTCAATTTCTATTGATTTGAAAGGTAGACCTTGTACTTTATTGAGTTGTACAACGTCAATTAAGAATTCTGAACGAAGTAAATGTGAAAGCTGACCTAGATTTAATTCAGGTACTAAAACTGATTTGTACTTCTTCAAAACTTCAGCACTATTTTTAGGAAATGGATTAAGATATTTAAAATGTGCTTGAGCTATTTTATAACCATTTTTTCGTGCGCGTTGAACAGCTTCTGCTATTGAACCAAATGTTCCACCCCATCCAACTACAAGTAAATCGGCATCCAAATCACCAGTAACTTCAAGATCAGGAATATCGAGAGCGATTTTATTAACTTTTTCTTCTCTCAATTTGCACATAATCTCGTGATTTTCTGTATCGTAACTTACAGTTCCATAAATATTTGCTTTTTCTAATCCACCGATACGATGTTCTAAACCGGGTGTTCCAGGTATAGCCCAGGGACGCGATAGATTTTCATTTCTTGAATAAGGGTAATATCCTTCTTTTTCAGTTCTGAATTGAACTGAAATATCAGGTAACGAGTCAGGATCCGGGATTCTCCACGGTTCGGAACCATTCGCCAGATAACCATCTGTTAATAGGATTACCGGAACCATATATTTCAGTGCTATTCTTGAGGCTTCAAAAGCCATATAAAAACAATCTACAGGGGTAGATGCAGCGAGAATAACAACAGGGGCTTCACCGTTTCTTCCAAACATTGATTGTAATAAATCTGCTTGCTCAGTTTTTGTGGGAAGTCCTGTGCTTGGTCCACCTCTCTGAACGTTGATAATGACTATTGGTAATTCAGTCATTACAGCTAGTCCGACTGCTTCTGTTTTAAGTGCAAGCCCGGGACCGCTGGTAGTAGTTAATGCGAGATCCCCCGCAAAAGATGCACCTATAGCAGCACAGATTGCACTAATTTCATCTTCAGCTTGAAAAGTTTTAACGCCATAACTTTTGTATCGACTAAGTTCATGTAGTATTTCTGATGCAGGAGTTATGGGATAAGAACCCAAAAATAATTGCAATTTAGCTTTTACTGCTGCCGCAACCATACCAATAGCGGTTGCTTCGTTACCTGAAACATTTCGATAAAAACCTTTTTCTAATTTTGCAGGTTCAACATGATATCGAGTTGTGAATAATTCGGTTGTCTCACCAAAGTAGTAACCGGTTGATAATGCTTTTTTATTAGCTTCAAGAATTTCAGGTTTATTCTTGAATTTGGATTCCATCCACAAGATTGTGGGTTCAATTGGGCGGTTGTATAACCAGTACATCATTCCTAATGCAAAAAAGTTTTTTGAGCGGCCAACTTCTTTGTTGGAGATTGCTGAACCTTCCAGGGCGTTTGCAGTTAATTGTGATAGAGGAACGGGAATAACTGTATAACCTTTTAATGAATCATCTTCTAATGGATTCTTTTCGTATTGAGCAAGTTTTAAATTTTTCTGGTCAAATGCATTTGTATTTACAATTATTATTGCATTCGATTTTAAATCTTTAATATTAACTTTAAGTGCTGCGGGATTCATAGCTATTAAAACATCAGGGCTATCACCGGGAGTTTTAATATCATTACTACCAAAGTGTAATTGAAAACCACTCACACCGTATAAAGTTCCGGCAGGTGCTCTGATTTCTGCGGGATAATCAGGTAATGTACTTAAATCATTTCCAAATAATGCAGTAGTGTTCGTAAATTGTGAACCGGTTAACTGCATACCGTCACCGGAATCGCCGGCAAATCGAACTGTAACATCCTCAAGGATTTGAACTTCTTTCCCCATCATATGTCTCTTTATTGTTGAATTAGTTAATTAAAGTAAAATTATCAAAAGTCTTGACATATAGCAATCAATTTATTAATCACCTTACCATTGAATTTATTTTTTTTATACTTATCTTAAAAAAGTCTTATCAATTGACATTTTTTATCAATGATAAAAACTCATCTACAGATAAAAATCCAGTAATCCTTTCAACCTCATTCCCTTTAGAATCAATAATTAATACAGTGGGAACACCAACAACCTTAAAATCATTGCGTAGTTTTTCAACTTCAGGGTTTATTGATTTTGTCATATCAGCTTTAAATGTTCTAAATCGTTTTGATTCAGATATAACTTTTTCATCGGAAAAAGTTAACGCATCAAGTTCTTTACAAGGGATACACCAATCAGCATAGAAATCAATTATGATGACCTCCCCATTTTTTATCGAATCATTATATTCTGATTCTGTAAATGATTGCCATTCGATTGACTTTACTTCTGAAGGATACAAACTATAAGCGGCTATGGTTATAAAAAGAATACTTATAGCTGTTTTGATACTCCTGAAACTTTTAATTTTGTTTGCCTCTTTATCAATAAATAGAATAATAATTCCGGCAATTAACATGAAGACCGGTAATGCATAACTGCTGATTTCTTTTGGTAAGACCGGGAGTAAAAAGTAGACTGCCATTCCTAACAAAATAAATCCAAAGATATGTTTTACAGCTTCCATCCAAATACCGGCACGAGGAAGATTTTTAAGCTTACCGGAAAAAATTGCAAGAATAAAATATGGAGTTCCTAAACCTATCGCTAAGAAAAAGAATAATAGAAAACCATTGAATGGATCAGCTTTTGCTGCGACATAAGTAACCAATCCTAATACGAATGGACCAATACATGGAGCAGCAACAATTCCCATTGTCAAACCCATGAAGAAGGCTCCCCAAAAACCACCCTTAGCTCCTCCAGCTTTCATAACAATTGAGTTAGGTAAACTAAACTCATATAATCCGAACATACTCAATGACAAAACGATGAAAATCAAAACTATAAATAATATTACAAAAGTATTTTGCAATAAAGCTCCGAATACCGCACCGCTTAATGCTGTGATAACACCTATTAACGAATAAGTCAATGCTAAGCCTAAGACATAAAACAAACCCATGAAAGCAAGTTTACTGGTACTCCCCTCACTTTGTCCTCCAAAATATCCGATTGTTATTGGAATGAGTGGATATACACAAGGAGTAAGGTTCAAAGCTAATCCACCTAGAAAAACCAAAAGAAGACTTAAAAGCAATCCACTTCGTTCAAGAGTGTTAGTAAGTGAATCACCATCTTTTGTTTCTTGCAAAACAGGAGCGTAGCTGAGATCAATATTTTTAAATATATCTTGATTGATTTCATTTATTACTGTGGTTCTATCAACAATATTGATTTTTAAAGTATCAAATATTGAAACGGGAGGAAGACACGTAGCGTTATTACAAGCCTGGATTTCAAATTCAACTATTAAATTATATTCTCCCGGACTTAACTCTGCCGGAACTTTCAACATCGCTCCGATAAATACTTCACCCTCATAAACGGATAATGGTGTATCTGAAAAACCAAGTGTTATGTTATGACCTTCCGGATACTTGATTTTGGTAAGTTTAAAACCGAGAGTAGTATCAATAGAAAGTAATGACGGGATTAGAAAATCCTCATTAGGCTTGTCAGAATTGATATGCCATTCTTCTTCAATATTTACTTTTATGGCAAGCTTTACCTCGCTGTCTGGTGGAATATTATCTAATGAGATATATGACTTGATCTTTGCTTTAGGTTCATCCATTCCAAACTGAGCATTAATAATACCGCTATAGAAAACAATAACGCTCAATAAAAAAATAATTTGTTTCTTCATTTTCTCCATCCTTGAACAATCGGATATCTTCTACCATATCCGAACGCTTTATTTGATATTCTCAAAGCCGGTGCGGCTTGTCTTCTTTTAAATTCGTTTAGATCAACCATTCTTAGGACCTTTAAAACAGTCTCTTCGTTACCAATTTTTTTGCTAATTTCATTAAACTCTTTATTCTCCTCAAGATACATCCTTAGTATCGAGTCAAGTAATCCATAAGGAGGCAGTGAATCTTGATCAGTTTGATTAAATTTAAGTTCCGCTGAAGGAGCTTTCTTAATTATTGCATTTGGAATTATCTCTTCAGATCTATTAATATATTTTGCTAATCGGTATACATCTGTTTTATAAACATCAGCAATAACAGCAAGTCCGCCACACATATCCCCATATAGAGTTGCATAACCGACTCCCATTTCAGATTTATTACCGGTTGTCAACACAAGATAACCGTGTTTATTTGCAAGAGCCATTAAATAAATTCCGCGTGTTCTTGACTGCAAATTTTCTTCAGTTACATCTTCCTCTTTCTGGTTAAAGGAAGGAGTTAAAATATTAATTAAACTATCAACTACAGGTTGAATAGGAATTACTTCATGTGAGATGCCAAGTTTATAAATTAGTTGCAAAGAATCATCAACACTTCCTTTACTTGAAAATTTAGAAGGCATCAATACTGCATGTACATTTTCTTTACCAAGTGCTTCAACCGCAAGTGCGATTACTAAAGCTGAATCAATACCGCCACTCAACCCGATTATAACCTTTTTAAATTTTAGTTTTTTACAATAGTCCCGGATTCCACATACTAAGGCAGCATATACTTCCTCTTCAAAATTAGATTCAACTTTGTTTATTGTTTGATAAGACTTTAGAGTATCAAAAACAAAATAATCCTCTTCGTATTTTTTGCCAAGCAATTGGAGATTTCCTTCCAAATCAAAACACATGCTCGCTCCGTCAAAAATTAATTCTGTTTGTGCACCCACACAACAAACATAAACCAATGGAACAGAATCCTGTTTGGTTAATGTTGAAAGCATTTCACGACGTGCTTCCCTCTTGCCGTATGAATAAGGACTCGCTGAAATATTTATTAGTAAAGTTGCCCCTTGTTTGATAAGCTTTTCAACGGGGTCATGATGATATAATCTTTTTTTCCAATAATCTTTATCATTCCAAATGTCTTCACAAATTGAGATACCGAGTACTTCTCCTCTAAAGTGATGTAAAGATGTATCCTTTGCAGACTCGAAGTATCTTATTTCATCAAATACATCATAATTCGGTATTAGTGTTTTATTTTGGATTAATCTGATTTTACCATTGTAACAAAGCAATGCAGAATTAAAAATATTGGTACCTACGTTATCCTCATCTTCGGTTATCGAACCAAAAATTAACCCGGTTTCATTTGTTTGAGATGCAATTTCTTCTGCTGCTTTGATAACTGCGGCTCGAAATTCTTTTTTCTCAACAAGATCTAACGGCGAGTAACCTATGAGAGCTAATTCAGGAAATATTACCAAATCAACTTTATCTTGAATTCCTCTCTTATAGCCCTCAATTATTTTATTCTTATTCCCTTCAATATCTCCAATAATAGGATTTATCTGACAGAGTTCGATCTTCATTTCTTCTCAAATTTTATTAAATGGTAAAAATAGATAAGTTGGGACGGTAATTCAAGATTAATAAAAATCACACTTGAAAAATCAACTATTGACATAAATATTTTTTGTCAACGTCTCTAAATTTTCAGAACACAGAGCCAATGAATAACTTATTTATTACTCTTGAAAGTGAGAATTAAATTTAAATAAATTTTATACTTTCACTACAGATTCATATTTTTAGACATTAATATTTTATCTCAGTTTTCCGACTAATTAATAATTAACTGAATCGACAATAATTTTTATGTTAGTTTTATTTTCAGCTTTGGCAGCGATTATACCTATTATACTTTATCTGGTGTTAATCTGGAAGTTTGATCGATTTGACAGAGAACCAATCGGACTTTACCTAAAAAATTTTTTTTGGGGAGCTTTTGGAGCTGTTTTCTTTGCACTTATCGGGAACTACATTTTCACATTTATGTTGTCATTATTTGTTGCAGATAAAACAATTGTTGATTCAAGCAGTTCCATTTTAATTGCTCCGATTGTAGAAGAAATAACAAAAGGAGTATTTTTATTGTTCACAGTTAGTAACAGAAAATTTGATAATATTACTGATGGAATTGTTTATGGCGGAGCAATTGGGCTTGGTTTTGGAATGACAGAAAATTTCCTTTATTTCTCTTCCGTTCAAGATTCCATGAGAAGTTGGCTTCTGCTTGTAACTATCAGAACTGTTTATACAGCTGGATTACACTGTGTAACTACCGCTACTTTTGGGGCTTTTCTCGGTCTTGCAAAATTTAAGTCATTATTCTATAAAATTATTTTACCACCAATCGGATTAGGTATCGCTATTTTCCTTCATGCATTTTGGAATTTAACAGTCAGTTCTTCTGAGACTTCATTGATTGGTTTTATTTATTTAAGCGGATTAATTATTCTTTTTGTTTCACTATTTTCTTTATCAATTTCACGAGAAAAGAAAATGATATTCGAAGAATTAATGTTTGAAGCAAATACCGGATTAATCCCACACGAACATGTTCCGATTCTTAGCTCTGAGGCAAGAGATACTGAAGGCTGGATTAATGAAAACATACGACAATTGTACATTAAGAATGCAACAAAATTAGCTTTCAGAAAAATGCAGTTAAGAAATTCGACAGGTTATAATAAAGCATTCTATGCCTCTGAGGTAGATCAACTTCGTTCTTACATAACAGAACTTATGAAGAGTTTATAAAATGAAACAATTAGTACGTATCTTCATTCTTCCTTCAAGTCCATTGTTTAATTTAGATAAATTAAAACCTTTTGAAAATTTTTCACCAATATTTTCATCAATGCTCTATACTACTTCATACTCAAATCTAATTGAAGTGTTTTCAAATCCGGGATATGATTTAGGTGTCTATCCATTGCTTCATTTTTATGACGATGGGTTAATAGAAGATGAATTTATTCCTACTGACATTATAAGTAATTTGAAATTAGTTGATTCTGAAAGGTTAAATATTTCCAAACTATTCCACGGATTAGATTTTCAGAATAATATATCCATCTTCACTTTTTCCGATACAATTGGATACAACAAACAAACAATTTATAAAATGGTAGAACTGTTAAAAAATGAAGACGATGTGTTAGTAATGGCAAGAAATAATAATGGAAGTATAACACATTTTGGTATGAACGGAAGACCTATTTATTTCTTTTCAATTTCGGAGATGAGCGATCTTGATTCTGCTTTAAAATCTGAACTAGCTTTAAACAGATTTATCTATCTTTTAGAAGGTATAAATCCAATAAGAACATTTAGTGATTTCAAGGAGCTTTATCGATTACTCTCAATAAAGGAAAACTTCTATTTCTGCAGCCTTGAAATTCATAAGCAATTTAATAATTTGTTTATAGAGTTTAAGGAGATGTTAAAATAATGAAAATCGGTTTATACGGTGGGACTTTTGACCCAATTCATTTCGGTCATCTGATAACGGCAACATATGTTAAGGAAATTAGACGATTAGATAAAATAATTTTCATGCCGTGTTATATCTCTCCTCTAAGACAACAAGAATTACGTTCATCTTCAGTTGACCGTTACAATATGGTAAAAGCTTCAATTTCTGAAACACCATACTTTTCCGTTTCAGATTTAGAGATTAATCGTGCCGAAATATCTTATACAATAGATACTATAAAAGAGTTAAAAAAAACATATAATGAGATTGAATTAATAATCGGTTATGATAATCTGTTGGTCTTTGACAAATGGAAAGATCCGGATGAGATATTTAAATTAGTTGATGTTGTAGTACTTAATCGTAAAGTTGAAATTGAATCAATCAGGAACATATATTTTTCAAAAGCAATTTTTATTAATACCCCACTGATTGAGATAAGTGCAAGTCAGATTCGAAATAGAGTCGCAAATAATCTCAATATAGATTTTCTTGTTCCGCAAATCGTAAAAGAATATATTTACAAAAACAAATTATATAACTGAATAAATCTTACATTAAATGCTATCAGAAAACTTTCTTACAGAACTTCTTTCAAAGAATAAAAAAACCGTTGCGCGTGCTATCACAATAGTTGAATCAGATTATCCACAAGCAGAATTTCTTCTCAACTCAATTTTTACAAATACTGGTAATGCATATCGAATTGGAATTACAGGACCTCCTGGAGCCGGAAAAAGTACAATAACAAATCATTTGACTAAACATTATAGAAGCCTGGGAAAAACTGTCGCAATTATTGCTGTTGATCCAACAAGTCCGTTTACCGGTGGTGCATTACTCGGTGACCGGGTCAGAATGTCTGAAATTGGACGTGACGAGGGTGTATTTATAAGAAGTATGGCTACACGTGGTAATCTCGGTGGATTAACAAAAAAAGCTATAGATGCTGCAGATATTTTAGATGCGGCGGGTTATGACTTTATTATCTTTGAAACTGTAGGAGTTGGGCAATCCGAACTTGATATTGTTCAAGCAGCAGATACTACCATTGTTGTACTCGTACCGGAATCAGGTGATTCTGTACAAGCTATGAAAGCCGGACTTATGGAGATTGCAGACTTTTTTGTCCTCAATAAAAGTGATAGACCGGGAGCTGATCAGGCTGTTACTTCGCTTAAAACTATTCTGATGTTTAAGCCGCACGATGAGCATTCTTGGTTACCAAATATTCTTAAAGCTATCGGAACTGAAAATTACGGAATTAAGGAAATTGCCGAAGAAGTAGACAAACATCAAAAATATTTAAATTCGTATAATCTTTTATTAACACAGCGAAAAGAAAAACTAACCTATAGAATAAAAGAGATTGTTGAGTCAAAATTAATTCAGCAATTATGGCAGCACGGTAAAGAACAACTCATACTTGACCAAATACATTCAGCTTCAAATCTCTCTTCACCTTATCAAATAGCTGATGATATTCTTAATTCATTTAAAGAAACTATAATTGAAAGGGATTAATATGGAAGAAGTTTCAACACCTCAATTTTCAATCGATTTTACAGATACTCAAAAAAGTATCCAGGAAACAATCCGAGAGTTTACACAAAAATCTGTAAAACCTGTAATAATGGATTATGACGAAACACAGAAATTTCCTTTTGAAATTGTAAAGCAATTAGGTGAAATGGGTTTTATGGGAATCTTAATCCCCGAAGAATATGGTGGTTCAGGATTGGGTTATGTTGAGTACGCTTTAATAATTGAAGAACTGGCAAAAGTTGATCCATCAGTCGCCCTAACTGTTGCAGCTCATAATGGATTGTGCACTAATCACATTTTTTTATTTGGTAACGAAGAACAAAAGAAAAAGTATCTTCCCGATTTAGTCTCTGGTAAAAAAATTGGGGCATGGGGTTTAACAGAATCTTTTTCCGGAAGCGATGCAGCAAGTCTAAGAACAGTTGCCGTGCGGGATGGTGATCATTTTGTAATTAATGGAAGCAAAACATTTACAACACACGGCACAGTAGGTGAAACCCTTGTAATAATGGCTATAACTGATAAAGAAAAAGGGAAAAAAGGAATTTCTGCATTCATACTTGAAAAAGGATTTGAAGGGCTTTACGCAAGTAAGAAAGAGAATAAACTCGGAATGCGTGCAAGTGATACAACACAACTTACATTTGACAATTGTAAAGTACCTATTTCAAATCTAATTGGTGTTGAAGGTGAAGGTTTTATTCAGGCAATGAAAGTATTAGAAGGTGGAAGAATTTCTATTGCAGCATTAAGCGTGGGGTTAGCCGAAGGATGTTTACAGGCAGCAATCAAGTATTCCTCCGAAAGAAAACAATTTGGTAAAGCTATTAATGAATTTCAAAGTATTCAATTTAAAATTGCAGAAATGGCAACTAATATTGAAGCCGCACGACTACTAACATTTAGAGCTGCGATTGAAAAAGATTCCGGTGTACCAATAAATAAATCAGCTGCCATTGCAAAACTATTTGCCAGCGAAATGGCTGAAAAAGCTGCCGGTGAAGCAGTTCAAATATTTGGGGGTTATGGTTTTATAAAAGATTTTCCGGTAGAAAAATTCTATCGTGATGTTAAACTTCTAACAATCGGTGAAGGAACTTCCGAAATTCAAAGATTGGTCATTTCACGAATATTAATTTCAGAATAGATTATGAAAAAAATAGGCAAACAAATTTCGCAGGATGATCAATTTCTTATCAGATCGGATTATCACAAAAATTTAATACGAAAATTAAACGCCGAACATGAGAAGATTAAATTAGGCGGTGGTAAGTCCGCGATCGAAAAACATAAAGCTAAAGGCAAATTGACTGCGCGGGAAAGAATTGCTCTATTAATTGACAAAAATTCTTCATTTATCGAGATCAATTCATTTGCAGCATTTGAGATGTATGAAGAATATGGTGGCGCTCCTTCTTCTGGTACTATATTCGGCATTGGAAAAATTCATAATCGCGATTGTGTAATTGTAGCAAATGACGCAACTGTTAAAGCCGGAGCGTGGTTTCCAATTACAGCAAAAAAGAATTTGCGGGCACAAGAGATTTCTTTAGAAAACAACTTACCAATAGTTTATCTTGTTGACAGCGCTGGAGTATTCCTACCTTTGCAAGATGAAATTTTTCCTGATAAAGAACATTTCGGAAGAATTTTCCGAAATAATGCAATTATGTCTGCAAGAGGAATTCCACAATTAGCCGCAATAATGGGTCCTTGTGTTGCAGGGGGCGCATACTTACCAATTATGAGCGATGAAGCACTTATAGTTCAGGGTGAAGGTTCTGTTTTCCTCGCTGGAGCGCATCTTGTAAAAGCTGCTATCGGTGAAGTAATTGATAATGAAAAACTCGGTGGTGCAAAAGTGCAGTCAAATGTATCTGGAGTAACTGACTATTTGATGAACAATGATGAAGAATGTTTAGAGCAAATTCGTTCATTGATTGATAAATATGGTTCTAACCAAACTGCAGGATTTAATAAAACAGATTCAAATCCCCCTCACTTCCCTATCTCTGAATTATATGGGCTTTTTCCTGAAGATCCAATCAAACAATACGATACTTACGAAATTTTAGCACGGATAGTTGACAATTCAGAAATTGATGAATATAAAGCAGGTTATGGAAAATCACTTATCACAGCATATGCTCGCATAGATGGATGGGCAGTTGGAATAATTGCAAATCAACGTACATTAATTAAAACTGAAACCGGTGAAATGCAAGTTGGTGGTGTTATTTATTCAGACAGTGCAGATAAAGCTGCTCGTTTTATTATGAATTGTAACCAGAAGAAAATCCCTCTCCTCTTTTTACAAGATGTTACTGGATTTATGGTTGGCAGCCGCGCTGAGCATGGCGGAATAATTAAAGACGGAGCGAAAATGGTTAATGCTGTTGCCAACTCTGTCGTTCCAAAAATAACAATTGTAATGGGGAACAGTTTTGGTGCCGGCAATTACGCAATGTGCGGTAAAGCTTACGATCCAAGATTTATCTTTGCTTTACCAAACGCTAAAATAGCAGTAATGGGAGGTACTCAGGCAAGTAATGTACTGCTGGATATTAAATTAAATCAATCAAAGAAGAGCGGCAAAGAATTATCCGAACAGGAAAAAACAAAACTCTTAAATGATATTTTAACTTCTTATTATGATAAGAGTAATCCTTTATATGCAGCCGCCAGATTATGGATTGATGAGATTATTGATCCAACAAAAATTCGAGAATATGTTTCTATGGCAATAAGAGTCGCAAATAATAATCCGAATATTGCTGATTTCAAACTTGGTGTAATTCAAACTTAGGAGAGATTATAGTATTATTTTATCCTTTTGAAAAATCTATAAATCAAAAATTATTTTGTCTATCTAAGAATAAAAAGACCGCTGTAATTTTAGGTTTGATAATACAATTCCTAATTGTTACATCGTCCAATTTTTCACAGAGTAAACTTCAAAAAAACGTAGAAATTATTTCAACTTATATTATTGAAGCAAATAAAAACAGTAAAACCGTATATGAACAACTTGATTCAATTTATTCTTTTGCATTACGAATAAATAATTTTGATATTAGTGAAACTCTACTCTCACTAACTTTTGCAACAATTCCTTATAACTCAATCCCAATAACTACCCCACTCTTAAAGATTAATATTAACTATCCAATTATTTCGGCAGATGAGGAAATTTTCCAGAAAAAAAACAAGTACCTTCCGAAATATTTATTTATTGATTCTCCTCAAACTGACTTTGGTGACAAAGATAAACTTGCACATTTCTTTGGAAGCGCATTCGTTAGATACAACAGTCTATTTTTTGATTTGACCCCTCTAATTGGTTATTTTGTAGAAGTTTTTGAAGAAAGTTTTGTAATGAATGCTTCTATCGATGAGCGTGATCTAATAGTAAATAAACTTGGTTCAAAATTCGGGGGTGAATTAATTCAAGACAAAAATCAAATGCCCTCGAAACAGTTTTTATTCTACTCATTTAACAAATTGATGATAACAACATGTCTAGCATTTTAATAATTGATGATGAAGTTCAAATCTGTGAAAGCATAAAATTTATTCTCGAATATGAAGATTATTCGGTTGATTATGTAACTCGAGGCTTAGAAGGTTTATCTCAGCTCAAAGAAAAAGAATACGCTACTATTTTACTCGACATTCAGATGCCCGATGTTAACGGTTTTGAAGTTTTAAAAAAGGCAAAAGAATATAATCCGTTTCTAAATATTATAATCATTTCCGCATTTGGTAGTGTACAGAATGCTATTTCTGCAACAAAACTTGGTGCTTTTGATTTTATCGAAAAACCGATTGACCGCGATAAACTTCTGATTACAGTTCGCAATGCCGTAAAGCAGTTTAATCTGATCAAAGAAAATGCTGAAATGAAACAAGCATTTAACCCAGATGATCTTTTAATCGGAAACTCCAAAGCAATGAGGAAAATCAAGGAGTTAATTGAAAAAGTTGCCCCAACTGATGCACGAATTCTAATAACAGGTGAAAATGGAACAGGCAAAGAATTAGTTGCAAGGTCACTTCACCAAAAAAGTGAAAGAAGTGAAAAACCTTTTATTGATGTTAATTGTGCAGCAATCCCAAATGAGTTAATCGAATCAGAATTATTTGGTCATGAAAGAGGTTCTTTTACAGGTGCTTCGCAGCAACGAATCGGCAAATTTGAACTTGCTAATAAAGGAACATTGTTTCTTGATGAAATCGGTGACATGAGTTTACAAGCGCAGGCTAAAGTTCTTAGAGCAATTGAAGATGGTCGCATTGAACGTGTCGGTGGTTCAAAAAAAATTGATGTTAATGTTAGAATTGTCTCTGCAACAAACAAAAATCTCGCCGATGAAATTGAAAAAGGAAATTTTCGAGAAGATTTATTTCATAGATTGAATGTAATACCGATAGAGATTCCCCCATTGCGTGAAAGATTAGAAGACATTCCTGAAATAGTTGATGTAATAGCAAAAGAAATTGCAAATCGCTATAAAAAACTTGCTCCCGTTTTTAGCGAAGATGCATTAGCAATCTTTAAAGGATTATCGTGGAAAGGTAATATCCGTGAACTGAGAAATGTTGTGGAACGTATTATTATAATTGTAAACAATAATCCGATAGAGCGAAAGGATATTGATTTCTTGCTTCCGAACGAAAAGCTTTCAATTGACACATTAATTGATGGTAGTAACTCTTTCCAGGATTTCAAAGAAAAAGCAGAACGTGCATTCATTTTAAAACAACTTGAACTAAATGGGTGGAACATCAGTAAAACAGCAGAGTTACTGGAGATTCAAAGAAGTCATTTATACAATAAAATGAAAAAGTATGAAATTGAAAAAGGAGAATAAGATGACTGAAACAATTTTTTCTAAAATTATAAGAAAAGAAATTCCGGCAAAAATCGTTTATGAAACTGACACCATACTTGCGTTTCATGATATTCATCCGAAAGCACCAATTCATATATTGATTATTCCAAAAATTGAAATCCCGAGTGTAAGAGAATTAGCAAGCAGGGAGCACGCCTTTCTTCTCGGAGACTTATTTGATGCTGCCAATAAAATAGCTGAAATTTTTGGTGTAAAAGAGAAAGGATTCCGTCTAATTTTTAACTGTGGTCCGGATGGGGGTCAAGAAGTTTATCACTTACATATGCACTTATTAGCCGGGAAAAAATTAGGTTTCTAGTTCACTTAATATATTGAATTAATTAAAAAGCCATCAGGATATTTATAACTCTGATGGCTTTTTCAATTTCACAACAATTATATTTGCGGCTTAATTTCTAGTATTTCTTCACTTCTTCCAAAACATATTTTGCTACAGCCTTAGCTTCATTTGGTTTCAAACCTTGAGAAGGCATTGGGGGGAAAGCTGGATCCACTTTTACAGGATTGTTTATAAATTGAACCAACTTATCTACATTCCCTTCATACTTAACCAAAACATCCTTATGAGCTGGACCAACAAGCTTTTTATCAAATTGATGACATGCTGCACACTTGGTGGCATAAATATCCGCGCCACTTATCGCACCAATTCCACCTGCTGATGTTTTAAGTTCTTTAAGAGATTTTTCAAAATCTGCGGTAAGTACAACCGAATGTTTTTTAGTAGAATTATTTAATCCAATCTGATCAGATATTACAAAAAATATGAGTGTAAAGAGAACAAGAATAAAAACCCAACCGGAAAATCTGACATGATTATTCTTGATCATATCGTAGAGAAGATGAAAAACAAGAAATAATATAAACAGCCCCGTTAGCACAAAACCAAATAATGATGTTGATAATGCTGCAGATGGTAAAGCAAAAATATTAAGTAAAGCAACAAATGGTAAAACAACTGCATTTATAAGCGTATGAGTTAGAGCTGTCTTTTTTACAAAATCAGAATAATCCTTTGGTAAATCTTTTATTCCACCTTCCCAGAAAAAGAAATTGAACAATACCAAAGCACCTGTTATTAAAAATGAACCAATAAGAAAATGAATCCATTTTAGAAATATTTCCCATGATGTGAACAGTAGCAAAATACCACTTTTCGCTCCCCAAGTTTCTGACGAAAGAGCTGCAGTCAATCCGGCTATATAAAAATAAGTAGCGATATAAAGGAAAATAATTCCCCATAAACCGCTTTTATCATTAACTACTTCTGCCCTTTTTGAATATGATTTAAACTGTTGTTTTAAATCTTCATTTGCGTTTGATTCATTTGTAACAGCTTTAAACATATCTTTGAAGGTTATTGAATATCGGTAAACATAAATGTAAACGAGTCCGCTGGTCATGGAAATCAATGAAACCATTAAATACCAGACTGATGGAGATTGAGTAGTATGTAGTAATTGTGTAAAGATTAATATTAAAGCAAGTATGGGAACTATTCCTAAGATAACTCCGGTACTTTTATTAACTGTACAAATTTCAATTATATCTTTTGAAAAACGGGTAAAATTTGAATTATCCTCTTTTATTCCTCTTCTTTTATAGATAAGTGATAAAGTTGAACCTCCCAAAACAATGCTAATAAACGGAAGGAAAAGAAATAGAATTAAAAGAGTCATATAATGCAGTAATGCAATATGCTCGGCAGATTGAGGAAGAACTAACTTATCTAAAAATTCCATTTATGTTTTACCTTTTATTTTCAATTATAAAAAAATGAAAAGTCTCTCAATAGAAACAGACAACATTATATAAATAACGAATAAATTTATTTCTCTGAACGCATATTTAAATTCTATTCTTTCAACATCTTTACTTAAAAGATGTGAGACTTTATATATTAACCATACAGCAGCCGCGATAATAACAAAACTTGCGTAAGAAATTTTAATCACATTGAATAAAGGAAGTAGAAAACTTGTAACTGCAACAGCGAATGTCCATATAAATGTGATTCTTGCAAGCTGCTCTTTGGAGAAAATTTGAGTCAATGTCGGAAAACCAGCTTCTTCATAATCTTTTCCGAAGACCAATAGTAGCAGCCAGAAGTGCGGTATTTGCCAGATAAAAAAGAAGAAAGCGATTAAAATTATTTGTGGGTCAAATATATTTCCACCACCGGCAACCCATCCAACTACAGGAGGAATTGCACCGATCAATGAACCTGGAATAATTGCTAAAGCTGTCCTTTTTTTAAGAGGTGTATAAACACCATTGTACCAGAATAAAGCAAGCAATCCGAGTAATGCTGGAAGCAGACCTGATGCAATTAGTAATATTAAAAATCCTGATAGAAAAAGAAGAGTAAACAAAATCAATACTTCTTTTTCAGAAATTAATTTTGCAGGGATTGGTCGAGATTTCGTCCGTTCCATTTTTGCATCAGTGTCTCTTTCCTGGTAGTGATTCAGTACTGCTGATGAACAAGCAAGCAGAAGAATTCCTAAAGTTGGAAGTATTAATCCTAATGAAATACCTCCCGATGCAAGGATATAACCAAAAGAAGTCGTAATCATCACAAAGGATGTTATTCTGATTTTGGTCAGTTCAAGGATAATATGTAAATAATTTCTCTTCAAACTTATTTTATGCTTGTTGTATCAGTCAATGTAGTATTCATTTTATTTGTCGCATCAGTAAACCAACTATTAAACTCATTCTCCGGCATTATAACAACTTTTGAATACATGTAAGAATGCTGCAAACCACAATACTCTGCACAAGCAATATCGAATGAACCTGTATTCTCAGCTTTGAACCATAAAAAGTTTTCTCGATTTGGAATTACATCTCTTTTTATTCTTAGTGCAGGAATATAAAATGAATGATTTACATCTACAGAGACTAAATCAATTTTTACCGGTTTATTTACAGGGACGTATAATGTATCTGATTTCAGTCCATTATCATATTCATAAGTCCATTTCCACATTTGCCCAGTAGATTTAACAACCATGGAATCTTCAGGTGGATTGGATAAATCCTGATATCCCATCCAGCCAAAATAAAACATTGCCAATGTTAGAAGAACAGGAATTAGAGTCCATATAATTTCAAGAGGTAAATTTCCATGAATATTAACAGCTTTAACTTGTTTTTTTCTATTATACTTAATGACAAAGAAAACCATTAAAAATGAAATTACTACAAGTAGAGCAAAGGAAATCCCTACTATAAACCAAAAAGCAAAATCTACCGACTCAGCGTATGTTGAATTTGGAAACATCTGATTTTCCCTTTACATAAAACTATAATCTGCAAAAAGTAAAACAAAAGAAATCAATAAAAAGAGTAATGCAACTCCAACAAAAATTGAAAATACTTTTGATTCACTTTTCAAGTGCATAAATATTGTTAATACTAAATATGATTTAATGCTTGCAATCAGCAATGCTGTTGCAACAGTCAATCCGCCGAAATCAATTCCGGCAACCGCAACCGTTACACCGGTTAAAATGAGCAGTGCCAACCAAACTATTATATAAATTCCGTAATGCGGTGTATGTTTTTCGCTATGTGAATGATTTTCCATAAAAATTCCTTATGTAATCAGATAGAATAATGGGAATAAGAAAATCCAAATTATATCTACAAGATGCCAATATAATCCAGCTGCTTCAAGTCTGACATAATTATCTGACGTTATTCTGTTCTTCGAAGTAAAATATGTCATAGTTCCAATTAGTACTACTCCAATTATAACGTGAAGTCCATGTAAACCAGTCATAATGTAATATAGTCCAAAGAATAAAATTTCGCCATTACTCTTTTCCATTAATACATCCGAACCTGGAAATAGTCCATGATGAAATTTGGCAGACCATTCAAAAAATTTATTCACCATAAAAGCTAATGCAAATACGATAGTAGTTAACTGTAAAAAGATTGATAATCCTTTTTGATTCTTTTGCAAAGCTGTGATTGATAAAGCCATTGTTAAACTACTTGTTAATAGAATAATCGTATTTAATGTACCGAACAACGTATTTAATTCTTTTGCTGCAAGATGAAATTCTTGTTGATGCGTAAATCGGTAAATGGCATAAACAATAAACATACCTCCGAATAAAATCAATTCGGTAAATAAGAAAAGCCACATTCCAAGACGCGATCCTATGTCATCTCTATGGACGTGAGCTATACCATGTTCTGAACTGCTCAATTTACCTCCTTAACTTCTGTATTGCTTAGATCATTATCTTTATATTGATATGGATCTGTTTCAATAATAGGAATCTCATCAAAATTTTCTAATGGTGGAGGTGTGGGTACGTGCCATTCAAGTGTTTCGCCACCCCATGGATTCATCTCATTAGTTTTCTCCCCTTTTAGAAGAGCATGAATAAAGTTGGCGAACATGATGATTAATCCGGTAATCAAAATCCATGAACCAACAGTCGAAATGAAATGATAAATTTGATATTCAGGTAAATAATCATAATATCTTCTTGGCATTCCCAACCAACCCATCACAAACATCGGAAAATAAAGTACATTGAATCCTACAAAGAGGATCCAGAATCCTACTTTGGCTGATTTCATGTTGTATTTTCGAGCGAACATCTTTGGAAACCAATAATGGAGTGCTGCAAAAATTCCAAAACCGGTTCCACCAAACATAACATAGTGGAAATGTGCAACTATAAATGAAGTATCATGAATGTGCATGTTTACAGAAAGTGAACCTTGAATCAATCCTGTAAAACCACCAATCGAAAAAAGAAATATAAATGCTAACGCATATAGTAATGGCGGATCTGTTGATATTGATCCTTTATACAAAGTAGCTACCCAGTTGAAAACTTTTACGGCACTCGGAATAGCAACGAGAAATGTTAGAAGTGAGAATATAAACATTGCTGCCCCGCTCATTCCAACAGTAAACATATGATGTGCCCAAACCATTGAACCAAATAAAGCAATCGCAATACTTGAAAATGCAATAAATTTATATCCAAAAATCGTTCTATGTGCAAAGACAGGAATAATTTCTGAAATTACTCCCATCGCAGGAATAATCATAATGTACACAGCAGGATGAGAATAAATCCAAAATAAATGTTGAAATAAAACAGGATCTCCACCTAAAGCGGGATCAAAAATTCCGAATCCGAAAGCTCTTTCAAATATTACAAGAAGTAGAGTTATACCAATTATTGGGGTAGCCAGAACCTGTATCCATGCGGTAGAATAGATTGACCAAACGAATAAAGGCATTTTGAACCAATCCATCCCCGGAGCCCTCAACCTATGAATTGTTGTAACAAAATTTAATCCGGTTAATATCGATGAAAAACCAAGAACGAATGCCGCTAATAATGCCGGGAAAACATTTGTAGAAGTCCTTACACTATAAGGAATATAAAATGTCCATCCTGTGTCCACCGGTCCACCGGGTAAAAACACTGCAATTATTGCAAGCAGACCACCAATTATAAATAACCACCATGACAACAAATTCAATCGAGGAAATGAAACATCTTTCGCACCAAGCATGATCGGTAAAAAGAAGTTCCCAAATACTGCCGGTAATCCGGGAATAATAAATAAAAATATCATTATTATTCCGTGCAGTGTGAAAAACGAGTTGTACGTCTGAGGATCCATAATCGTTTTACCGGGAGCAATTAACTCAAGCCGCATTAAAAATCCAAAAGTTACGCCAACCACAAAAAAGATAAGCATAGCAATTAAGTATAAAATACCTATTCTCTTATGATCGGTAGAAAATATCCAGGATTTTAATCCTGTTCCCTTTCCTCTATAATCTAAATAACTTTCATAACCATTGTTTGACGAAGAATGACTTGTCATACGTTATTCACCTTTATTAATCTTCTCTTTATGACGAGGTTTAATTGAAATAAATATAACATAAACTAATGCAAATAAAATTGTTATTGATGCTGCTATGCGTGTTACGTTTAACGCATATTTTTTACCCTCTGCATCATAACTAAAACAAAATTTTAACATTTTTGCTATTGTCGGTGTAACTTTACCCTCTGATGCTTCAATTATTGCCATCTTAATATCAAATGGCAAAAATGTTGTACCCGGAAGATATCTTGTAATTTTTCCATCCGGCGCTAAAAAAATTAGAGCACCTGCATGAAGAAAATCTTTTCCTTCTCTCTTAAAATAAAATCCAACAGCATCAGTAGCTTTTCTTATGTTTGTACTGTCACCAGTTAAAAATCTCCAGGAAGCCGGATCAATTCGTTTCTTTATCGCATTTAAAAAAGCTTTCTTTTTTCTGTTTGCGAGTTCTGATGTTTCTAATTGATCAAATGAAATAGAAACAATTTGATAATCAACTCCCGGAATTAAATCTACTTTATTAACTAATGAAGCAACCTCGGACATTAATGGATTACAAATACCGGGACATTCATAATAAACAAACATCAATATTGTCGGTTTGGAAATAATATCTTTGAGTTGAATTATGTTTCCTTCTTCATCATTGAATAATATTTCAAGTGGAAACTGTTCACCCAGCTTCTCATCTATTCCAACTTTGACATTCTCTTGTTGTCCATTTATCTTTGCGATAAACACTAAAAAAAAGAGCAATAGAAATATTTTATTATTTTTACTCCGCATAGGAGAACTCCAAAATCAATAAACATAAAAGAAGTTTAAGCAATTACTTGTTTCAATAGGTTAAAAAGTTCGCGTAATTGCTGACTACTTAAATTAATTACTTCTGAACTGAATCCGTTAACTATCACCTCATTCGTAATAACTTGAGAAAAATCTTTTTCACTTCTCATTGAATTATTTGAATTAAGTATAGTTAAAATTGCTTTTTCCGAATCTATCGAAATATCAAAAAATAGCTGTGCAGTCGCATTTGAAGTTTTCAATTCATTAATCTTTGCAATCGTATTTATAATTTTCTGCGACTTTGGTAATGCTTCCTTTTGAATAAGAACACTCGCATTATTCACGGGGATAGTACCGGCAACTTTCATCCCTGCGGAGAGACTATATGCCTTATCAAGCTCTGCTATTTCTTGCGGGGAATCAGATGGAGCATTACTCATAAAATTTTTACGAATGAACTGAATTATTGCGGTTCTTTCTTCTACTGCCATATAGTCGTAGGCAGGCATTCCAGTTACAGTTATACCTTTTTCCAGAGTATTATACATCTCGAAGAATTTTCTTCCATTTTTCCATCCTGTTTCTTCATGGAAATTTCTTGGTTTAGGATTGAAGGCAACACCGGCTACACCATCGCCCTTCCCTTCAACTCCGTGGCATGACGAACAAACTGTTGTATAAAGATTTTTCCCTTTTTCTATCATCTCATTATTAGGGGAAGAGATTTGGGATAAATCAATCGCTGATGCAATTCTTGGTTCTTGAATAGTCAATTTTGAAACAACAACCGATGTATCAGGAGCAACCGGGTTCAAACTATTCCTGGACATTTGTTCATTATTAAATAAATAAATAAACCCGATTCCAATAACTGCAATCAAAAATATCGGATATGCAGTCGCAATTATATAAAATGGTTTTTCTAAAAGTTTGTCAATCGAAAATTTCGGTTTTTCCATATTTCTATTCTTATAAAATTATAATCTGAAATTAAGTCCACGTTCAAGTTTTGGATCACCAACCGGAACCATATTTGTTTTTTTAGAATTAAAATAAAACAATAAAATTATCCCACCTACCGCAGCAACCGGAAAGGATAATCCAAGTACGAAATTAAGTAAGGTCGATTCTCCCTTGAATGTTGGAAGGATTAACCAATACAAGTCTAATAGATGCGCAAATAAAATCCAAAGAGAGGCAAATTTTAACTTCTTTGCATCCATTTTTGCTGGCTGCGATAATAAGATAGAATAAGGGACTATAAAGTGAACAAAAATTAATGCTAATGAAATATAAATCCATGAACCCTGCCATCGTGCTAAAAACCAAAAAGTTTCCTCCGGCAAATTAGCATACCATATTAACATATATTGAGAAAAAGCGATATATCCCCAAAAATTTACAAATACAAATAACAGAGATCCTAAACTATAATAATGATCTTTTACCATTCTGGGATGTAAATAACCCCCCTCGCGAAGTTTTACAGTCGCATAAGTAATAACGGCAAGTGCTGATAATACAGAACCGGAGAAAAAATAAACTCCAAAGATTGTTGAAAACCAATGAGGTTCAAGACTCATCATCCAGTCTATTGAAGCGATCGAAGCTGTTATTGCGAATAAAGGTATAAATACAGCTGATAACCTTATATTAACTCTTGTTAGGTTTTGATCTTTTGAAATATCTTGTTTTCTCGAATTTCTTGTTAATAAGAAATAGAATAACGTCCACAGGGCAAAAACTATTGCAACTCTTATGAAGAAAAAAGTCTGATTTAAATAAGGTGCTTTCTCTTTTAGAATTTTATCACTCTCAACTACTTCGGTGTGTGACCAGTGAAAAAGAGTGTGCATATTTAATAGGATTGGTATTGCAAGAATAATTAGAAATGGAGTAATAGATGCAGTAAATTCGATAACTCTTCTGAGTGGTGTACTCCAATCTGCTCCGGCAACATATTCTAACGATATTAGAAATAGTGCACCAACACCAATGCTCATTAAAAACATAAATCCTAATAAATAATTAAACGCTGCTTGCTCAGCGTTTAGTAGGAATGCACCGGCACCACCTATTACACCAATACCGATTAATAGAAATCCAATCTTTTGGAGACTTGTTGGTAAATCTTTTTTTATATAATTCAAATTACTCTGAGACATTAGTTACAGGCTCCTTTTTTATCTCTTGAATATCAGCCTCGCTTGCATTTTTTGCTCGCTGTAAAACTCTGATGTAATTTACAATCGCCCATCTTTCCTCGCGGCTTAATTGAGATGAATAAGATGGCATAACATTTTGACCATTAACTATAACATGATATAAATTTCCGTCCAACCAATCGCGTGATTTTGAAGAATGAAGACTTGGCGGTAGTGGAAACTGTCCCCGCAATCGACTGTCACCATCACCAAGATTTCCATGACAGGGAGAACAGAAAGAATTGTACTTCTTTTCACCTAAAGATAAATTTTCTTTTGTCGGTAAGTATGGATTAGATAGAGGTGAAGTTGGCTCATTCACTCCTTGATATTCGTAAGGCATAAATCCTCTCGCCACAGTCCCTTTAACAGGATTTCGCATACCAAATTTATCACCAAATAATTCTGAACTTGACTGAACATCTAATCTCCCTTGATCCATCATCCAATTAAATGGTACGAGATATAAAACTTTATTCAGATGAAGATATGTTGAAACTGAGACAAATGCAGCAACAATTAATAAAAGTCCAATAAACTTCGGTTCTAATATTTTTACATTAAGTTTATCTGGAAAGAAAATCTTCTCAATTTTGATTGCTCCCAAATCGGTGAACAATTTGTTTATTTCTTCCTCATTAAATTTTTCATCATCAGCCTCAATACAAAGACCGAATTTATCAATCGAAACACTTTTCATATAATTGGTATCGTGAATCGGGTGACTATTATTAGGGAAGTAGAAAAAGAATGTAACCATACCAATGACAGTAGAAAGTGTTGCAAGTAAAACCGTCAACTCAAATGTAACCGGAATAAAAGCGGGTAACGAGAAAAACGGTTTTCCACCGATTATCATTGGATAATCTATAGTCATTGTCCAATACATAAATAATAATGCAATCGCAGCACCAGAAAGTCCAAATGCCAGTGTAACAAACCCAAGTTTGGATGGGGGCAACTTCATTGCTTTGTCCATTCCATGTACAGGATAAGGTGAATGAACATCAAAATTTTTATAACCTTTATCAGTAACAGTTTTTGCTGCTTTAATAATTGCATTCGGTGAATCATAGAGTGCAGCTATTCCAAATACTTTTTTATTCTGTTCCATTAATGATCACCTCCGTTATGAGAAGGTTGTGCACCCTCTGCAACAGCCTTCACTTCAGAAATTGAAACGACTGGTAAAGTTTTAGTAAACAATAAAACTAAGGTAAAGAATAGTCCGAAACTTCCTATCAATACTCCAAAGTCAACTAATGTGGGAGTGTAATAGCCCCAACTTGATGGGAGAAAATCTCTGTGTAGTGAGGTAACAGTAATTACAAATCTTTCAAACCACATACCGATATTTACAAAAATAACAATCATTAGCATTATCGGGATTGACCTCCTTATTTTCTTAATCCAGAAAAACTGAGGGAAAATCACATTACAACTAACCATTATCCAATATGCCCAAGCATACGGACCAAAAGCTCTATTTATAAATACGAATTGTTCAATAGGATTTCCACTGTACCAAGCTATAAAAAACTCCATCGCATATGCATAACCAACCATCATACCTGTTGCAAGAATCACTTTATTCATCTTTTCGAGATGATTTATAGTTATAATATTTTCGAGATCAAATATTTTCCTAACAAAAATCAATACTGTTACAACCATTGCAAAACCAGAAAAGATAGCTCCCGCAACAAAATATGGAGGGAAAATTGTTGTATGCCAACCCGGGAGAATTGATACAGCAAAGTCAAAAGAAACGATTGTATGAACTGATAACACTAACGGAGTAGCAAAACCTGCCAATAACATATACGATTTTTCATAATGCTGCCAATTACGATGTGAGTGTCTCCATCCCAAACTAAAGATTGAATAAATGACTTTCTTAATTTTGGAAGCTGTTGTGTCTCGCAATGTTGCAAAATCCGGTATTAAACCGACATACCAAAAAACTAATGATACTGCAAAATATGTTGATACCGCAAAAACGTCCCAAATAAGTGGAGAGGAAAAATTGACCCATAAACTATGTTGGTTTGGATAAGGAAGTAAGTAAACTACTGCAACCCACATTCTACCCGTATGAAGAATCGGGAAAATTGCGGCACACATAACAGCAAATATTGTCATTGCTTCTGCAAAACGTGCAATACCTGTTCTCCACTTTTGTCTTAAAAGAAAAAGAATTGCCGAAATAAGAGTTCCTGCATGACCGATACCAACCCAAAAAACGAAATTTACAATATCAAACGCCCAACCAACCGGTTGATTGTTTCCCCACATTCCGATTCCGTAATAAAGAGTAAGAGCAACGCTAATTGCTCCTATAAAAAGTAAAGAAAGAGTAAACGAAAGGGCAATAAAATATTTTTTATTAGGTCGTTCATCCATCGGGCGTGCAATAAGGTCATTAATTTCCCTTAAAGTAAGCCTGCCTTCGACTACCGGTAATTCTTGAGAATAATCAATATTCACTATACTTCCTCCGAAAAAGTATTTCGTAATTTGGCGAGATATGTAACATTCGGTTTTACGTTTATTTCTTCTAAAACTACATAGCCAAGTTGATGATTTCGATATTTAGATAATTTCGATTCAACATCATTCATATCACCAAAAACAATAGCTTCTGTTCCACATGCTTCCTGACAAGCGGTGCTCACATCCGTACCTTTGATTGTAGTATTCTTCTTTGTTGCTTCTTGACGCGCTTCCATAATTCTTTGAATACAGAAAGTACATTTTTCCATTACACCACGTGATCTTACTGTAACTTCCGGATTCATAACTAATTCAAATGATGCTTGTTCCTGGTAACCCCCTCTAAAATGATCTCTAAAATTGAAGAAATTATATCTTCTCACTTTATAAGGACAGTTATTTGAACAGTATCTTGTCCCAACACATCTGTTGTAAACCATTTGATTCAAGCCATCATCACTATGAGTTGTTGCTACAACAGGACAGACATTTTCACATGGTGCATGATCACAATGTTGACATAACATTGGCTGTATACTAACTTTTGGATTTTCAGGTGTTCCCGAATAGTATCTATCTATTCGCAGCCAGTTCATCTCACGTCCGAGGGCAACTTGATCTTTCCCAACAACAGGAATATTATTTTCAACATTGCAAGCAACTACACAATCGCCACAACCTAAACATTTGTTGAGGTCAATAGACATAGCCCATTTAACTCCTTTATACTCAAAATCCTTGTACATGTTAACCGCATCATGTTTCTTTTCATGAATAAAGTTTGGATTTTTATTGTATTGAGAAAGAGTCCCCTCTTGTATGATATTTCTTTTTAAGTGAATATCTTGAATTAAAGTATCATCAAACGTATGATGATCCTGTGTTGAAACAATCTCATAAGTTCCGTTCACTTTACTAATTGATGCTCCGGTCAATATCCATCTTGATAGTGAACTGTTTTTAGATAAAAGTATATTAGCATTAAAACCAACTTCGTTAGCAACAACCGGCGAATTAGTTCTACCATATCCTAAGTCAACAGCTATCATCTCATCTGCTACACCGGGCTGAATTAGTATCGGCAATTTTAATTTGTTACTATTATATGTAACTTCTATTAAATCATTTGTTTTAAGTGAAAGTTTTTTTGCGGTAGATTCTGATATCGCTGCATAATTATCCCAGGTAACTTTTGTTACCGGATGAGCTAACTCTTGTAACCATCCGTTGTTTGAAAATCGACCGTCACCTATTGTATAGCTTTCTTGTAAAGTTACTGTATAACCGGCTTTGCTCTCACTTTGATTATCCAACTGTGTTAAAGCAACTTGAGAAAAGTTATAACTAATCTGTTGTTTTTCATTAATTTTCGCAACACCATCGTGTAAAATACCAGCCCAATATCTTTCAAAATCAAAGAGAGAATTTAAAGCAGGATATATTGTTGATTTCCAATTATTCTTTAGATAATCAACATAAATAGTTTCCGAAAAATTCTTAGAATCACCAGATAACCAGGTTAATAATACGGCTTCTTTTTGTCTCGTGTTATATAGGGGAGAAATTACAGGTTGAACCAAAGAATAAAAACTTGTTCTAACTTTAACATCACCCCATGACTCAAAATTGTGATTGATTGGTAAAACAAAATTACTTAATGCAGTTGTTTCATTAATTGATGTTGCAAATGTTATAACAGTTGATTTAGAAATAGCATCCCAATATTTAAACTCTGCCGGCAGGTGATAAACAGGATTTGTATCGAAATGGATAACTGCTTTAACCTTGCCCGCATTAATATTAGCTGTTAACTTTTCAAATCCAATATAATCAGTAAGATTTGAATTTATCAAGGCTTCATTATTATTATACAAGGTAGTATTACCAAGAGTCTCATTTAAAAGATTCACTGCTATCTGAACCTTTTCACTTAACGAACGTCCGGCATAAACAATTGATTTACCTTTATTTTTAATAAGGTCGCTCACTAAACTATTTAAAACATCTTTGGACAGTCCATACTTTTTAGATATAGTATCAAGAGTAAAAGTTGACAAAATTGAAACAGAATTGTTATCAAGAGAAATTTGTGAAACTTTTTTATTCAGAATAATTTCATTTAATAATCCCATTACAAAATCGTATTGTGCATCCGGTTTTAATCTCAATCGATAATCCGCATTCATTCCGGTTAGTGTTAAATTACCTTCAACTACATAGAGGCGGTTAAAATTACTCCCTTTCATTATATCTCTTTTTTCGGAGTAGAGACGAACTTGTTCAACTTTATTCCCTTCAATACCTAAAAAATCACCTTCAAGAGAAAGAATGACTTCAGCTTCATTCCATTTTATTAGAGGAAAGTTCTGCTGGTTATAACATTTTTGCCATGCTGAATTTTTAATAAAGTTATCAAAAAGTTCATAAGAATAAATTTGTGTTTCAGGGTATTTTATTTTGAAGTCGTCAAACAATTTTTGAGTTGTAGGGGAAATAATTGAGTGAGTAACAATTGCGATTTCTTTTGATGGATCGCTATTTAAAACTTTCAAAATCTCTTGATCGGTTGTCTTCCAATCACTAGTACTGAAACTCCCGCCTCTTTTGAGCATCGGGGTTTGTAAACGGGATGGATCATAAAGATCAAGGATACTTGCTTGACCTTTTGCACAAGTTTTACCTTTGCTTACCGGATGATCAGGATTTCCATCAACTTTAATTGGTCTCCCTTCACGGGTTTTAATCAAAATACCACATGCGTTTTCACATGATAAACAAGTTGAAGCATAATAATTTGCTTTGCCAATAATAATTTCTTCAGACTTTTTGTTGTAAGGTATTATTTCACCTTTATCACGATAATCAGAGCATCCGGCTCCGGCTAAAGCCGCTGAAGCACCGAGAAGAGCTAAAAATTTTCTTCTCGATAATCCTGAAAGATTTTTATCTATTTCAAAATCGTCAGTTACACCATCTTTAAATTCATCTAATTTAGATTTGAGTGTATTTTCATCTTTGTAAAGTTCTTCAAAACTTCTCCAATAATTCGGATCAGATTGGTTCTCATGATTTTTGTTGTCAAAATTTTCAGACATTATTAGCACCTGTCATTTTTCTTTTTACAGAAAGCGGATTTAATGAGACTTTTAATTTTGTCGGCTTATCTTTTTTCATAATAAATTTTATTGGAGAAAAAGAAAACAACATCAATCCGGTTAACCCAATTCCTACTGATGCAAAGAATTTCTTTCGTTCTATTTTTTTTATTTCTTTTTTAACTATTTCACTCATCTTAACTCCAAATCAACGATGACAAGCCCAACAATTGTCGGGACCTTTATTAACTTGTTTTAAATATGGCAGATTAGCCTGGGCATTTCGGTGACATGACAAACAATCCCCCATTGTGAATGGTTTTATTTGACTAACTTTTTCCATTTCTTCAACCGGACCGTGGCATGTTTGGCATTCAATTCCTTTAGTAACATGAGAACTATGATTAAAATAAGCATAGTCCGGAACTTTATGAATTCTTTTCCAGGGAATTGGCGTCCCATCGTTATAATATTTTGTTAATTTGATTATTTCGGGTCGGTCTTTTCTTGCAATGGTATGGCAGTTCATACAAGTTGAAACAACCGGAATTGAGGCGTGTCGGGTTTTTTCAACAGTAGTATGGCAATATAAACAATCAATTTTCATTTGCCCTGCATGGAGAGCGTGCGAAAAATTGATTGGCTGTTCAGGAGCATATCCAACACCGTCTCTTTCGGATCTTGATGCAAAATATGTGATTGCAAATGAAAGAACTGCTACAAATAGAACAATTGGTAACCTTATTCGCAGTATGTAGTCAATAAAATTATTTGACATCTGTGACCTTCAAATATTAGAAAGTTAAGTTCGTTTTGATTTAGTAACTTTTTTGTGCGGGCTGTAATTAGATTGAGCCGCTATAATAACATAGGAAATATTAAGAGTTTAGTGCCCTCTTAATTTTCAGTTCCAAACATAAAAAAATACCATTATAAATCAAATAATTTAATGAAGTTTTTTACCTTCATTTTGGAAATATTGGTTGAAATATTTTTAATTGCTTGTGAATTTCTCATTTGAAATAATTTCTTTCCTCTTCGTACAATTATCAACAAGATATACTATCGATTTGAATGAAATTCCACTATGCAACGTCAATCCGATTTCACATGTTCTACTATTTGAGTAACCATTTTTACAATCGTCTTTTATCTGTGATTTAATATTTGATAAACCATTTTCATTTAATTCGGGATAAGTAAAACCTCTATCACCTGCAAATCCGCAACAATTGCTTTCAATATCTATAACTTTAGTAACGCATTTATCAAGAACTAATTTTAGTTTTTTATCAATCTCCATTTTCTTAGTGCTACAAGTCTGGAAAAATGAGATTGTTTCTTCTATCTTAGTAAATTCTAACTTATCAAGCAGATAATCTGCAATAAACTCAATTGGTTCAAATAACATCAATCTTTTATCTAAAGTCTCTCTCATTCTGTGCAAGCATGGACTCATATCACATAATACGGGGATTTTACCATTTTCCGTAACTTTCATCAATTCCTCTTCAAGTTCCTTTGACTTTAAATCACCTGCTTCTTTAAATCCTTTGCTCGAAAATGCCATTCCACAGCATAGATTATCGAGATTCGCGGGGAAGATAATCTCATATCCAGCTTTTTCAAGCAAACTTATAGTTTTATTTATTAATGGTACTTCATTTCCATAATCAATAGAAATTCCCATTGATCGATTAATACATGACGGAAAATAAACAACTTTATATGTTGAGGTTTTGGTGGAAAGAAGTTTTATTGGCTCTGCCCCTTTAGGAATAAATTTATTCCAGAGTGGAATTTTCCCTAAAGAAAGTCTTCTCACAGAGATTGTCAAATATTCCATTAAATCTGAATCAAGGAATTTGTGGATATAATGCACAAAATTTAAAGAGATTCTGGCAATTGAAGTTACCGAATTCATGTTCTTTGCTAATAACATAGCGAAGGATTTTGCAAATTTTGAATTTTCGTTATATCGAATATTCTTAATCATATTTCCAGTATCTATTCCAACCGGACAAGCGATTGCACAAAGACCATCAGTAGCACAAGTTTGATTTACTGAATAATCCATTGATTCTGAAAAAGTAGAAAGACGAAATTTTTCTTCACTCTTACCTTCCATTCGTGCAATTTCTCGTAGAACAACAATTCGTTCTCTTGGTGATAATGTTAAGTCTGCCGAAACACAATTAACTTCACAAAAACCACACTCAATACATTTATCAATAATAGGATTTACAGTTGGTAATGGTTTCAAATTTTTTAGATGAATATTTTTATCATTATTTATAACAACCCCGGGATTCAATAAATTTTCGGGATCAAAAATATTCTTTATCTCTTTCATTAGTTCATAAGCTTGAGTTCCCCATTCAAGTTCAACAAATGGCGCCATGTTTCTGCCTGTACCGTGTTCAGCTTTTAGTGAACCGTCGTATTTTGTTACAACCATATGGGTTAATTCATTCATGAAATTACTGTAACGCGCTACCTCGCTTTCAGAATTAAAATCTTGATTAAATACAAAATGCAAATTTCCTTCTAAAGCATGACCGAAGACAATTGCATCATCATACGAATACATCTTAAACAAATTTTGTAAATCAATTACTGCGTCTGCCAGCATCGGAACCGGAAACGCTACATCTTCAATAATACATGTTGTTCCCGACTTCCTCATTGCCCCGACTGATGGAAAGAGTCCTTTACGAATATTCCATAGCTTGGAATATTCTGTAGGAATATCAGTAAATACAATAGGTAGAGTTGTGGATAAACTTGTTAAGGAGTTTGTAATGGTTTCGATTTGCGATTGTAATAATTCCTTATTCTTCGCTCTGGTTTCAACGAGTAATCCGGCACAATTATTATCTAAATCAATTAAATAAGAGGGCATCCCCTTTTTATTTTCAACTGAGCGGAGTGCGGCTCTATCCATTAATTCAACTGCATCAACATCACATTGTTTTAGAATTGCAACTCCTCTGCTGGCTTCCTCAATAGATGGGAAAATAATTAAGGAAGAAGCTTTATCAGCAAATTCATCAACTGTCTGAAATGTAATTTCTGCAATGAATCCAAGTGTCCCTTCAGAGCCAATCATTAAATGCTGAATTATATCTATTGGATCGTCAAAATCTGTAAAAGCATTTAGACTGTAACCGGTTGTATTCTTCATTTTAAATTTATGATTGATACGATCTTTCAAAATAGAATCAGAATTTATTTTCGAATGTAAATTTCTAATTGGTCCAATTAATTCTTTCTTTTTGATCAAAAATTCATTTCGACTTTCTAAATCGGATGTATCAAGTAAAGTTCCATCGTGAAAAACAATTTTCATACTTGACAAAGTTTTGTAACTATTCTGAGCCGTTCCACAACACATTCCACTTGCATTATTAGCTGCGATTCCGCCTATCATAGCTGAATTAATTGATGCGGGATCTGGTCCGATTTTCTTTTTATAAGGAAGTAAAATTTTGTTGACATATGAACCAATCAAACCGGGTTGCAATGAGATTTTATTAACATTATCCAACAGTTGAAAATTATTCCACTTGTTTGTTATAATTAATAGAACTGAATCTGAAATTGCCTGTCCCGAAAGACTTGTCCCGGCAGCGCGAAATGTTACCGGTAGTTTAAATTGATTAGTTAATATGAGGGTTTTTGTAAGTTCATTAAGATTATCTAACTTAACTATAAGTTTTGGAATCAATCGATAAAAACTTGCATCAGTTGAATGTGCAAGTAAATTCATCTCATCGTGAATTAATCTATTTGGAGTTATAAATTCTTGTAGTTTTTCAAATAATAAATAATATTCTCCATTGAGCATAAGATATCCGTAATAATATTTCAAAGTATTACTTTAAAATTAGAAAAACTTTAACCCATATGTTGAGATATTTTCTGTAAGTTGGAAAAATATAGAAAGAGGTTAGAGATTTATCAGAATCAAATTAATAAATACTTATCGGATAAACCGTTTTAGAACTTCAGTTACTATTAGTCCGGCGCCTATTGCAAGAAGTAAATAAATAATAAGATTCCTCACAGATAACAAGGTTATTATCAAAGTTGATAAGTAACCCCGCCAACCGCATTTGTTACAACGGTAAATTTTAAATAGTGAAATATTTTTGATTACGGCTTCGCGCCAGTTTCTAGAGCGTGAACGATGAAGAGTGTTTATACTTGCACAAGAAGGACACCTTGCGAAACTTGGGTCTCTTCTGAAAAGTACTTTATTCGACTTTGAGGGCATAAAAATTCTATATCTTACTTTTATTAATTCAATAATTCAATATAAACAACAATTCCATACTTCTTAATACACTTTTCAGAGTTTATTTAGAATTTTATTGAAAGCTAATTCGTTACCTATCAATTTTAAAGCTGTTTGGAATTGTTTATCGGTATCGAGATATGATTTGATTTTTCCTTCACTACCTAAAAATCGTGAAGCTATTTCTTGTTCTATAAATGTTGAAATTTCTTTTTTATTTGAGTCGATTGAAAGATTCATCTCTGATTTTAGTTCAGGTAACAATTTTTCGATTTTAGTTTTTAAACTCGAATACCTTGGTTCACTGTTTAACGAAGTTGCTAATTCCGTTAACTTTTTTTCATAACTCGAAACGAATTGATAATTATTTTTATCCAAATAAAGTTTAAAGTCTGAAAACAATTGTTCTGTTTTAATTTGATTGTATTCTAAATTTTGATTGTTGCTGAAATAATCATTAGCAAACTTGAATATAAAACCTTTGGCCATCAAATCTTTTAACAAGCCTGAATAATCACTTTCTTCAACTAAAGAATCCGGTGAAATCCCCCCCGAACTGAAAACCCGCCTTTTATTGTCAGTTGAGAATGAATTTACAAGTAGAGTGTCATATTTAGAAATCACAGAGTTTTTTTGTGAATAATCAATTTTTTGAATACACCTGCCGCTTGGTGTAAAATACTTTGCAGTTGTGATTTTTAAGGATGTATTATAAGATAAAGGTGTGATTGTTTGCACTAAACCTTTTCCGAAAGTTTTAGTTCCCAGGATAATTCCTCTATCATGATCCTGAATTGCTCCCGCAACAATTTCTGAAGCAGAGGCACTCCCTTCATTAACCAAAACTATTAATTTAGTATTTGCAAACATTGGTTCCTGAGTAGCATAATAATGCTTCACAGAAGATGAATCTCTACCTTTTGTGGAGACTATCAACTCCCCTTTTTTAATAAATTTATTTGATATATCAACAGCTACATCAAGCAAACCTCCCGGATTACCTCGAAGATCAAGAATAATTGAATGAACTTCTTTTTCTTTTTTCAATTCAGACAATGCTTTTCTGAATTCATCTCCCGCTGATCTTGTAAAACCATTTAATTTAACATAAGCATTGTTAGACTGCACAGGATAAAAGCCAAAATACGGAATGTTCTTAACAATAATTTCTTCACGAATAAGACTGAATTCTAAAGTATCCGAAATTGCTCTAATAATTTTAATATTTACATTTGTGCCCGGTTCACCTTTAACCAAATAAGAAACATCATCAAAATTATCTTTTGTTATTAAAGTACTTTCAACTTGATGAATTACATCGCCAACTCTCAAGCCTTGTCTTTGTGCAGAATAACCATCCATCAATTCCATTATTGTAATATTATTATCACGAACACCGATCGAAATTCCAACTCCGCCATATTTACCATTTGTTATAAGATCAATATCATCTTTTCTTTTTTCATCAATAAACACTGTATAAGGATCAAGTGTGTTAAGCATACCTTTGATGCCGGCGCGCAAGAATTGTTCGGGTTTGATCTCATCAACATAATTAAATGTTATTTCCTTATAAACACGAGTAAAGATGTCAATGTTTTTCGAGATTTCGAAATATAGATCTTTATTTGAGTAAATAAATCCGGTTATAGGAATTAGCAGTAACAGCAAAAATAGTTTTAAACTTTTCTTTTTCATCTTCTCATTTTCCTTTTTCATAATTATCAATTTCTTTCAATATTTCTTCATGTATTTCTTCAATAGAATTTAAACCATTTAATACTCTAAATCGTTCCTCATTTCTCGCAATTTCTAGATATCCTTTTCTCACATCTTCAAAAAAAGTCTTCTTTGAAACCTCAATCCGATCTAATTCATTACTGGATATAAGTCCCATTCTTCTTTCTGCTTCTGCAACCGGGATATCAATAAAAAAAGTAAGTTCAGGAATTGTATTACCGATTGATATTTCATGAATATGTTTTACGGTTTCTAACGGAATTCCTCTGCCATATCCTTGATAAGCCGTAGTTGAGTCATGAAATCTATCCGAAATAACATAATAACCTTTATCAAGATACGGTCTCAATTTTTCTCGAACCAATTGAGCGCGTGAAGACGAAAAAAGTAATATCTCAGTTTCAAGAGTCATCAAGTTATTTTTTTTACTTAAAAGAATTGTACGGATTTGTTCTGAAATTTCCGTACCTCCCGGCTCTCGAATTATTCTAACCTCAAATTTTTTGTCTTCGAAATGCTTTTGTAACAATTTTATTTGAGTTGATTTTCCACAAAAATCAATTCCTTCGAAAGATATAAACATACTAATATTTCTTTATTATATAGCGGATTCTATCCGGCTTTGTGTATACTAATTGGGTATGAGCCGGTAGTTCGTAGGATGGTGCCATACTACCAAGTGTGTCAGCAACAAGATCACTATAAGTTATAAAAAATTTGATTTCACTTTGGTCAGTTTTACTAATTAAATTGATTCCCCCCCGCAGAGAAGCTGTAATTAGATTTGGTAATAAAAGTACATCTCTGTCAGTTGGAATGTCGATGACTTTAACCTCAAGATTGTTAAACTCTTTTTCAACAATTTTTTGAACATCAAAATCTAACCTAACTGAATTTTTATTGAAACTAACCTGTTGTATACTTTTTAAATTTACATACTCAGATAATTTTGTTTCAAGATTATTAAATTTTGCAAATTCAGTCGAGACTGCATCAATTCCGGCTAATATAGATTCTGCTCCGGTTATAGAGACAGAGTCAGGCAGTAACCTAATGTCCGAAGCTAAACCGAAACCATCTCTGCACTCGATTTCTAATATTGAAATTACTTTAACTTTTTTTATTGCTAATTTCTCGATCATTAGCTCAATAGATGTTGGTGCAAAATCCATTATTTGAATTTCATAATTTAACCAGGTGTTTTCAGCTGCTGAATTGCTTAACCTAATCGGAATTTTTCCACTTTTATTTTCGGCAGAAACTAAATACTCATAATCACTTCCGAAGTTCATACCGAATAGTTTCCATCCTCTTCCTTTAATTCTTAATGTGATATGTTCAGGAATATTAGAAGCTATTCCATAATTTTCAGGAATATTTATTATCTTAATTGGGACTTTCAAATTCGTAAAATATTCACTCGATAATGAGATTGAAACCCAGATTATGATGGAAAAAAGAGTTGCAATTATAATGAGATATAAGTTTTTCTTCATACAACAAATATAATCGAAAATGATGTTAAATTAATAGGGGAAAACAAGTAAAGATAGTTATACTAATTTATTAAATAGATCCAGCAAGGTGGTGCGGTTTGCTTTTGAAATTTCTCTCCCTTGAATCGGGAAATTTGGTGTTTGTCTAGCTAATTTTCTTAATTGATGAACATTAAGGGTGTCTCGTTCACTTGTTTCAATATTTATGGAATCACTTTTATCAGTTTTTTCAGAAATAGTAATAACTTCAGGCTCAATTACATCTCTAATAATTACATCCTCTTCTTCTACCTCACTATTCACAATACTTTCATCGTCTGATTCATAATTATAAGTGTCTTGTGACAAACCATCAAGTGGTGTTTCATCCCCAACTTCTTGAGATAATTCCGCTAATGCTTCCCTTTTTAATTTATCGAGATGATTGTAGTCAACTTCGAATTTATCAAATAGAGATGATGGTTCAGTTGGAATTTCAATTTCTTTTTTATTGATTTTTTTAGGTTTAACCTGTCTTTTATTTTTAACAGTTCTCTGAACTAATTCTGAGTTATCTTCATCTAAACTAATTTCTGAATGATCAACAATCTCATCTGAAATTGCATTATCAATAATTGAATCATCAACCACTTCTTTTCTTTCATCATCAGCTTGTATATCTGAGCCAGTGGTTTTATTTTCGATAACAGCAGTAACTTGATCATTTAAACTAATGGGTTCTTCAACAATTTGTTCTGTTTTATTAATCTCCGATTCTTGTGAGGTACTTTTCTTCGATTTAGGTGATCGGGAAGGTTTATCTAAGATTGATTTTATATCGGAATCAGCAATCGATTCATCTATTTCTAAAAAAAACGGTTCAAGTTGTGAATCAGGTTGAGGTATGACATGTGTTGAAACCAGTTGCCCAATTCGTTGAGCGGCGGCTGCACCGGCATCAACAGCGGCTTTAACGGCTGCAACATCACCGACACATTTAATGGTTATTAAAGCGGGAGCAACTTTTTCTCTTCCAATTATCTTAATATTAGCAGCTTTTGCCATAGCATCAGCTGCTTCAATTGCTCCAACCAATCCCCTTGTTTCAACTAAACCAAGAGCTTTGGACATAAAAATTATTTTGTACGTTTAGGTAATATTAGTTCTACTTCAGTGTGAGGTCTTGGAATTACGTGAACCGATACCAATTCACCGACTCTTTGAGCAGCAGCTGCACCAGCATCAGTAGCGGCTTTAACAGCTCCTACATCTCCTCTAACCATGACCGTTACAAATCCACCACCTATAGTTTCTTTTCCGATTAATTCAACTTTTGCGGCTTTTACCATCGCATCGGCAGCTTCTATTGCACCGACTAAACCTTTTGTTTCGATCATTCCGAGTGCGTCAAGTGACATAAGTTTTACTCCATATTTAATGTTATTAGTATTTGAAAAATAAAGCAGATGGCTATTAATGTCAATTAGAAAGTTTTATTTTCAACCAGCACTACCAACTCTATTTTGAATTCATAAACTCCGTTAAAATCACTGCTGCAGCATTTTTATCAATAAGTGATTTATCTCTTCTTTTCGATTTTCTTTTAACAGTCTGAATAATTATTTCAGATGCAATTGATGAAGAAAAACTTTCATCCCAAAGATTAACTGTAATCGAAAAAGTTTTTTCTATCTTCTCCTTCAATCGGATAATTTCATCGTAAAGGATTGATTTTTCACCCCCTTCCGTGAAAGGCAAACCGAGAACAACTTCGCCAATCTCTTTTTCTATAAATATTTCAGTTAATTCATTAAAGAAGGAGTGGGTGTTTTGAATCGTTATAAGTGGATATGCGAAAATGCGCATCGGGTCAGAAATAGCAATGCCGATTCTCTTTCGTCCATAATCAATTGCAAGGATTCTTGATAAAGTTTTTTCTTGTGATAAATTATTCATCAAATAGACATATCCATTCTTTGAACCGAATATATTCCTTTAATCTTCTTCAGTCTTTCCATAACTCTGAACAGATGATCTAAATTTTGAACATATAAAGTTACAGACCCTTCAAATGTTGAATCATGTGTATCAATACTGATTGATTTTATATTAGTATTTTGTAACGAGACAATCGAGTGTGAAATCTCATTTAATAATCCCGGGGAATCTTCCCCCTTCAAAATAATCCCAACGATAAAAGATGATCCTTCAATTTTAGGCCATTCAACCGTAACAATTTTTTCAGGTTCACGTTCTGATATGTGTAATAAAGTTTTACAATTTTTCCTATGAATTTTAATTCCATCACCCGTACTAATATAACCAACAACCGGATCACCTGGAATTGGGTTACAACATTTTGAATATGAAAACATCATTTTAAAATCTTCACCATTCACAACAAGATCACCACCACGTGTACGAGCTATTTTTGCAAAGTTTTCAAATTCAGTTACGGGATCTTTGGTTTTCTTTTCCTTTTCTGTTGTGGGAGTTAATACTTCATCCAGATTTACTTTTAATCTACCAATTGCTGCAAAAAATTGCCTGAGATTGTCGTACTTCAAATTTAACGCTAATTTATTCACATCTTGGTTTGTGAAAACTAATTTTAATTTCTTTAATTTTTTTTCCCAAATTTCTTTACCATTGTTGACAAGTTCATCTTCTTCCTTATTAATCCATCTTCTAATTTCAGATTTCGCTTTTGATGTTCTAACAAACTTCAACCAGTTTTTATTCGGATGCTGATTTTTTGAAGTTATAATTTCTATTTGATCACCGCTATGTAAAACGGTGTCAAGTGGAACAATTTTTTGATTAACTTTTGCACCGATACAGTGATGACCAACTTTACTGTGTATATCAAATGCAAAATCAACCGGCGTGGAATTAAGTGGGAGTCTTTTAAGATCACCTTTTGGTGTGAAAATATAAACTTCATCAGAATATAAATTTAGCTTAAAATTCTCGATAATGTTTTTCCGCATATCATCACCGGAAGCATTATCAAGAATATCGCGTATCCAATTTACATATTGATTAAGAGTTTGATTTGTATGTGTTTTACCTTCTTTGTATTTCCAATGTGCAGCAACTCCTTGTTCAGCAATTTCATGCATTTGATTGGTTCGAATTTGTACTTCTACAAGCTTTCCTTCAGGACCAACAACAGTTGTATGGATTGACTGATAATTATTAGCTTTCGGAATTGCGATATAATCTTTTAAGCGATCAGGAATCGGTATGTATATTCCATTTACTATTCCATAGGTTGTATAACATGCATTACGATCTTCTGATTCTAGAATAATCCTAACTGCAAAAAGGTCATAAATTTCCTCGAAAGGTTTATTTCTTTTAATCATCTTTCGATAGATACTGTAAAGATGTTTTGCTCTTCCACTAATTTCGAATTTTATTCCGTACTCATCCAAACTTTTAACTATTGGAGCAGAAAATCTTTCGATATATTTTTCTCTTTCTCCACGTTTGATATTTATTTTCTTTTTTATGTCTTCATAAGCTTGTTTATTCAACTCTTTAAAGGCAAGATCTTCCAATTCCCATTTTAGCTTTCCAAGTCCGAAACGGTTTGCTAAAGGAGCATAAATTTCCAAAGTTTCCTTTGCAATTCTTTTTCTTTTGTCCGGATTTAGAAACTCAATTGTCCTCATATTATGGAGGCGGTCTGCAAACTTCACTATAATAACACGAACATCTTTTGAAACCGACATCAATAGTTTACGATAGTTTTCACTTTGATTAATCTCAGTTCCCTTAAAGAGATGTTTTATTTTGGTAAGACCATCAACAATTTGTCCAATATCATGTCCAAAATTTTTCTCAATAATTTCGATTGGGTATTCTGAATTATCTTCTACAATATCATGGAGCAGACCGCAAGCGACCGAAACTGAATCGAAAGGGATTTCTGTTGCTAAAGTATTGGCAACTGCAAAAGGATGAGTAAAATAAGGTTCGTTGGAGGCACGTGTATCATTTTGATGTGCAACGAGAGCAAAGTCAAATGCTTTTTCAATTAACTTCACATCAATGACCGGGAGGTTTTTTTTACAATTGGTCAGAAGTTCTTCTAATAATACTTTACTAGCTGCTGTAGTGATATTCATATGATATATTTAATTTTATAATAACTTCGTATTCGAAAAACAATTTTGTAAGAAATCGAATAAAATTCAATGAGATTGAAATAAAAATATTAACTATTTTTTATTTAGTTCATTTAGATGAGATTTAACTCTATTCATCCGATCTTTTAAAACTTCTGATTCATAAGTAGAAAGATTTTTGTATGATAGAATATTTTTTAGAAGAATTGAGGCTTCCTTTTTCTTTCCAAGTTTTACTAAATTCTGTGCAATTTTGTGTTTAAGAACGATTTCGTTAATACGGTTTTGCTCAGAACTAACTTCGTATGAACTCATTATATCATAGTAGACGGCATTTGCTTTCTCTTTATCAAACTCTTCAACTGCTCTTGCGTAACTCCATTTGAAAAAACGACTTTTGGGATGTTGCAATAATACGGTTTCGGCAAGTTCAGCTGCTCGCTTAAATTCTTTTCGATCGATATAAATCCAAATTAACGAATTATAAGCCAAATGTGAATTGTAAGGAGAAAACTTGATTGCACGGCTGAGTATTTGAATACCTTCATCCTGCTCATCTTTTATAAAAGGTAACCAGCTAAGGAAGGAAGTTTTTCTACTTCGCCAATACTTGTATGAACCTACAGCAATATAAGCATCATAAAAACTTGTATCTATCAACAGACATTTTTCAAAAGAAGCTACAGCATTATATCCTTCTGAAAACGCTGATAACCAGTTCCCACGTAATGCGTTAAAATATGCGCGGTAACCATCAGTTAATGCTCGAAAATAAATATGCCAAATATTTTTATCATCTTCTAACAACAATTTATCAGTTATCACTGTAGCACGGTCTAAGTGATAAGTTATTTTTTTTTCATTAAAAGGAATTTTATAATCAAAAGATTTAGCGATCTCTGTTCCCGCTAAATAAATATCCACAATTGGTAAACTTTTATTGAATTGATGTAAGGTCTGAAAAATTCTCTCAGCAGATTCATAATCCTCATCAACAATTGAATCAATTCCTTTTACAATGAGACGATGGACTGTAGAATCTGGATAGATTTGTGCATTAATCCTACCACAAAAAACAAACAATATAAAAAGAGTGAAAAAAAACTTAAAGTGTTCCAAACGTTCTATCTCCGGCGTCCCCTAATCCGGGCAAAATATACCCCTTCTCATTAAGTTCTCGATCATAAGCAGCAGCTATTATTTTAACATTTGGATGCATGGTCAAAACTTTTTGAACCCCAATTGGTGAAGCCACCAGACAAACAAAAACAATATCTAAAGCTCCTCTTTTTTTTAGGTAATTTAATGCTTCAGCGGCAGAACCACCTGTTGCTAACATAGGGTCTAATAAAATTACTTTTGATTTTTCTAAATTTTTTGGAGTTTTATAATAATATTCTGTCGGTAGTAATGTGGTCTCATCCCTTTGTAAACCAATATGACCTACTTTTGCTTCCGGTATAACACCAAGAAATCCACTCACCATACCCAAACCAGCGCGTAACACCGGAACTAAAACAACGTCCTGATTTAATTCAAAACCAATCGTTTTTTCAAGTGGGGTTTCTATTTCAATATTAGTCATTGATATTTCTTTAGAAGTTTCAACTGCAAGAATAGTTGCGATTCTCTTGACTGCCGCTCTAAAAGATTCAGGTTCAGTATTTTTATTTCTTAAAATAGTCATATCCCTTTTTAAAAGTGGATGATCTATCAATTGGAAATTGTCTATAATATTTGTCATAAATTTTCCAGTTATTTTATATTTTCACTTTTTCTACCGAGTATAGATAGCAGGTTTATCAAGGAAGATAAAGCGGGTGTGTAATTATATGTGATATTTACTAATTCATTAATTGGTGTTTTTAGAAGAATAAACGAAACGACCAAATCGGCGTATCCTGATACTTCTTTACCGCCAAAAAATGAGGATCCCAGAATTCTTTTAGAATGTTTTTCAAAATGAATCATCCCAAACACAGAACTGCTCCCGGGCATAACTTTCACTAGATTTGGTGTCGAGGCTTGAACAGTTTTAAATAATATTCTCTCATTTTGTAATTCTTTTAATGTTAAACCGACAGAAGCAGAATAGTTATCAAAAACTTTTAGCGAAATATTCTTTATGTAATTTTTAAAGTAGACATTTCCCCCTGCTGCATTCTCACCAGCGATATGTCCCATTTTTTGCGCTGCAGACGCCAATTGGATATTGATCGGTTGATTATTTATCGGATTAATAGTCTCAACAGCATCACCGACTGCAAATATATTTGAATCGCTAGTTTGAAGTTTTGAATTTACTTTAATAGCTCCAGTAGTACCAATATCCAATTTCGATTGCAGAGCTAAAGAAACATTAGGGACAAAGCCTGTTGCTGTAATCAAAATATCAGTCTCAATAAGCCGGCTGTCAATTTTAATTTTTCTAATCTTATTTTCTTCATAAAAAAAGTTTGGTGATTTAATTCCAGTATAAATATCAATATTGTTATCAACTAAAATTTGTTTTGTTATGGATGAAATTTCTATTTCGGCGGAGGGGAAAATTAAGTTTTCTTTTTCAATTAAAATTACATGAAGTCCGAGATTTCTAAATGCTTCACTTAATTCAAGTCCAATAAAACCTGAGCCAACAATTGAAACTACTTTACTTTTTTTCTCTTGAATATAATTTTGAATTGTAATAAGATCATAAACGGTCTTAAATGTGAAGACATTCTCACAATGATAATTAATTTTTTCTATTTTATTACTCACTGAACCGGTTGCCAGAATCAGCTTTGTATATGGTAAAAAAAATAATTGATTCGTGACGAGATTTCTAACGCTTATAGTTTTTTCTTTACGGTTTATTGATTCGACAAGATGTTTTGTAAGAACATTAACACCTTTTTCACTTTGAAATGTTTCGCTATTATAAAAAACTATTTTTTGGTATGAGTCAATTACACCCGATAAAACATAAGGAAGTTCACAACTGCCGGTTGAAATATAATCAGTAGCTTCAATAAGTGTAACATTAGCGGTTGGGTTGACACGCTTCGCCTTAGCAGCCGCGGCTGGACCAGCTGCATTTCCCCCCACTACAATTATTGAAGGTGGATTACTCATTTCTCCTTGAAACTCAATGTGAATGGAACTCCTATGAATCCGTATTGGCGCCGTATAGCCTTCTCCAAAAAGCGTTTATATGATTCGGTAACACTCTTCGGGTAATTACAAAAGAACAAGAAAATTGGATAGTGATCACCAACGAGTGTTACATATTTTATTCTTACTTCCCTTCCTGTTGGAGAGGAAGGTGGAGGAAGTTTTTTTGTCTCTTCACCAATAAATTCAATTAATTCATTTGTAGAAATTTTCTTTTTTCTTTCAGATTGAATTTGTTTGGCAAGTTCGATTAATTTAAATACACGTTGTTTTGTAAGTGCTGAGATAAATACTATCGGCAGATAATCAATATTTCCTAACTTTTGTCTAAGTCCAACTTCATATTCGTGAGCAGTATTTGTTTCCTTTTCAACCAAATCCCATTTATTTACAGCAAGAATAATTCCTTTGCGCCGACTAACTGCTTCGTCAATAATTTTCTGATCCTGATTTTCAAGTCCAAGAGTTGCATCAATAAGTATTACCGTAATTTCAGATTCAGAAATTGCCTTCATTGTTCTAATTGAAGAAAAGAATTCAATACTTTCATCAACTTTACTTTTTTTCCTTAAACCGGCTGTATCAATAAGAACAATTTCTTCACCATAATATTTCAATATCGAATCTACACTGTCTCTAGTTGTCCCGGGTATATCTGTAACTATTGATCTATCAAATCCAAGTAAGGCATTTGTTAATGAAGATTTACCTACGTTTGGTCTTCCAACAATTGCGATTTTTAAACGCTCATCAATTTCAATATCCTTCATCAACGGAAAATCATTAGTTATTAAATCAAGAAAATCACCAATATTTCTACCGACAGTAGCCGAAACCGGAATTGGTTCACCAAACCCAAGTTCATAAAATTCATGTGCGGAAGATTCAAATTTTTCAGAATCAACTTTATTCACAGCAAGTAATACTTCTTTATGTGAACTTCTAAGTAATTGAGCAATAACAGCATCAGCCGGAGTTACACCGTCACGTGCATCTACTAAAAAAATAATTTTATTTGATTCAGATATTGCAGCGGAGATTTGTTCTCTGATTGCTTTTTCGAAAAGATTTGGAGATTCAGGAACATATCCGCCGGTATCAATTAAACGAAAATATTTTGTGTTCCATTCTACTTCCGAGTAATGTCTGTCACGTGTTACTCCGCTAAGATCATCTACGATAGCCTCGCGTTTTCCTATCAATCGATTGAATAAAGTCGATTTACCGACATTAGGTCTGCCGACAATCGCTACTAATGGTATTTTCATAATTCCTTTATAAATAAAAACCTTCTGTAAAGATACGGAAGATTAGAGATGTGGAAAAATATTTCAGAAGATATGTTTGGAGTTAAATATTACTCTAAAATAGACAAAAATTTTAAAAATTGTATTTCACATATAGAGTTGGATAGTACTCTTCTTTGAATGCATAATAATTCCTATCCACTTTAACAGATATTGCAAGATCATTATTAAAACTTATCGCAGACCATACTGCATCAATTAAACTTAGGAAATGATTAATGTACATAATCTTAACAGCAGTTGATGCTACTGCATAATGATCATTAGCCTCCCCTCTCATTTTTGAGTACTCTAGAAATATTGAAGGAAGCACATGATAATCAGGTTCGTTAGGATCAAATGCATTCCAACCCGGTGAATATTGAGGATATTTTCCGATTAATTCATAATACTGCTGGTCGCCATGTTTAGGTAATTTGTGAGAAAACTTTTTTTCATAAGCATTCAAACTATCCCAATTAACTCTTTCCCACGGCGGCAATGATTGATTCGGATTGATTGGAATTGATGCACTTTCATGTCGAATCAACCATTCTGCATATTTAACTACGCTCCAGTTTTGGTCTGCAAACCCTTCAAATACTTCAGTCTGATCGTCCCCTTTTTTGTCGTAAGTTAAAGCAGTTGTTACAATAGCCACTTCCAAACCTAAAAATATGGCTGCTTTCAAATATTCACCGGTATAAAACTCACCCGCACCGGGAAGGACTAATGATAATAAACCTGCAATCATTGGATTTTTTTTATCTGTTGAAACAATTATTCCCGGCATTTTTTCAGATTTATTTAGTGAGAGTAATTGTTTAGAATCAAACTTCAAATTTCCGGTCAACGACTCAGTTTTGAAAGCTGAAGTTTGAGCTAACAACAATAAATTGCTCATCAAAGTAATAATCAAAATTTTAATATATCCGGTTTTCATAATTTTAATTTAATTTCTTTTCATTTGTTAAAAATCAAAACCAAAAAGTACACCCCCATAAAAACGCCATTCTTTTCCATATTTAACTTTTATTTTATCGCGCGTAGTTCTTTCAATTTCGTCGAAACCATAGGAAGCATTAAAGAATATGCTCGTAGGGAACAAATAAAATGAGTTCAGCCCAATTCGCAATTCCGCTCCAGCTCCTTTTTTAAATTCTTTAATTGAAGGAATTGCACCTCCATTCCATGCATTCCCAATATCACCATAAATTGATAAAAATATTTTATCTAAATAAAGATGACCAATTTTGGTATCAATATTTTTGAACAATGGGAAACGATAAGTTAAATTGTACCAAAACAATTTATTACCACTAACTGAATAAAACGGATATGCTTTCAACCCAACTAAACCACCAAGATAAAAATCGAAGAAATCTGGAACTTGATTTCCAAAAATATTACCAATTCGTAATCTATTAGTTATTGTATGATTTTTAAATAAACGGAATCCTTGCTGAGCATTGGCTTCAACCTTATGAAAATTGAAATTTTTATATTGAGGCTGCAACATTCCATCAACAACTTCGTATTCACCATCAGGATTAAATTTATTCATCTCATAATTGTATCTGATTTCCAACTGACTCGGAATTGGGTTTATATCTGCATCAATATATGGTGTGTTAGATTGTAATGTATATGTCAATTGTAAATTACTACCAAGTAAATAGGTGTCATCTGAAGTTGGATACAATGCTTCTATCCCGGGAATAATGAAACTACCGAGTGTTGCTGTATAACTGCTAAAAATATATCTAAATTCAAGATCACTTCCTCGTGCAAAGATTCGGTGTTTTGCTGCAATATCAACTTCAAAAAGACTATATGTTACGTCGGTTTTGACAGGATCGTATTCTTCAAAGTTCAAATCAACATTTGCTTTTCGGGTAATGTTGTAGACTTCTAATGCGAGTTCTGGTTTTAATCCTAACTGAAAAAATATTGGTAATTTATTTTTGTACTCAAACATCATAAACAAATCACGCTCGAGACGTGTATTTATTGAGCCGCCTGCAAAAAGCGAATATCGATTTAACATGTCGCTGGAAGCAACATAAACTCCCGGTTTAATCTTCTCGCTGAATTTATTGGAAGTGTTATAATTATCAATCCTAATAAACGGGAAAAAACTTAGTTTAGAAAAAGCACCTGAGTATTTTTCAGGACTGAAATTATCAAGATTAAAATCATTAAAGTTTTTTAATCCGTTAACATTAAATTTATTTATATCTCCATTCAATTTAGAAAGATCATTCAAAGGGGGATTTTCAGTTCGAACATAATTTTCACCTGAAATAACCTTTATCATCTCATTCTGTGACAGAGTAAATATTTTGTATCCTGACGAAGTATAACCTGAATAAACTATTTCGTTATTATTGATTGATGGCATAAATGCTCCGCCAATAACATTGGTTAATTGTTGTTCTTCGTTTGTGAGCAGATTTCTTTTGTACAGATTAAAAATCCCTGTTCTGTCAGATGCAAAAATTAAATTACCTTCTGAATCAATAAGAGGATTTCGTTCATCATATTCAGTCTGTAAAACATAACTGAAATCACTTCCATCCACATTCACAGATGCTATATCGCGTGTCTGATGGTATGAATAATCAAAAATAATTTTTGAATTATCATTTGAAAATTTCGGATTATATACTTGTTCCCCATTCTGGAAATTTGTCAATGCGATAAAATTCTTTCCTTCCTTATCAACAATTCCAATGTTTGAGGTACCATCCTTTTGAAAAAGGAAAACTATTTTATTACCATCATTTGATAATGACGGTTGATCAGCCCTTAAGTTGAAAGTTAATCTTGTCTCTTTTTCACTCTTTATATCATAAACGTACAGATCATGAACATTATACCAGAGTGGATTATCATCCGAAAGTTTGGAATAGATTATTTTAGTATCTTCCTCATAAAGAGAGAATGTTGATCTTATCCCCATTTTGATTAACTTATCATCTTTAGTCTCAATGTCGTAACAATAGATACCTGAAGGTGAAAAGTAGTCGCTTGATTTATTTGAAATATAAAATATCTTCTTGTTATCTTTAGAAAATTGTGGATAAAAATTTCCAAATCCTTCTGAGACAATTAAATTACCGGATATATTATTCTGTTTGATTTTTTCAACTCTTTTTTTATAATTTTCAGTAAGGAATGATTTCCATTCGTTATACAGTTGATTTCCCGTAATACCGAGAACATCATATATTGCAGCATCAATCGTAAAATTGGTAAGTTTACCAAGCGCTTTTGTTATTAAGCGAAGTTTATCTTCACCATATTTTTGTGCAATATATGAAGTCAATGCAAATCCAGAATTATAAACCGATTCATTTCCAAGTGATGTTTTATCAAAAACTCCCATTTGATTCCAGGTCAGCATATTATCATCAAGTACATATGAACGGAGAATCATATCACGATGTGAATCCCAATTATCGTAATCAAACTCCCTTCGCATATATTGTGCTGTTCCTTCTGCAAACCAAGCAGGCATATTTAACGAAGCAATTGGATAAGAAACGATTACATTAGGAAAACCATATAAAATATCGGGTCTTCTTTCATCCTCATAATTGAGCCACTGAAAATATAGCGCCGGTATTCTTCTACCTGTCTTTAATGAAGCTTGGATTTGAACCATGTGAGTAAATTCATGTGATATAACATTTCTCAGCCAGTTGTGCGACCCACGTAAATCAAAATCGAGTGCGCTTGTCCAAATTTCAATTTTATTATCGAAAAAATATGTGGCACCATTTGAATAATCATCAATATCTTTAATTACATAATGAACTTTTTCCGGTTCAAATTCATATAAAGATGTTATTGGTCCCCACACTTCATCAGCAATTTTAGCAACAATTTTTGCAGTTCGCTCAGCACCATTATGATAATGGACTTCTACATTTTTCCCCTTAATTGTAAACCAATCTAATTCCGGGTGGTATTCAGTAAGCTGCCCTTTAGTAATAACTGATGTTAAAGTAATAATTAATAGAAGATACTTTATTTTTATAAACATTGATCGAGTGATGGTCTTTATTCTATATGAAATAATTATTGCATGAAATCAAATTTTATTTAACAACCGCAATCTTGATTATTGTTGATTCTTTTTTACCGGACAAACTTTCTGCCTCAATTCTGGCTAGGTAAACACCGCTTTGAATATTTGAGACATTCCACATTGTTTCGTTATCAATTCCGCCTCTGGCATTATCATTCATCTCAGCAACAAAATCCCCGGCTATATCAAATATTTTAATATTGATTTTGGAATCCTCATTTACATAATAACGAATAAAAGTTTGTCCATCGTAAACGGGATTGGGATAATTATATGCACGATTTTTTGGGAAGAAAGTATTAATTGAATTTATAACTGATGCCGAATTAGTAAAATTGAGATTTTCATTACTTCCTAATCTTCCGTTCCAATAATAACTACCTTCGGTTGAACCTATAATCCAAGAGTTTAATCTTCCCTTTGAATTGAAAAGAGAGACTGCAGCTTTTTTATCATGATTGAACATAGATGCATTAACTAAATCTGCAACATCAATTGAAATGGGAAAACCAGGTACCAACTTACCACTGCCACCATCAAGCGTTATCATTTTGCCATCGGTTGTGAAGGTTATAATTTCAGCTTTGGCATCGAGGGCGAAATCACCGATTAAGATTGTCGGTAGAAATAATGATTGAGTATCTAATTCGAATGGGAAATTATCAGCAACTACTCCATCAAAGTTTATGGAGACTAATTTTTTCCCTGATGTAAAAACAATATAGTTTTCACCATCCTGCTTAAGATCACCAATACCGAAAGAATTTATCTCACCCCATTTTGACTGAAACGAATTGCTTAAAACTCCGTTAACGTAAATTTCAAATCTTTGTTTGTCTAATAAAATAACTGCAACATCCTGTGAAAGCCGATTTTTGGTCATTGAGAACTGTGTAATTTCACCGGTTCCGGTAAAACTTTTTCCACTATTATCATTATAACTAAAAGCTGAACTTGTCAGATCAGCTGGTGTTAAGAGTTGAGAGACTGTCGAGTAATTATTACCGTTCAGCGATATATATTTTACTGGAACTGAAGCGACATTTTCTGAACTTAGTATACCATTGAATGAAGCTGAAATTGTATTCAAATCAATCTGGACTAATTTTCCATCTGCTAATCCTAAAAATATTCGAGCTTGTTCAGAAATATTTTTAATTACCGATGGAGCTGAAGAGATAGTGGCACCAAGATTATGTGAGAAGGAAGTTACTGAATCGTTCATTAAAAAAATATTTAAGGAACTTCCGGTTACGCCGATTACATATGTATTGTTACTATTATTAAATAAAGCTATTTCTTTTTCAGAAAAATCATTTAAAGAAATAACTGAATTATCGAAAGAGGAAATTATAGCAACATCATTGCTGCTTCTGTATACATAATAATCAATCAAATTTTTAGTGAATACTTTTACCTCTTCAACAGGTAGTTGAAAAGGGACAGTTGAACTAAAAAGTGGCTGAATCAAAGAATCACCAAAAGAAACTGTGAAACTCATAACATTTGCAGAATCAGAAAAATCAGAAAAAGTAATCAAACTCTTCGCACCGCTGTTTGAGTTGGTATTTGGTAATGATTTAGCATCAAATCTATTTGTAAACAATTTAGAGTCGTTTTTTCCAAACCAGAAGTCTTCATAAGTCCCCTCACCGATAACAATATCTCCAAAAATTGTTTGAAATTGGCGTCCGATATCCTGAATACCATCAGCTTCTTCAACATCAACACCACGTAAGTTTTTATCAGCATTAATCTCGTTGGATGCCCATTTTTCATTTATGATTTTTTCATCGATATGCCAAATAACAATACCGTTCCCGGGCACTGCCCAATCATACTCATCAACATCTACAACAACACCGGAAACAGAATCAACCGAAAAACTATAATACCCTGTAGTATCTTTTGAAAATGTTTTCGTTGAATAAATACCGTCATTCCAGATTGTTAATATTGAACCGTTCGCTAAGGCATCACGTCTTCTATTTTCAAGCAGATAGTATTCAGTGTCATTAATAGGAACTTTAATCACAACTGTATCAGATAAAGTGGAGACTATCTCAGTAGTTAGATTATATGTATCATCTTTTGCAATAATTTCTTTTGGTTGTACCCAGCCTAAAACAGTTTTTTCCCAAGCCGAAGGTTCAGGTGGGAATAATCCGTTATATGCGAAAATTGATTGACCATCCATTAAACCAAATTTACCAATTGCACTCAATCCGGTTTTTGTATCAAATAAGTCAGGCAAACCAAGATGGCTTGCAATACTTGATACTAACAAACCATTGAAGGTTAATTGCACTAAATATTTACCGGAGTAAGTATCCAGTTCCCTATTTTGTGTTTGAGGTAGAATTATAGAATTTTTAATTGAAGTATTTCCAACTTGAAAACCGTTGAATGAAACTCCGAGATAATCTCTTAGAGTATTCAACCCCATATAAATTGAAGGTAAATCACGTTCATTACCAATACTTCCCGGAAGTGAAACATCTCTACCTACACCTGCATGGAAAATTGTAAAAAGTTGAAACTTATTAAAATCAAATGTTGGGAATGCTGTACCTGCTAATTGCCAAGATTCAGAAACAAATTCAGTCATACCTGAAAAATCAGATGATTTTATTGGGGGTGAGTAGCTTTTCATATTTTTAGAAACAGTAATTACCGATGGTAAAACTTCGTATTCAATTACTAAATTGCCTTTTGAAACTTTAGCAAAATAATTTTTTGCAAACAGAAGATGAGCTTCAAAATATTCTTTATTATGCGGAAGTGGATCAAGAATATTCTTGCCGTAATCCTTTGTATATATTGAATCAAATTTCCCATTACCGGTTGTTGTAGCATCTTTGGAGTATTGAAAATCAACCATTATTGCAAGAACACGCAAAGTATCTGTTGCATTGGTTTTCATTAATTCATGGCTATTACCAGGTGGTAACGAATGCTTAAAAAATGTTTGGGCAGAGAGACTGCCCATACAAATAAAAATCGAAAACAATAATAGATTATAATTTCGCATTTAGATTAAATACCTCGTGGCAATCCTTGTGAACTTTCGGGAACAGCTCCCCAACCAACTAATAATGTAAAACGTAATGTATCCGAGAGTGGGTGATTTTCTCCACCTTTGAAAACTGAGGTTGAGATATAACTGAAATCAAATCCATATATATCATAACGAATACCGGCACCTAAGGTCATGAATTTACGATTTCCAAAAGATGGATCTTCATAAAAGATACCTGATCTAAGTCCAAAAGAAAACTCACCGGGGATACTGTACCAATATTCTAACCCCGCGGAAGTAACAATATCACGAATTTCTTCTTTTAACGGTTTGCTTGACCAAGAAGTAAACAATGCTTTGTAAAATTGATCACTTTGTCCGGTTGTATCTTTATTAACAAGAAGTTTACTAAAATCGAGTGTGAAGGTTAAAGAATTGTATTCATCACTAAAAACTCTATATGCAAATCCTAAACGAAAATTGGTTGGAATAGGATCTGCTTGTGCCTGGTCAATGTAAAATATTTTTGGACCAAGATTACTCAAGTTCATTCCAATGCTGAATTGATTACCGATATTTTCATCAAGAAATGGAAGCGTAAAAGTAGCAGGTCTCCACATTGCACCTATATCAAAACTAACGGTAGTAGCAACACCCGAGCCTTGTTCTTCAGCAGTAGGTTTATCTGATAGATTACTATGAATTAGTCTGAAGTTAAATCCCAAACCCCAATCGGTTGACAATTTAGTAGCATACCCAACTGTAAGAGCAGCATCAAATGAACGAAATGTTCCTATCGGTTCAGGACCATCGGGACCGGTTCTCACAAATTCACCGTAATTCATATAAGTTATACTTGATGTTATTGATCCATTTAACTCTTCGAAATATTGTCTATAAGTTAAATAATCATAAAACAAATCAAGTTTAAATTGTGGCAGCCAGTTACTGTGTGTTACACTAAACTCTGTACCAGTTAAAAAAGCTATACCTGCAGGGTTCCAAAATATAGCTGCAGCATTATCGGCTAAACCTGTGCCAGATTCACCCATTCCGCCACCTCTTGAGTCGGGAGCCAAAAGTAAAAACGGAACTGCAGCTTCACCCTGTGCATTTACTGATTTAATAAAACTAAAAAAGACCAGACTAACCATTAAGAAGCTTTTGATAAACTTCATGAACTATCCTCCAAACAAATGAAATTATTTTGAAAACTTTGATTTTATATTTTAGGGTAAGAAAAATCTATTTTTTCAATTACAATTATGTAATATAGAAAATTTTCCTAACTCATTACAACGATTTGAATCACTTCAAATTCTAATTAATTGGCTGAAATGTCTCATCTTAAAACTGCCAATTTACCAAGAACGGATTTATTAAACTCACCGTCACTTGATTTTACAACTATTTTATAGAGATAAGTTCCATTAGCAACTTTATCTCCATCTTTATCTCTTCCATCCCAAAAGATTTTAACAAAACGATCGTTAATCATGTTATTTTCGATTTGTTGAATCATTCTTCCGGAAACAGTATAAATATTTATTTTTACTTCAATCTGTTGATTAATGTTGTGTTGAAATGTAAATGTCGTGTTATCATTTAAGGGGTTTGGATAATTGTAAACTTCCTCTATCGCAAGTCCATCACCTTCAACAACCTTAAAGTAAGTTAATTCAGAAGATGCATTATTGAATACATCCCAGGCTTTAACTTCGATTTTATAATTACCTTGAGCTAATTTTGAAAACTTGTAATTTATCATACCGGATTTTCCACCTGCATCTAAATCTCCGGTAAAATAGTTTGTTAAATCCAACGGATTATTTTCATTATCATTAATAATACCGGTAAGTTTATGTCCTAATCCGGTACCGGTTGTATTTAATCCTGTTTCATCAGAAAGCTTTACTAGTAAATTTGAATTTGGTCGAACAATTGTAGCGTTAACATAACTTATGTCATCAAAAAATATCTCTATTTGAGGACCATTACCATCATTAACAGCTGATGTATCTGTGCCTCCAATAATTACATTGTTTGTAAAACCAATTCCGTCAACATTTGAATTGTAGAAATAGAAAATCACTTTCCCATTTCTATTCTCGTACGAAATATCTTTTGGTACTATAAAATCAGCAGAAAATTTTCCTCCGGTTATTGATACTCTACCTTTGAATATTATTCCACCCTGTTCCGTCATTGAATAGTTTCCAAATTCGGGAAGTGGTACGCTTCTCTCGGAATCAAAAACTGTTAAAACGCCTTCACCATTGAATTCATTCCAAATTGAGTTATCGGGTCTTCTAACTACTCCATCAATTCTTACCTGTCCTAAGGCTTTAAGTTGAATATTCGTATTCGTCATTAAACCATTGATTGAATCAATCGTTGAGTTATATTGAGGAATTTGTAGTCGCAATGCCGGATCTGCAAACAGGTGAAATTTTTGATCATTGGGTTGCGTAAATGTTTTCTTAGTTTCGAAATAAGCTTTACCGAGACGAATCGGTAAATTCATCGTATCTCTTGTTGATGAAAACATAGAGCGATAGAACGATTCGTTCAAAACTTTATTCGGATCAGAATAAACCGGACGAGAAGATGTGAATACTCCAATTGCTCCTGAATTTTCTTTGAGAACTAATTCTTCGGTTGAACTTAATGCTGTTGGTTTATCATAATAACCGAAATCGCAAGTAGCCGCCGTTACAAAGAAATAATTTGTATTAACAAATTGCGGTATTGAAACACTTCTAATAAATACTTGCTCGTGGGTCCACAAATCCGGACTTCCGTGACCAATAAAATTCAATATCAATGTGCCATTGTTAACAGCATCAATAATAGCTTGATTTACTTCAGGTTTTCTTCTGCCAAGTCCGGTAATTACCGTTGGGTAAGCCGCCAGGTAAATTTTCTTCAAGTCATAATAACTCGGTATGATGCGTGATAAATCCTCAGATTGTCCTGTATGTTTAGTTCCATCATCTTGTTGAGATGTTTTACCGTCATCAGCGACAAGGGTCATTCTATTCCGCCATACTCCACGATCACTATTATTTTCGTAAGATATTATTTTATCAACAACAATTTTAGCGTCTACAGCAGAATTTATGTTTAATCTTCCAATTGCAATATCAACGAATAAATCAATCCCAACTATTCGCGCAAAAAAATCGTCTGTGCAATATGAATCAATTTCATCAAATGAGTCTTCAGTCTCGTAAGGGATTACAAAATTTTTATTATGGCCTTCAATATTTTTATAATCATAATCTCCATCACCAAAAAGAAGTACGTATTCAGGTTCGATAGACCAATTATAGTAAGCATAAGAAATAAAATCTCTTATAGCGGTCACATCTCTCATCCCGCATGAAAATTCATTAAAAATCTGATCGATATCAATTACAATAGTGGAAAGTGGAACTTGATTTTCTGTTTCTCTATAATGCTTTAATCTTTCTGCCTGCTCTTTAAAGTTTTTGTGTGTTATAATAATATATTTTGCACCGGGATTAATTCCTCGCGAATTCTGATTTCCCATCTCAACCGGATTCTCGGGAGTTTTGTAAAGAACCGATGAACATGCAAGATACTTTGATGGAGCTAAAGCTGTTTCACTAGATTGAAACCAAAACTCTCCGCCACTATGTTTAATTGGATTTGAAATAGTTTTAACATTTGCATAATCGGTAACATCATAAACATTAATATCGCTTGTAGAAAAATTGAATAATCTGTACTCGTTAATAGTTGTTTGAGCATTTGAAAAGAAAATCAAAAAATCTTCGTACGCCTTTAATTCTCTTTCATAATAGATTTCAAAAAAGTCTAAATATCCAAAAGAGGAACTCGCACTTGAATTATAAGTAAATTTCAGCAGACTACGTTCACCCGGGATACTACCGTTATAATTTACAGTTGCAGAATCAACTTTTCCATATGAATATTCGTAACTTCCAAAACCGGAAATATTTTTATTTACAATTGCAACACCATTTTCCTCTATGCGGAACGGAACAGTTGATGAAGAATTGTTTACAAATCTGTAACGATATCTTTTCGGTTGATTATCAAGAATGCCTTCAACTTTCGAAGTGTAAGTTCTTGATTTTATCGATTCAGAAAACTCATCACCCATAAAAAATCGACCACTTTTACCAATGTTTATTTTATCTTCATCCCAATATTGAAATGCTTTGGTTGATGTTATAATCTGAGCTGAAGGATCATTAACACTTGATTTATTTTGAATTCGCTTCCCTTCATTACCTCCGGAAGTTATCCAATAATAATTTTGTTTTGAGTAAGGATTATATGCTCTCTGAAACTTTTTGTCATTTAAATCATAATCCCAAAAATTAATCCCTTTACCATAAAAAAGGATGTAATCACCTTCATCAAATGAGCCATCATTTTCACCAACGACTGTTATTGCATTTTCCACCAAATCGGTTGGGCGGTTTATATTCAATTTTTCGGGAAGAATTTTTCCGCCGTTGTTATAAATTTTAATTGTCATCGGATTCACAGTAGAAGCATCAATGCCATAACTCGCAAGCATTGCTCTTGTAATTTTATAAATTCCTTCTTGAGGGGCTTCAAATCGGAACCATCTTCCGGTAGATAAGACACTATTTGTAACATTAGGTTTTTGGAATGCTTTTTTTGCTTGAATCCAATTTTTTGCTGTTGAAAAATTGATAACCACATCTTCTAAAAATGAATCAGTTTTATAATTTACATTTTGTACAGGATTTCCAAAATTTATCTGAAAAACAATTTTCTTAAAGACCCTAACGCGATTTTCCATAGGGGAAAATTGTATTGGATTTACATGAACATGCTGCATCGGTAAACCACGAATAAGTCCAAATTCCCCGAAGTTGACTAATTCAATCTCTTCTTGCTGCGAAAAATAATTTTCGTCTTCTGAATAAATAAATGAGTTTAATAAATCTCCTTTTGTTTGACGTCCATGCGGTTTAATTCTTCCGGTCACATCAGAAAATTCCGAGGAAATTATTTGAATAGTATTTCCGGTTTCTGAAGGAACTCCAATAGGAAAAATTCTAGTTGGAATTGCAGGTGAACCAAATTTACTTGAGTTCAAATAGATTCCTTCAATAATTTCAATAGAAAGGTAATCAATACCATTAATTCTTGTAAATATGGAATCAGAGATTTGAGGAGTATATTCTATTCTAAGGATTGAAGCGGATGAAGATAATATTCTAAAATCTGGTTGGGCTGTAAGATATACCGACCCAACTAAAATAAGAAGAATTAGGATTTTGCTTTTCAACTTTTTCTCAAAAAAAATAATGGATTATAAACCGAAATATCGATCAATTAATTTGTTGTAGCAAAAGCCTATAAAATTTCTCCTAAGTTTATGGGCAATTTAAGCAAGTAAGTATAAACGTGTCAAGTCATTTTATTAGATTTGTTTCAGTCCAGTTTTCCCGAAATTGCTACAGTCCGAGTTCCTCTTTGTTTTGTTTCATCGCATTTATGCAGAACTGTATATGCTCTTCAAGTGGTATTTCAAGTAACATTGCTCCAGTCTTAATATCATCCCGACTCACATTTTTAGCGAAAGCTTTATCTTTCATTTTTTTTATAACGGATTTAACTTCAACCTCTTCCACACTTCTGCTTGGTCTAACATAACTTACTGCTGTAATAAAACCTGCAAGTTCATCACAAGCAAAAAGAGTTTTTTCTAAAAGGGAATTTCTTGGTACGTTTGTATATTCAGCGTGTGAGAGAATAGCTGTTATAAACTCTTCACCAAAACCCTTTTCTCGTAAAATCGCAGCTCCTTTGTATGGATGCTGATCCATAGTAGGAAATTGTTCATAGTCAAAATCGTGCAATAAAGCAACATTTCCCCACTTTTCGACATCTTGATTGAACTTCCTGGCATAGGCTCTAACACAAGTTTCAACTGCGTAGGCATGTTTTCTTAAACTATCAGATTTTGTGTATTCTTGCAATAATGCTAAACAGGATGTTCTGTCGTTTTCAATTTCGTTCATTATTATACTTTCGATTTTTAAGATTTTGGATTGTAAGATGGACAATCATCTGCAAGAAAACAAGCCATACATTTTGGCTTTCTTGCAAAACATATATTTCGTCCATGTGTAGCGAGGAGATGAGAAAAACGAATCCATTCAGTATCAGGTAATAATTCCTTAATTCGGAATTCAATTTTTTCCGGATCCTCTGATTTTATAAATCCCAATAAATTAGAGAGTCTTTTGACATGTGTATCCACCGCAACAGCAGGAATTCCGAAAGCATTTCCGGCAATTACAGATGCGGTTTTTCTGCCAACTCCGGGAAGTTTGTTTAATGCATCGAACTCCCCCGGAACTTCACCGTTGAATTTTTCCAAAAGCACTTCACAACAATTATTTATACTCTTTGCTTTCTGTCTATAGAATCCGGTTGAAAAAATGTCTTTTTCGAGTTCTTCCAGATCAGCATTAACAAAATCTTTTGGTGATTTATACTTCTTGAATAAATCCTTTGTTACAATATTTACTCTAACATCCGTACATTGAGCGGATAGAATTGTGGCAATCAATAATTCAAAAGCATTATTAAAATCTATAGCTATTTTAACTTCAGGATATTCTGCTTTTAAAAGCTCATTTATTTTTATCGCGTGTATTTTTTCTCTATTCGATGACATCTCTATTGAACCGTTTATCTTTTATCATTAATCGCTCAACTATCTGGTTGTTTAGAATATCATATTCTATAATTTCCTCAAGATCTTGAATTGACGGAACTCTATACCAGGTTTGTTCAGGATAAATAACAATAACGGGACCAAATTCACAAGCATCAAGACAACCGGCAGTATTTGCTCTAATTGATGAGCTTAAACCAAGTTCCTTCAATCTTGTTTTTAGTTTTTCTTTTAACTCGGCACCACCTTTATTAAAGCAACATCCCCTTGGATGCTCATCGGGGCGTTTATTTTCACATACGAATATGTGCTTATCAAATCGTTTCATTATTGTTCCTTTTATTCAGTCGTAAAAATATATCTTTTTATTTAAAACTGAAAAGCATTATTTTGTGATTAACATTAAGGAAGTTTTATGAAAAAGTATTTATATATCATTGCTTTATTAAGCATTACCATATTTCTCACCTCATGTGATAATGATTCCTCATCAAACCCATCAAACGGGAAGTATATGCCGACACTAAATACAGAGTTGACTTACAAAACTACTAATCTCTTTGAAATTTACGACGAGTTTGGTAGAATTGTTGATACAATGGAGATTATGGAAAATGATATTATCAGTGTTGTGAAAATACTGAGTGTTGATGATTCACTTCCGGGCTATCGGGATCTTTTAAGGTTTAATGTTGGTAATAGCAGCACATGGTATATAAATAATGATACAGCCTTCTTTGCGGTTGCCTATAATAATCCGGGAGGATACTGGGTTTTCCCAAAAATGAGTTCAAAAAGGTATCTAACAATTTCAGAGGCGAAAGAAATCATTTCAATGATGAATAAGGATATAGCAATCCCTAATTCTGTTTTGAGTGATTCTGTTCAATATTATGAATCTCCACGCGTAGTTGTAAAATATCCTCTTTATGTAGGACAAAAATGGATAGAGTTGAGTTTACCATCTTTTTTAGCAAGAGAAAGAGTTGTTAAAGATGTGAAAGTAATTAATGCTGCGGGATTAAATTTTCAATGTTTCGAAAATGTTGCCGAGATTTCAAATTTACATCTAAAAATTACTGATTATTTCAACATCACTACGGGGATTATCAAACGGGTAGTATTATCTGACAGCGTAGAGTTGAGAAGTGCAGACAACCCTGAAGGTACCGGATGGGGAAAATTAACAACTGAATCAATATTGATTGAGAAAAGATAGGTTTACCTGAATAGAGTAATTTCAGAATTTTATTGTAGAGTATTTTTGCTGAAATAATTCGATTGTCAATAATTCCCTCAACTAAATCAATGAAGGAATATTTCAATAACATATCATGAAATAGTTATAAAATATACCTACTCAAAAGTTTGTTAAAACTGATAATATCAAAGCCACTTTCAAAATAAAACTTGATGCAACCCATTGAAGCTACGCATATTTCCAATTCACAATCAATATCTATCGTACCAACTGTTTCAACTGAAAATGTTTGAATTCTGCTGTAAGGTATTGAGGTGAAATCAATTTTTTTGCCGGTTAATCCTTGAATATCAATTGAAATAATTCGTTTATTTGTGAAGATTAACTGATCTCTTATAGTGTGAAATGCGGCTTCAATGCTTTCATCATCAAGAAGCATTTTGTGAGTAAACTCATTTACCTCTTCGATAGGAATTGGTTTAAGTTTTATATGAGAAGCATTTTTAAAATCAATCATTTGAATACCCAATTATAATAATTGTTAAAATATGCTTTTTTTCGATAAAAAAACTTTTTGAGCAACTAAATTTAATTGATAAAAAAAAGGCTGTCGCATCAAGACAGCCTTTAAGTAACCAAAAAAGTTGAATTAATTAGAACGCAAGTCCTAAACCAACACTAAATGAATTATAGGTAGACATGCTATAATCAGCATTTATACTGATCAGTGCTAATTTGAAAGAAGCACCTAAAACAAAACGTGCTGAATTTTCACCTTCGAGTTCAAACTCAACAGGTAACTCTAAATCTTGAGAAGGATTTGCAGGATTACTTATAACTTGGTTGTATTTTATTTTAATTGATGATGATTCAAACGCTAAGCCTGCATAAGGAGTAACGCTTAAGGCACCAGGACCAAATTGTTTGCTTGCATAGAGACCAAATGTAGTTGCAGATGCATCAAAAATATCACCTACTTTAAGTGATTGTGTAAAGAAAGCAACGGAAACATCAAGAGGTATAGGAACCGGGATAAACATGCTTGGATTATGTTGCAAACCGAATCCGAAGTAACTGAATTTTCCAAGATCCTGAATTTCAATTGATGGTAAGAATCTGAAAGAAGCTGTAGTCCCATAAACTGTACCAATAGTAAACTGAGGAGCAAATAGAGGAAGAACACTTAAATCTTCCAAATAACCTGTTACTTTGGTATCAATTTTTTGTTGCGGAATTGTGTAACCATTAATAACATCTTCTCTAAAATCAACAACCACAGACTCTGTTTTTGAACCAACAATTGTGGGTCCTGAAATGTTAACATCAAAATTTGTATCAATGATTTTCTGTATAAGTGCATCTCTAGTAGCCTGATCTGGTGTAATTACATTTCGAATCAAGTCCTCAGCTTGTTTTTTGGTAAATTTGAATGTACCGTTGGTTGAGAATGATTTTGCATCATCCCCCATCATTGTACCCATAAAAACAAAACCGAGTTCAATATCAACTCCGAAAATTTTTGAGGATGGTGCCCGATGAACCCAACCAGAGTTTAGATTTGCACCAAAACCTGAAACTATTGGCGATACATATTTACTTGCAGCACTTTGAGAAAGTTTAGAGAGTGTACCCTCTAATTCATTCATCTCTTCCTGTGCAAAAGTTACCTGCGAAATAAAAAATGTGAATAAACAGAAACTGAAAAATGAAATTGCCCACTTTTTCATATATGACTCCTTAAATTATTTTTTGACGTGCAAAGTTAAATTTTTTCTGATATATAACAAACAAATACAATACCAATATAAAATTTAATTATTTATTACGTTATTGTCTCATGTTAACAACAGTTACCGACCATGAGGTGTCTCTGTTTAGCGACACTCCTCAATTATTTTAATACTTTAACTACTTTAGGTCGATTAGATAATACTTTCTTTCTTAATATTAACAACTATTTTAGAAATGGATTGAACTTTTTTTCATATCCGATAGTGCTGGTTTCTCCATGTCCGGGATAAATAATTGTTTCATCCGGCAGAGTAAACAATTTAGTTTTAATTGATTCAATTAATCTTTCGTAATCTCCCCCCCAAAGATCGGTTCGCCCAATGCTTTCAAGGAATAAAACATCTCCCGTTATGCAAAATTTTTCTTCTTTAAAGTAAATGCAATATTCGCCGGGAGTATGCCCGGGTGTAAAAAGGAATGTAAATCCCCCTATTCCTAATGATAGATATAATTCTTCGCTGATATACTCATCAGGTAAGGGTGAATCATCAAACTTAATTCCGAATTGCGATCCTTGCTTTGTTGCATTCTGAAGAAGTGGAATATCTAATTCTGGCGCATAAAACTTCGGGTTATAAATTTGTTTTATTTTACTATTCCCAAATATATGGTCGAGGTGACAGTGGGTATTAATGAGGTATTTAACTTGAAGATTATTGTGACGCACAAAATTTGTTAATTCTTCAACTTCATAATTTTCCAAAGTACCGGGGTCAATGATTGCCGTTTCACGACTTTCTTCATCCCACACAATATAAGTATTCTCACTGAACGGACTAAAGACAAAACTTTTTATTTTTATCATACTATTTTCTGAAATTCTTTTTAATGCGGCTGTTTAACTTTTTCATATAACTTGAGTAATTATCCTTCGTCTCTTCCATGGAATCACCACCAAACTTATTCAGAAAATGTTTCGCAATAACCCATGCCAGCATTGATTCGGCGATTACCGCACATGCAGGCACAGCAACAAAATCACTCCGTTCTCTTCGTGCATCAACTGCTGTTCCATCCTTTAAATCTACACTCTGTATAGGCTTCATTAGTGTTGCGATAGGTTTCATTGCAGCCCTAACAATAATAGGTAGTCCCGTTGATATACCACCTTCAATTCCACCTGCACGATTGGTTCTTCTTGAATAACCATCTGCAACTTTAATGATCTCATCGTGAGAAGCTGATCCAAATGAATCCGCTGAAAGAAATCCTGTCCCGATTTCAATAGCTTTAACAGCATTTATAGACATAATACTTGATGCAATATCTGCATCAAGCCTAAGATCGTATTGTATAAAACTTCCCAAACCTGGTGGAACACCGGTTGCTACAGTGTAAAAAGTTCCTCCAAGTGTATCACCTTTCTTTTTTGCTGATTTAATTTTTGAAATTATTCTCTTCTCAAGTTCAGAGTTCAAAACACGAACTTCACTTTTATCAGCTTCATTAATTAAAAAACTTCCTGAAAAATTTCCTGGTAATTCATTAGAAAAAAGTTTTTGCGAAAAGTCGTTTTTAGCATAAACACCTCCGATACTTTCAACATAACTACCAACTGAAATTCCAAACTCTTCTAAAAATATTCTTGCTATCGAACAGGCTGCTACTCTTGCTGCTGTCTCCCTTGCACTTGATCTTTCTATTGAGTTTCTAATATCATTAAAATTGTATTTAGAAGTTCCCGTTAAATCAGCATGACCGGGTCGAGGTATTGTAATTTTTTCAACCTTGTTAATTGATTCAGGTGACATTAAATCAATCCAATTTGCCCAATCTTTATTTTGAATTTTGAGGGCAATGGGAGAACCCAATGTTTTTTTAAATCGTATTCCTGAAATAATTTCGACAGTATCAGTCTCAATCTTCATGCGAAGACCCCGCCCATATCCAGACTGTCTGCGCTTAAGCTGAAAATTAATTTTATCAATTTCAATTGTTAAATTGGATGGGAAACTCTCAATAATAGTTACCAGTGCTTTACCGTGCGACTCACCGGCAGTTAAAAACCTTATCATAATAATCCTAAATATTTGTAAGCAAAGATAAAAAAGTTGAGGAAGGTATGAAAAGAAAAACGAGTGATTATTTTTATGTATTACAAATATTTTAAACAAAAAAAGGAGCTTAGTCATTCAGCAAAATTATCTTTTCTCATTAATAACTTTGCATTGTCAAAGCTCCTTAAAACTAAGAAGTTAAACTTAATTAATTAGGGATTTCTATTCCTACAAATCTGGAATTTCCATCTTTGTCTGATACTTCCAATAAAATCGCACTTCCCTTTTTGTTTTTTATAATAGATTCAAAATCCTTTACAGATTTCACATCTTTTCTATCGGCTTTAAGTATTAAAATATCTTTACCCAAACCCTGTTGTTGAGCAGCACTTAAAGTTTTAACTCCTGTAATGATTATTCCATTATCAACTTTATATTCAGATTTTTCTTTAGATGAAAGATTCTTAACAGATAATCCTATCTCTTCAATATTTGCTGCTTCGACAGCTACTTTATCTTCTTTTTTGTCTATCTTCTCTTCGCTAACAGCCAGATTTTTACTGTCTTCTCTTGCTTTAAGCGTTACAGTTCGTTCTAATTCTTTTCCATCTCTATAAATTGTCAATTTAACTTTTGTTCCTGAAGTTTTTGCTGCAATATAACCTTGCAATTCATTTGGTTTGTTTACTGTTCGGTCATCAACTTGAAGAATTACATCACCACGCTTAACATCAGCATTGGCAGCAGCGCCACCTTCAACAATACCATCAACAATAACACCTCGTGGACCCTCAAGCCCTAATGATTTTGCTAATGCTTCATCAACTTCGCGAATCTGAACTCCAATATAACCTCTGCTGACTTTTCCATTAGCTATTAAATCTTTTGCCACAGCTTTGGCTAAATTAATTGGTATCGCAAAACCATAACCGATGTATGTACCGGTTTGAGTTGCGATTGCAGAATTAACTCCAATAACTGCACCTGATAAATCTACTAATGCGCCGCCGCTATTACCCGGATTGATAGCTGCATCAGTTTGAATGAAGTTTTCAACTCCATAACCTTGTCTGTCACGAATTAAATTCAATTGTCCTCTGTTCAATGCACTGACAATACCGGCTGTGACTGTTGAGGAAAGAGACATTGGATTGCCAATAGCCATTACCCATTGACCCACTTTTAATTTATCTGAATCTCCTAAAAATGCTGATGGTAAATTATCCGCACTAACTTTTATAACTGCAAGATCGGTTAATGGATCAGTTCCAATAACTTTTGCATCGAGAGTTCTTTTATCGTTAAATCCAACTGTAACTTTTGTTGCTTTCTCTACTACGTGATTATTTGTAAGAATATAACCGTCAGAACTTATAATAATACCGCTTCCTGAACCCATCTGTTCTTTAGGCATATCAAAGTCTTTGAATGGAAAGAAGAATAAATCTTTATGAGGATTTTCAGCACCGGTTGAAACTACCGAAATTTGCACAATTGAAGGAGTTACTTTTTCAGCAACTTCAATAAATGCTTGACTAAAAGAATTTGCGTCTGCATTTAAATTCACGGGGGGTGTCGATGCCCCTAACCTTATATCGGCTAATCCTGGTCTTACCCAGCCAAAACCGGAGACTAATATAGTCCCGAAAATTATACCCAATAAAATCAAACCAACTGCACCGAGAACTTTTTTTGTTTTCATCATTTTTCCTTTTGGACTAATAATTGAAGAAATTTTTGTTTAATGAATTAGTACAAATCTATCTATACGTTACTCTAACTTTAATGATTGTGAACCTTTATACTCATGATGATGATGCTGTAAATAATTTTCAGAAAACTTGATTGCTGATTTTATTAGCATTTCATCATAAGATAAAATTTTCTTACCTGATTTTAGACAAATAAGTAGGTCAAAAAGTTCCCTACTTAGTTTTAAAGAAATAAGATGATCTTGAGAACAGTTTGGACATAAAATACCTTTTTCATAATTAAAACCATTTACATCAAAAGATTTAATCTCATTATCACATTCAGAGCACAAATTTAATTGTAGTTCAAATCCAGATTCATGCATTAGAAAGACAAAAAAACGCAAATAATTTAATGCAGGATTTTCATCTGTTGAATTCATGTTTTGCAGAATTTTCTTTATTCCACTGAATAAACGTAGATTAACTTCACTTTCAATTGTAAGAAAATTTACAAGTTCAATTATTGCATAACTAAATTTTAATTTTTCAAAATTCTCTTTTATTAGTGGATGAAATGCTATTAGTTCTGCGTTTGTAACAATTTGAATGTCACGATTTTCTTTTTGATAAAATACAATTTCAAGTATATTCAGCGGGTCAACCATTGCACCAATTTTTGAGTTTTTGGTGCGTCCACCTTTTAAGATACCCGAAATTTTTCCAAAATCCTTAGTGTAGAAGTGAGCGATTTTACTTGTATCGCTATAGTTTAATTTAGAAAGAACAATTGCTTCTGTCTTCTGAATTCTGCTCATATCTAAAACGAGTATGGAAAATTAAATATTCTTTTTTCGGTTATGATGCCGGTAATGAGATTCGAAGGAGTAATATCAAAAGAAGGATTATACACCGCAATACTTTTTGTTAATTCGTTTTCTGGAAAAATTCCGAGAACCTCATTTTTATTTCGTTGTTCGATAGGAATTTCCGAGCCGTTATTACAAGCTAAATCAATTGTAGAAGAAGGAGCAGCAATATAAAAAGGAACTGCGTGGTAATTTGCAAGCACAGCAAGATTGTATGTGCCGATTTTATTTGCAGTATCACCATTTCGGCTTATTCTATCTGCGCCTGTAATCACAATATCAATTTTTCCTGAAGAGAATAAACTTGCTGCTGCAGAATCGGGTAATACTGAAAATGGTATTTCATTTTTATGCAATTCAAAGGCAGTCAATCGGGAACCTTGAAATAAAGGTCGTGTTTCATCAGCATAAACATGATTGATTAAATTATTATTAAATGCTGATTTTATAACGCTGAATGCTGTTCCATCTCCACCGGTTGCGAGTTTACCGGTATTACAATGTGTTAAAACATTCATCTTTTTTGTAAAGAGAGATAAACCATTAATTCCAATTAAACGACACATTTCTTCGTCTTCAAGGTGAATTACTTTTGCTTCATTTATAAGAAGATTGAAAATTTCATTGTGGAGAAAATCCTTTGTCGAATAATTATCAGTTATTGCTTTTACTCTATTTAATGCCCAGAAAAGATTTACCGCTGTTGGACGTGTTGATTTGAGGCGAGTGTAAACATTCTGAAACAAAATTGGATCAAAGAATTCCTTTTGTGATAAAGCCAGCGCATAAGCCGCTGCAATTCCAATTGCCGGAGCTCCACGGATTTCCAATCTTTCGATAGCCCCGGCAATTCTCTCATAATTTGATGTTGTTACATATTTTTCTTCAAAGGGAAGAAGAGTTTGATCAATAAAAACTAACTCGTTGTTAACGAGTTTAACTGAAAAGTAATCAGTTTTGTTCATCAAATTTACTTATAGTTTGAAATTCTCTGAACCGGTCTTGAATTCTCAAATAAGAAATATTTTCTAATCCTTTTGTACTGAATTCCTCTACACAAAATGAAGCCATTGTACTTCCATACACAACCGCACGTTTCATATTTTCTGCACTTAAATCTTGAGTTTTATGCAAATAACCTGTAAATCCTCCTGCAAAAGAGTCACCGGCACCGGTAGGATCATTAATCATTTCAAGTGGATATGCGGGAGCCGAGAAGATTATGTCTTCTGTAAAAAGGAGTGCCCCGTGTTCCCCTTTTTTGATAATTAAAATTTCAACTCCCATTTCTCGAATCATCTTTGCAGCTTTGAAAAGATTTGGTTCATGAGCTAACAAACGTGCTTCTGAGTCATTAATTATTAATACATTTACTCTTTTTAAAAGTTTGAGCAAGTCATCTTTTTTCCCTTCGATCCAATAATTCATTGTATCGCAAACAACAAAACGGGGACTATCTAATTGATCTAAAACCTTAATCTGAAGGCTGGGGTCAATATTTCCCAGACAGACATATTTAGATTTTTTTAAACTATCAGGGATTATCGGATTAAATGATTCAAATACGTTTAACTCTGTTAATAATGTATCGCGTGTGTTTAAATCATAATGATATTTACCTGACCAACGGAATGTCTTTCCTCCTTCTACAATTTGTAATCCTCCAAGATCAACATTATGTTCTTCGAGCAGTGTTATATATTCTTTAGGGAAATCTTCTCCTACAACACCAATCAGATTTATTGGTGCTGTAAAATAACTTGCTGCTAATGAAATGTATGTAGCTGAACCACCAAGAGCATCAACAACTTTAGTGAAAGGTGTGGCAACCGTATCTAATCCTAATGATCCGACAATTACAAGGCTCAAGACTTACTCCGTTTTTATTTTTATTGGTTTTGTAAAAATAGACAAATCGTTATACAAAAACAGTGAAAAAACTTTTTCAAAAGAAAAATTCTTACTTAAGAATAATTTTATTGAATTGTAGGAAGTTATTGTCTTTTGTCAAATAGTCGTTTATTATTTCTAACGATTTTTTTTGTCCTGGCCAAGCTAAAAGATTGATAGCTTCATCATAACTCACCCATTTATAATTTACATGTTCATCACTCAACCGAACAATTGCATCTTTATCTGACTCGATCAGAAATACCGGAACAAGACATACATAATCTTCTTTCCAATCATAAAATTGATTCACATGAGGAACAACCCAAATATTATTTGCAGAAATACTGGTTTCTTCATAAACTTCTCTAATTGCAGTCTGATAGGCTTTTTCCCCTTCTTTTATTTTGCCTGTAACCATCTGCCAAATATTGGGGTAAATTTGTTTAGGGCTTCTTTGTAATAGTAGGAATTCAATCCCGTTAATATTCCTATATATGTGAGCTTCAATCAATTTTGATATAATGTTCATTTCATCCCTTAAAAAAAAGCACGAACCTCTGCACGTGCTGTATGAATTATTCTTCCACTTCCTTGCAATCTACCATCGTAACTTGCAGTTGATTGCAAATTTAATCCAAAACGATAATCAAAATTCAACCTCCATAAATAATTTTTTCCTAAAACATTTCCACCGGTTAATTCATAAGGTAAAAAATTGGAAGTCGAATTTGAAAGAAGTTCATTACGTTCAGCTTCTATTCGCAAACGCCCATTACCTGAAAAAGACAAATTAAATCTTATCCCCTGCCCGTTACTGTTAATTTCGGTCGGTTTCTCTGGATAAAAATCAGTGCTTTGTGAATATTTAATTTTTAGTCCAACCTCAATGTTTTTTATCGGACGATATGAAAAGTCGGTTGTTAAATAATTATTGCTGATTATTCGATTACGATTTGAAGTTATAACGGCGGCTACATTATCATCTGTAACACCAAATTCAGTTTGATTACTTATTTCTTCAATCATTCTAAATCTAATACGAATGCTTCGTTCTTTCGAGAATCCTTTTTCGGTACCGGAGGCGTATTGAGTAAGGCTTTTTCTTTGAGTATATCTTAATCTAAAAGATAGTGCAGAACTGTTTTCAAATAAGAAAAAATCTTGTTGAAAAAAATTTGCTCCTCTTAAAGTCAGTTTTTCATTTTGAAATGCTGAGAGATTTAGGAGATATATTTTTTTAAGATCAGGTTCTTGAGTATTCTCTTCAATTCTGAAAAATGTTTCAGTTGATATTGGTCGTAAAATTGTACTTATTAAATTTTCATCATCGAGTAAATCTTCAAATTGTAATTTCCACCTTGTACTTGTCTTAAGATCAATCACGGGATATAATCTATCTGATGGAATTGTGATAAGTATATATTCACCATCATAAAGAGTTGGCTCGTATTCATATTCATCAGCGATACCGTTTCCGTTGAGATCACCCAGATAAATGTAATTACCATTTCCTTTTTGAACTTGAACAAATACCTTCTCTAACTTTGCAGTTTTTTGTGTTGAGACCTCATAAAAAAGATCACCATTAAGAGATTTATCAAAAAATCCAAAGCGTGATTGTGACCTTACCAAAATTGTCTGATTATTCAATTGACCACTCTGCTTGTAAAGATCAGCATATGTTTTATTTCGAACAGTAATATTTAGTGAAGTATTTATGTCGGTTGAGAATCTATACTTGGCATCTATTTGATGTCCTGATGATTGTGATTCTCTTTCTAATCTCCCATTATAAGGGAGATAATCATCACGATAGGTGTATTTATAAAGAAAATCTAAACCTCCAAATTTTACAAACTCCAAATAAGGATTTATTTCATAAAATCTTAAACTGCTGCCAATGATGGAATCTTTTTCGGAGATTCGTTCTTTTTTATCTTCGGCAACAAATTCGAGTCCTGGTTTTATAAAATTGATTAGATAGAATAAATTCCCTTTCTGTCTATACCAATCGCTCTTAAGAGAACTATTCGTTGTTGAAACGATATCAAGATTGTAGCTGAGATTATAATTTGTATAATCGCCAAATATTAACGAATTATTATATCTTTTTGAATTAAAACTCTCCCCTCTTTTCATATATCCAAATGATGAAATGAGATTCAATTGTTCAAAAGGTGAATAAGATAATCCGGCTTCCCGCAAGATTTCGTTTGATTGAGAAGATTGCGATTGAGTATTATAATCTCTATCAAATTCTACTTTATTAAATCTATCCAAAGAAGTAAACCGATTTTCAACAAATCGCTCACGATAATTTAATCCGATTTTACCGATTCGATAATTAAACAAATCAATTTGTCGAGGATTTAATTTCAAATTTATGTTTCTGGCATAACCTAAGTTATCATCATCGTTCAAAGAAGAAAATCTATTTTTATCCCATGAACTTCCTGCTAAATCCAGATTGATTATAAAACCGATAATAGGTTCAATAGTAAACGATATTGTTGAGAATTGTTTTAACTCAGGTAATGGAAGATAAATAACCGGAAGATAATTCCCATTATTAACACCAACAAAACGGAAATAACCAATACTTTCGCGTATGTAAGAACCCGAACCTTCTCCTGTGTATGTAAAAGTTGCATTATAGATCGCATCAATTGACCCCGGATTGTAATTGTAATATGAAATACTTTCACCATTGATTACTGTATCAATTTTTTCATAAACACCACGATAAATTCCTAAAGAATCTTTCTCTGCTAATGAGATACCGTTTTTCGTAGCATTTAATCTATCATCACCTGCATTTTTAAGTACTTCTTTATCACTATCGGATAGAAGCATATCTATAGGAGAATCCTGGTCATCCCCTTCTCTTATATATTGAAATGATATTTTTAACTTTTCAGATAATAGTGAGGTTGATGCTCCGGCTCCAAAAAAATTTCTGACAAAACGTCTGTCTGTATATTGGAAATCAAAACTGAGTCTACTTGCAGAGGTAATTAATCGATTTGGTGTAAAAGTAATCTGCGCATTTGAATAATCGATTGTATAATCATTTCCTTCTCCGCGTTTCAATTCTTCGCCATCAAGAAACACTTTTTCAGTCCCGGCGATAATAATAATGTCTCGTTCACCATTTTCTCCGCTTAGTCTGTATGGACCTTGTACTCCATCTTGTCCGGTTAAAATAATTGAATGAAATTTCCCTTTGGTACTTGCGAAGGAAAAATAAGCTTCCGAGTTCTCGTAATAAAACTCACCGAGCAAACCTTGCAGTTTTCTATTGATAACACCAAACTCGCCGCTTCTTTTAATTAATTCGTAATCGCCAAAAGTACCGGCAGCATTTTTATGTTTTATTTGGATGAAAACTTTTTCGAGTTCATCAAGTCTTTCAGTATTCCCTTCCGGTTGAATTGGAGAGTTTTCATCTGTAAGTGCAGCAACCACTTCGATGTCATCAGAAAGCTTGCCTGATAATTGTAGTCTAAATCCACTTTGTAATGAAAGATCTTTATTTGTTCCAATGGTAAATCCTCTAACTATTGAGCCGCTTCTTTCCATGGTACTGCCAAAAATCGATTCAGATGAAAGTCCTTTATCTGTTCTTTGAGCAACATAAATTGAGTCTCCAAGCATTGAATCATAACGAAATTGTAGTTCCCTACGCTTATATTCTTTTTTGAGTGATAATTGAAAAGTTTGGTAGGCAATTATGATGGTATCAAAAAGTGAGTAGCTTAATGAATCAGAAAGGGTGAATTTCCCTTGAGAATAATTAAAGGAGTAATCCTCTGTGGTTAATATATAATCCCGAATTTTTATTAATTCACTTCCGGGAATAATTGTCAAAGCCTTTATTTTGTATTCATTTTTCAGATTTACATTTAATGTATCCACAGCCGTTATTGTTGATTCAAACTGTTGCCCTAAAAGTAAGCTCTGAAAAAGTAAAATTAAGAAGATTGCTTTGGTCAAATTATTCTTCAAATGTATTATTAATATATTTCAAATCTAATATTCTTTGTTGAACAGATTCAAGGTATTTTACAAATGATTAAATGCAAAGAATCCGATTCAATATTTTTTCAGTATCATGTTTTGTTATTCTCAAAAGTTTTCTCGTACAGCAAAATACTTTCATTTACAATTTTGTAAGCCCGTTCATTTTCATCAATCATTTCCATAACTTACACTATGCTAAGGGTTAAAAATATTTCTCCATTTAAGAATTTGTAAAAAGTATTTCTTAATATAATACTGCTTCTATTCAAAGTTTACGATTAATTGATATTCAATCATAATTTTACCTTAAATTCAATTTTGCAAAAATTAATTTTGGAAGTGTCTTAATAATTTTCTTTTTGTTCCCGCATTCTTTAAGTTTTAGTACAAAATTATTTAGATTAACCGGAAACCAAATGCCATTTTTATTAGTGATTCCATCAATTGATATTAAAAACGGAAAAACTGTCCGCGTGGTTCAGGGCATACCGGAATTGAATTGTCATGAATATGGAAATGATCCAATTGAAATGGCAAGAATTTGGCGCGCAGAAAATGCAAAGATGATTCATATTGTTGATTTTGATGCTATCGGCATCATGGGTAATCTTAATCTAAAAGTAATCGAAAAAATTTGTCACTCAGTCATCATTCCTGTTGAATATGCCGGAGGAATCCGTTCCCTCGATGATGCGAAAAAAGCATTTGATTGTGGTACTTGTAGAATTGTCCTTTCGACTTTAGCTTATGATAATCCGGATGAATTTCTAAAAATATTTGATGAGTTCGGTCCATCAAAAATTGCAATATCTCTTGATGTAGTAGATAATGAAATAGTAATAAGAGCTCGAAAATACAAAACCGGAATTTCCCCAAACGATTTTGCCTTAAAGTTAAAAGGATATGGTGTGGAAAGATTTATTGTTACCGATGTAAAGCGGAATGGAATGTTGCTGGGACCTAATATTGAGCTCTCAAAAAGTATTGCAGAAGTCACGAATAAAAAAGTGACTCTTTCAGGCGGCATTCGAAATAAAGATGAACTTATGGATGTCCAAATGTTTATGAATTCAGGAATCGATTCTGTAATAGTCGGAAGAGCACTTTATGAGAACCGCTTCCCCTGTCAAAAATTATGGCGGGTTGCCGAAATGGGAATTTTTCAGTAAAAGGAAAACGTAATGGATAAAGCTCAAGGTTCAGTTCATAGTAGTTTCTGGTCTAATCTATTCAAACAAGCGCCCAAATCTAATGAGCTTCTTGAATTGATAAAGGAGATTCCACCATTTATTTCACTTCCTAAAAAAAGTTTAAAAGCACTTTTACAAATTGTTCATCATAGAAATTATATTAGTGGTGAGCATATCTTTTATCAAGGGGATCCGGGTTTGGGGCTTTATATTATTCTTGAGGGAGAAGTAAATATCCAGTACTTTAGTCCAAAAGGGAAAAAAGTAACTTTGGCTAATATGTCCAACGGAGATTTTTTTGGCGAATTAGCCCTGCTTGATGGAGAGAAGAGATCAGCTTCTGCAGTTGCAAATAAAGACTGCAAAATAGCGATAATTTTTAAACCCGATCTTGATGAGTATATTCTAAAAAATACTAAAGACGGAGTCTCAATTTTACATGGAATATCGAAAATTATTATTACACGTCTCCGTCACTTAAATAATGAATTTCTTTTATTGCATGATTCAGTAATAGACGATAAGGAGAACAGCCATGAACTTACAAATTAATAAGATTCTTGTTCCCGTTGATTTTTCTGATTACTCAAGACCAGCATTATTATATTCATCCGAACTTGCTGAAGTTTTTGGAGCCGAATTAATTCTAATTCACATCATAGAACCGGTAATCTATCCGCCGGATTTTTCGATGGGTCAAATTGCACTTCCCCCGCTTACAATTGACATTGACACAGCAGCAACTGAGGAGCTTGAAAAACTTATCAAGACTGAATTACCAGGTACAATTAAAGCTAAAATTTTAGTTAGAACCGGAAAACCTTTTGTTGAGATTGTTGATGCCGCAGCAGAGGAGAAAGTTGATTTAATTATTATCTCTTCGCATGGAAGAACCGGAGTTGAACATATTCTTTTTGGGAGTACGGCAGATAAGGTAGTGCAGAAATCACCTTGTCCTGTTCTAACTTTGAGAGAGCCCTTTAAAGGATTTAATTACAAAGAAGTGAAAAAGAAAAACAATAATTAATTATTCCTCTCGAGAACAAAATCTACAAGATTCTGGAGAGATTTTTTTACCGGGGAATCAGGGAATATATTTAAAGCCTGTTTAGCTTTTTCACCTAAATCGAAAGCGACTTTTTGAGAATAATCTATTCCATTGTTCTTATTAACAAAATCAATCACTTCTTTAACTGAATCTTTTTTATAATTATTTTTTATGAGTTTTCGTACTCTTGCAGATTCATCTTTCGAAACTTGATTTAAAGAATAGATAAGCGGGAGTGTGATTTTCTTTTCTTTTATATCACCCCCAATAGGTTTTCCGAATAGTTTTGCAGACCCTTCGTAGTCTAGAATATCGTCTTTAATCTGAAATGCTAATCCTAAAGAATTCCCAAAACTTCGCATCGCATTATGATACTCAATATTATCAGAATTACTTAACGCTCCGATTTCACAACAAGTTTCGATCAAAGAGGCTGTTTTATCAGATATAATTTGGAAATAAGTTTCTTCATCAATGTCTAATTTGCGTGTTTTTTGAATTTGGAGAAGTTCACCTTCGGACATTCTTTTGACTGTATTAGTAATTTTCTTCAAAAAGTCAAAATCCTCTCCTTCCACAGAAATCATCAATCCTTTTGCAAGAAGATAATCACCCATCAACACCGCAATTTTATTTTTCCAAATTGCATTAATAGATGGAAATCCCCTTCGTTTATCAGCATTATCCACAACATCATCATGAACCAGGGTAGCTGTGTGAAGTAACTCTACTAAGGAAGCCCCTCTGTAACTTCGCTCATTTATCTCACCACAAAGTTTAGCAGAAAGTAATACCAAGGCAGGACGAACTTTTTTCCCTTTTTGCTTAATGATATAATTTGTTACAAGATTAACGAGACTGTTATTGGATTTTAAAGATGACTTAAATAATTTTTGAAATTCTTCAAGTTCAATTTTAACCGGTTTACTTATTTCAGTGAGTTTATTCTTTATCAAGATTTTTTCTGTGTAATTTTGGATATAAAGATACTAATTTCATATAAGAAAAATAACGGAACAGCAAGAACAATTTGTGAAACCGGATCAGTTCCGGGAGAAAGTAGTGCCGCAAAAAACATGATTGCAACGATCGCGTGTTTTCTGTATTTACGCATGAAGTCAGGTGTAAGTATCCCCAATTTTGTAAGGAAGAATGAAATCATTGGTAATTCGAAAATGAGTCCTGCAGCCAACATCACACTAAATATAATCGCCATATATTCATCTATTGCAAACTCATTTTTAATTGCTTCAGTTCCGAAATGAGCTGCAAAATCCATCGTTAACGGGAGCATCACAAAGTAGGCGAAAATTATTCCCGACAAAAAGCATAGCGAGGAAAACATTACTATTGCAAGGATATATTTTTTTTCATGTTTTTCTAAAGCAGGAGAGATAAATTTCCATATTTGAAGAAAGATATTGGGAATACTAATAATTATTCCCCCCATAATTGCAACTTGAAAGTAGAGGAAAATTTGTCCGAAAGGTTTGAGGTTTTGTAATTGTGCGCCAGATTTCACAGCAGGTTGAAGTAATACTTTTTCTACTAGAAAATCAATGAAAACAAAACAAAGTATAGCACCTATCAGAATACCAATGACCATATAGATAATTCGCCATCTTAATTCTTCAAGATGTTCCATGAAAGTCATTTCATGTTCTGAATCAACTTCTTCAATATTATTGTCGCTAAGTACCTTTTCTTTAGACACTTTGTTTTCTATTTAATATCAGAATAGAGCGGAAACTTATTACATAATTCTTTTACATCACTTTGTATTTGTGTGAGAATAGAATCATCATTAAAGTTATTAATGGCTTTATCAATAAATTCTGCTAAAAGCGGCATCTCATTTTCAGTAAATCCCCTCGTAGTAATTGCAGGAGTTCCAATACGAATTCCACTTGTAACGAATGGACTCCTTAAATCAAATGGAACCATATTTTTATTTACAGTAATTCCGGCTTTTTCTAAAGAGATTTCAGCCTGTTTACCGCTAATATTTTTATTTGTTAAATTAATCAACATTAAATGATTATCTGTTCCACCTGAAACAATTTGATAATCCATTTTAACGAGAGATTCTGCTAGCGTAGCAGCATTTTTTGCAACTTGTTTGACATATACTTCAAATGTCTCATTTAATGCTTCACCAAAAGCAACAGCTTTTGCCATAATTATATGCATCAACGGACCGCCTTGAATTCCAGGCATAACTGTGCTGTCTATCATTTCAGACATCAGTTTTAATCTATCCCCCTTTAAGGTTTTAACACCGAAAGGATTCTCAAAATCTTTTCCCATTAAAATAATTCCACCACGTGGACCTCTAAGAGTTTTATGCGTAGTTGAGGTGACAAAGTGTGCAAAGGGTAAAGGATTATTCAGCAAACCTTTTGAAATAAGTCCTGCAGGATGCGCCATATCGCACATAAGTAAAGCACCGACAGAATCAGCAATCTGTCTGAATTTTACATAATCCCAATCACGTGAATAAGCACTTGCTCCGGTAATAATAAGTTTTGGTAGTTCTCTTTTTGCGATAGATTCAATCTCATCATAATCTAAACGACCTGTTTCTTTGTTTAGTGAATATGATACAGCTTGATAAAGTTGACCAGAAAAATTAACAGGAGAGCCATGTGTAAGATGTCCGCCGTGAGCTAAATTCAATCCCATGAATTTATCACCGGGTTTAAGAACCGACATGAATATTGCCATATTTGCCTGTGAACCACTATGCGGTTGAACATTTGCATACTCAGCACCGAAAAGCTTTTTAACTCGATCTCGAGCAATATTTTCAGCTACATCAACAAATTCACACCCGCCGTAATATCTTTTACCCGGATATCCTTCAGCATATTTGTTTGTTAAAACAGAACCGGCAGCCTCTAAAACTGCCGGACTAACAAAATTTTCTGAAGCAATAAGTTCTAACTTATTCCTCTGGCGGAGAAGTTCATTATTTAAAACTTCTCCAATTTCTTTATCATTTTTAATAAAACTGTAATTCATATTTAACCTATTATGGTACTGTTATGCTTCTTCCGATCCAATCATAACACTTACCTTCAATTTTTACGGATTGTCCGGATTTTAATTTTCTAAAGAAATAATCTTCTTTTGTAGGAATAGAATTATTCAAAGCAGATACTCTTTCACGAGCCTGATTAAGCGAGCCATCTACACTCACTGCCCTTCTATAAGTGTCCGCAGCAAGTAAATAAACACATTTATCCATAAATTCAAATCCGCAACCGCGGGCAGAAGTTTCGTAGAGTAAGCCTTCATAAAAAATTGCGAGTCCCCAACCACCGCCAACTTCACTTGCTTTTTGGAATTGTACTCTAGCTTGCGAAAGTTGATTTTTATCTTTCAGTGCAATACCAAGGTTCAAATAATGCTCTTTAGTATTAGGTTCAAGTTTAATCAATTCGCGATAGGCTGAAATAGCATTATCGATTTTTTCAGATTTATAATATAAAGATGACAATTGATTCCAATATGCCACATTTGCTGGAGCTTTTGTAACTAAGATTTCTAAACCCTGAATTGCTTTTTCCATTTCTCCGGCTTTAATTGCAAGCGAAACATACTTCCAGGCTTTTTGTAAATTTTCAGGATCTAAATCCCAATTCTTTTTTGCGAGGTCAATCAACTGATCTATATTATCAACAAGACTTTCCAATTCAGTATTCCAACCAGAATTTTCGGGTTCTTTTTCACTTAAATAGGTATATAGATCAAGAGCCTTTGATTTATAATCTTCATTATCATCCATATTTGCTTTTAGAATTTGTCCAAGTCTGTGGTAATAATATGAATCAGTATTCGGATCTAATTCAAAAGCATATTCGTATTGTTTAATTTTCTCCTCTACCGGTGAATCAATCCAGACTTCAGTAATAAATGCTTTTCTTAATTGAAAATAGGATTTATTTTCGCTGAAATGTTTCATTGCTAAATCATAAAGATAGATGGTGGTATCAGCTAATAGATTCTTTTGTTCCACAGTTGCCTCTGAAGAATCCCGTAAATACCACAAACAATCTTCCATTTTGTAGTAAATCCATTTATTGTATTTCTCAGGATCCATTGAGATCACTTTCCAACCATAAGGCAGTGCACTACTAAAGTCTCTATTTTTATGGTATTCAGAAAAAAGACTGTATTGAACTTCAATTTCTTGAGGATCAACTTTATTGGAAGTAAGTTGAAGTGTATTAGAATAGTTTCCAGCATAAATATTGGATAATGCGAGAAGTAATATTACTGTTAAAATGATAGAGTTTTTCAATTTTATATCCCTATTTTTATTTATAAACTGTTATCTATCTTGTCTCAGAAACCAAAGTTCCCCAAAACTCAAGGAGACATTTAATCCGAGAATGTTTTCTTTAACAAGTCCATTCTCCTTTAATCCTCTCATTGCATAACGTATGCCAAGATCAATCGTATTTTCTCTACCCATTGGCAATGAAACACCAGCACTAGCGCTGAATTGACTGATTGAATTACCGTTAATTCTAAATGGTGTTTGTTCATAACTAAGCCCGAAACGCCATATAAGGAGGTCGGTGAATGAGATTCCATCCGGATTAACTCGAAATTCGAACCCTGCGCTAACTTTGTTAACATCTTGTAAATTCGGTCCAAGTACATCCCCAAAACTATATTTTGACCATCGCTGTATCAAATAGTCTACATTAATAGAAGAATATTTATTCAGATTTATCACTAATCCAAGGTTTAATCGTGATGGAATTTCAGAATTTGTCAAGCCTTGAGCAGTTGTATCTTTTGTATAAGAAGTTGTAGTAAAATATGCAGAATCCGTATTCATTTTTGATGTGAAGGAATATGCTATTCCAAATTTGATACTTTTTACATCATCCAATTTAAAGAATTGATTCAGATCTGGCGTAATCAAGCCTAAAGTTCCGCCAAGACCTTTTGTTTTATAAGATTTTTCAAATAATGCGGATGTATTGCTGCTATTTGGGAATGTGATTTCAGATTTGTAAACTAAATTTCCAAAATAATAATCAAGTTCTGCACCTATACTTAAATCAAACGGTAAACGATATGAACTTCCGAAAAACAATTTCGAAATTCCTCCTTCACCTGAGTAAAGAGTATTAAAATCATCAGCAGAAATTCCACCAGTAATATTGTTTACTTGATAATTAACTTTGGAGAAAGGCTGAAGTCCGAATACAATTCCAATACCGTTTTTTTCACTAATAGGTATTGCCATCGCAAAGCCGTTAAAATCCATCCCGGAGTAATAGTTGCTGCTGTTCTGATCACTAACAAATGACCCGCTAAACAGTGAACCAAATTCAACTCGAGTAAGAGAAATTCTATTCCACGCTGCCGGATTAAATCCATTAATAAAATCTTTATCTTCAAGAGCGGTTCCAAGTTCTCCAAGACCAAAATTTCTTGCTGAGGTAGAGTACTCAATATTGCCTATTCCATATCTCGAATAGACAGAATTCAATTGAGAAAATCCGATTGTACTTAAAAGTATAATTAAGAAAAATATTTTTATTTTTATCATAATTAAAAATTATCTTTTCTATTTATTGATTGAATATTTAATAATCAACTTCGGTCGTAAAGTTAAATCAGCATCAGAACTACCATGGAAAACTATTCTTTCAACGCCTTCAACTTGATTAAAAATTGTTATACCAAATCCGGAATTTTTGTTTTTTATCATTTTATTTACAATCGAAATAACCGAACCAGAATACTGATTAGATTCGGGACTTAGAGTTGTAGAAAAAGAATTATCATATTCAAAATCTGTTGCAGTTGTGTCTGTAATGTAAAAAGCTGAGAGAGCATTTGTATAACCATTACCGAGTAAGGTCTCAACCGAATCTCTATTAAGAATTAGAGTTGCACTATTTATAACTGCATGAGCCGGCAATTTGCTTAGATCGAAATGAATCCTTGATTTATAACCAATTCCCCCTTGAACCAAAATATTATTATTTGAAATTTGCTGGAATTCACCTAATAAAATATGTGTATCTGAGAGGACATAAAAAACGACCGTATCAGGATCAGCTTCTCCCTTTTTTTTCATTATATACGTAAGTCTTGCTTGATAGTCTGAAGTTGAAGAAAAAGCTTGAAAGCCTAAAATTTTATTTGTACCGGTTTCAGGTTTAATGTATAAGCCATATTCTTTATTATTATTAGTATCAATTGCTGCCTCAGCTTTTAACCATTGCAGTGCGAAATCATCTTTTAATGAAAAGGTTATTAGCGAATCATTTTTTTCGAGAGTTCCATCTTTAATTCGTGAAACTGAAGAATCAATATCTAATCCGCTTAAACTATCCACTTTAATTAATTGTGGATTCCAGTCATTTTTAATTTGGTAAGCTTTGAAATCAAAAAAAGCGGTTGAATCACCATATTGATAAACAGGATAAAAAGATACTATAGCGGATACAACTTCCAAACTATCTACAGCTAATAAACTTTTTTCATCAGCGGTTAGACTTATATTAAATCTAATTAAAGCGTGTGCAGTTATACCATTTGCAGAACCAAGTAGAAACTTTTGTGCGGTACCAAGTGTAATTATTTTTTTTACGTAATGAGATTCTTGATTTAGTGAATCTGTTAATGAATTTAATTCCATAACATCAACATTATCAGGACCAAGAAGTCCTACTCCTAATGATGAGGGATCATCGCTACAACCAAAAAAAGTTAACAATAAAACTAACGGTATTATTTTTAAATATTGTTTATTAAGCAAATTATTTAACTCCAGAATAATCGTTTTGAATAAAAGATGCTGCTGCAAGCAGATTTAAGGCAACAAAATTGGGGATTTTATTTACTTTATGCAAGAGAGAAATATGTTCCTTTCCGTAACCGGTAAGTACAAGTACGGTTTTTAGTCCGGCATTCTCTCCACATTCAATATCTGTAATAGAATCACCAATCATATAGGATGATTTAATGTCAATATTATGTTTTTTGGCGGAGTTGAAGATCATTTGAGGTGATGGTTTTCTGCAATTAGCTTCTTCTAATGAATTGAAATCGGGATGAAATGGGCAACAGTAAAAATCATCAATTTGAACTTCAAATTTTAAAAGTAATTCATTAATCTTTTTATTTACAGATTCAACTTCTTCATGAGTAATTAAACCGCGGGCAACACCTGACTGATTTGAAACAACAATCAACTTAAAATTCAGTTGTTTCTGTAATATTTGCAGTGCTTCTCCAACTCCCTCAAGAAGTTCAACCTTATCGGGATCGCCCAAATATCCGGGATCATGGTTAATAGTTCCATCTCTATCAAGAAAAACAGCAGAAGATTTCATTAACCGTGAAGTACCGTCTTATATAATTCAATATATTTTTTAGCTGATGATTGCCAGCTGAAATCAGTTTTCATACCGTTTTTCACAATCTTGAGCCATGTTTTTTTGTCATCAAAGATTGTTATAGCACGTTTCATTTCTTTTACAAGTGCCGCTGCATCATAAGGTTTGAACATAAACCCTGTACCGTTTTCTGATTTGTCAGTATATTTAATGACGGTATCAGCTAATCCGCCTGTTTCCCTAACAAGTGGAATAGTACCATACACCGAACTATACATTTGGTTTAAACCACATGGTTCAAATTTGGATGGCATTAAGAACATATCTGAACCGGCTTCAATTAAATGTGCTAACTCATCATTAAATCCAAGGTAACAAGCAAATTGAGTATTATATTTTTTCGCAAGTTTTTCAAATAATTGATGATATTTTCTATCACCTGTACCTAATAAGACAATTTGCATCTTAAATTTCATTAACTCATCAAAACTGTCCACAATTAGATCCATCCCTTTGGCATCGTATAATCGGGCAATAATTCCGACAACCGGAATATTTTCATCAAATTTTAATCCGAATCGTTCAACCAGTACCTGTTTGTTGAACAATTTATTTTCAAGATTTTTAACCGTGAATTTTTTGGGAATAAATTTATCGGTTTCAGGATTCCAGATAGAGTAATCAATTCCATTGACAAGTCCATATACACTACTTTTTCTTTTTGTTAGAATTGTATTTAATCCACCGCTAATTTCTTTATCGCTCAAAATCTCTTTTGCGTAACCTTCACTCACAGTATTAATACAATCAGCATACACCAATCCGCATTTCATAAAATTGAATTTACCATCATGTAATAAACCTTTATCGGTTTTTAATTCTTCGGGTAAGCCCGTTTTATCAAAAGTAGTTTTTGGGAAGATACCTTGATAAGAAAGATTATGAATTGTAAAGAGAACTTTGAAAGTAGAATGATGCGGCTCCAATGGGTTGGTTGTTTTCATTAATGCCGGAATGAGTGCACACTGCCAATCATTACAATGTATAATATCCGGAACCCAACCAAGTTTTTGAATTAATTCAAAAACAGATTTACTAAGCAGTATAAATCTTTCATCATTATCTTTATAATCAGCGCCTGTTAACGGATCTGAATAAAGACTTTTCCGGCTTCCATAATATTCCTGATTATCCAGAAAATAAATTTGCACTCTAACTTTCTGCGAAGGAAGAAATGATGACTTTACAGAAAAGACAACATCTTTATCACCAATTTTAATAGAAAGATCTTTCAAACGCACAACATCATGTATTTTATATTTTCTTACATCTATTGCACCATACTTAGGGACTAAAATTCTAACTTCATGACCAAGCTCGGTCAGCATTTGTGGTAATGCAGCAGAAACGTCTGCTAATCCACCTGTTTTAACAAATGGAAATAATTCTGACGTTACGAAAAGGATCTTCAGTTTTTTGGGCGATGCCATTTTGACCTAAAAGATTATGATTAAACAACGTAAAATTAACTAATTTTTGTTGTTTTTCCTAAATTTTGTGTATGTTGCAATTTATGCACGAAATAACTTCATATTTCCTATCTATTATTATTGAATCCCATTTTTTGAATGATGTATTTTTTCTCTTTATATTTGAACAACATCATTAACACTTTTGTATGAAATTAAACTACATAATTTTTTCAGCTCTCGCTACCCTTTTTATATTTGGTTGTGCTGCATCTGTTGAAGATCGATATAGTAAACAATCTGAAATTAAAAATGAAATTATAATTCCATCAGAAAATTATAAATTGCTTGAGGAGTTTGATTTTACAGGTTATGAGTCGCATGTTGAATTTGAATTAATCCCGATTGAACAAATCTCACCAACAATATCAGTTAACAAAAGTGAGTTGTGGTTTTCATTTGAAGATGATATCACATCTAACATAAAAAAATTCGTCAAAAAAAAGGGATTCAGGGTTCAGATTTTTTCAACTGATAACTATAACCAGGCTGATAGTCTCAGAAGTATTTTATACTTCAAAACAAATCATAAAAATGTTTATGTGGATTATGAATCTCCATTTTATAAAGTGAAAGTCGGTGACTATACTGATATTACATCTGCTAATGAACTCGGGTTCAAACTTCGACAACTCGGATTTCAAACAACTCTTATAGTAGTTGATTCAGTAAACGTAATTAATAACAATGATTAAACTACTCTACAACCCTGCTCAAATTCTCACTTTGAACACCAAAGGGAAAAACTTTAAACGCGGTGCTGAGATGAATGATGTTAATTTATTAACAGGTCACTCAATTTTAATAAAGGATAATCTGATAAAGGAAATCATTCCGAATTCAGAGACTGATAAAGTTTCTGCTGATGAGATTATTGATTTGACAGATAAAGTGGTTTTTCCCGGATTGGTTGAATGCCATACTCATTTAGTTTTTGCAGGCTCAAGAGCTAATGAATTTAAAATGAAAGTAACCGGTTCAACTTATGAAGATATTGCAAAAAGTGGCGGTGGAATAGTTTCAACAATGAATGCGGTTCGAAATTCATCGTACGAAGAACTATTAGAATTAAGTCGCAGAAGAATTATTGACTTCATAAAACAAGGGATTACAACTTTAGAAATTAAAAGTGGATACGGATTAAATTTCGAGTCAGAAATAAAATTACTTAATGTGATTAATCAACTAAAAAAAGAATTCCCGATCGATATCATTCCGACTTTTCTTGGAGCACATACTTTCCCTCCAGAATTCATATCTGACAGGCAAGGTTATGTTAAACTTCTAATAGATAAACTAATTCCTTTCATTGCTGAAAATAATTTATCTGCTTCATGTGACGGTTTTTGTGAAGCAACTGCTTTTACTCCAAATGAAATTGAGGGAATATTTTCAGCAGCACAGAATCATCAAATGAGAGTTAAACTGCATTCAGAACAATTTAATGCAATTGGCGGATTACAATCAGCAATGAAATTTAATCCCCTTTCAGTAGATCATTTAGAAGTTCTTAAATACGAAGACATTCATCACTTTACCAATTCCGAAACAGTTGCAGTATTGCTGCCGGGAGTTTCGTATTTCTTGAATTATCAATTTGCTCCGGCGAGAGAGTTAATTGATAAAAATTCAATTGTTGCATTAGCTACCGATTTCAATCCAGGATCATCTCATATTCAAAATATTAGTTTGATTATGAACTTAGCCGCATTAAAAATGAAGATGACATTTGAAGAAATTATTTCTGCATATACTATAAACTCAGCAAAAGCTCTTAATATAAGTGAACAAACCGGTAGTATTGAACCCGGGAAATTTGCTGACTTCGCCATATTTGATACTAATGATTACTCAGATATTATTTATTCAGTTGGAACAAATTTATGTTCCATGGTAATAAAAAAAGGAAATACCATTTATAAAAAACCAATGGAGACTTATGAAAATTATTGAGTGCGTCCCCAATTTTAGTGAGGGAAAAGATGAGAACACATTTTTACAAATCAAGAATTCACTTAGTGAAATTAATAATGCTAAACTGTTGAGCCTTGAACCGGATGCTGATTATAATCGTGTTGTGGTCACTCTTGCCGGAAATGAAACCGGAATTGTAGAAGCAGCAATAAAAGTTTGTGAAGCAGCAGCACAAAATATTGATATGCGAAACCATAAAGGTGAACACCCCAGGTTAGGCGCAATTGATGTAGTTCCATTCGTTCCTGTCAAAAATACCAATATGCATGAATGCGTTAGAATATCAGAAGAATTCGGTAAAAGAATTTCTGAAAGACTTAGCATTCCTGTTTATCTTTATGAAGAAGCGGCAAGAAAAGATAACAGAAAGAATTTGTCTGATATTCGCAAAGGTGAATATGAAGGGTTAAAAGAAAAGTTAAATGATCCTGAATGGTTTCCGGATTTTGGAAATAATTCTTTTAATGAAAAACTTGGAGCATTAGTTACAGGAGCAAGATTTTTCCTAATCGCATATAATGTAAATATAGATTCTCAAGATGTAAATTATTCCAAAGAGATTGCCGAGATTTTACGTGAATCCGGTCGACCTAAACGGGATGAATCCGGCAAAATTGTAAAAGTAAATGGTGAAACTGTTCGCGAAATCGGTAAGCTAAAATCTGTTAAAGGAATGGGTGTGAAACTTGAGAAATATGGCATTACCCAGGTTTCTATGAATCTAACCAATTATCAAATTACTCCCTTACATATTGCTTTTGAAGCAACAAAAAAAGAAGCTGAAAAACTTGGTGTAAAAGTAAACGGGAGTGAAATAGTTGGATTAGTTCCGTTAGAAGCTTTGTTACAAGCAGGAAAGTATTATTCAGATGGAAAATATACTGATGAAAAATCATTAGTTGATTTTGCTATCGATTCACTTGGATTGAATGTACTTAATCCATTTATAAAAGAAGAAAAAATTATTGATTATATGATTTAATCAAATTGTGAAAGGGACCAAAATGAATTTAGACTTATCAATAAAAGAATACATAACAGATTTATCTTCAAACTCACCTACTCCGGGGGGCGGAAATGTTGCCGCATTGTGCGGTGTTCTTTCTACTTCACTTGGAATGATGATGTGTAACCTTACAATCGGCAAGAAAAAATATTTAGAGCATGACGATGAAATGAAGGAATTATTAATTCGTTTCAGTGAATTAAAGGATCGTTTTGCTGAGTTGGCTATCAAAGATAATGAAGCTTTTGATAAAGTTATGGCTGCCTTCAAACTGCCTAAAGAAACAGATGAGCAAAAAACTCTTCGAATCAATTCAATCGAAAATGCTACCGTTGAAGCTGCACAAATTCCATTTGAAGTTATTGTGACATGTGATAGTCTTTTACCATTATTAATTAGAGCTAGTGAAATAGGGAATCAAAATTCTATGTCAGATATTGGAGTTGCAATAAGTCTTGTAAACACAGCTTCTGAAGGGGCATTTCTAAATGTGGTAATTAATTGTTCTTCTCTAAATGATAGAAACAAAGGGAATGAAATTTTAACCAATGCCGAAAATTTTTATACTAAAACTAAATCAGAGGCAAATAATAGAATAAGTGATTTAATAAATAACATGAGACTAAAATGAGATATTCATTCATTCTTTTATTCGCCCTTCTCATAACCTCAGCTCAAGCTCAAATAGTTAAAACCGGAATTGAAATGCTTGAAGAAAACGAATTTGATATTTTAAAAGGAAAAAAAGTCGGGTTAATTACAAATCCAACCGGAGTTAATAGCAGCTTGAAGTCTACGATAGATATTTTTTTCGAGAATAAATCGTTTACCCTAACAGCATTATACGGACCCGAGCATGGTGTCAGAGGTGATTTTTCCGCCGGTGATGAAGTCTCAAATATTATTGACAAGCGCACAAATATTCCGGTCTATTCACTTTATGGTAAAACTCGTAAACCAACTCCGGAGATGTTAAAAGATATTGATGTTCTTGTTTATGATATACAGGATATTGGTTGTAGATCATACACTTATATCAGCACACTTGGTTTATCGATGGAAGCCGCTGCAGAAAATAATATAGAATTTGTCGTACTTGACAGACCTAATCCATTAGGTGGAATTAAAATTGAGGGGAATCTGGTAGAAGAGGGATTCTTTTCATTCGTAAGCCAGTTTAATGTTCCTTACGTTCACGGTTTAACTATCGGAGAATTTGCCAAATTGTTAAACTCTGAAAAAATGTTAAAAGATGGGAAACAGTGCAAACTAACTGTGGTTCCGATGTTTGGTTGGAAAAGAGATATGACTTTTTCTCAAACCGGATTACCATGGGTATTAACTTCTCCACACATCCCTTATAAGGAGTCAGCTGAATATTATGTATCGACCGGAATACTCGGTGAATTGGGTGTTATTTCAGAAGGTGTGGGTTATACAATCCCCTTCCAAACATTTGCAGCAGAATGGATTGATGCAGATTTACTTTCGCAGAAAATGAATTCACTTAATCTTGAGGGAATCATCTTTCGACCTATTTCCTTTAAACCTTATTATGCCGCTTCAAAAGATAAAGAGCTTCATGGGGTTCAACTTTTCATTACAGATTTTGAAAAGGTGAATTTGATGAGTCTGCAGTTTATTTTTATGGAAGTTCATCATTCACTTTATCCGGATAAAAATCCATTTGAATTAACACATAAATCAAGACTTTCAATGTTTGATAAAGTTTGTGGAACTTCGAACATTAGAGAACTATTTACCAAACGAATGAAGTATGAAGATATTAAAGACTATCTAAATAAAGATATTGAGAAATTTAGAAGTATAGCAAAAAAATATTATTTATATGAATAATTGTTAAGAATTAGAGGCTGTCTAAAAAATTAAAACTTTTTTAAGACAGCCCCGCATTCTTCTATATCAAATTTCGAAATATTGTGAATTAAATATTTGATAAACTTACAATTTTGAAAACAAGCTTAATATTAGAACAATTCCCGAAAGACCAATTGTGTTATAAATAAGGAAAAAGATTTTCTCCCTCTTTAATCTGTCTATTTTGTTTGACGGGTATGCCTTTTCATAATCACCACTACTGACAAAATCTCCATTTTTTATATTCCAACCATAAATAAAAGTTTTCTCACTCATTTTAACTCTCCATTAAATTCATTTATTTTTAATACTATAAATGCCATTTGCTTCGCGATATTAATTATTAATTAAATGACAACTAATGCCCGCGAAGCAAAATGACTAAATCCTATTACTTTATTAGAACCATCTTCTTTACCTGAACAAACGTATTTGGTTTAACACCACTTGTTCCAACCATACGATAGATATACATTCCCGATGCCAGTCGTAATGATGAAGCATTCAGTTCGAGTGTATAATAACCTGCTGATTGTTCTTCGTTAGTTAATGTGGCTACTCGTTCTCCTGTAATTGAGTATAGCTCAAGAACAACTTTACTATCAAAAGGCAACTGATATTCAATCTTAGTCGTAGGATTGAAAGGATTCGGGTAGTTCTGGCTAAGTGAGTATTCTTTTGGTATTGATATTTCACCTTCTACAACGGGACTATATGTATAAGTTCCGTCATTATCAACCATTTTAAGCCGATACTGATATTTACCAGAATTAACTTTTACATCAGCAAAGTTATACTTCTTTGGTGAATAGCTGTTACCGTGTGCTTTAACCGAAGCAACATTTTCCCAGGTTTCGGTATCATCATGAACTTTACTTCTTTGAACTTCGAACCTGTTGAAATTAATTTCGGTAGCGGTTTCCCAATTCAGTATTACATCTCTTCCCTTAACCTCAGCTAGGAAGGTTGAAAGCTCAACGGGGAGTGGATTCTCATTATCACCACCAAGACCGAACTCCGAAAAGCTGGTTAAACCTGACCAGGTAAGTAAATTTCCGTCAATAGAAGAAGGAACTCCTAGGTCTGTCCATGTTCCGCTTGCATTATCTCTTTTAAGAAGATGCAATGTTGCCGGATTATTAACGCCAGGAACACCTGTAATATCAAATGTAACCGAATAAGTACCGGTTACAGTACCGCTTGTAACTGTTACTGACCAATACTGCGGAGCAATGTTTGTTAATCCAGAAGGTAACGTACCACCGGGTGAAGAACCGATTTTATCAACTGTTAAATCAAGAGGATCAGTATTAGCTACAGTAAATTGAATAGTTGTACCAGTCAGGCCGAAAGAGTTAGATCCGGTATTACCACCTGATATTGTACTGCTGTTAGTAGCAGCAGGAATGGCTCTAATAGAAACATTATCAACAAATAAATCATTATCCGCGTTTTCAAGAGTTGACCCACCATAAAAAGCTATTTTTACTAAACCAGTATATCCTGTTAGCGGGATTGTAACGGTCTCACCATTAAATGAAATATCATTATATACATTAGGTGAACTGGCATTATCCCAAAGTCTTAAAGTATTTGCTGAAGTCCAGGTTGTACCATTATCGGTTGAAATGATGACAGCAAATTTATCATCCGCTCCATTTAAATCCGGGGTTGTGGTTGCATTCCATTTAGTCAACGCTAAATTAAATTTTAATTCATAGTTGGAGGAACCATCACCTAACTGGATTGATGGAGTAACAAACCAATAATTTACTGTAGTACCATAAATATTTAACTTAGCACTCTTATTAATCGGGTCAGTAACATTTCGCCAATCATCCTGAACCCAACCTGAAGATGTTGTTGATAATGTACTTGGAGCGGCTAATAAACCACTAAACCTTGTCCATCTTGTTGGTGGAAATGTGCCTGCAAAATCCTGCATATGAGGAGGAGTTATAGTTAACTCATTAACCGTCAATTCACCGGAAATAAACTCCGTACCGTTCCATATATTACCGCCGGCTGCACTATAACCACCATAAACATAATCATCGTTTACCAATTTGAAACGGCTTGCATAGTAATAGGTTCCAGTAACTAAATTAGAACCAATCGCTGCTTTATACTCATCGTTATTACCTTGATGAGAATGGAATGTAGCAGCAACCCACGTCCATCCTCCATCAGTACTGGGATTATTATTTGTTGAACTATATCCTATCCAGCATTGAATACCGGAAGAAGGTTCTGAGGCGTTTGTAACATTTTCAACATATACTCTTGCATAAACATCTGTAGAGCCGCCTTCTTGAATAGATGCAGTTGCCGGAAATTGCAAGTTTGCCCAACTGATTGTTGCATTATTAACTGTTAAACCTCCTGATACATTTGTAGTTCCATCCCAGAATCCACTATTATATCCGCCGTATTGGTAAATACCATCTGTTAATAAGAAACGGCTTGCATAGTGGTATGTACCTGCCGGTAGATTACCACCTATACTTGCTTTGTATTCATCATTATTACCAGCGTCGGTATTATAAGTAGCTACAGTCCAGTTTGTCCAGGTATTAGGATTTGTGTTATCAGCACTCCATCCAATCCAGCATTGTATATTTGCCCCTTGTCCGGCACCCGGAGTAACACCGTCTTTATATACTTGAGCATAAACAGTTAAGGAACTGCCTTCGTTTATGTTACCAGTAGCAGGATGTTGTAAATTAGCCCAATCCAATCCGGGAGGAGTATAACCGGTTTCATAAGCACCAATTGAAGGTGTGGTTTCACTTCTTGTGGTACCTGAATAATCTGTAGTAATTCCTACAATAGGAGTACCTGTAGCAAGTACAGGTGAGCCTGTAAACGGTTGTAAGTTATCATTTGCTCTAAAGAGCGGATCTGATGCAAATGAGTTTGCATCTTGAGTGGTTGCGGTTTGCCAATCGCCGAGTGTAGTTTTATTACTTGATAAATATCCTAAAACACCTTCTGCTCCTGAGGCATAATAATCATTATAATTAATTGCTGAATAAGCAGTATTTGCCGACCCAGAGTATATTGCATAGGAAGTAGAAACACCTGTTGTATTTACAATAGAATTTGAGAAAATGTTATTTTTTACATTAAGGTTGGTAACCGAGGTTCCGATATATAAAGCATAGTTTTGATCAACAGTTGCACTAGATCTTGAAATACTACCATATAAGTTTACTGTATTAAAGTAAATATTAATTCCACCTTGACTCCCTTGGAGCCGAATACCATAAATTGCATCGGCGCTCCCCGTTGTATAACCATCACCGCTTATATCATAGATTACATTATTGGCGATTGTAAGATTACTAGTGTTACTCCCTATACTTACATCTATACCTTTACCGCCATAGCCTGAAGTACCAGTATACTTTAAGGAATATATTTTATTACTGAGAATTGAACTGTTGACAAATCCTGTTCCAATTAACATACCAGTTGGATTGGTAATTGTCCCAATAAAGTTAAAAATAGTATTTCCACTAATAGTTGCGCCAGTCGCTTGGGTTACATCAATTCCATACTTTCCAATGTAATCAGAGGCTGATTCGGACCCCATCGAATTTCCAGAGATGGTTAAACCAGTTAGTACTCCTGTTGTCGCAACCCCTCTTGCATAAACAGCATAATATGCTTTGGAAATAGTATTATTCATTATGGTTAAATTATTATTGTGAGCCCCGGTTCCTGATGTAGAAATGGAAGCCCCACCAACAAAAATACCGAATGTAGATGTCACAGTATTAGAACCTGCTTTAATGTTGCAGTTTCTTATCGTATTATCTGTTGCACCGGCATTTGTTCCCAGACTTATTATCTGAAAAGCTGCACTGTTTGCATCAGTACTCGTATTACTTATGGTTAAATAGTTACCACTGCCACTATATCTACCGTCAAAAGTAATACCGTCCGCACCGTTTAAACGTATTAAGCCGCCTGCATAACTACCGGAAATGGTTCTCATTTCAGCTGCACTTGGTTGTATATTAATTGTATAAATCGCCTCTTCCAGAGTTTGATTTAACGCGACTGCACCAGTCTCGGTTAAATCCGAAGTTATTTTTACAGTTAAATTACCTGTTACTATTTTTTCATTTATGGCTTTAAATAAACCGGCGGATGTGTTGGCTGTTAATGATGTATAAGTTTGATCTGTACCAACAAGTATTTCACCTGCAACAGCACCTATAATTGTATAACTGTTTATTGTTCCACCGATAGGGAATGCAGCAGAAGTCAAATCGACTGTGGTAGGCATTTCTGCAAAAGTACCGGAATTAATCCCTACATTCGTCGGATCAGCATTATCTTGAGCAACTATAAAGTATTGGATAACATCATTAGTAGAGACAGAGCCTGCATTCAACAATGAATAATCTATGGTGAAACTAAAATTCGCTTCAGTTTCATTTGTTTCAACATATTTCCATCCATTTTCATCGTTATCATCAGTAGATTTTTTATAATACAAACGTGGTGCTTTCCCGATAGTTGCATTTACGCCACTTGCATCGTTAATTGAGACATTAGAAAAAGTACGATTTGATGTGCTTGCGGTATTATTTAAGAGAGTATAAGTTATATTAGGTGGAGCTAAATCGAGCCCTGTCATATCCCCCTCAAAAGCACCAACATCAGGTAAAGTTACATTTCTTGTTGTTCCCCAATAATCATCAGTAATACCTGTAATCTGCTGCCCTCCACTTTCAATTTGTGTGGGAGTAACCAGATTAATCTTCAGAAAATCCGTACTACTGCCAGTCGTGCTCTGGAATGAGGGATTCTCGGTAAATGATGCAGCATCCCTTGGTGCAATGGTTCCGGCAGTAAAAGCACCATTTTTATAATTATCAATCGTTTGTGCAGCACTTGTACCATCAGAATAAATCAAGTTTGTTGCACTCGGTGTACCTGCAAAAAATAAATTATTATTTGATGAACTTGAATAATTATTCAATGTACTAGCCACACCTGAACTTCTTCGGAAAGCTACAGTATTACCTGTACCTGCGGGTACAGATGTATTAACAATTATATTATTTCTCATATTAAGCGCAGCAGTTGTAGCAGTTGTACTTGTAGTATGAAAAACGCCTGCAGTAGAAAAGTTGGTGCCTGCAGATGAGGCATTGATATATATAGTATTAAAGGATAAATTTATATTTGAACTTGTAGTTGTTGATGTTATATTAATTCCTCTTATAGCATCGGATGTACTGCTCGTTGAGGGAGCTCGCAAATCACCTACTAGATTATTAAACGCATTTAGTGTTGTACCGGAAGCTAAAATTATACCGAAAACAGTACCCGTTGCATTTGTAGATTGAAGATCATATATTTTATTTCTTGGGATACTTGCGGTATTTGCGGCTGCTACTGAGGCTGTAATTCCAGTTACTGCCCCTGCTGTTGCAGCTAATCCATAAACAGTATTTTGTGCAGCAGTATAATTCTGATTAGAGCTGCCAAGATTAATACCTGTGATTGCAGCTCCGTTTGTGATATTATTTACTGTATTAGAAGATACAACAGTGTTTGCTCCGCTAAAGTTGACGTTCAACCCGGTTATTAAACTTGTTCCTCCGGTAATATTTGAAAATGTATTACCTGTAATAGTTTTAGTTGGGCCAACAGTACTTGATGCACCATCAGTATTTGCCCATCCTGCAATAGTCGTAGCGCCGGTAACTGTAATATTTGAAAAATTATTATTTACGTTGCTTACAGTTGTTCCGTTTACTGAACTTGCACCGGTGGTATAAAAAGTGACGGTTCCGCCGGCTCCGGTTTTAGAAAATCCGGTAACAATAGAATTGTTATTAGCATTTTGTGAGCCACCTGCCGGTAATGTTACGCTATTAGTCATGAATACAACACTGCCGGTTGTATTAACACTAATATTAGTAAATGTATTATTATTAATATTCTGATGTAATGAGATACCTGCATTTGAAATAAATGTTATGGCAGCGGTGCCTGCTACAGTATGACCAAAATTATTAAAATCGTTATTATTGATATTTATAGTTGAAGTATTAGTAGTGGTGGTTGCTTCATTAACTATTCCTAATATGGCAGATGAAGCAAAAGCATGTTTCAATGAAAGCGTATTGTTGCTTACTGTACTTGTAAAAGTTCCTGAAGGTGCATTACTGAAAGCAGGTATATAAATACCTCTTAAACTACTGGCAACAGTAATACCTCCCTCCGAACTTGTAAGGGTATTATAAGAAACCGTAAAATTATTAACATTACGAATAAGTATGCCAAAATTAGTACCGGAGACAGCGTTGTAACCCGAAAAAGTACCTGTTGTACCAAAGTTTGTTAATGTGTTAGCATTTGCCAGACTCCCGCCGATTGTAAGCCCATTATTATGGTCAGCAGCAGCCAGGGGACCGAGTACAACTATACCATTATTAACATTGCTTATTGTATTACCGGTAATTGTTAAATTATGATTACCACCTTCCGCAGTGGTTGCCGTACCTAAACCTATTGCAGCTGAAGAATGCGTTGAATTACTGTAAATACCAAAAGTATTCTGATATGTTCTATTTAATGTAATTGTATTGTTATGTATAGTTACATTCTGACATCCATTTGTAGTTGAGGCGTAAAATAAAGCTACCCCAAATTCGGTCATATTATTTGTAGCTGCCGCAGTTGTTGTATTTGCAGCATTTTCAAGCATAGTAAAATTGCGGAGGGTTATGTAATCACCTCCGATAATTTTAAATATAGCATCAACAAGAACACCCGCAGTTTGCGGGGTGGGTGCAGTTATTGTGCTGCTACTACCCTGAATTATTATTGTATTTATGCTTGTTCCCGTTGCTGTAATTGCAAAACCACCTATCGGGGCAGTTTCATCACCCGATAAGGTAATGACAACAGGCGAAGTTATCGTTACCGCATTTAATGCATTAATTGCTGCGGCAAGACTTCCGTAAGTTGGGTCTAACCCCGAACCTTCGTTTGTCGTTACCTGCGCATGAACATTCGCCGTTATTAATATTAGCAATAACAGCGACAGAAATGGTTTGAAGAGAGTTTTCATATTTTTATCCTTCTATTGGTTATTAAATGAATTATTAACATCATAGTACTCATCAATTTCAATTAAATTTTTCATATCAGCACCTCATCAAGAACCGCAACAGCAGCTGCACTTGTATCGTAGTCACCATGAATTGTTTTTGTTCCGCTAAGCTGCGGAAGTATCTCAGTAATCGAGAAGGAAAATATCAATAGTGTAAGGAAACAAATATTCCTTAATGCACTATAATTTGTAGTAAGTGAGTTCATGGTAACTCCTTGATGATAGTTGTTAGATACAATTAATAATTAATTATCTCACGGCTAAAGCCGTTTTACTTTTCTTTGCTTTTTATCCCCAGACTAAAGAGGCTGTGTGAAAATCCACTTGCAATAGGGGGTTATTTTCATACTGTCTTGTTTTCTGAAAATTATTTTACACAAGTTTAACTTTTTTCACTGTTTT
>JAUXVN010000116.1 GCA_030684555.1 Ignavibacteria bacterium
GAACGGAGTAATAACCGTTGAAAGCAAAGTTGGAGAAGGCTCGGTATTCACGGTTAAATTCTTAGCATCAGATTATATACCGGAGGTTGTCGAAGTTAAACGGGAAAAAGAAGAGTTGGCTGCCAATCAAGTCGAAAAGAAAATGGATTTAAGTTCTTTACATTCTGTTTTATATGTTGAAGATGATTTAATCAATCAAAGTGTTGTGAAATTCTATTTAAGAAATTTTTGCAGGGTGGAAACTGCGAAAGACGGCGAATCCGCCCTTCAATTAGTTGCCGAAAAGAAATATGATCTTCTCTTGATGGATATTAATCTTGGTAGTGGAATGGATGGTATGGCGGTAACAAAAGAAATAAGAAAGATGCCTCAATATGCAGAAACACCAATAGTAGCGGTAACAGCTTATGCAATGGATAGTGACAGGGAAGAGTTTCTAACGGGTGGATGTTCGCATTATCTTTCTAAACCATTCGAGAAACAGGAGCTTCTTGAATTAATAGCGAGTATTGTAATAAAATAAATTCATGAATAATTATTAGAAATGCATGGAACGGTCTCGACCGTTCCCTACATAATTACATTAATTTATTTTCGGATCAAAAATTAACTAAAGCAGCAATGAAGACCAACCGCATTATAATTGAACTATTTTCTTAATAGATTCGTCCGTTTTGATTGTGATTTATTCTGATTATTAATTATAAATCTACCAACCATCTCTTGAAGATTATTTGTTAGTTGATTCAAGTCTTCTGCTGCTGTTGCAATTTGCTGAATGCCTGTAGAGGATTCGTTAGTTACATTACTTATCCCTTCAATATTTCTACTGATTTGCTCCGATGCAGCTGATTGTTCTTCACTTGCTGCTGCAACTTGATCAATCTCGTCTGCTACAATTCGCGTACTCTCATTAATTTTTATTAGTACCTCTTCTACATTGTCATTTAATTGAATTCCATTCAAAACAACATTTCCCACTAACTTCATTGAATCATCAGCATCCTTTGCCTCTTTTTGAATTGCTTTAATTGTTTCTGCAATTTCTTTTGTTGCAATGGTTGTGCGTTCAGCAAGCTTTCGAACTTCATCGGCTACAACTGCAAACCCGCGTCCTTGTTCACCTGCACGAGCAGCTTCTATTGCTGCATTAAGTGCGAGAAGATTTGTTTGATCTGCTATATCATCTATTACCTGAGCAATTTCACCAATTTGATCCGTTTTGTTTGCCAATAGATTTATTATTTTTCCTGTCGATTTTGCTGAACTGATTATTTCATTCATTCCCTTTTTAGCTTCCAATATCTTTTCAACCCCTATTTTTGCTTGAGCACTTGCATTCTTAGCATTAGTCGAAGCACTAGATGCGTTTTTAGTAGTTTCAAAAATAGTTTTACTCATTTCTTCAACAGCACCGGCAATTTCAGTTGTTTGTGCTGACTGCTCTTGTACACCTGCTGCCATTTCTTCACTGCTTGAAGATATTTGCGTACTTGCACTTGCTGTTGCCTCAACAGCCGCAGCTACATCAGAAAGTGCGTGATCGAATGATGATCCTAATCCGTTAACACTCTCTTTAATTAGTGAGAAATCACCTTGATAATTACCGCTCATACGGGAAGTTAAATCACCTTTTCCAAGTTTTTCCAATACTTTACTTGTTTCAGTTAGGGGTAGAACAAATGCGTCAAGTGTTGCATTCACTCCAAGTAAAATTTCCCTGTAACCTCCCTGAAATTTTTGAGCATTACCTCTCGTAGATAATTTTCCATCAATAGCGGCTTTACTTAACATAAGCGATTCCGAAATTAAATTTCCTATTGCTTCTATTACTTTCGCCATGCTTTTAGAGAGTAAATCATATTCCGATTTCGCTATTATTTGGACAGATTGATCTCCCTTCTCAATTCTTTCCATTACGGATACTTGTGCTTTAGTATTCTCAATCATCAACCCGAATGAACGTTCAAGATTACCAAGTTCATTCTGAGCCTCAGAAAAAGCAGAAACATTGATATCACCAACTGCTAATTTATCTGCGATTAATGCTAATCGATTAACCGGCACCGTAATGCTGACTGTCGTGAAGTAGCTAACGATTGAAATAAATAGAATCACAACAACCAGCATAATTATCATCAATAATGTTCTTGTGCTTATTTCATTTTGGGTCTCTTCCTCTATTTTAGAATTGGAGATGCCGGCTAAGTTCACCACTTTATCAATTGCTTCTCTATGCTTTTCATAACTTTCTTTAAGTTGTGTATTGAGGAGAAGATTGGCTAATTCAATATTTCCATTTTTAACAGCGGGAATAAACTGACTGTTTTTTACGTTAAAGAATTCAACGGCTGGTTTGTAAGATTCTTCAATAAGATAGTTTTTCATAACTCCCGGTTCTAAGTCTGAAATCCAAAACTCATGTCGGGAAAAATATTCTGCTTCCAGTTTTTTGCTGTATTCTATAAGTGAGTTGATCTCTGAATTATCTTGTGTAAAAGTGAGTTGAAATGAATTTACATATGATTCTATAATGTACTCAGGAGGGGGAAGTATATCAGCAATCAAATCTTTACCCTGAACGATACTGTTATAAAGTGGTCCGTTTACTTTTACTTTGTTTACTGTTTGGTAGGTATATAGACCAAAAATAATTAGACTTACCGCAACAAAAAGCGTTAATAGCAAAAATTTTGCGATACTTTGAGATTTGTTAATGTTTTCATGATGATAACCTTATTTAAAATTTATTGATTCTTAAAAAATGAAACTCGCACCGAATGTTAAATGAGTTTTATCTACACTCGGATTACTTACTTTACTATATGAAACTGTAACCGGATTTGTTCAAGTCTTCCTCACTCGGTTCAAAGACTTTGTCGTTCGATGTAACCCTATATTTCCTGGAATAATGAATAATGATTAGAAAACAATGTTAAATTGTAGTTGACGCTAATTCTTTTTTCTCGTCAAGTGATAATACCTTCTCTAAATCTATCAATATTAAGAGACGATCTTCAAGTTTTCCTACAGCTTTTATAAATTCGGAATTTACTCCGGTTACAATATCCGGCGGAGCTTCTGTTATATTGGAGGGTATTCTTAATACTTCTGTCACTGCATCAACTATAAAACCGACTGTTTTTCCAGAGACTTCAACTACAACTATTCTTGTGTTTTTATCGTGCTCTTTGCGTTCCATTCCAAGTTTAAGGCGTAAGTCTATTACCGGGATTATTCTTCCCCGAAGGTTTATTACTCCGTCAACAAAATCGGGCGCATTTGGTACTTTTGTAATTTGTACCATTCTGTTAATTTCCTGGACATATCCAATATCAACACCAAATTCCTCTTTACCAATTAGAAAGCTAACTAATTGTAGTAACCCGGTAGTTTCTTTTTTTTGCACTTCCAGATTTTCCATTACTCATCTCTTACATAGTAAAAGTGAATATTTATTAAAAAGATTTCGTTTTATGTAGGAATAATCGTGCCATTCAAAATTTTCTTTAATCTTGCAAATTTTACAAAATTTTAATCGGTAGAAGAATGGATTCGGTAAAATTGCATAGTATTGCA
>JAUXVN010000095.1 GCA_030684555.1 Ignavibacteria bacterium
CCAAGGTGATTGAAGTCCTAATGCCATTTTAAATAATTCTACTGAGTTCAATTTTTTTTATTCCAGTTATTTTTATTGGTTAATTTTGGCCCCAAAATTAATCCCATTTTCCTATTTACCCACTATAAACAACATAGACCCTTCATTTTTTGTTCCTCCGATTGGAATAATAATTTCAGTTAAAACAAAACCATTGTCGTTTTTAATTATAAATGATCCGCTTTCTCCGTAGAGAAGATTTAATCGTTGCCGGGTGTTGCTAATGCCGTATCCTTTTGAGTGTAGAATATCGGCTTCTTTTACAGTGCCGCTATTCCTAATTGAAATAATTAGCTGATTGTTCGATACGCTTGCTTCCAAACTAATTTTTCCACCTTCAGGGATTTTTGAGACTCCATGTTTGATTCCATTTTCAACAAGAGTTTGAACCATCATCGGAGGTATTTCAATATTTTTTGCTTCAGGGGCAACATAAACATTGAAATTTAATCGTTCTTCAAAACGGACCTGTTCCAAACTTAAATAATCAATAACTGTTTTAATTTCATCTTCAAGCGGAACTGTTTCGGTTCTTTCTATTCTTAATGAATAGCGGAAAATATTTGACAACTGTGTAATGCTGTTTTTTGCACGTTCAGGATTTTCTTCAATTAATGCACGAATACTATTTAGTGCATTGAACATAAAATGGGGATTCAATTGCGATTTTAGTGTCTTCAATTCAAAATCTTTTACGGCAGCTTCCCAGATAAGCCGTTCAATTTCGGAAGTTTTGTAATTTTCAAAATAATGGATGGCAAAATAAATAAACGACCAAAGGAGCAGAATTACCGTGAAATTGAACATGTTTATTGCAAAAACGACAAACCGAAAATTTTCCCATTTATAAATATTGGTTGTGTATAAAATAATAAATGAGATTGTTACAATTACCAAAGCAATAAAAATGTTGCTGAATATTACTTTTGGAATTAATTGCTTGAGTGATTGACTTATCCATTTTTTGTTTACGATTATCAATCTAAATACATGCGTAAACCCGATTCCCATTACTCCGATATAAAGGAATAAAAGAAGTCTTCGCCAATCATATCCTTCGTATGAAATGGAAACCAGAATGTTGAAAAAAATATAAGCTCCCCATCCAAGGAATTGTGATAACCAGTATATTTTTTTTCTATTGTTAATGAAGTCGTTCATTGCGTCCCGAATTTTTAAAGTACTATTAACTTACAGAATTTAAACTCCTTCTTCAAACAAACACTTTTAAGAAGAAGTTGTAAATCAACGCACCAAAGTTATCCCTCTTACAAGTCCATTTGCTTTTGAAATTTATGAATGGTTTTATTCAAGGATGAACGGAGAAATACTGATTTTGTTTTAAAGAATTATGATGAATGGTTATTCATACTTTAATCTTTTATATGATTGAAGGAAAATTTTTACTGTTTGACTAATTATTTTCGTTCTACAAAGAGAAAATCCCATCATCAATAAATTGATTTTAGCCGATTATTAAGTTAATTTTTGACATTAGTTCTAACAAAGAACATTCTATAAACATGGAAAATTAATTTAATTGAATATTTTGCGAAGTATGGATATATAATGGAAGAAACCCCAAATCAGGAAGTTAAGAAAAAGCCTTATTACAGAAGACCGCGTTACAGAAAAAGACCAACGGATGCGCCTGAACAGATTAAAAGACTTCCTAAAAAAATTTCAATTGTTATTCCTCTTTTTAATGAAGAGGAATCATTACAGCCGCTTGCAACGGAAATAAAAAAAGTATGTGAAAACTCCAGCATTGAGTTTGATGTTATTTTTGTTGATGACGGGAGTACTGATAAATCACTTAAAGTACTAAAAGATTTAAATAGAATGGACCGAAGATTCAAGTATATAAGTTTTCAAAAGAATTATGGTAAATCTGCAGCGTTACAGGTTGGATTCAAACATGTAACCGGAGAAGTGGTAATTACAATGGATGCCGATCTTCAGGACGATCCCTCCGAAATCCCGAACTTACTCAATAAATTAGATGAAGGCTTTGATCTTGTTTCCGGCTGGAAGAAAAAGCGATATGATCCTTTTATCAAAAGAATTTCCTCCAAATTTTTTAATTATATCACCGGACTTATGAGCCGTATCAAAATTCATGATTTTAACTGCGGACTAAAGGCATACAGACGTGCTGTTATTGATAATATAAAAGTTTACGGAGAGCTTCATCGTTATATGCCGGTGTTGGCTTATTGGCAAGGTTATTCAGTTGCAGAAATTCCTGTTCAACATCATCCGCGCAGGTACGGTAAAACAAAATTCGGAATCTCCCGCTTCTTCAAGGGATTCATTGATCTTGTAACTGTTATTTTTGTTACCCGTTACATAAAACGCCCGATGCATTTATTTGGATTTTTAGGAGCGCTCGCTTTTCTTGTCGGACTTATTGTTAACGGTTATTTGAGTTACGAATGGATAATGGGGCAACCTTTGAATAACAGACCAATGTTGTTGTTGGGCATTCTTTTGGTGATTGTGGGAGTTCAGTTTTTCTCGGTTGGATTATTGGGCGAACTTATGGTTCATAATTCACAAGATGAATCAGAATACACAATAAAAGAATCAAGAAAGTAACCCTTTCAAAAGAAGATGAATGTTTTCTTCATCGTTTATTTAATAACTCTTTTCGGAAATAAGACATTTCATGCATTACGATCCAATTAAAGATGTTTTTGCCGCAACAATTAGGAAATTTCCATCGTTGCGGGTTCTTTTTTATAAGTCATTAGATTTAATGTTTCTCCGTTCTTGGTTTGTGCGTCGTGAATTAAAGCGACTCCGTAAGTTTTTCGGCACCAAGAAAATTAATATTTATGATGCCGGTACCGGTTACGGGCAGTATACTTATTTCATGTCGCAGCATATGTTGCCAAATGAAATTTACGCTGTTGATGTGAAAGATAAATGGATAAAAGATTCAACTCAATTCTTCAAATCATACGGATTTAACAGCGTCTCATTCGGAATTGAAGATTTAACTCAAATTATTCATAAAGAAAAATTCGATTTGATTGTTTGTGTTGATGTAATGGAACACATTGAAGATGATGTAAAAGTTTTTCAAAATTACTTCAACGCACTAAAGCCCGGTGGATTTTTATTAATAAATACACCTTCAATTTTCGGCGGAAGTGATGTTCATGACGAAGGAGAAGAAAGTTTTATCGGCGAACATGCACGGGACGGTTACTCTAAAGAAGATTTTGTTTCGAAGTTAGAACCGATTGGATTTAAAGTCCATAATTCTCTTTATTCATACGGTTTCTGGGGCGATCTTTCATGGAGACTCGGAATAAAATACCCGATGTTGATGCTCAACTTATCAAAATTGTTTTTTATAGTTCTCCCATTTTATTATCTAATAACCCTTCCGTTTACTTTGTTAATGATGAGAATGGATTTTAAAGCAGATAATGATATCGGCGCAGGAATAATCTTTATAGCAAGAAAAGATTAATTTATTCAATTCCTAAATTGAAATTTTTAATGGAGATTTAATGGCAAAGGCTTTGAAAACCAAAACTTCAAAACAAAGCAGTAACGGCTTTTTAGCTCAATTCAAATTAGAAAATATACTTCCCGAGAAGTACCATGTTCTTGCGGTACTTTTAGTATTGGTAATATTATTTCTCGCATTTTTAAGTCCGATGTATTTTGGCGGAAAAACTTTTCAATCCGGGGATATTCTTGCTTCTAAAGCGGCTCAACCTTATATCGAAAAAGAACGTGACGGATTTACATTATGGAACCCTCACATCTTTTGCGGAATGCCGGCATACTCATTAGGGACCGGTTATACATGGTTTAATTTGATATATGTCGTTTTCACTGCGGCGAGAAGTCTATTCACTTCTTTCTTTGAAGTTGAATATGCGATGTGGTCATTCTACCTTATTATTCTTGCTTTCACCTCCTTCTTCCTTATGAAATACTTAACCAAAAATACGTTGGTAAGTCTATTTACAGCTATAGCTACGTCATTCAGTACGGGATTGATTGTGTTTCTCTTTATCGGGCATGTTACAAAGCTGACATCAATTTGTATGTATCCGCTATTATTCCTTCTACTCTTCCGCTTACAAGAAAAATTTAAATTGATAGATTTTCTGCTTTTGATTATAACCATGCAGTTGTTAATACAAGGTTTTCACGTTCAGATAATTTTTTATACAATGTTTGCTGTTGGTATTTACTATCTCTATTTCTTCTCAAGAGCAATCGCAATAAAGGATTTGCTGCTTAGAAATAATTTAATAAAATCTGCAGTTACATTTGCTGGAGCTTCAATTATAGCTTTATTAATTCAATCGGATAATCTCACTCAGATTTATGAATATACACAATACTCAACCCGGGGCGGTAAAAGTGTAGTTGAAGAATCGACCGGAAAGGCGGAGCAATCTTCATCTGAATATTATGAGTATCATACTAATTGGTCTTTTTCTCCGGGAGAAGTTTTAACGTTTATAATTCCTTCTTATTATGGATTCGGCAATTCGGTATATAACGGACCACTTACTCAAGGAAAAGAGGTTGAAGTAAATACTTACTTTGGTCAAATGCCTTTTGTTGATGTTGCGATGTACATGGGAGTATTGGTTTTCTTTCTTGCACTCTTTGCAATAGTTACTTGTTGGAAAAATCCGGTAGTTAGATTTTTAACAATACTAAGTTCTATTGCACTACTAATATCTTTCGGAAAAACTTTTCCGGTTTTATTTGATTTACTTTTTTACAATCTCCCATATTTTGATAAATTCAGAGTTCCGTCAATGATTTTGGTTCTTGTACAGTTGAGTTTACCTCTGCTTGCCGGTTATGGAATTATGAAAATCATTTCCCTAAAAGGTGAACGAAATAACAAAGCGATTAGTTTAATTAAATATTTAGCATTTGCTTTTACGACACTTTTTGTTTTAACCTTACTTTTTAATAACGCATTTTCTGATTCATTTACCAGTAAAGTTCAAAACTCTAATAGATTTAAAAATTTAGAACAAAGTTTTTATTCTTCAATATATCTTTTTGGGAATGAACAAATTTCGAAATCTGAATTGGATTCAGCTTTACTGAAACATATTTCGGGGATGTTAATTTCAGATATGCTAATAGCATTTTCAATAACTGCATTGACATTCTGGTTAGCTTACGGATATATAAAAAACAAATTAAGCCGTGATGTTCTTGTACTTTCAATAATTGTTTTGGCATTAATTGATCTTTGGCGAATTGATTCCAGAGGGGCAAAATATAGTGATAATCCTGATGTTGACGGCTTATTCAATACACCTGATTATGTAAATGCAATTAGGGGACAAAAAGATTCCGAACCATTCAGAATATTGAACATGAAACAAGATGGCTCACTCGGTTCGTTTAATCAGAATTCAAATTTTAACGCTTACTTTTTGCTTGAAGATTTTTACGGTTACTCGGGTATCAAACCAAGAGCTTATCAGGATATTATTGACGTTGTTGGTCCCGTTAATCCTACACTCTGGAATTTAGCAAATGTAAAATATATTATTACAGATAAACCAATAATGATGGCAGGTTTAACACAAGTTGCCAGTAGTGAAAAAAGCAGTGTTTATAAAAATGAAGCCGTCTTGCCCAGGGTTTATTTTGTTAATAGAGTAGAAATGAAAAAGGGAATTGATATTCTTAATTCTATAAAAAACAATGAATTTAATCCTGCGGAAATAGCTTATACCGAAGAAGCTGTTCAAGTTGATCAACCCGATTCCACTGCTTCTGTAAGAATAACTAAATATGCAGATGAAAAAATTGTTGTTAATGTAAATGCATCCGGAAATAATTTTGTTGTCTTCACAAATACATACGTTCCAACAGGCTGGAAAGCAACCATTGACGGAAACGATTTAAAAGTTTTTAGAGCAAACCATAATTTTATGGGAGTAGTTGTTCCCAAGGGGGAACATATTCTTGAGTTTACGTATGCTCCTACAAGCTTTTTCATCAGTAGATGGATCGCATTTATTTTGAGCTCTTTAGTTGTTGCGGGATTGATAATAGTGCTTCTAATGCAAAAATTATCATCCCGAAAACAAAAAATAAGTAATTAATTTCGGAACGAATTTGTCTTCCAGCACAAAAATTAATTTTCGTTCGGAAGCCTTCTCTAAGTATTTTAAAAATACTGGATGGCTTCTTGGAGAAAAAGTTATACGAATTCTTTTCGGATTTACCGTTAACATTCTTCTCGTCCGTTATTTGGGGGCGGAAGAGTTTGGTGTTTTTAGTTACGCATTAAGTTATGTCGGGATATTCGCCGCACTTGCTACTCTGGGACTCGATTCTATTATAACACGCGAAATAGTTAACCACCCTGAAGATAAACAAAAAATACTCGGCTCGGTTTTTTTATTGCGACTTTCAGGTGCGGTGATTGCATTTATACTCATTTGTATAACTTTATTTATTACGGGAGAGACTTCACTAAATGCCTTCTTCATATTAGTACTTTCTGCCGGAATGTTCTTTCAATCATTCTATGTAATTGAGTTTTTCTTTCATGCTCAAGTGAAAGGAAAGCTGGTTGCAATAGTTCAATCTATTTCACTTATAACCGCATCATTATTGAAGATTCTATTCATATATCTGCAGGCTCCCTTAATTTATTTTGTGATTTTTCAAGTTGTTGAGATTCTGTTAATAGCTATCGGATTAGTAATTGTATTTCAAAAATCAGATGAGAATATTTTTGTATGGAAGTTTAATAAATCGATTGCCAAAAGATTATTAATTGATGCATGGCCTCTTACAATTGCAGGTGTTGTGATTGGAATATATATGAAAATCGATCAGATAATGATTGAGAAAATGTTAAACAGCAAAGAACTTGGTTATTATGCTTCTGCAGTTAGGTTGTGCGAGGTTTGGTATTTTATTCCGATGGTAATTAGCACATCACTTTTTCCTGCGATATTAAATGCGAAAAAAATTGATACAAATCTTTACAACAGCCGCTTACAAAAACTTTATGATCTTATGGCATTTATTTCTATTGCAATTGCAGTTCCTGTTACTTTCCTTTCTCCCTGGATTATGACTACACTCTACGGAAATGAATTCTTGTTAGGTGCGACTGTTTTAACAATTTATATTTGGGCAGGAGTTCCGACTTTTCTTGGTGTTGCGAGCAGTCAATTTCTGATAAGTGAAAATCTAACAAAAATATCTTTTTATAGAACACTCGCCGGAATGATTGCTAATGTTGCTTTAAACTTTTTGCTAATACCAAAATATGGAATAAATGGGGCGGCAAGCGCTACTTTGGTTTCTTATAGTATTGCAACATTTTCAATTGGAATGACAAAACAAACATATAACCAACTTGGAATGATGTTGAGGTCTATTTTCTTTTTCTCATTAATCAAATCGGTGGGTATTAATGTCCGTAAAATCTTCAGATAAATTAAAAACAATTTTTGAACTTTTGCTAAACCCAAAAGAAATAAACGCATTAATATCTCAAAAGTATAGCGGATACTTGGTTGATATAGGCTGGTTCAATAGTTATAAAACTAAGCAATCAATAAATGCCCTTTCGAAACCAATTCCATGGACTACCTATCCTTTTATTGATTTTATTGTCGAAAGATTAAATAAAGAAATTACACTATTTGAATATGGTTCCGGAAATTCAACCCTTTTTTGGGCGGAAAGGGTTAAAGAAGTTAACTCAGTGGAACACAGTTCCGAGTGGTTTAAATTAATTAGTGATAAAACCGCGCATTTGAAAAATGTGGAAATTAAGTATACTGATGCGGCAAAAGATTCATACTCCGATGCGATTAAGTTATTTTCAAAAAAGTATGACTTTATAATGGTTGACGCTATCGATAGAATTGATTGTATGAAGGCATCTTTAGATTATCTTACGAAAATCGGTGTGGTGATTCTTGATGATTCCGAGCGTGAAGAATATAGAGAGGGGATAGAGTTTATTGTTAATAATGGTTTTCGTAGAATTGATTTTTGGGGGATTGCCCCAACGATTTTATTCAAGAAATGCACTACAATTTTTTATCGAAATAATAATTGTTTAGGAATCTGATAAATGAGCATGTATAAAAAATTCAAACAAATAGTCTACAATTTATTTTTTGTCCCTATAATTAGAATAAACAATCTGAGACAGTGGAAAAAATATCTAAAAACTACAGCTTCAGTTAATCTAATTGTAGGAGCAGGCGGAACCGAATTTCCTGGGTGGTTTGCAACAGATATTTGGACACTAAATCTTGTTAATGAAAAAGATTTTGCAAAATATTTCACGAACAAAAAAATTAATAAAATACTCGCCGAACACGTACTTGAACATCTTTCAAACGACGATCTTATAAAGATGTTGAATAATTTTTATAAGTATAGCGATCAAAATATCAATATAAGAATTGCTGTTCCAGATGGATTTCATTCGGATAAAAACTATATAGAAAGAGTTAAACCCGGTGGATATGGCGAGGGGGCATTTGATCATAAAAATTTATTTACTTACAAATCACTAATAGAACTATTCGCAACAGTTGGATTCAAATCACAACTGATTGAATATTGGGATGAATCAGGGCGATTTCATACAGTATACTCGAATGATGACAACGGTTATATCTCTCGCTCATTAATAAATGACGAGCGCAATGCTGATGGTAAACCGAACTATACTTCATTGATTATTGATTTTTATAAATAAACGAATTTTGTTTAATACGTTCAACTGTTTTCAATATTCTTAAATTACACGGGAAATTTAGGATGAAAAACCAGTTATTCACCAAAAATCAAAATTTATTTTGATTTTTAACAGTAATTTAGTTACAATTAATTGTTAAATTATCAAATAGGTGGTGATATGAAGTCTAAAGTAATTTTATCAATAATCTTTTCCATGTTATTCTTTTCTTCATGTTCAAGAGATTCTAACATAAACTCTCCAGACGATGCAAATAAGATGGGGGGATTGTTATTAAAAATTGACAAAGAAAATGCCCCATCAAACGTAACAACTGTTATAGCTAAACTTACCAGATTAAATTTCCAAACAATTACTTCTTCCATGAACATTCAATCAGATTCTTCTGCTTCGATTCAATTAAATAATATTGCGATTGGGACATGGAATCTTTTAGTTGAGGCGGTAGATCAACAAAATGTAGTTGTTTATCGTGGCGAGACACAAGTGACTGTTTATGAAAATGCTGTTTCAAATGTTTCTTTAGTGCTTAATCCAGTCGCATCCGGAGTTGGAACAATTTCAATTTATGTTACGTGGGGAAATGGTGGAACTACTCCTCCCTCAACATGGAATGATTATTTGAATAATCCGATTTTAAGTCCGGTTACTCCTTTAGAATCATATGGCGTGGCTCAATCTTATGTCACCATTATAAACAATTCCTATAAAATGTATTATACCGGAGTTTTAGCTGCAGCAAGAAAAAATATTCTTATGGCTGAATCGCCTAATGGAATAAACTGGACCAGAAACAATACTTCCGCGATTATCGAACCGGGACCATCAACTTCATGGGATGGGTTGGCAGTTCATGCAGGACCAATTATTAACATTGATGGACAATACAAAATGTATTACACCGGTTTTGCGAATGCCTACGGTCAATGGGGAATTGGAATAGCGATCTCTAATGATGGATTGACTTGGACAAAACAAGTTGAGCCTGTTCTTTTAGGAAATCCTAACGGATGGGACTATCAAATAGCTGCATGGTCTATTCAAAAAATTGGGAGTTTGTATTATCTCTATTACGGAGGTAAGGCTGCAAATAGTTATAATTCGGTAATGAAAATTGGAATTGCTACTTCGAGTGATGGTATAAGTTGGAATAGACTCAACTCTAATCCGGTTTTATCACCAACATATTCGTGGGAAATGGCAGGCATTTATCAACCTTCTGTTATAAAGGATGGAGATTTGTATAGAATGGTTTATGGAGTGTCTGCTTCAACCGGTTTTGGAATGGCTGTTTCAAATGATGGCATCAATTGGGAAAAAGTCGGTAATACCCAAATTTTTACAACGCAAAACACAACTAATGTTTGGGCTACTGACATTGCGTATCCTTGTTTAGTAAAAGTTGATAATGAATACCGAATATATTATTCCGGAACCAGGACTAATATTTATAAAATAGGATTAACAAGAAAACCGATTAATTAAAATATTTTTCAAACCCCAAGCAACAACTTGGGGTTTTTTGTCTTAATTTTTTTGAATTAAATACATTCAAATGATTTTCAAGATTAAATTCTTTTATGACTTCATACGCACCCATTGCCCTTTTTGTTTATAACCGTTTAGTGCATACTAAAAAAACTATTGATGCGCTTAAACAAAATGCTTTAGCAGATAAATCGGATCTGATAATTTTCTCTGATGGTGCTCGTTATGAAAGAGAGAAACAAAAAGTAAATGATTTAAGAAATTATCTTGATACTGTCTCAGGATTTAACTCGATCAAAATTGTTAAAAGAGAAAAGAACTTTGGATTAGCAAATTCTATTATTGATGGAGTTACAACTGTAATTAATGAGTATAAAAAAATTATAGTTCTGGAAGATGACCTTGTCACTTCACCTTATTTTTTACAATATATGAATTCCGCTTTAACTCTTTATCATGATAATCCAAAAGTTGCAAGCATTCACGGTTATGTTTATCCGGTTGAGGAAAATCTTCCGGAAAATTTCTTTTTGCGAAGTGCTGATTGTTGGGGTTGGGGAACGTGGGAAAGAGCGTGGAATCTCTTTAATCCTAATCCAAACGAGCTGCTTGCTGAATTAAAAAAGCAAAATCTTTTATATCAATTTGATATAAACGGTTCTACACATAATGTGAAGATGCTAAAAAATCAAGCATCGGGAAAAGTTGATTCATGGGCTATCAGATGGCATGCTTCAATCTTTTTGAAAAATATGTTTACACTTTATCCCGGGAAGTCGTTAGTGCAAAATATCGGGACAGATGGCGAAGGAACACACACAAATTCAACTAATGTTTATGAAGTTATTCTTTCTGAAAAAAATATTGAGATAAAAGATATTCCCGTTGAAGAAAATGAACTTGCACTAAAAGCATTTGAGAAGTTTTTTATCTCGATTAAACCAAACTTCATTTCGAGATTCGTTAAGAAATTAATTTACGACAAAAATGTCAACAACATCTAAAGGTGAAATAATGAAAAAAATCTTTTTTGTTCTAACCGTATCTCTGATTGTTTTTATGACCGGATGCTCAAGACAAGAGCCTAATTCTCCAAACCCTGACGGCGGCAGCGGAGGAGGCGTTATGCTAAAAATTGACCGCGAAAATGCACCTTCAAATGTAAATGTTGTAACTGCAGTCCTAAAAAAGGGAGCCGATTCATTAGTAGGCAATTTAGATTTAACATCATCAACATCAGCCGATATTACATTCCAATCAGTTCCTATTGGAACATGGCACTTAAAAGTTGATGCAAAAGATATTAATAATGTTGTGGTCTATTCGGGACAAACTTCTGTATTAGTTCAAGAGAATTCAACAACTCAGGTTAATTTAACCCTAGTCCCATCTGCAACCGGTGTGGGGAGCATTAATTTGACTGTTACTTGGGGAAACCAACCAACAGAGTGGACGGATCACTATGCAAACCCAATAATCAGTGGAAATAATTCAAGTTTTGAAACTGGTGGGGTAAGAATGCCAAGGGTTCTTTTGGATGACGGTGTTTACAAAATGTGGTTTGTGAGTCTTGGAAGTAGTGGTGCTTCTTCTATAAGTTATGCTACATCAAGCAATGGAATGCTTTGGAATAGATATTCCAATAATCCGGTACTACTACCTGGAATAGGAAGTAATGGATGGGATTCCCATTCAATTACACCAGGGGCGATTATAAGAGACGATTCAGGATACAAATTGTATTATTCCGGAACGATTTCTAATTCGGATCCAACTCATATTGGAATGGCAACTTCTACAGATGGAATTAATTGGGTTAAGACACCGATGCCTATATTATATGCTGGTACATCATGGGATTATCTAATGTCTTGTGGAGATGTGATAAAAATTGGTTCCGTTTATTACATGTATTACTCAGGCAAATCCCAAAGCAATGTTGTTAAAATTGGATTAGCAACTTCAACCGATGGAATTAACTGGGTAAAGCATGAGGGCAACCCGATACTCCAACCTTCTCAAGCATGGGAAAGTACTGGCATTTATAGTCCATCTGTTGTAAAGATTGGTGAAGTATATAAACTCTTTTATGCAAATGTAACAAACACGAACATTAAAGGATTTGGTGTCGCAACATCTGCTAACGGTATTAACTGGGTAAAAGAAACTTCTAATCCATTTTTCACACAATCAAACACACACAATAATTGGGTGGACTATATTCAAGATCCATCCGCTCGATTGATTAATGAAAAGGTTTGGATTTATTACTCGGGATTCAATCCGGTTGGATATGTAAATAGTATTGCTGTACTAAAACATAACTAAACCAAATTCTTTATAAATAAAAACCTATAACAAAATGTTATAGGTTTTTTTATTTTATCTTTTCGTCATCATTAAGTAATTATATAAAGATAAAAATCAGTATTTTCCATATTGAAAATAAAAATTGATATATGGTAAATAACATTAATTCACCCTTTTCTAACGATAATCGTAATTACGATTACACCGGGTTAGAGATTGAAGAACGCAAGGAATATCAACGCATTGCAGAATTGGTTAACCCATCATCAAATATCATTGATTTGGGATGCGGTAATGGATCTCTTATGCAAAAGCTTCAAAGCGAACTTAACTGCAATGTGACAGGAGTTGAAATATCTGAAACGGGTGTAAACATTTGTAAAGCAAAAAAACTAAATGTTTTCCAAGGAAGTATTGATAGTCGTCTACAATTTGACGACAATTCGTTTGATTTTGCAATTTGTAATGTAACTATACAGATGGTTATGTACCCTGAGGTGCTGTTATCAGAAATGAAAAGAATTGCAAAGTTCAGTATAATTTCGTTCCCCAACTTTGCCTACTTTAAAAATCGAATTGATTTAATTATGCACGGAAGAATGCCTCGCCCAATGTTATTCAATTACAACTGGTATAATACTGGGCATATACATCAACTATCAATGTTAGATTTTGAATCTATAGTTGAAAAAGTGGGGGGATTGAAAATCATTAAAACTGATTTAGAAAAAACAAATACATTTAGTAAAGATATCTTATTAAAGGCATTTCCTAATCTATTCCAAATTCTACCGATTTATGTCCTGGAGAAAACTTGATGAATCTACTTAAAAAAATATTTGATCAAGAAGAGTTTAAAATTAAACCACCGGTTTTAATTGATATCGGAGCTTCCGGTCATATACATTATTCGTGGAAGAAAATAGCACCCTACTCAATTTGTGTAGCGTTTGATGCAGATAATCGTGAGTTTAAAGTAGATGACTCAACATCGAAAGGGTTTAAAAAACTTTATACATTCAATGCACTCGTATCAGATGTGAACGAAGTAAAAACAAACTTTTTTCTAACCAGATCTCCATATTGTTCAAGTGCACTAAAACCGGATCAAGAAAAATTGAACAAATGGGCCTTCGCAGAAAAATTTATTGTTGATTCGTCAATACAGTTAAACTCAACGACAATTAATAACGCATTAAAACAGATTGGAATAGATTATATTGATTGGTTTAAGACTGATTCGCAGGGTATGGATTTACGTCTATTCAGAAGTTTGGGTAATGAGAATATAAAGAATATTCTTGGTGTTGAAATGGAACCGGGAATAATTGATTCGTACATAGGAGAAGATAAACTTCCTACAATATTGAATTTTATGAGCGGAAATGGTTTTTGGCTTGCAGATATTATTGTCAAGGGTTCACAAAGGATTTCGAATAAAACCATGAGTAATATTTCAGCCTCCTCGTTTTATCGAAAAGTAATTTCATTTTCACATAAAAAAAGCCCCGGTTGGACAGAGTTGTTGTTTTTCAATGAAATTATGCCCTCGTTTACAAAGAGAGAATTTATGTTAGCGTGGGTGTTTGCCATAATTCAAAAGCAGTATGGTTTTGCTTATGAAATTGTTGAGGAAGCAAAAACGAAATATCCAGATTCGATCTTTAGTGAAATGATGAAAAAGACAAAATATCTGCTCATGTTCAATTTATTTAATCTTAACTTATTAAAAACCGTTAAAGAGAAAATATCAAAAATGTTAAGTCTTGACTAATCTATGTATAACTTCTGCACCCTGTTTGATACACATTATTTCTCAAGAGGACTTGCTCTTTATTATTCATTAGAGGAGCATTGTTCGGATTTTCATCTCTACATTTTTGCGTTCAATGATAAGGCTTATAACACATTATTAAAACTAAACCTTTCTAAAGCGACAATTATCTCGCTTAAAGAGTTTGAAGATGAAGAATTATTGAAAGTTAAACCATCTCGAAATATTGCCGAATATTGTTGGACTTCCACTTCATCAACAATTCTTTATGTTCTTGAGAAATTTAGAGTTGAAAGCTGTACCTATTTGGATGCCGATTTATATTTTTATTCTTCACCCAAACCTTTATTTGATGAACTTGGTGAGAATTCGATTTTTCTTACAGAGCATAGATATTCTCCTCAATACAACAAAGAAGTTAAAAGCGGAAAGTATTGTGTTCAGTTTGTAACTTTTAAAAATGATGAACGTGGTTTGAAAGCATTAAAATGGTGGCGTGAAAGATGTCTTGAATGGTGCTATGCCCGTTATGAAGATGGAAAATTCGGCGATCAGCTTTATCTTGATGATTGGACGGAAAGATTCGACGGTGTACATGTGATGAAACATCCTGGCGGTGGATTGGCTGCATGGAATGTTCAACAATACTCGTTTATTAAAGTCCGAAATACAATAGTCGGAACAGAGTTAGCTACAGGAAAAAAGTTTGATGTTATTTTTTATCATTTCCATTACTTGAAGTTTTTTACGAATGGCAGAATTGAACTTGGGAGAAGAGTCTTATCCGATAACGCAAAAAATATATTCTACAAACTATATATAAAAAAACTTGATGAGATAAAGAATAAAATTAACAAGATTGATAATTCATTTGATCCGCATGGAACTTCTGAAGAACCAATTAATTGGAAAACACCGCTCCTTTTTGTATATAGAAAACTTACTAATGGATATAATTTGTATAACAAAACTGAATTTATGAAAGACTAAATGGCTCACATTATAAATCTAACAACCCACTCCGATAAACGCGGAAATTTAACTGTAATTGAAAAAGAAATTCCTTTTGTTATAAACAGAATATTTTACATCTACGGAGTTGACGATTCTGTTCGGGGTGGACATCGTCATAAAACTACTATTCAAGCTGCAATATGTATTCATGGAAACTGCATTGTATCCAGCAATAACAGTAGTAAAGTGATTGAAGATTATCTCCTTGATCATCCGAGTAAATGTTTAATACTTAATCCGGAAGATTATCATACGATGCACCACTTTTCTTCAGATGCTGTTTTGCTTGTGTTGGCTTCTACCCCATTTGATGCTTCCGATTATATTTACGAGGATCATAAATGATTGAATACGAAAATCTTGGACTTCTAAATAAATCTTTTTTTGAAGAATATGAAAAATCTTTCTCGAACACACTTAAAAGCGGTTGGTATATACTCGGTAAAAATGTTCTAACTTTCGAAAAAGAATTTGCTGAATATCACTCAACAAAACATTGTATTGGAGTAGCATCCGGTTTAGATGCATTAATACTAGCTCTAAAAGCATTTAACTTTGAACCCGGAAGCGAAGTAATTGTTCCGTCAAATACTTATATCGCAACAATACTTTCCATTCTTCACAGCGGATTAAAACCTGTTTTAGTTGAACCAGACATTAATACCTACAACATTGATCCCAAATTAATCGAAGAGAAAATCACCTCTAAAACAAAAGCTTTGATGATAGTCCATCTTTACGGTAAAAGTTGCGAGATGGAACCTATTATTAATTTGGTAGAAAAATATTCACTTAAACTCATTGAAGACTGCGCACAATCTCACGGTGCGACATACAAAGGAAAACTTACCGGAACATTTGGAGATTTCGGTGCATTTAGTTTTTATCCAACTAAAAATCTTGGGGCGCTTGGTGATGCCGGAGCGGTTTTAACCAATAACGATGAGCTTTCGCTGGCAATTAAGCGTTTGCGTAATTATGGTTCTGATATAAAATATTACAATGAACTTGTTGGTTACAATTCACGATTAGACGAAATACAAGCAGGTTTTTTATCGATAAAATTGAAATCGCTTAACACCATTAATGAACACAAAAGAAAATTAGCCCAAATATATTTTGACAATCTTAAAAGTGATTTCATCCTTCCACAAGAACATTCAGATTACTACGATGTCTTTCACATATTTGCAATTCGCCATGAGCAGCGTGATAAGCTGAAAGATTATTTGATGAAGCAAGGAATTAAAACTGAAATTCATTACCCCGTTCCTCCACACAAACAAAAGGCTATGATTGGGATTTTAGATAATGAAAGTTATGCAATCTCAGAGGAAATACACTCAACGGAATTAAGTCTTCCGATTTCATATTTCCATGCAGAGGAAGAAATTTATCAAGTAGTCGAAGTGATGAATAAGTTTTAGCTAATCTTTAATTATAAACTCATACGATTTGTGTTCCGACTCTTCTCCGAAATTATTATATGAGACTTCAATAAATTTTACTTCATTTTGTTGTGAGACTGTTATTATGGTTGAGCAGCGTGTTCCATATGTTTCGCTATGAATAAATATTGGCGATAAAACTTTTTCCCATTCTTTCCCAATTCCTGTATCGGGTAATTGCTCTTCCGGCGCTTCAATTCTATCTTGAAGCAATGTGATTAAATCATTCTCACTAATAATACTTTTAGAAATTATAGACTCAAACATTTGTTTGCTCCTGGTATTTTTAAACCATGGAGTATCCAGGAAATGATTACTCAAACCATAAATTCCTGGAGTTAAAACCGCGGATTCGTTATTCTGATTTGAGTAATAGGTAAGTGAATCAACGTTACCAAATAAAAGATTAAATCCATTATAATTATAACCTGTAGTCTGAAGCTTATTGATAAAGGCGAAAGCATTTATTTCTGAGGTTAAGTACGATAGAACCAAATCTCCTCTTGAAGGAGCTTCTTGTTTCAAATTACGAAGGTCACGAAAATTAGTAATTGCACAAAACTTTCCGTGCTTAGTGATTCCAAGCCAAGTTCCACCGGCAGATAAATCCTTTCCGGCGAGTAGTGTGGGAAACTTTTCCCAATATTGAGCCGGTTGAGTCGGACGATTATAAAACTCGTCCCGGTTTGCTGCAACAATTAATTTATAATCGGGATGTACATTATGAGCTATTAAAATAAGGCACATTCTTGTTATCTTTGAATTATTTTAAAACAGATTTTATCAGTTATGAATAAATTATTTAATTACTCTCTTTTCTACAGATTAATTTACAAGTTCGGGAACATTCCGGTTACTTTAATTTTATTGTTATATGTTCCGCCGTTAATTATTACCTTCAAATGGGAATACAAATATATAGTTTCCACATTATTTCTAACTGCAATTATAATTTTTGTTAATCGATATTTTTACAATATTGCAAAAACCGTCCCATATAAAATTGAAACTGATGATGAAAAAATAAGGGCAACCGATTTCTTGTTCAGTAAAAAATCTGTTGTGATTAGATATGATGAAATTGATAAACTCTCAGGAGGTATTTTTAATGGAAAGACCCGCGGAATAATGAGAGTTGAAAATTTAAAAGAAAATGAGTCGATTGCTTTCTTCCATAGTCTTAATAACGCCAGAGTATTGGAAACACTGGTTCTAAGCAAGGTTCATATTGATTTATATGATTCAGTTATTAATAAATTTGCCGCCAACAAAGAAGCCCTCAAGAAAAGAATTGAGAAGAATAAAAAATAAAAAAGCCGTCAAGCAAGACGGCTTTTTAGAAGAAAATTTAAACAAGAGATTATTTTTTAGCAGGACCAAAAACAGCATCTTTTGCTTGTTTAGCAATACGGAATTTCAACACTTTGCGTGCTGGAATAATAATCTCGGCACCTGTCTGTGGATTTCTGCCTTTTCTTTTCTTGCGAGCAGAAACAACTAACTTTCCTAATCCGGGAATCACAAAACTTTTTTTAGCTTCTTTATAAGATAGAGCAATAAACTCTTCCATAAATTGACCGGCTAATTTTTTAGTTGTTCCGGTTTTTTTTGAAAGGTGATCAAGAATTTGAGCTTTGGTTAATGATTTAGCTACTGCCATGATAATACCTCTTTTAATTATTATTTGTTTGACGGTATGAAAAATAATTATTTTAAATTATAAAACAAATAGGTTTCAGCCATTATTATCAATATTATAAAAATTATCATGCTTTGCCACCATTGATAATTAAGGGCGAACCGACTGACTCATTATCCCGGCCAAAGTTGAAGCAATATATTTTCTATCAAAAGTTTTTATAACGTCATAATTTGTTTTGAACTGAGAAGTAAATCGGAAGAAGTCCTCAGCGCTATCAGAATAATTAAAAAGTTTTCCTGCATTTGTGGTTCTGAGGATTTCATCAATCTCTTTATTGTCATCTCCAAAAGCAATTATTGGGTTGCCCGTTCTTAAATACTCAAAGAGCTTTCCCGGCAAGTGTCTTTTTTCCGTAGCACAAACAAGAAGGTAATCTGCATTAAGCATCTCTTGTGGGACTTGTGAATAGGGGATGAAACCGCAATACTCAACACATGCGTCAAGTCCAGCTCTACTTATGCTTTGTTTGATAAGACTGCTGACAGTTCCGATAAATTTCAACTTCAATTTATTCCCGTTATCTATTTCTTTTTTAATTTGATTCCAGAAAGGAATGATATTTTGATAATCAAAAATATTTCCTGCATGAAGAATTGTCTTTGTTCCGTCTGTCCTATTTTTTGTTAATGAAAAAAAATCATCTTCATTATATCCCCAATAAAGGACTTCAGATTTCTCCTTCACAAAACTATATTTCTTCTGATAATCTTCTAACATCGATTGAGTTACAAAAATAGTTTTTGTAGACTGCTTTATAACTTTTTTCTCAAGCAAATTATCTAAGGCGAGAGTAAGTTTATTCCTTTTGAAATTCTTGTAGTAAATTATATCAACCCATGGATCAATGAAGACGGGAAAAAATGGAACCCCAAATTCTTTGCTCAATTTCATTCCAATTAAATGAGTTGAATGTGGTGGTCCGATAGAAATAATTGCATCAAACTTTTCACGATTAAGTAATTTCTTTCCTTCATTTATTGCATACGGATACCATCCGATTCGTGCATCGGGGACAAACAAATTCATGCGAATCCATATTGACAAACGATGCTTTAGTCCTTTATTTTCAAGTGATATTGTCTCTGAAGCAATCAAAGGGCTATTTTTATCTTTACCAAGAAATGTTCTATATAAATCAAATGGTTCTAAGACTTTGGTTTTTACTACTTGTAAAGATGGATCAATCTCTGCAAGAAGACTTTCATCTTTAGTTGAAAATGAATCTTCGTTAATTGTAATTACAGAAGGTTTCCAGCCGGAGTCCGGCAAATACTTTATCATTTTAAGAGGCCAATGAAGGGAGGCTTTCCCTGATGGGGGCCAATAGTATGTAATGAATAGAACTCTTTTCATAAATCTTATTTTACCCCGATCATTCTAATAACCATAGCTTCTCCTTTGTGCAATTCCCCCTCATTTAAAATTACTTTTTCTTTTGTTAGAAGTTCATAGTTCAACAAATTAAAATCGGTAACAATATCTTCAAGTGAATAAAGTAGTTCGGAGGATTTAGGTCCCCCGGATGAATAGTTTAATTGTTCTTTTGAATAAGATTCAAGAATAACTTTACCTCCGGGTTTGAGGGTGTTAATTACTCTTGCATGAATTGATTCTCTCAAGTCTTCCTCAAGATGAAGAAATATAAGTCCAACAGCATCATACATATTAAAGTGAAGAATAATATTTACTAAGTCTTCAACTTTATAATCAATCAAACAGTTATTTGCTCGAGCAAGTTTTAGAGCTTTTATTTTAGCCGATTCGCTCCAATCGTAAGCGTCAACCGTCCAGCCGTTCTTAGCGGCATAAACACCATTTCGCCCTTCACCTTCGCCTAAAAGAAGGAGCCTTCCAGGTTTGATTTTAGAAATAGACGCTTTGAAAAATTCATTTGGCTCTGTACCATAAACATACTCTTCGCTATTAAAGCGGTCGTTCCATTGCTGCTTCATTAAAAGACCTTGATTTAAATATGTTGTAAAATTATGAAGAAAAGAGTAGATACCGAAACATCTTATTAAGTCTAAAATGTTTCGGTATTAAAAATTAGTAAGTTATTCCCACCAATTGACAACTTCAAATCTGGATGATTTAATATTGTTTTGTGAGGTTTGTATTGCTTGACTGCTGTAGTAAAATCCGGAGTTTCCCGTAGCTTGTAAGTTAACAGAATTTCCAACAAAAATTGCCGCACCGTATACACCACTATTTCCGACAACCCTGGTAGTAATTGTTGACTCTCCGTATGCAATAATTAATCCTCTGAATGTGAAATTACCACTGAGAGATAAATCTCCGTTCACCACCATTATCCCGTAACCTTCTGCACTTCCAGAGAAACTTACATCACCATTTACATAAGTAATTTTGGGATCTGCGGAAGTTCCATATGAGCCTGAAGAATAATTACCTGAAGGGAGAGTATAATCTGCCGCAAAAATATAGTTTTCTGTAATTGAGAGCCAATCCGTTCCGCTTCCAGGAGCTGTACTTACGCTCGGAGTGCCTCCCGCACCAAGTATGGCTTTTGATATTTTATTTTTTAATTCATTAACAACATAAGCACTGTCAGCGGGAGTATTAACCGTAATCCCGGGAATTGCAGCCCCGGGTCCGGGAGTTCCGTCAATATTATGATCGTTGCCATTAATTTCAATACTGCCATTCATATCTATGTTAAGGGCGTCAGCCGATATTTGAATACTGCTTTGAATTTCGGGAATGGAGACCTGGCTTCTTCTTGTAGATGCGAGAGAAATGTGAGATTTATTTCCAAATCTTCCGATGGCTTTAATTTGCAATAGTGTATCAACACCATAAATGAAAACGTCTGCATTTCCACTCATGATTGAGACATTTATAAAAGTTCCTTTGAGGGATTTATCACGTCTCATTTTTTCAAGGTAAACCTCTATTGCCGAATTAGCAATCAAGCGGGCATTCATCTGGTCATGAAGTTCAATTGTACTTCTTAAACCTTCGGTGGCGTTGTTATTAATTCCTCTTACGAGTACCATAATAGTCAACGACATCCCAAGTACTGCTATTATTAATCCTTTTCCCATTTTATATATTCCTCGGATAAATTTTCATTTGCCAATATGTAAACGGATACCTTCCGTCTATCAAGTAAGGGGCCTCAACCCAAATTTCTACTTCGATAAATCTTATTTCTGAAAGAGTACCAGTTTCGATTCCATTGATGTTTTTATATTTGAAAACAATATCAACTAATCCAAGTGATGGATTTGGAAGTGAATCACCATTAACAATTCTGCTCAATATTTTGTCACGCGGATTGGGAGTAGAAAGAACTTGTAGAGAATCTCCTAATGAATATGTTACTCTATCCATCACACCGTTTGAATCAATATCGCCCAAAAATGTGAGCCGATTTCTTCCGGCTTCTAATAGTGCTGTGCCTGTGTAACGGTAGCCAAGTTTTCGAAGATCGCTGCTTAAAACATCAGCAAAAGTTTTCGCATTTTGAACAAGCTGCATTTCTGTATCGGAAGAAAGTCTTTTTTCTGATGATGCTAAATTTAAGTTGAGCATCATAAACATTATTATTCCGCCGATAAGAGTAGCGCCTAATATGTCAAGTAGTGTGTTCATAATATTTATTTAAGTGTAAATATAAATTCTAATTTAACAGGTAACCTCATAAAGGGACTTGAAACTGTAACTGAAACCTTCTTATAAAAAGTACTTGATGAACTGACGGTATTCAGTGCATTTTCCGAAACATAATTAACATCACAACTTATATAATAATCCTCAGCATGTGGAGCACTAATTAATTTGGTAAATTCTTTATAGTCATCAATATCATTATAAATTCCAGTTGGGTCGGTATTTTCCCTTCCAAGGTAAATAACGGGAGTAAGTGAATTAGGATTAGAAACCGGAAATTGAACCGTCTTCTCATCAAAGGCTTTAAGTTTTATTTCTTCCAGCATATCATCAGCAATAGAAAAGGCTGTTAAATATACTTTGTTCTCCAATTCGACAGTGGAGTTTTCCAATATTGCCTTGTTGAAGAAAAGAGACGTCATTGATAAAATCATCAATGCACCAATTGTTAAAAAAGATTGAATTCCCATTTTTTATTTCCTCTTGTACAATGCAATTAAACGCAATTGTCGTACCACAAAAAAATCACTGTTTTTGTTGAATTGAGGGGTTAATTTTATTTGTGTTTGACAAAGTTGACGTCATAATTGTCGGATGACCGATTAATTACTTCTTTAACTTATCCTTAAATATCTTCTTAAACTTCTCTAGCTTCGGTGTAATTACAAAAGAGCAATAACCTTGATTTGGATTATTGGCGTAGTAATCTTGATGATATTTTTCAGCAGCGAAAAACTCGGTGAGCGGGGATATTTCGGTAACAATTGGATTTTTCCAAATTCCTTCTTTGTTAAGTTTTTCTTTATAGTATTTTGATTTTTCTTTCTGTTCTTCGTCTTGATAAAAGATAACAGATCGATATTGAGTCCCAACATCCGCTCCTTGACGGTTTAGAGTTGTGGGATCATGGGTTTGCCAAAAAATTTCAAGAAGTTCTTCAAAACTGACAATCGAAGAATCATATGTTATCTGAACAACTTCAGCATGTCCCGTTGTGCCGCTGCAGACTTGCTCATAAGTCGGATTATAAACTTTTCCCCCGACGTAGCCCGAGACAACATCGGTTACACCTTTAACATTTTCAAAAATTGCTTCTGTACACCAGAAACATCCTGAACCAAAAGTTGCTTTTTTAATATTCTTATCATCTAAACTCATTGTGCTTCCCGATATATTTTTATTATTCGAATTATTACATGCCGCTAAATTTATACTTAAGAGTATAAAAAGAAAAGCTAACGTTTTTGTTGTCCTAATCTTTTTCATTTTTTATTCAAAAACCAACAACCCAAAATGTTCCGGTTCGTATGGGGGATAAATAGCCATTTTTGACCAGTCGCTCTGGTTTGGCTCTGCTTGTTGACGATGTCTTCTAACATTGAAACCCCAATTGATTCCTCTTTCAGGTTTTTTTGTTTCTAATTCACTAAAGGGAATTATAAACTCTGCACTCCAATAATTATCTGCAATAAATATTTTCACCTCAAAATAAAAAGTGAAACGTCCCTTTGGTGAGCTTGATAATACTGTTCCGGCTGGATTAACCATCAACCGGTAAAAAGTTTTCATGTCCCGATTTGTATCAAAATAAAGTTCGAAATCATCATCACCAAAAACAAGAGGGATTTCTCCATAAGCATAAGCGGAGAGATTTTTAGGGTTCGGTTCCTCCCCCTTTATTCCGATATAAAGATTAACATCATCATAAAATATAGAAATTGTTGTTTGTTCATGCGCTGGATTCTTTTGATAATCAATAAACAATTTATCTACACTTATAGTTTCGTTCCAGATACTTTCTTTGACATTCCCATCAAAAGTAAACGAAGATTTTTTTTCTTTAACTGAACAAACCGGCGGGACAAATAAACCAACGTATGAAATTGAACTTGTTTCAACCCCTCGCAAAGTTTTGTATGGTGATTCTATTTTTAGTCTTGGCAAATCAGTGTTGATTAAATCACCCTTCGGGATAACAACTTCAAAATCCAACTCGATTTTTTCTTTTGGATAAAGAGAAAGATTTTTTCCCCATGAATCAAAACTCCAATTGTAATTTTTTACTTCCCACGATAGAGTGTAATCTCTTTTTTCATTTGAACGATTTTCCAATGGGATAGAGACTTTTGTTTTTTGAATTACATCCGATGGTTTGGGAATCGTGACGCTTTTATTTTCATCAAAAAATAATTCTGCTCTGCTGCGCTCATTATTATCAACAAAGTTTTTCGGAAAAATTTCTCCGTTTGTAATAACCGCATATGATACATCTTTAATTGAAACATTAATCTGCAAAAAGTGATGTGAGTAACCGATGTGCGGATTATATATGCTCATATTGCCTGATGAGTTCAAACAAAAATATTCTATACCATCAATTTTTCTATAATCGTAATAATGATAATGCCCTGTGAATACAGCCCGAACATTATATTGTTTCAGCAAGTTGTGAACATAGCTCCAATCATAACTTTTATTTAGATGAAGGGGAGAATGAATTGATACAAAAACATTTTGCGAGTTTTTTGATTTATCAAGATCCTCTTTTAACCAATTGAGTTGAACGATTGAAACTGAATCAAAATTTTGATGAAGGTAAGCATTTAAGATAATGAAGTGAGAATTAGCATAGTCAAAAGAATAATAAAGTTTATCATTTCCCCAAGCTTCAAGATATGCAGGTTGAATTTCTTTTGTTGTTACATCGTGATTCCCGGGAGTTGGATAAAACGGCGAGGTCAGCGGTGTTATTTGTTTTTGGAATCTCTTCCATTGCCGGCGGGCAACATTTATGTCGTAAGTGTAACCATGAATCATATCCCCAACATGTAATACCAATGCGGGTTTTAAGAGTTCTGTTTGATTAACAATGCTTTCAAATACTTCGGGATTTTGAAACTGTGAATCTCCCCAAACAACAAATTTAAAATCCTGTGCATCAGCTCTAATTATTATTAGTAATATAAATATTAACCGAAAAAACATTTTCATAATGGAAAAACTTTTGAAGTGAAGTAAAGAAGGTTAATTATTTTTTAACTGGTTATAAATTGTTTTAATCAAGAATTTTCTATCAATAGGTTTAGAGAGATAATCATTAAAACCGGCTTCAGTAATTTTGTCTTTATCTGATTTTAAAGCAAAAGCAGTCTGTGCAATAAACGGAATGTTTCTATAATGATTCCAGCGTCTTAAAATTTCTGCTCTTAGTTTTAAGCCGTCCCAGTTACCGGGAAGCCCGATATCCATAAGTATCAATTGAAAATGATTATTTTCCTCTTCCTTTTCCTGAATCTTCCTTAGAGCATCCTCACCATTTTCAGCCATTGTTAAACGTGAGATCTTGGTCAAAGTTATCTCAAGCATTTTACGGCTGCTTTCGTCATCTTCAATAACTAAAATTTTTGGTTGCCGATGGCTCAAAAACATAAGCTCGGAGGAGCTGGCAAAGAAAATAGTATCTTGAACAGTAATTTCACTTTTGGCAATTTCGGCGGCAGGCAAAGTGATAACCGTTTTAGTTCCGTCTGAAGCTGAGGAAGTAATTTCAAACTCCCCATTCATAAAGCTGATTAGCCTTTTAGAAATTGCTAAACGAAAAAGAGTTGGCTCCGGAGCATCATCAAGAGAAAAACTTTTTTCAGTATCGCCAGCAATAACCGCTTCAAGTTTTTCATTGGTTAATATTTCTCCTGAATCTTTAATCACAATTTGCACTTTTGGTTTGCCTTTTACATGCATTGCCTGAATTGTGATTGTGTTATTTTCAGAGCGCTCAATTGCATTCCCGACAAGATTATTTAACGCTTCGAACAGTCGGTTCTCGTCAGCATAAATTGGACTTTTAATAATGCCGGAAGAAATAATTTTCACTTTCTTTTTATGAGCGGTAAGATTTAACAGGCTGACCACTTCATCAATTAATGGGACAAGATGGATTTCTTTTACCTGTAGAATATTTGAAGTCGTATCAATTTTTTTTGAATCAAACTCTTGATCTAATAAATTTAACAACCGTTTTCCACCACTATAAATTTTATCTGCATATATATAATTGGTTCGCTCTTTCTGGTCCTTTAATTCTTCGCGTAAAATATCGGCAAAGCCAAGAATTCCGTTTAGAGATGTCCGGATATCATGATTCATATAAGCAGCAAGAGCTGTTCTTTTAGATGATTCGTTCTGTACAATATCATTCTCAGAGTTGTTTTCATTCTTATTAAGAGACCAATTTCCGGTCTGCAACTCCTTTACAACTGCTAATATTGAAGGGATTCCTTTATATGCAAAAACATCAAATGTAACCTCTGCATAAATTATATTAATCTGGTTGCGGTGCATGAAGCGTATTTCAAACAACCCGGGGACAAAACTTTCTATCTCATCATTTTTACTGAAATAATTTCGAATAAACAGTTCATCTTCTTCATGCAGAAATTCAATAAAAGGTTTTTCCTTAACAAGATTTTCATCGTACCCGGTCATTCTTGAGAAAGCGTTATTTGAATATTTAATAAAACCATCTTGCAAAATTGCTATGCCGTCACTCAAGTTTAAGAAAATTGGTAAAGAACGTTCATCAAAGTGAACTAACGATATTTCCTTTTTTATAAAACGATGGACAGCGGTTACACCAACGGGAATTCCTTTAGAGTTTTTTAAGAGTGAAAAAGAAAAATTAATCGGTTCAATTTTACCGTTTGAGGAAACGGCAACCAATTCGCCAACCCATTTTCCCGTCTTTTGAAGTTCATTTTTTACATCGTCTAAAGTAGTTTCCAAAGAGAGTATTTTAAATATTTGATTTAACGGTTTTCCTTTGCAGCTTCTTAGTTTTATGCCGGCGGCAATTTCAGCTTCAGCATTTAAATATGTTATTCTAAAAGAAAGGTCTATCGCAATTACAGGTGTGTCAACAAAATCGGCTATTACGGCTTTTTGTATCAGGTTGGTTTCAACGAGTTTACGTTCTGTTATATCGCGCAAAATTACCGCTGTTTTTGTATCATCTAAATAAACAAATCTGAACTCCACAATTTTTTGAGAATTTTCAAATTGGAATGAGAGTTCAATCTGCTCTGTTCGTTTCTCCTTTATTGCATTATTTCTCAATGATTCAAATTTTGAGGCGAGCTGTAACGGAAAAACTTCCTCCGGTTTCTTCGTCAACAATTCATTTGGTTTGATGGGCAATAGATTTTCAACACCGGAAAAGTAGTCAATAAAAGTGCCGGTACTGTCTTGAATAAGAATTAAATCGGGAAATGAATTTAGAGTAGCGCTTAATCTTTTAAATAAGGAAGATTCTTTTCTCATTGATTGGACAAGAAAATCCGGTTCCTCTTTCTGAGATTTTTCAGATGTTCCCTGTATTAAGGAGGTAAGTTTTTTTAATCCCGAAAAAAGAAATGTCTCCTCGTTCTTAAAAAACTGTTTTTCATCTTCTTCGTCATTATAAAAAAGAATGGGAAGGGTTGGATAACTTTTTTTAACCAGCGCCAAACTAGTTAAAAAATCATAACCTGTTAATTTGAAATTTATAAGGATTAAATCAGGCGTTAAGCTTTCAATGCTCAGAATAATTTCATCTTGATCTCCAATACTAAACAGTTCGACATCGCTGATTTGCTTGGCTAATTCTTTTCTAAGCGCATCAAGAAAAGTTCGGTTCTCGTTTATTATTAAAATTCTTTTCATTCGTAAACTTTTAAAGCACTGATTTATGAAACCGTTCGATGGTAAAACATTTCTTTGTTCAGATATTGGTTATAATAGTTGACTGTAATAATAGTTATTTTTAAAATTAAAAGAAAAACTTAATCAGTATAAAAAAAATAGTGAAAATTGCTTAATTGAAGATTTTTTCCCTTCGTTTGTTTGTCACTCAATGGAGGTATAGAAACGTTATCTCTTCGCAAAGAAATTCAAAGTTCCAATCTTAATTTTTGTCCTTCAACATTCAATAAAACCTCACAAATAATTATCGTATATTTGCGAATAAATTTTAATAATATTCAGCAACTATATATTTTATTCTGATTCGATGTTAAAGGTAAATGAAATCTACTATTCTGTTCAGGGGGAAAGTTCAAAAGCCGGGCTTCCTTGTATTTTTATCCGATTAACCTATTGTAACCTGCGCTGCACATACTGCGATACTGAATATGCTTTTTATGAAGGAAAAGATTATTCAATTGAAGAAATAATTTCAGAGATAAAAAAGTATAATTGCAATCTTGTAGAAGTTACCGGTGGTGAGCCTCTTGTTCAAACTGAATCTGTTCAACTTATGAAACAGCTGTGTGATGATGGTTACGAAGTAATGATTGAAACCGGAGGAAGTTTGCCGATTGAACAGATCGATAAACGTGTTTCTGTAATTATGGATTTAAAGTGCCCCTCAAGCAAAATGATGAAGAAAAACCGTTACGAAAATATCAAACATTTAAAAACTATTGATGAAGTGAAATTTGTAATTGGTTCGCAGGAAGATTATGAATGGAGTAAAAATATTATTAAGGAATATGAACTGAATAAAAAATGTCAACTTCTTTTCTCGGTTGTTTTTAATTCGTTAGAACCGGTTACGCTTGTTAACTGGATTTTAGAAGATGATTTACCGGTTCGGTTTCAATTACAAATGCACAAAATAATTTGGGATCCAACAAAAAAAGGTGTTTAATGAAAATAGCTAAAGAATTCCGCTGGGAAATGGGGCACAGACTTCCATTCCACAAAGGGAAATGCGTAAACTTACATGGTCACTCATACAAAATGCTTGTTGAAGTTGAGGGTGATTTAGATGAAAACGGAATGGTGATTGATTATTATGATCTTAAGGCGATTATAAATCCGGTGGTCGAAGATTTAGACCATGCTTATCTCGTTTGGAAAGGCGATACCGAGCTTATTTCAATGCTTGATCAACTTAAATCAAAAAAAGTTGTAATTGATACTCATTCAACTGCAGAAAATATGTGTCTCTATTTTCTTGATAAAATAAGAGGAGCAAAACTTCCCGAAAATGTAAAAAGTATTAAAGTACGTATTTATGAAACGATAGACGATTATGCAGAAGAAACAATCATTCTCAAATAGTAAACCGAAGAAGCATTTTAATTCCAATTTTAAAGGAAAAAAAAGTGCCCCTTCTGAATTAACAAAAAAGATTATTAAAGCATACGATCGTCACGAAAAATTTTCCGGACAAACGAGAGTAAGCTCTAACCGTTATAAATTATATATAGAGTATGATGGAACAAGATTTAGCGGATGGCAGCAGCAGCAAAACAGTAAAACCGTTCAAGGGGCTTTAATTAAGGCGGCAACCGAAGTGTTTAAGGATGAAAAGATTGAAATTTATGGTTCGGGAAGAACTGATGCGGGGGTTCATGCAATTTGTCAGGTTGCCCACCTTGCTGTAAACACTATGCTTGCCCCGGAAATAATTCGTTTGAAACTGAATGACCTTCTTCCGCACGATATTAACATTTTGGAAGTTGAGAAAGCTTCACCACAATTTCATGCAAGGCATGATGCTGTTGGAAGAAGTTATGTTTATGTAATTTCAAAAAGAAGAACGGCTTTCGGTAAGCAGTTTGTCTGGTGGATAAAAGACAGACTCAATATTGAAAAAATGAAAATGGCTGCAAAACTTTTCGAAGGTAAACAAGATTATATTTCATTTGCCGATAAAGATATGGAAGAAAAATCAACTCTTGTAGTAATTGATGAAGTTGATGTATCAGAAAAAGATGATTTGATATTAATTCGGATAAGAGGCTCACACTTTTTATGGAAAATGGTTCGAAGAATGGTTGGAGTTTTGGTTGAAATCGGAAGAGAAAAATTAAGCGATAAAGATTTATTATTCTTTTTAACCAACTATACAAACGAGCCGGCTGTTTTTACGGCACCGCCGTCCGGTTTATATTTAGAACAAGTCTGGTATAAAGAAGAAAACTATTTAAAGGAAATTCAATTACCGATAAATATTGTTAATCGGTTTAAGAGAAGATAAGAAAGATTATTTCTTCTCCGACTTCTCTTCCAACTCTTTAATTCGCTTTTCAAAATCTTTTATTTGTTTAGCGTAGTTATCGAGATTGCGGACATGCCCTTCAATTCTAAGTGCTTCGCGATGTTCTTTAGCGGGATAACCGAAATACATTCCCGGTTTAGTTATTGTTTTTGATACTCCGCTTTGTGCGCCTACAATTGTTTTATCAATAATTTCAATATGTCCCGAAATTCCCACTTGTCCGGCAAGAATACAATTCTTTCCGATATGTGTGCTTCCGGCAATTCCAACCTGTCCCGATAAAACTGTATTTTCGCCTATAACTACGTTGTGTGCAATTTGCACAAGGTTGTCTATCTTCACTCCTTTTTTAATAACTGTCGAGCCTATGGCAGCGCGGTCAATAGAAACATTTGAACCAAGCTCAACGTCATCTTCTATTACTACATTTCCGATTTGAGGAATTTTAGTGTATTCCCCTTTTTCATTAGGTGAAAAACCAAAACCGTCAGAACCGATTACTGTGCCGGAATGAATGATTACACGATTACCAATTTTACAGTTTTCGCGTACACTAACATTAGGATAGATTAAGGAATCACTTCCCACTTCAACATTCTCCATTAACACAGTATTGTGAAATATTTTTGTGTTATCGCCAATGATACATCCCGCAGAAAGCACAACGTTTTTACCGATTGCACAATTCTTTCCAAGTTTTACTGATGGGTCGATGAAAGCACTATTATCAATACCGAAAAGAAGATGTTCATAAGTGAAATATTTTAAAATAACAGATAATAAAGCTTTATTCGGATCTTTCACTTCAAGATAAACAATGTCGTCGCGGGTTTTATTGAAGCCTGGTTTTACAAATATTGCCGAAGCTTTTGTTGCCGGAAAATATTTTTCATAATTGGAGAGATACAAAAAAGTGATATCACCTTCTTTAGCCTCATCAATTTTTGCAATATTATATATCTCAACCGAAACATCTCCAAAAATTACCGCACCGGTTAAATCGGCAATGTCTTGAATTTTAATATTCATTATCGTTGTTTAAGTTTTTCTAAAACTAAGGCTGTTATATCATATTTGTCTTTTGCATAAAGAAGAAGAACTCCGCCGCTTCTGTCAAGCACAAAATCAAGGTCTTCACTTATCGCAACCTCTTTAATAACAGTAAATACTTTGTTTTGAACAGGCTTCATAAGTTCATCCTGTTTCTGAAAAAGTTCGCCGTTTGTTCCGAATTTTTTTTCGCGGAAGTCACCGATTCCCTGCTCAAGTTTTATTAATTCACTTTCAAGTTCCGCACGGTTTTGATCGGACATAATTAATTTTCTTTTTTCATAATCATCATACTTTGATTTCCATTCATTCTCCATTCTTTTCAAGTCGGATTGCCATTCTTGAATGAAAGCATCGAGCTGCTGTCTTGCGTCTTGTGCTTCAGAAAGCTGCTCCATTATTGCATCAGAATCAACATAACCAATTTTGGATTGTGCAAAAGATAATGAAGAAAAAAGGACGGTTATAAGGATAAAATATTTCAACGGTTTCATATAAACCTCAACTATACTAAATTATATTATAAATGTTTACAAATGAAAAATCACCTTGCAGTAAAATAGCGGCAAGGTGATTAATCAGAAAGTCAAAAAAAATTATTTACCGCGTTTAAGTTTGTCAAGAACTTTAAAGGTAATATCGTATGAAGCATCTGCATAAAGTAATAAAATATCACCGCTTTTATCAAATACAAAAGACATTCCTTCGTCTTTAGCAACCGATTCGATAGCAGCAAAGATTTTTTCCTTAACCGGTTTTAAGAGTTGTTCTTGTTTAGAGTAAATTTCGCCGGTTCCTTGAGCAAATTTAGAACGTCTGAATTCTTCAATTGATTGCTGCTGTAAAACTAATTTCTGTTCGATTTCTTTTCTTTTAGGTTCCGGCATATTTGCGGCTTGCTTTTGATAATCGCCGTAAGCTTGTTGTAGAGCCTGCCCCATACTATCAACCTGAGCATTCCATTTTCCAATTAATGCATCCAATTCACCTTGAGCTTTAATAGCTTCCGGTACTTGTTTAAGAATAACTTCTGAATCTACATAACCTGTTTTTTGAGTTGATTGAGCAAAAACTAATGAACCGCCCAACAGCATAAAAGCGAGTATTACTGAAATTTTTTTCACTATTATTTCCTTACTAATTTATTAAATGAACTATTATTTAAAATCCTTTTCCGAACTGGAAGTGAAAAACCCATGACGGGTCTTTACCATCAACGGCTTTTCTATCAAAACCATAACCAAGATCAAAACCGATTAAGCCGATTGGATTAATCATTATTCTTGCACCAACTCCTGCAGATCTTCTTAGATTAAATGCAGAGGCAGTATTTAAATTTTCAAAAACATTTCCGGCTTCGGCAAAAGCAAGCAGATATAACGGCATTGGATCAAGAGTTACTGCGAACCTCAATTCCGCAGTATATCGAGCCGAAACTCTTCCACCGATAACATCAGCATTAACATTTTTTGGACCAACGCTTCTGTCATCATAACCACGAAGAGGGGTTGTTGCGATTATTAAACCATTTCCTCCCATGTAAAAATATTCAAAAGGTTGAATTGGTGTGCCATATTTTATTTCTTCTAAATAACCAATGTCCGCCACTGTGTAAAGAGCAAGCTTGCTGCTATTGAATAATCTTTTATACCATTCAGCCTTGAATGAAATTTTATAGTAATCAACATCTCCCGGTAAAAAAGGACCGCCGGAGATTTCGCCGTCTAAAACTAATGATGAACCTGCTGATGGGAAAATCGGATTATCAACATTTCGTCTTGAGATGGTTGCCCCCAACGTAAACTGTTGAGTTTTTCCTTCCCGATAAAAACTTGCACCATTGATAACATTATTATTTTGATATCTGAACATCCCCTGAATATAAAAATAATCATCGGGCCATTTTAATCGGCGTCCTAATCTTACAGAAGCACCGGATTGTCTTAAATCATAAATATATTGCTGGCGTGTATCAAAGAAATCAAAACCGATTAAAGTCGGAGTATCATATAACCATGGTTCGGTAAAACCGAGTGAAAAAGTTCTATAAATATTTCCAACACCGAACTGCCAGTTGAAACTTAAAATTTGTCCGCCGCCGAGTGAAAAAGGTTCTGCTATTGAAAAGTTTGTTAATGTAACTCCAACAGCGCCGCTAAATCCAAAACTTCCGCTATATCCAACTGAAGCATTTAAATAATCGCTTGAGCGTTCTTCTACTTTAAATGCAACACTTACGGTACTATCGTTTTCAAGTTGATAATCAACCCCTTCAACGTATAGTTTTTCAACATTAAAGTATTGAAGATTTGCAAGTTGCTGAAGACTTCTAATCATGTATGCGCGGTTGAAATAATCTCCCGGAACTGTGTAAAGTTCACGGCGAATTACTTTGTCTTTTGTTTTATCGTTTCCGCCGATGTCAACTTTACCGACTCTAAATTGATTTTTTTCAACCAACTGAATGAGAATATCGAGGGAGTCTTCGCCAACTTTTGTTTCGATTGGGTTAAGTCGGAATGTTAAATAACCGTTATCAAGATATAATGAAGAGATATCATTTTGTCGCTCGTTTTGTCTGAGGTTTTGATTGAACTTATCATAATCAAAAACTTCACCTTTAACAAAACCGAGGCGTTCAGTCAGAAATTCACTTGTATAAATTGTATTACCTTCCCAGGTAATATTCCGAACTTTATACTGCGGACCTTCGTGAACATAAAGATATATGTGCATATCTTTTTTATCATTAAGATAAACGATTGAGTCTTTAATTATTTCTGCATCACGGTAACCGCTTTTCTGATAAAATTTTTGGATTAATTTTTTATCTTCATCAAATTTAACTCTGTCAAATTTAGCACTGTTCCAAAATTTCCACCAGACTTTTTCAGTTGTTTCTTTTAGTTCACTTTTTAAGTCATCATCGTCAAAGGCTTTATTTCCAACGAACTTGATTTCTCGTACTTTTACCTGATCATTTTCTTTAATATCGAAGACGAGTAGGATTCTATCTTTAATCTTTTCGATAAGGTTAGTATTGGCTTTTTCTGTTAAAGAGTATTCATCGGAATATTCTTCTGCGAAATCACTTTTATTTCTCCAGGTAACCGTAACATCGTTTTTAGAAGTATCGGCTTTATAAAAGATAAAATATTTTGGAGAGATTTCTGCATTAAGTAAACCTTCTTCATCATACATCTTTTGAATAATCACCTTCATCCTTTGGACTTCCTGGGGTTTAAGAATTTGTCCGCGGATTAAGTTAACTTTCTTTTCGAGGTCAGATGTACTTACATCGTCATTTCCTCTGAAGATAATTTTTTCGACTCTGTTATATTCCTCAACTTTAATAAGAAGAAATACACCATCACCGATTTGCTTATCAATAACAATCTGCACATCGGAAAAAATATTAAGTGACCAGAGCTGGCGAATTGCATTAATCGTTTGATCACCGGGAATTTGAATCTCGTCATCTATTTTTAAACCACAGTTGACGATTATAGTCCGGGCATCTGCCGAGCGATTTCCTTCTACGGAAATCCCTAAAATCTTATACGAATTTTTTACTCCCTGTGCAGAAGCAAACGTAGTAAGGAAGAAAATGAGAGTACCAATAAAAAAGAAATTAATTAATTTATTTTGAGCGGGATGAGACATTCTTGGAGCCTTTATCATTCTTTTGAAGTTGTTCACTAACTTTACCAAATCTTCTTTCTCTTTTCTGAAAATCTTTTATTGCCTCGTAAAGATTTTTTCGTCTAAACTCAGGCCAATAAACGCTTGATATATATAATTCGGTATAAGCGATTTGCCATAAGAGGAAATTACTTATGCGGAATTCGTTTCCGGTTCTTATTAATAAATCAGGGTCGGGAAGTTCACCTGTTGTTAAATGTTTGTCGAATAATTCAGAAGTTATTTCATCTAACTCAAGCTTATTCTCTTTAACTTTTGCGGCAATATTTTTTACTGCTTCCAGAATTTCCCATCTTCCGCTGTAACTTAAAGCCAGCACCAAAGTTAACCCGGAATTATTTTTAGTTTTTTCGACTGCATCATTGAACTCGGCTTGAACTTCTGCCGGAAGAGAGGCTGTATCGCCAATTGTGGTTAGACGTACGTTATTCTTGTTGAGTTCATTTAATTCTTTTTTAAGAGTTTTTAGAAGAAGTCTCATTAATGTAGAAACTTCCTCTTTTGGTCTTTTCCAATTTTCAGTTGAAAAAGTATAAAGAGTTAAATATTTTACACCTATCTGTGCACTCGCCTCAACAATATCACGAACCGAATCAACACCAACTTTATGTCCTGCATAACGAGGGAAGCCTTTACTTCGCGCCCATCTCCCGTTACCATCCATTATTATTGCTATATGGCGGGGAATTTCCCCCGATTCTTTCAATAAATTTTGGGATTGTTGATCGTCTTCTATTTTTGCTTTTGTCAAAGCTCTATTTTTTCCTTCAAATAATAACCGAATTACCTTTGTGTTATAAACTCATGCAAAGTAGATAGAATTTTCTACAGTACAAAATTTAGAAAAGAAAGTTAAGCATTCTGACTAAATTAATGAAAGGAAAAAATATATACTACAAAGAGTTAGGGCATTTCTTTAAGACTCTTTTTTAATCAATTACTTTTCTTTTCAAACACAAAAAGTAGATGATTGAAGATAAATTCTTGTTTCAACTCAATTGATGAGAGAAGTGATAAACCACCATTTTCAAATAAGTTTATATATTCTTCTTTATTTAGTTGATGGGGATGAAGAATATCCCCGGGAATTTTCTGAAATATTTCTTTTAAGAAATTATAATTATGAGCGTCAACAGTAACTATCATTTTTCCGCCGTAGTTCAAAGAGGCGCACAAATTTTGAACTGCAATTTTAATCTGCGAAACATGATTAATTACATTCATGCAAAAAATTAGATCGAATTTTTTTTTTTGAATATAAAGCTCTAACGGAGATTCAATAAACTCAACATTCGGATAAAAGTCTTTACTGAAAACCTTTAACTCTTGATAACGATTTAATATTGGATCAACGGCTGTAACTTGTTGTTCGGTAAAAATCATATAAATACCGGATGGTCCGCAACCCGCATCTAGGATTTTAGTTTTTGGTGATAGGGTTACATAGTCCTCTATTTTAGAAAACAAATTTGTCCAGTATTCTTTTTTTTTGATAAGATAGTTTTGGGTATCTTTTTTATGAAGATAGTTTTTCCACCAAAAGTATTCGAAAAACTGTGCGGTCTTCCAACGGATTGATTTATTCATTAAAATTCATTTCCGGTTTTTTGATCATATATTTTTCGGGTTCGTTTAATGAAGTAAAACCAAATTTTTCATACAAGCTGTGAGCATCCTTAGTTGCAAGCATCCACCGGGCTTTTTGAAGTTTCGGGTGCTCCATAATTGTTTTGATCAGCCATTTGCAAAGACCTTTGCCCCGCCATTCTTCAAGAATAAAAACATCAGCGAGATAAGCGAAACGCGAGTAATCGGTAATTACACGAGCAAACCCGATCTGATTTTCATCTTCAAATAATCCGAAGCAGAGGGAATTATTTATTGATTCTATTATTTGTTCAGCCGGAGTTTCCGATGCCCAATATGAACGATGTAAATAACTCAAAATTAGATCGATCTTAAGTTTAGCTTTCTCTGTCGATATTATGAATTTTTTGTTCTCTGAAATTAGTATTTTGTCTTCCATATGTAATCTTAAATTTAGAATTCAAAAATAAATCTTTTTCAAGGTGAATAATACTTTAAAATTATATTTTAACTGAAATCATTTTTTAGTTACTTTCATTGCCCGATTAATATAATTTTATGAGAGATTAAACTCAATTTTTATGAATAATAATTTTATCTCTGAAGTTAAAAATAGTATCCCTGCCATAGCTGATTGCAGGGTGGAATTATTAAAGTTTGGAAGAAAAAACAAACTCTCAAAAGAGTGCTTGTTCGGACTTGTTCTTGCAGTCGATGAACTGCTTATGAATATCGTTTTATATGGTTATAAGGATGATAGAGAACATAGTATCTTTTTAGAAATTAAAATTGACGGTGAGAATATTTATGTGCAAATTGTGGATGACGGTATTCCTTTTAATCCGCAAAGTGCACCGTCGCCGGATATAAATACTCCGGTTGAAACAAGAACGCCGGGAGGACTCGGAATTTTTCTTGCCAAAAATTATGTAAATTCAATTGATTACGTTTTTTCCGAAGGGAAAAACAGATTAAAGCTGCATAAGTTTGTATGTTAATGTCAGAATCTCTAAAAAAGGAGAATGAATATGAAAATTATTGTTTCTAAAGAACCCAATTATACTTTATTTGAACTTAATGGGAACCTCGATTTAATTGCATCTGAAATTTTTGAAAAAAATGTGGAGGCTATCATTTCAGAAGAAGCAGTTAATTTATTAATCGATTTTACAAATGTTGACTTTGTTAATAGTGCCGGATTACGCGGACTTTTCATTGCTTCAAATAAATTAAAATTGACAAACGGCAAATTGGTAATTTTTTCGCTTCAACCTCAGGTCAATGAAATATTTATTATTACAGGTTTCAATCAAGCATTGAATGTATTAGACACTAAAGCTGAAGCGATAGAAAGCATTTAAGAGTTATACTTGCGGAGTCATTCCGTAGGATTGCCATTCTTCGAAACTTGGTCCGTAAATGCCGGGAACTTTTAATCCCGCTTGTCTCATCAAAACCGTCATCTGTGCGCGGTGATGAATTTCATGTTTTACAAGTGAAACAAGAACATCTCTCTTAGCCCACTCTTCACCATACATATTTACTTTGTCGTTTAACTCTTCATCTTTCCAGTTTGCTGATAATGCGGGGGCAACAGATTTAGCCGCTTTTTTGTATTCATCCACAAGTGCTGCGGCTGAAAATTTATTTTCTTCTTCAGAAACAAATGCTTTTACTCCGGCATGAGATAACATTTCACCAATAGTTTCAACAAGATGCCAGCCGAGTCTTCCCAACGCTCTACCGTTTGGTGTAACTTTTTGATTAAGTGATTCGTCACTTAACGCTTCGAAAATTTTGATTGTGAAGCCGCTCTCGCGTTCCCAATCTTCAGTAAATGATTTTATTGTGTTGTACATATTCGCCTTAATAATTTTGTGAATTGATGAACAAAAATTAGAAATATTATTCTAAATAAACCCAATTTATTACGATGTCAAATAACCAAGCGCTATTCTATTCTAAAGCCAAAAACAAACACCGCTCTTTTTTCTGCCGGATTTATTGTAAATGTTCCACGAAAAGGAATGATAAACTCATCACTTATTTTTAATTTTTTTATTGCGGTGAATCCAATATTATTTATTCCTCTTTTTATCGGTTTCGCAGGGTCTGAAGCATACCAACCCGATTTTTCAGAAAGTAAAGTTCCGATATAAAAAATACAGTTATATTCATTTATGGGGAATCTGTAACCTATTTCTAAATAAGCAGCATTTTCGGGATCGTTATAAACATCAACGGAGGCAAAAATCCTTAATGGAAATTTTTGAGGTCCCTCATAAGTGATATTCGTTTCCAATACATGAGCACCGAAACCATTATCTTTATAGTTGAAGAAGTGATAATCGTGATCGCTGGAGGGAAGTAGTGAGGGATAAAAATCAACAAACATCGGAGAAAAAGTTCCAATGGGAGTTTTAATATGATAGCTTAAATAAGTAACAAATGAAGAACCGGAAGTTACAAGTGTTTGCGAACCGATTACACTAAGTTCTAAATTCTTCCAGGTAAACGAACCGAATGGTTGTATTACCGGTCGCCCTTGTAAAACCGCACCTCTCCAAACATACGAGGAAAGAAAATCGGCACTGAGTGAAAAGGAGAAATCGTTTTGGGATTGAGAAAAAGCCGGAAAAGAAAAGCAATAAACAGATAATAAAATCAATAGTGATTTGCGCATCTCAACTCCCATAAAATAATGTTTAAATTTCTAATCGATTTAAAACCAAAACGGAGACTCAATTTTTGAATCTCCGTTATAATTTAAATAATCATTTTCAAAATTGCTTTTACAAGCCAAGGAAATCGTTATAAATAATAAACGCCATCAGCAGTAACAGTAAAGCTAAACCTGTGTTTTGAATAACAATTTTAACTTTAATCGGGATTTCCCTTTTCATTATTCCTTCAATTAAAATTATCACAAGATGACCACCGTCTAAAACAGGGAAAGGGAGAATGTTTAATATTGCGAGACTTAAGCTAAGCAGACCAAGAAACATCATAAAACTTGCAAAACCTGAATCGGCTGATTTAGCGGCAAATTGTGCAATCTTGATCGGTCCGCCGAATGCTTTACCGAATTCAACATCACCTGTAATTACACGTTTCATCATAACAAAAGTTAATTCGGTCATGCGTGATATATCTTTGGTGCCAAGTATAAACGATTCAAAAAATCCGTGAGTTACTCTTTCCGTTTCACCCATAAAAGCATAACCGGCTAAAGCAATTCCAATTTTTCCATCTTTGCCGGGAACTACGCTGAGTGTAACTGTATCTTTATCTCGAAGAAGTGCGATGTTAATTGCTTTTTCTTTTGATTCAGAAATAATTTTTATTGTTTGTGGAATTGTATAAATGTCAGTTGAATTTATACTCAAAATAATATCGTTTGCTTTTATCCCTGCAGAATCAGCGCGGTTATCTTTCATCACATCGCCTATTACAGGTTTTAAATCCTCTACCAATAAGAATAAAACTTGAGATTCATCGGAAGGGACTCGCGACTTCGGAACAAAAACTTCAACTTGTTGATTAAACCGCTCAACTTTTACTTTAAGATCACGCCCCATATTATCAATAAACATTTGATTGCGAACATCTTCCCAATAGGTAACTTTTTGTCCGTTTACTTCAACAATTTTATCACCGGATTTAAATCCAACTGAATCAGCAAGGCTTTGTTCATCAACCATTCCGAGTACGGTTGATTTGGTAAGACTTTTTCCGTAAAAGAAATTAGAACCCCAGAAAATTAATAGTGAAAGAATAAGGTTCATCAAAACACCAGCGGTGATAACAAATACTTTTTTTGATGTTGATTTCGATCTGAATTCATAAGGCTGCGGAGCTTTATTTGCAAACTCGGTATCCATACTTTCGTCAACCATTCCGGCGATTTTCACATAACCACCAAGCGGAAGCAGGCATAAACGATAATCAGTATTTCCTTCGCCGTCAAAATCTTTGGCGAGTTCTCCGAAGGTGAAACCTGTTAACTTGTTGTATCCTAATAAACGAAATCCAAAACCGATTGCAAATGCATCAACTCTCATTCCGCTTAACTTAGCAGCGGCAAAATGTCCGAACTCATGAACAAAAACTAAAATTCCGATTGTAATTATAAAATAAATAACTTCTTGCATAAAAGATTGATTCTCCTTTTTAACTCAACTGCCCGGCAAATAATCGTGTCTCTTTATCACATTCAAAAATTTGATCAATAGCAGGGTGTTTATGATTTTCTATTTTTTCTAAAGACTTACTAATAATATAAGGGATTTTTGTAAATCCGATTTTACCATTTAAAAATTTTTCGACAGCAACCTCGTTTGATGCATTTAGAATACACGGAGCGGTTCCACCAACTTCCAATACATCATAAGCTAACTTCAAACATTCAAATTTATAAAAATCCGGCTCAAAAAAAGTTAGATTTTTTATAACATGAAATTTTGTTTGTACATGATTTGCAGGAAGACGTTCCGGGTAGGTTAGTGCAAATTGAATTGGTAATTTCATATCAGGCATACTTAATTGTGCCTTAATCGAACCGTCAACAAATTCCACCATTGAATGAATAATTGATTGAGGATGGATTACAACTTCGAATTTATTTTTTGATAAACCGAATAACCAATAGGCTTCAATAACTTCAAGCCCTTTATTCATCATAGTGGCGGAGTCAATTGTAATTTTACTCCCCATCTTCCAATTTGGGTGATTAAGAGCATCTTCAATAGTAACAGTTTTAAGCTCATCTTTTGAACGATGAAGAAAAGGTCCGCCTGATGCAGTTAAAATTATTTTTTCTACTTCCTTCGTTTTTTCACCGATAAGACATTGGAAGATTGCGCTATGTTCGGAATCAACGGGAATTAATTCTGCATTATGTTCTTTAATTAAGTGAGTTACCATTTCACCGGCAACAACAAGAGTTTCTTTATTGGCGAGCGCTATCCTTTTCCCTCGTTTAATTGCTTCTAATGTTGGAGCTAAGCCGGCAAAGCCAACCATTGCTCCGACAAAAATGTCATAGTCACAAGTTGCTGCAATCTCTTTTAATCCATCTTCTCCCGTTAGAATTTTACATGTATTGCCGATCTGTGAACGAAGCTCGTCAGCTTTTAAGATATCATTTACCGCAACAATTTTTGGTGAGAATAAATTTATTTGTTCTTTGAGCAGCTCAATATTCGAATTAACCGATAATGCTTCTATAGAAAATTTATCCGGAAAATTTTTAACTACTTCAAGAGTATTGACACCGATTGAACCGGTAGAGCCAAGTAAAACTATTTTTTTCATTTAAACTTTTTCAAAGACTGTGGTCAAATTTTATGATAACGTTAATTATTGAAAAATATGACGGGAAGCGGCTAATAAAATATTTAACAATACTATCACATTAACTATTGTTGCCAGGTTTCCTAATTTCTTAATATTTGTATATGTAAATTCATCAAGAGACGACTGGCTCTCAAGGTTATCTTGAATTGATAACCTGATTTTTTTTGCTTTCGGAATTAGGAATGCACCAATAATCACAATAATAATTATCATCAAAAATTGTTTAGTGTAAAGCCAATGGTTTTGCCCCGATGCAAATTGAAAGAAACCATAATCGTCTCTTAGAATTGACATAAATACACCTGTCAATAAAATTCCAACCATTCCAACAATGCCGCTGATATTTAAAATTTTTAACCAGGTCGAAATTAATTTACGCTCACCTGATTTCCCCTTATTTTCGGAAATAGATTTTCTCAAAATTAAATCAGCCGGAAAAGCTCCAAACCAAATCGCCGCTGAAATAATATGAATAGTCCAAAGCAGGGTAAAAAATATCATAAACAATTCCTTTCTTTTTGAAAATATAAGAAAATGATAGCAGTTATTTTATGTAAAAAAGCATAACCGGTTAGTAAATGTGGCGGACTTAGAAGTGCGTTACTATCAACCAAGTACTTATGTTTATTTAGAATTATTAAATCTCAATTTGCCCATGAACCTTCACTGCAATAATGGTGCTCGACAGCGTTGGGAAGGAAAGGAACAAATTGTTTTAGCGTGAAACCAAAATTATATCCTCTGTCGAGAAGTGGTTCTCGACAGCCTTGGGAAAGTTGCATAAAAACCCTCTTGGTTAAAATATATAATTGAATGATAAATGTATAAAACTAAAATTATGTCTTTTGTTATAATTTAGAATAAGTTCTGTACCTATACCTAAACCTTTAATTCCTAATTCGGTTAAAGGATAAATATAAATCTGAACATTTGACACTAAACTAATAACATTAGATTTGGATGGAGAAAAATCTGAAATATAAATCTCTGTAATACCTGGTCCCAAGAAAGAAGCAATCATAAAGTATTTATTTGTTACTCTATAACCGACCATAAATGAAGCAAACCCTTTTTTAAAAAAAACATTTTTTTCACTTGAACCACGAGAATAAAGTCCCAAGCCGCTGAAAGACATATCTTCTATTGCAAAATTAAAACTTTGATGATGTGAGAAGTTACTTTGCGAAATGGGAACTGTGAAGTTTATCCAATAGTTCCCCCGTGTAGTATCTTGTTGAGAATAAATTAAAGCGTTAAATGTGAAGAATAACAACATTATCGATAGTACCTTTTTCATTATTTCTGTCCATTATTTATGTATAATATTTTCTATGGAGGTCGAGAACTATGTTAATTGCTAATTGAGTTACTTCTCAGTTGAGACTTAATGCCTTCTTCCAAAAGATTCTTTCGTTTGTAAGGAAACTCCGATTACGTCTCCCCATTTCTATATATCTACTTTTTTCTACTTATTGAGTATTTCAATTACTATCACATTTTACATCTTACTACATTCTCTGTCGAGAAGTGGTTCTCGACAGCCGTGGGACTCATTTAAACTGATTTATTCATTTTACCTCACCTCCTTCCAATTATTAGAAGTGCATTCCCGAGTCCGCCACCATAACTTTTACCTACTGAAACTATTGAATTATCAGTGACAGCTAATCCATATAATCTATTATCGAG
>JAUXVN010000127.1 GCA_030684555.1 Ignavibacteria bacterium
TTATGGTGATTGGGGATTATTCATGCAATTCTCTAATGGGAAGTTTGAATTGATTGAAACCCCGATAAAAAAACATATAATCTCAGCACGATTTTTCAATAATAAAATTTATTTAGGGACAAGGGGCGAAGGGGTTTTTTCATTTGATGGATCAAGGTTTGAAAAGATTATTACAGATAAAGGAATTGAGACAGATATAAATCAAATTAAAATAATCGATCAAAATCTATTTGCACTGAATGCTCATGGGGAAGTTTACGAATTAAGAAATAATTCATTCCGCATTACAACAAACTTTAAACAGGAAATTTTTTATAATCTAAAAGAAGAACCATTCGGTTTTTATGAAATCAAAAGAATTCAAAGTAATGACAAAAGCCCGAAGTATATTTTCTCTTCTGAATATGATTACTACAATCATATGGAGGTAGATTCAACCATTATTTTAATGTCTCTTTCCGATGGAAGAATTCTTAAGTCTTCAAAACAGAATGAGAACTATTTTTGGAAAATTAATTATTTATATCAAATAGAAGGAATTCAAAAAGCAAACTCGGTGGGCGCAGCATTTATTCAATTTGATGATGATCTTCTCCCTGATTTATTTGTTCTGAATTCAAATAGAGACATTAATAACAAACTTTACCTGAACCAGAAGAATGGTCCTTTTAACGATTATTCAGTTAATTTGGGAATGGTAGCTAATTCCGGTTTCAGACTTTTTACATTCACCGATTTGAATAATGACAACTTGCTCGATTTTATAGGAATAAATTCGACGGATGGGGGAAATACTCTTTCGGTCTTTAATTCTTCAACTCGTAGTAAGTTTGATAGTGAACCAATCAGATATAGTGTTAATAGTGGTGATGCGAGAAATATTCAACGTGCCGATATAAATAATGATGGTCGTATTGATATAATAATTAACAATTATCTAAATGAAAAGCGTGAAAAAGGGTTTGTAAAAGTATTTACAAATACAAGTATAAACGGTGATTTATCTTCCGATACATCTTTAATGAATATCTCCTCAAGTTGGAATTTACATTCGATTGTAGCAGATTTTAATAACGACGGACTCAACGATATTTATTTGCTCACAAGATGGAGGAAGGATAAACTCTTAATCAACAAAGGAGGATATTACACTGATGAATATGAATTGAGGTTTCCCGAAAACAATCATACACAATCTAATTTAGGTATCGCATTTGATTACGACAATGACGGCGATCTTGACCTTCTACTCACTTCAGATGACCAGATTATTTATTTCTATGAAAACATAAACAATGGTTATTTTGTAGATGTTACTGACCTAAGATTTTCTCTTCATAAAGAGGTTGATCCGGAAATGTTGACTACCATTCATTTTAACTCCGGTGATTTTAATAATGACGGATTCACAGATTTAATTTTTAATATAAATCAAAAAGGAGAGAGTAAAAATTATTTACTAAAGAACGACTCGGCAAAGTTCTTCATTGATATTTCCGATTTGATGATGCTGGAAAATCTGCAACTAAACGGAACCTTAATTGCCGATATTGATAATGATGGCGACCTTGATATATACGGTTATCGCTATGGTGAAAATATTCTGTGGCTGAATAATCTTGATAACAATAATTTTTTGAAAATTCATTTAAAGGGAATTCTTTCAAATTCACAAGCAATCGGAGCAAAGGTTTGGATTTACAAAACCGGACACTTAGATGACTCAAAATTTCTGTATGGTTACAAACAGTTAGGCAGCGACATCCCATCCGCAAATTGTTTGAATGATATCGTTCTACATTTCGGTTTATCTTCCGAACATCAGTATGATCTAAAAATTCTTTTCCTATCAGGAAAATTAAAAATATTAAATAATGTTTCAACCGGACAAACTCTAAGTGTAAAAGAAGTTGATGGACTTTTAGCTTATATATATGCCTTCCCATCAAATTTTGTGAGACTAATAAGTAAAAGTGAATTCCAATTTTATATAATTACTGCTTTTGTTGCCTTGATTATACTTATTGCTGGAATGCGTTTTGGAATCAATAAATATAAGTGGGATACTAGTTTAACTTTCATTCTAACGGTTGTAAACCTTTCTTTGTTTTGGCTGTTGATATTGTTAACGATTGATAAAGATTACTTTAACAAATACATAATTCCACCGGCAGTTTTATTTGTCGGGGTGACACTCCCGAATATTGTTTTTTATTACTTCAAAAAACGGGAACAAAAAAATGAAGCGACTGATGCTCCGGAGGAAAAATTATTTCAAATGTTGTTTAATTTTTCTCATGGTGAATGGGCATTAAAGAATATCAATGGATTACAACTTTTTTGTCAAAATATACCAACACTTAAATCCATTGATGAGGAATTTCAAAAGCAATTTGATAATCGTAAAGATAGAATGCTTAATATGACCTTACCGTTAATTGAAAAAATTATTCATTTATCGCAAATTGTTAGCATTGATTCGATTCTTATTAGTGAAATCAAATCTGAAGCAGATTTCATTAAAACTAATTTATCTACAGTGGCTCTGGATAATTCAGCTTCAGAAAAACTCTCTATTCCACTGCTTGCTTCAAATTTGGCTAAACTCAAGAACCATCTTAGCAGTTTGAAAAAAATAGTATTTGCGGGATTCTCAAGTTCACCGGAAGAAGTGATTAATACAATTGTTGAAGAAATTAACGAAACTCTCGCAATTGAAAACATCCAGCTTAACAAGTACAAGCTTTATGATGAAGAGCGCAAAGTTCTAATATTAAATTACGAACTGGCAGATATACTTGATAATTCAATTCGAAACGCTATTACTGTATTATGCGGATCTTCTGAAAAAAGAATAAATATTACTTTAATTAAAAAAGTCCCTAAAATATTAATTGAGATTTCGGATAATGGTTCAGGGATAGATCAACATGATTTCGAAAAAATATTTGAGCATGGTTATTCAAGTTATGGCGGGACAGGGCACGGCTTATTTTCCGCAAGAAAAATTTTGGAAAAATATGGGGGAAGAATTTTCGTGAAAGAAAGTATCCCATTTCAAAATACTCTATTTACTATTGAACTTAATGAAGGGACTGTGAATGAGACCGCTACTCTTAATAATTGATGATGACAATGACTTCATCTCTGATTTTTCGCTTTTATTAAAGAATGATTATGATTCTATTTTTGCAAATAACGGAACTGATGGAATTAAAATCGTTCAAGAAAAAATGCCCGATGTTGTATTGCTTGATTTAATGCTTAAGGAAGGGGAATCCGGGCTTGATGTTTTAGATAAAATCAAAAATGAAGATGAGGATGTTCCGGTTATTCTGATTACTGACTATGCTTCAGTTGATACCGCAGTTGATGCTATTAAACGGGGAGCATATAATTATGTAACCAAAACTCCAAATCTTAAAGAACTGAAACTCATTATCGAAAGATCACTTCAACAACGCTTATTAAAATACCAGACAAAAACGCTTCAACAAGAATTATTAAAACCATTTGATGCTATTATTGGTGTTAGTCGTGAAATAAACAAAGTGAAAGAGATGATAAAAATCTCCGCCGATGTTGAAAGCACAATATTAATTACTGGAGAAAGTGGTTCTGGAAAAGAACTTGTTGCAAGGCAAATTCATATTCAAAGTTTACGTAAAAACAAACCATTCGTTGCGATTAACTGTGCTGCATTACCAAAGGATTTAATAGAAAGTGAACTGTTCGGATACGAAAAAGGGGCATTTACCGGAGCAACTAACCGTAAGCCAGGTAAGTTCGAAATTGCTGCTGATGGAACTATATTTTTAGATGAGATTTCAGAACTTGATTTAAAAGCTCAAGTAAAACTTTTACGTATTCTTCAGGAGCGAGAGTTTGAAAGAGTTGGTGGAACTCAAGTTATAAAGACCTACGCACGTGTTATTGCTGCTTCAAATCGGAATTTATCGGCACTTGTTGAAGCTGGATTGTTTAGAGAAGATTTGTTCTATAGACTCGATGTTTTTCCGATTCACGTTCCGGCATTACGGGATCGGAGAGAAGACATTCCGCTATTGCTAAACTACTTCGCTAATCTGACATCAAAAGAGTTAAAAGTTAAACCGAAATATTTTAATGAAGAATCTGTTAAACTACTTATGAATTATAATTGGCCCGGAAATATCCGTGAACTTCAAAATCATATTACACGTGCGATTCTTCTGACTAAAGCTGAAATCATTTCTCCTGACGACCTCGACTTTTCACTTCGAAAAACCGAAGATGAATATCTTGGATTAGAAATAATTCCTGAGACGTGGGAAGAAATGGATTCCTTACGCAAAAAAGCAGTTGAATTAGCTGCGCGTAAAGTCGAAAAGTTATTTCTCGAATTTATTCTTAATAAATATGAAGGAAATATTTCCCGGGCTGCCGATGCAATCGGAATAAACCGTGCAAACCTTCATAAAATGATTAAAAAGTGTGGATTGCACAAAGATTAACGCAGACTCTCATATCAACTTATACATTCATATTCCTCAATTACCCTGATTTTGGAGTTATTTATCACTTGGCTTTTATTGTAATCATTTATAGATTCTCGGTGTGTGTTATTTCAAAAAACAATAATTTATTAAATCATCATGCTTTCAAAAAATGAAAGGCAGGATTTTACTGCCATTATTATCGATGACGAATTTCACGGAAGAGAAAATCTGAAAAAGATAATGGAATTGTACTTCCCCGAGATAAAAGTGTTGGGACTTGCTGATTCGGTAATAAATGGAAAGAAACTCGTTGGACAACATAATCCTGATGTTGTTTTTCTTGATATAAACATGCCGGTATTTGATGGTTTTGATTTTCTGGAAGAATATGATAAACCAAACTTTTTAACGGTTTTTGTAACTGCTTATGAAGAATTTGGAATTAAAGCACTTAAAGCTGGAGCAGTTGATTATCTATTAAAACCCATCAACATTAAGGAACTAAAGCAAACAGTAAAAAAAATATTTTCCAGAATTACTAAAAATGAAGTTAGTGAATCTACCTTTGAACCCGGCAAGTTGGTTTTACCAACATCGAATGGTTTTATTGTAATTGTTATAGATGATATCATAAGACTTGAAGCCGATAGTTGTTACACAAAGGTATTCAGTAAAGAGGGGAAGAGTCTGCTCGTTTCACGCACACTTAAAGAATTTGAAGATAATCTTCCAAAAGACAAATTTTTCAGAATTCATAAGTCGCATTTAATTAATCTGAGTTTTATTAAGGATTATTCGAGACTGGGTGGGATTTTTATTACAATGAAAGACGGAAGTAAAATTGAAGTTTCCCGAAGAAAGGCTCCGGATTTTATTAAAAAAATGAAAACAATTATTAATGCTGTTTAAAAATACTCTCAATGTCACTCAGTGTCTCCTCGGTGTAGCTTTGTGTAACCGCAAAAACACGAACTTTGACAGTATTGTACATACTCAAAGCAATTGCACAGAGATACACAGAGGAAAAAATTTACACGGAGATCCACAGAGAAACGATTACGAAATTTAATCTCTGTGGATCTCTGTGTCTTCTCTGTGTCTCTCTGTGTAACTTCTTAATTGACATATACACGAACTTTGACCGTAAAAAAATTACACGGAGTTACACAGAGAAAAAGAATTTCACAGAGATCCACAGAGAAACGATTATGAAATATAAACTCAGTGGTTCTCAGTGCCTCCTCGGTGGAACTCTGTGTAACTTCTTAATTGACATATATACGAACTTTGACCGTAAAAAAATTACACTGAGATACGCAGAGAAAATAATCTAAAATAAACCGGAGAGGTAAAATGAATATTGATTATATTAATAAAATTACAAGTGATATAATCGGAAGTGCGATTGAAGTTCATAAAGTACTTGGTCCCGGTTTGTTGGAATCTGCGTATAAAGAATGTTTAAAATATTTATTAATTAAAAAAGGATATAAAGTTGATTCTGAGGTTCCGGTTCCGATAGTATTTCACGAAGTTAAATTAGATTGTGGTTACAGAATTGACTTACTTGTTGAAAACGAAGTGATAGTAGAAATTAAATCAATCGAAGCGTTAGCTCCGGTACATACCGCCCAAGTTTTGACTCATTTAAAATTTGCAAAAAAGAAAGTAGGATTATTGATTAATTTTAACGTAACAGTTTTAAAACAAGGTATAAAGAGATATGTCTTATAAATTCGATGAAACTCCGCGTTACTTTTTATTTGACATATACATGAACTTTGACCTCATTGAACCAACTAAAAGAAATTACACGGAGATACACAGAGAAAAAGAATTTCACAGAGATACACAGAGAAAAAGAAATTACACGGAGATACACAGAGAAAAAGAATTTCACAGAGATACACAGAGAAAAAGAAATTACACGGAGATACACAGAGAAAAAGAATTTCACAGAGCAACACAGAGAAAAAGAATTTCAAAGAGCAACACAGAGAAAAAGAATTACACGGAGATACACAGAGAAAAAGAATTTCACAGAGCAACACAGAGAAAAAGAATTTCACAGAGCAACACAGAGAAAAAGAATTTCACAGAGCAACACAGAGAAAAAGAATTACACGGAGATACACAGAGAAAAAGAATTTCACAGAGCAACACAGAGAAAAAGAATTACACGGAGATACACAGAGAAAAAGAATTTCACAGAGAAATGAATATGAAAATTAACCTCTGTGGCTCTCTGTGTCTCCTCGGTGGAACTCTGTGTAACTTCAGAAATATTTTATTATTGACAATATTATTCAATATTTCAATAGTTTATTCTCAAACCCCTCCTTATTACCACTACACATCTTCTGATGGATTAGCATCATCAACCGTTTTTGATATGCTTCAGGATAATAAAGGATTTATGTGGTTCGGAACTTTGAATGGTTTAAGCAGATTTGACGGAAAACATTTTATAACTTTTAATGAAAATGACGGACTTAATTCAGCAGTAATTACGGCATTGCTGGCGGGCGATAACGGCGATATTTTTATAGGTAATTATGAAAAAGGGATCAACGTTTTACGCAACGGCAAAATCAAAAATTTCCGGAGAAAAGTAAAAGGGATAAATTTTAATACGGCTTTTTTTTTAAGGAAAGATGGCAAAATTTACTCTTACACAGCCTACGGAAGAATATCTGTTTTTCATGAAAAACCGGATTCAAGTCACGACAATTTTATTGCGGTTCCCGCTTCAATATTCATTCATAGATTAGCAAAATTATCAGACGGTAATATACTTGCATTAACTTCAAATGGAGTATTTCGCATAGAGAATAATAAACTTATTAAAATGCATATAACCGGATTACCGGATGACTATTACTATTGTCTTGCTCAACGAAGCGACAGCAGTTACTTTCTTGGAGCAAAAGGAGCTGTTTACCAGGTCAAAAATAATAGAGTGATAAATAAATTTGTACTGGATTCATATTCAAATAAACTTTTTTATGCGATTTTCTGCGACAGTAAAAATAATATCTGGTTTTCAGTTCTTGGCAAAGGTTTCTTTGTAATTCCGGATGGAAGCGATAAAATATTAAACATCGGCGGAAAGATGGGATTGGAGAACACTCAGATCGATGACTTTTATGAGGATAATGAAGGAAATATTTGGATTGCTTCTTTCGGTAAGGGAGTATATTGTTTGAATAATCTTTATCTAAGAAATTTTTCGGAAAAGGATGGATTAACTAATAACAATGTGAATTGTATTGAAAAAGATAAGTCGGGTAAAATTTTATTCGGTACTATAAACGGTATCAGCATTTTAGATAACGGAGTTATTAGCCCACTTAAAGACAACAGCGGTAAAATTTTATCGGGATATATAAACGATATTAAAGGTTACGATGAAGAAATATATGTTAACTGGGCTCCTGAAACCCCCGAAATAAAAAATGTTTCTTACAAAGACTTGGATATTCATTTCGTCAATTACCCTTCATTCTATAAAACCAAAACCGGACTTTATATCTTAGGTAACGTTGGAAATGATTTGCGAATATTTTCTGTTTATCCCCCAAACTTAAAGGAGATTGTACCGATTAAAATTTTTGGAGACAGTGTTTACGCAAATCGTGTAAATGCTATTGCAGAGGATTCAAAAAATAATATTTGGGTGGGTACAAGCCTCGGTCTGTGTAAACTTTCGGAGATAAATGCAAAAACCACTCCGGTTAAATTGAAGAAAACTTTCTTTCCGGAAAATCCTGTTCTTAGTTCAAAGATTAATTCGATTTTTGCTGATAATAAAAACCGGATCTGGTTTACAGGAGTTAGAGGTATCGCATACTATGATCTCGAAACTGATTCTGTAGTAAGCAATTTGAGCATAATAGATCTTGATAATTCGCTTCCAACTTCCGTAGCGATGGATAGCAAACAGAGGATCTGGATCGGAACGATGAAAGGACTTTATCTGCTTGATAATGGAAAAACTAAATTTCTTAATAGATATGAGGGTTTGCCTTCAAACGAAATACTTTCACTTTATTTTGAAAATGAAAATAATTCTTTATATATCGGCACAAGTGATGGAATTTCATTGCTGGATATAACTTCATTCGATTCTTATGTCCATGCTAAACTCACCGTAAAAATGATAAACATTAAAGCGGGTGACTCGGTTTATACGAACTACAGCAATTTGGTTTTTAATCCTGATCAACATGATGTCTTCATTAATTACAAAGCAATAAGTTATTCCTCCCCCGGTTCAATTAAATACAAATATCAACTTGATGATCATCAGTGGATTGAAACAGAAAATGACTTTTTAAATTTCATATCGCTTAAACATGGAGAGTATAAACTTCGGATAATCGCAAAAACGCAGAATGCTGATTGGAGCAAACCCTATTTCCTTTCCTTCCGTATTCTGCCGAGATTTACTGAAACAATTTGGTTTGACTTCTTACTCATAAGCGTTCTTGTATGTATACTTGTGTTCATCATAATTTGGCGGTTTAAACTGAACAATAAAAAGATGAGAGCGGAATTAGAACTAACCGAGAAAATAAATGACCTCAAACATCAGGCGCTGTCAGCAATGATGAATCCCCATTTTATTTTTAACGCACTTAATTCAGTTCAATATCTAATCAACTCACAGAAAAATGAAGAAGCGAATGATTATATAGCAATGATGGCGAAACTGATCAGAAAAAATCTTGATACAGCGGGAAGCGGATTTATTCTTTTAGAAGAAGAAATTCAAAGGTTAAAACTATATCTCAATCTTGAAAAGTTAAGATTTCAGGATGATTTTTTGTATGAGATTATTACAGGAAGTGATGTCAACACAAATTCAATAATGATTCCTAACATGATTATTCAACCTTTCGTAGAAAACTCACTTTGGCATGGAATAATCAATTCCGGAGTAAAAGGGATTTTAACAGTTTCATTCACATTTGAAGATGTTGATATTGATTCAATTATTTGCAGATCATTGATAATAAGAATTACGGATAATGGTATTGGGATAAACAGAGCAAAGAAGAACAAAAAAGAAGATCACATTTCAAAGGGAATACAAATAATTGAAGAACGCCTCCGGTTACTGAGCGCTAAAATGGAACTGCCAAAACCGATTATGTTTGATGATCTAAGTAACCGCAATGACAATTCACACGGAACTGAAGTAATAATTTCACTGCCTCCTCATCTCTACAAAATGATCAACTCTTAGTAATGCTCATCTTTTAACTTGCCGATAGTTCACAATTACCGACCGTTCACTTACTGAAACCTGCCTTAAGCTTGTTAGCTATTGATACGGCATTACGATGTAGATAGCTTTGAACCAAAATTAAAGAAAACAAAGTGAATATTCTAAAAATGCTGATGAGTTTATCTTCCAAAAAACATCCTGATGCCGCTCCCCTTTTAATAATAAAGAAGGAAGCGGGCGACACTCATATAAAAGAATACAAGTCAATTGAAGAAGCAATCGCCGATTTAGAAAATGATCCGAATGTGTCCGCTTATAAAATAGAAAAGCTAAGATCATCTCTTAAAAATTTGAAGAACAAAACTTCAATTATTATCAGGAATGGCGAAATAATATGAAGATGAATAAAATGAATTCGCCAAAGGCGAACATCTGTGCGAAAAAATAATTCTCAACAATAAAAATATATTAAACAAACGAGGTTAATATGAAAAAAATTTATAGTGTGTTTGTGATGCTCTCTGTCTTGTTAACCACCACAAACATATCAGCTCAAGTTTCGTTTTCGGGTCCAACAAATTTTACCTTAGGAAATAGCACAAACTCTTTGACATATGCCGATGTGAATGCTGATGGCAAGCAAGATATTATTGCAACGCGTCAGGTGGGTCCTAAGCAAGTAACAGTCTTATTAAACACATCTTCTATCGGTGCCTCTACTCCTACTTTTTCTACAGCGACTGATTTTACAGTAGGGGGTGGAAATTATTCAACAATTGCAACAGCTGATTTTAACAATGACGGAAAACCTGATATTGTAGCCTCTGAGGTCTTTACTTCAACTGTTCGAGTTTTATTAAACACAACCCTCGATGGCGCTGCTACCCCTTCATTTTCTGCCTACACGAGTTTTGCCACAGGAACTGATACCTGGTCTGTTACAACTAGTGATGTGAATGGTGATGGAAAGCCTGATATGGTAACAGCTAATCTTAACAATACGGTTTCAGTCTTATTAAACACCACCGCCAATGGCGCCGCAACGCCTACTTTTACTAGTAAAACAGACTTTACCGTAGGAGCTGGTCCCTATTCGGTTGCAATTGGAGATGTGAATGGTGATGGAAAGCCTGATGTGGTAACAGTAAATTCTAGCGCCAATACGGTTTCAGTCTTATTAAACACCACCGCCAATGGCGCCGAAACGCCTTCCTTTACTAGTAAAACAGATTTTGCTGTTGGAAATACACCTTATTCAGTTGAAATTAATGATTTAAACGGTGATAATAAACCCGATATTGTTACAGGTAATCAAGGGGCAAATACCGTTTCGGTTTTATTAAACACAACCTCAAACGGTGCTGCTACACCTACATTTTCAGCTAAAACTGATTTTGCTGTTGGAACTTCCCCTGTTTGGGTTACAATTGCGGATTTTGATGGTGACAACAAGCCCGAAATTGTTACAGCTAATCAAAGTGCAAATACCATTTCGGTTTTATTAAATACCACCTCAAACGGTGCCGCTACACCTACATTTTCAGCTAAAACTGATTTTGCTGTTGGAACTAGCCCCAGTTCTGTTGCAAATGCTGATTTCAACGGCGACAACAAGCCTGATATTGTTACAAGCAATACTACCGCATCGGTTTTATTAAATACAACTGATTATATTCCTCTCCCGGTCGAGCTCACTTCCTTTTCAGCTTCCATAAAAAACAAAGCAGTGAACCTTGCATGGCAAACTGCAACTGAAGTAAATAATTACGGTTTTGAAATTGAGCGTTCAGTTATCAGCGGTCAGCTTTCAGAATGGGAAAAGATTGGATTTGTAAACGGAGGGGGCAACAGCAATTCACCAAAAGAATATTCTTTTACTGATCCATCCGTAACTTCTGGAAGTTATGCGTACCGGCTTAAACAACTTGACAATGACGGCAAATATGAATACAGTAAAGAAGTAGAAGTTGATTTAGGAATGCTTACGGAGTTTTCGTTACAACAAAATTATCCCAATCCATTCAATCCGGAGACAGTAATTAGTTATCAATTACCGGTAAGCGGAAATGTATCACTTAAAGTGTTTGATATGCTTGGAAGAGAAGTTGTTACATTAGTTAATGAAGTTCAAGAAGCGGGAATGTATGATGTTTCCTTCAATGGAAAAGCCTTCGCAAGCGGGGCATATATATACAGATTCCAATCAGGTAATTATGTGAAAATTAACAAAATGGTTTTAATGAAATAATAGAATGTAAAAAGCTTAGAGATGTATAAAGTCTCTGTTTGAAAAAAGAAAATGATGAGCTAAAACATGAAAACCTAAAATTGCGAAATAGTATCGCTTTATTTAACTCATCTTTGACGGATCTTGTTAAAGCTGAAGTTAAAGGTGCTCTGCAACAAGCATCCAAATCCAATGAGATAATGGAAATGCTAACATTAAAGAATACAACTCAATCGAAGAAGCAATTGCCGATTTGGAAAATGACCCGAATGCTTCTCATTACAAAATAGAAAAGCTAAGATCATCCCTTAATAATTTGAAACATAAAACTACAATTAAGATTAGAAACGGAGAAATAATATGAAGATGAATTTTATAAATAAAAGTAAAAATCGAGGCAAAAGATGAAAAAGCAATTATCACTCACAGCACTATTACTAACTGTATTATTTAGTAATAATATTTATCCACAATGGTCAGTTGATCCAACACTTAATAATCCTATTTGCACACACGCTGGTACCCAAGATCGTCCCGCAATAACAGGTGATGGTAGTGGCGGAGCTATTATTACTTGGGAAGACAACCGTAATGGTAATTTTGACATTTATGCTCAGAAAATAAATTCAAATGCCGAAGATCAGTGGGCTACAGATGGACTTGCAATCTGCACGCAAGGAAGCGCTCAAAATTATCCCTCAATAACAAGTGATGGCAGTGGCGGAGCTATTATTACCTGGGCAGACGGCCGTAATGGGAAACAGGACATTTACGCGCAGAGAATAGATCCAAGCGGCGCGGCTCTATGGACAACAAATGGACTTGCTGTTTGTACATCATCAGATTATCGGTATTACCCAACAATAACAAGTGATGGCAGTGGCGGGGCTATTATTACCTGGTCTAGCTGGAGTGGCACCAGTAATGACATTTACACGCAGAAAATAAATGCAAGTGGAGTAGTTCAATGGACAGCAGATGGAGTTGCTGTTTGTTCACAAGGAAGTGGCCAATCTAATCCTACAATAACAAGTGACGGCAGTAATGGTGGCTATTATAACTTGGTTTGATGATCGTAATGGTAATAATGATATTTACGCTCAAAGAATAAATTCAAGCGGTGCAACTCTATGGACAACGGCAGCGGAAGGTGGAGTTAGTGTGTGCACACAAGGAAGTGGCCAAACTAATCCTACAATAACAAGTGACGGCAGTAATGGAGCTATTATTACCTGGTTTGATGGCCGTGCTGGTAATAATGATATTTACGCACAGAGGATAGATATGGATGGCTCTAGTCTGTGGACAGCAAATGGACTTCCTGTTTGCACACTTACAAGCGGTCAATTACTCCCTGATATTTCAAGTGATGGTAGTGGCGGGGCTATTATTACCTGGAGTGATGCACGCAATAGCACTTTTTATGACATATACGCTCAGAGAATAAATTCAAGTGGAACAGCTCAATGGGCAACAGATGGAATTGCTATTTCTACAGTCGGAGGAAAGGCTGTTGATCCCGTAATTACAGGTGATGCTAGTGGTGGGATTATTGCTTGGCGAGATACTCGTAATGTTAATAGTGACATTTACGCATCAAAAGCATCTCCAGATGGTGTTTTACCTGTAGAACTTACTTCATTTAGTGCTACTGTAAATAGTGGAGTAATAATGTTAAAATGGATGACGGCAACTGAAATTAAAAATTATGGATTTGAAATAGAACGAACTTTGATACATTCAACAGAATGGCAAAAGATTGGATTTGTTCAAGGTAACGGAAATAGCAACTCACCCAAAGAATATAGTTTTGCAGATAATAGTGCAACTTCCGGCAAATATGCTTACCGTTTAAAACAAATAGACAACGACGGCACATACAAATACAGCAACGAAATTAAAGTTGATTTGGGAATCCCTACTGAGTTTTCGTTACAGCAAAATTATCCCAATCCATTTAACCCGACCACAACCATACAATATAATATCCCGATAACAAGTTTTGTTAAAATCAGCGTGTACGACATTCTTGGGAAAGAGATAAAGCAATTGGTTAACGAGCTTAGAAATCCCGGTCATCATGAAATAATTTTTGATGCAAAAGAATTAGCAAGCGGAATCTATTATTACACAATAAGAACGGGCGAATTTACACAAAGCAAAAAATTGATATTACTCAAGTAAAATCAAAACAAATAAATGTTCATTTAAATTCGTTTTTTAAAAAAGGATTCAAACAATGAAAACAAAATTATTTATCTTATTATTGATGGCAATATTTGGTTCATCAACTTATAGCCAAAGTATTACTAACACACTTGGCTCAACTGGGAATTTTATTATTAAGGACGTTAGTAATACATTTTTCACTCTCGATCAGGCAACGGGGTTCGTAACATTAAATAATAGTATGTCTTTGCCAAACACTACCAGTTCAACGATTGGAGTGATATATAAAGGATCAACTAGATTTATTCATAACTATTATGGAACGGGGACACCTGGAGGAAATACATTTGTAGGTGCTGCTGCAGGAAATTTTACGATGAGTGGGAGTGGTGATGCAACGAGTTATAATTCGGGATTTGGGGCGTCTTCGCTTCAGAGCAACACCACAGGTCAGAAAAATTCAGCATTTGGCGTACAGACACTTCGACTTAACCAAGATGGGTATGAAAATGCAGCGTTTGGATTTAATGCACTTTATTCCAACACATCAGGATACCATAACTCCGCGTTCGGTGTATCTGCTCTTACAGGCAGCGAATCAGGCTACAATAATTCAGCGTTTGGTTATTATGCCGGTAACAGTGTTAGCTCAGGCTCAAATCTTACTTTAATAGGATATAATGCTCAGCCGAGTTCTGGTACTGTTTCTAATGAAATAACATTCGGTAACGGTAACATTACTACCATCCGCTCAAATGTTCAATCAATAACTTCGCTTTCAGATGAACGCGATAAAAAAAATATTAAAGAATTAAATCTCGGAATTGATTTTTTAATGAAAATAAAACCGCGTCTATTTAACTGGGATAAAAGAGAATGGTATGAGAATAACGAATCAGACGGAAGTAAAATGCAGAAGAATCCTTCTGCAGGTTTCATTGCGCAGGAACTTGACACCGCACAAATGAGCGAAAATGTTGGATGGTTAAATCTTGTTTTAAAAGATAATCCAGACAGAGTAGAAGCAACATTCGGAAATCTTCTGCCGATTATTGTAAAAGCAATTCAGGATTTGAAAAAGGAAAATGATCAGTTAAAGGCAAAAAATGAAGTCGCTCAAGTTGTTAATGAAAACTTAAAAACTTCAACTAATGAACTAAACACAAGACTAACCAAATTTGAGAAGATGCAATCTCAATTAATTGCAGAAATAGAAAAACTCAAAGCCAATAATGATGGAACTACCAAAGTGAGTATGGGGACAAAATGAAAACGATAATATTTTGTTTGTTAACAATCGGGATTTCATCGTTACTTTATTGTCAGAGCAGTATCGTATATGGTACTAGTACTAACATTGATGTCGGCACCGGTGCTGATGTAAGTGCCGGTACAATTACCGTCAATGGTACGTATACCGGTAGTGGAACATTTAATAATGGACCTTTACCTGTTGAATTAGTTTCTTTTAATGCACTGATAGTAAAAAATAAAGTAGAATTAAACTGGGCAACCGCTACCGAAGTAAACAACTATGGGTTTGAAATTGAGCGTTCAGTTGTCAGCGTTCAGAGTTCAGTTATCAGCGGTCAGATTTCAGAATGGCAAAAGATTGGGTTTGTCCAAGGTAACGGAAACAGCAACTCACCCAAAGAATATAGTTTTGCAGATAATAGTGCAACTACCGGCAAATATGCATACCGCCTAAAACAAATAGACAACGACGGCACATACAAATACAGCAATGAAATTGAAGTAGATTTAGGAATTCCTGTTGAGTTTTTATTACAACAAAATTATCCCAATCCATTTAATCCGGAGACAGTAATTAATTATCAATTACCTGTAAGTGGAAATGTATCTCTTAAAGTGTTTGATATGCTTGGAAGAGAAGTTGCAACAATAGTTAATGAAGTTCAAAAAGCGGGGACGTATGATGTATCCTTTAATGGAAAAGATTTAACAAGCGGGGTATATTTTTTCAGATTACAAGCAGGGGATTTTATCAAAATTAATAAGATGACTTTAATGAAATGACGTTCAGAGGAGAACAAGTTCTGTTAACCTATATAGTTATGGTGACAACTATAGCTCCAATTATATAAATAAACTATCTCGAAAAACAAAGGATACTTAGAATGAAATTAACATTTTTAACAATTTTTTTGACAGTAATAATCTATACGGTTAGTAACGGTCAAGATATAATATTAACACTTGGTAATACACCACCTGGAGTGTTTTATCTTAATAATTCATCATCTTTACCATTGATAACAGTAAGCTCTTTGACCGGTGAAGTTAATATTTTAAATGGATTAAGACTTGAGTTAACAGGAAATAGTCCAACCACAGGAGTAATATTTAAAGGTACAAATAGATTCGTCCATAACTTCCAAGCTTTGGGCACAGTTGGTCACAATACATTTGTCGGGCTGAACTCAGGAAATTTTTCTATGGCATTTTCCTCAAGTAGTCTTGATGCAAGTAATAATACCGGAATCGGAGAAGGTTCGTTAACAGGTTTAACGCAAGGATATTTTAATACAGCAGTTGGATATAATTCTTTAAATGCAAACGCTGACGGAAATTGGAACACTGGTTTAGGAGCTTATGCGTTAAAGTCAAACACTTCCGGAGAAGAAAATACTGCTGTCGGTTATTATGCATTAACCGCAAATACAACCGGAATAGAAAATACTTCTGTTGGTGCTTTTTCGATGTATCAAAGTACAACAGGGAATGCAAACAGCGGTTTAGGTTATTATACATTAAATAATAATACTACAGGTTCAGCTAATACGGCTTCCGGTCATTCGGCATTATTTTCAAATACAACCGGAAGATATAATACAGCAACAGGATTTTATTCATTATATGCAAATACAATCGGCGAATTTAATACGGCTTCCGGGGATTATTCTTTATATACAAACTTAGCCGGAAATAAAAATACCGCAAATGGTTATTTCGCCCTCGCATTAAATTTAAATGGCAATGAAAACACAGCATCTGGTTATAACTCATTAGCTGCAAATACCGGAGATAACAACACTGGTATTGGAGTTAATTCTTTAAACTCAAATACTTGGGGTACAGATAATACCGCTATAGGGCATTCCGCGCTTACTTCAAGCACTTCCGGGTTTAATAACACGGCTGTTGGCAAAGACGCCGGCTCTTCAGTCACAATGGGGAGTAATTTAACTCTGCTTGGATATAACGCACAACCAAGTTTTCCTAATGTTGCAAATGAAATAACTTTAGGCGATGCTAACATTTTTGCGATTCGAAGTAATGTAACTGTTATTACTTCACTTTCAGATGGAAGAGACAAAAAGAATATTAAAGATTTAACTCTCGGTCTTGACTTCTTAATGAAAATTAAACCAAGACAATTTAACTGGGATAGAAGAGATTGGTATGAGAATAATCTTTCTGACGGCAGCAAAATGAAAAACGAACCGACAGCCGGATTCATTGCGCAAGAGTTCGATGAAATACAAACCGGTGAAAATGCTGAATGGTTACATCTTGTTCTGAAAACTAATCCGGAAAAATTTGAAGCAAGTGCCGGAAATCTTTTGCCGATTATTGTTAAAGCAATTCAAGATCTGAAAAAAGAAAACGATGAATTGAAAGCTACAAATCAAAATTATCAAGTTGTTAATGATAAACTCCAAAGTGATACAAAAGAATTAAAAGAAGAATTAAGTAATGTTAAAGTGCTTCAAAACATATTATTAACCGCGATTGAAAAAATGAAATTAAATAACACTGAAGTAGCTCAAGTTGTTATGGAGAAAAAATGAAAACATTAACTATAATAATTTTAGTTTTAATAATTATGTCTCCGCTTTACAGCCAGAGCACAATAATTTTTGAAGCCGGAACTCATATTGAAGTTCAAACAGGGGCAAATATTTTTGCGGATTTAGTTATAATTAACGGAACTTATTCCGGCGGAGGAACAGTTAACGGTTTACCGATTCCTGTTGAATTAACTTCATTCAGTGCAAGTTTTGTTGATAAACAAATATTAATTTCATGGCAGACTGCAACTGAAACCAACAATATGGGATTTGAAATACAGAGGTTCGTAGTCTGCAATCAGTTGACGGTAAGCAGTAATGAATGGGAAGTTTTAGGATTTGTTGAAGGTGCCGGAACAACAACTGAAAAAAAGAATTATAACTTTACTGATGTTAATATTAAATCAGGTAGTTATAAATATAAACTTAAACAAATTGATCTTGACGGAAAATTTACTTTTTCAAATGAAGTTGAAGTTAATGTTGAACTTCCGTTGGAATATGCATTAAATCAAAATTACCCAAATCCGTTTAATCCATCTACAACAATTTCGTATTCTCTGCCTAAAGTTAGTTTTGTTAGAATAACGATTTATGATTTACTCGGCGCAGAGATTAAATCACTTGTGAACGAGGAACAAACTTCGGGTGAGTATAAAATCGTTTATGATGCAAGTGCATTGGCAAGCGGAGTTTATTATTATACTATCAGAGCCGGTGATTTTTCACAGAACAGAAAAATGATTTTGATGAGATAATATCTAACGTGAAGATTTAATCATTACTTATTTTTAAACGGCAAATTATTATGAATAGTTTGCCGTTTCTGTTATCACTTCTTTATAAAGTAAGTTCAACTCGAAGAAACCACATCTACTTTTCCCATCTGAATTAATTAGGCTCTTAGAAAATTGCTATTGATAACATGTTAACGATGTTTAAATTTGTAGAGAATAGAACCTTATTACCTTAGTAATAAAACGATCCGCCGCGGCGGTCTGTTTATCAACCTTATTACCTTATTGTTATAAAGATAAAATAATATCGGAATTCTTTATGATGGAAGATAAGGTAATAAGGTTGATATTCTTTTGATTATCTTGGTTACTAAGGTAATAAGGTTAATTATGACATACATTTTAAAGCGGACTCATTTATATTTTGCATTAATTTT
>JAUXVN010000130.1 GCA_030684555.1 Ignavibacteria bacterium
AGAATCATTTAGATAAAATGATAAACGAGAATACAAAAGAATATAAAATCAAAAACAACATTAAATAGCTTTCTGAAAAAACGAACTTTTTCTAAAGTCTGCCAGTCGATTTATAAAATGCTGTTTTTAGAGATGCCCTTATATAACAATACTGATGCAAATATTGATTTGAGTGGAATGTATCTAACTGATAATTTTTCAAGTCCGACCAAATGGCAATTCCCAACAAATTCTATAATTGCTGCGAAAAATTATCTAATGGTTTGGGCTGATGATGGGGCCGGGACTATTGGTCTTCACGCAAACTTTAAACTTTCTGCCGATGGTGAACAAATAAGACTTTCAAACATTGATGCCTCAATTCTCGATACAGTTTCGTTTGGTGTACAGTTGGCTAATTTATCGATGGCGAGAAAACCTAATGGAACAGGGCAATTCTTACAGGGAACTCCAACACCAAATTCAAACAATGATGGCACTTCTATAATTGAAATTGATGGTAATGGGGAAACTCTTTATTTTGGAATTAAACAAAACTATCCCAATCCTTTCAATCCGATAACAAATATAGAATTTACTATCCCATCTTCCGGTTTAGTTAAACTTACAGTCTTTGATGTACTTGGCAGGGAAATAAAAAATCTTATTAATACATACAAAGAAAAAGGAAGTTATTCCGTAAAGTTTGATGCTTCAAATTTATCAAGTGGAATTTATTTTTATCAGTTAAGTTTGAATAAGCTAGTTCAAACAAAATCTATGATCGTAACAAAATAGGAGGTTGTGCGTGAAGATTAGTTCAAGTAAAACAGAAATGAAGATTAAAGATGTAAGTTTTAGAAAGTACTTATCAATCATAAGATTGAGGTATAGTATTTTAGTATTACTGATTATTGTTTTTCTTAGTGAAGTATATCCTCAAGCGTATGAAGGATATACATTATTCAGTCCAAATAATTCACGATATTCATATTTAGTTGATATGAATAATAATGTGGTACATACATGGTCTCACACAACAACAGGAGGATACTCATGTTATCTACTTCCGGATGGTTCATTAATAAGATCAGCGGTTAGTGGTACTTCTTTAAATGGCGGGGGTGCAACGGGAATGCTTCAACGAGTATCCTGGAGTGGTACTTTATTATGGCAATATACATATAGCAGTTCAACATATCGCCTACATCACGATTTTGAAGTAATGCCAAATGGAAATATTTTAATGATCGCATGGGAAGTTAAAACTGCAGCTCAATCAATTGCTGCAGGTTTAAATCATAGTGCTACTCTTTGGCCTGACCACATTATTGAAGTGCAGCCTGTTGGAACTAACGGAGGAAATATTGTATGGAAATGGCACTTTTGGGATCATTTAATACAGGATTATGATGCGTCAAAAAGTAATTATGGTGTAGTGGCTAACCATCCCGAACTGCTTGATATAAATGTTGGAAGTGCTTCCGGAGATTGGATGCATGTAAACGGTGTCAGCTACAATCCGGAAACAGATCAAATAGTTTTTTCTTCGCACAACTTAAACGAACTTTATGTTATTGATCATAGTACAACTACTCAAGAGGCAGCAGGTCATACGGGCGGCAATATGGGTAAAGGGGGAGACATATTATATCGATGGGGAAAACCTGCCAATTATAGAGCGTCAGGTTCGCAGGTTTTCAAAGTTGTTCATAACTCTATTTGGATTGCCAATGGTCTTCCCGGTGCGGGTAATATTATGGCATTCAATAATAGAGAGGGACAGGGAACATCAATGGTGGTGGAAATCGTTCCTCCAAAAGACGAAGCCGGAAATTACATCCTCAATACCGGAGCTCCTTATGGTCCTGCTGATCCTATTTGGAGTTATACTGCAACGGGATTTTATTCAAATCACCTGGGAGGTAATCAACGTTTACCAAATGGAAATACATTAATAGCCGAATCAACAAGTGGTTATCTTTTCGAAGTCAATCAAGACGGTAATACTGTATGGAGTTATAATCGGGGTGGGCAAATTGTTCGTGCTCAAAGATATCCTTATTCATACTCCGGTGTTTCAGCACTTCCTGTAGAGTTGACTTCTTTTAATGCGAATTTAGTTGATGGGAAAATAGAACTTTCATGGATTACGAATTCTGAAATCAATAACAATGGATTTGAAATTTACAGAAGTCAAGATGCAATTCAGTTTGATAAAATTGGTTTTATATCGGGACGAGGCACCGACACTGATATTAATTCTTATTCTTTTCTTGATGCTCCAATTAGTAATGGAAAATATTATTACAAATTAAAGCAGATAGATTTTGACGGCAATTTTGAATACTCTAATCTTGTTGAAGTTGAATTCTATAATGAAATGGATTTTGCATTACTTCAAAACTACCCGAATCCATTTAATCCTAATACTACAATCGAATTTATACTTCCGGTTGCAGAAATTGTTGTACTAAAAATTTATAACCTTCTCGGAAGTGAAGTTGAAACCCTTCTGAGTGAATATCGAGAAGCAGGTAGACATTCGATTACTTTTAATGCTTCTAATCTTTCAAGTGGTGTTTATTTATATCGTTTAAGTTCTGGAAAATCGGTTCAATCTAAACAAATGATTCTTGTAAAATAATGTTAGTATAAAAATGAAAAAAAATATTTTACTCTTAATTTTTGCTTTCTTCGTCTCAACAGTCGTTGCACAAGACTGGTCATGGCAGAATCCATTGCCTCAAGGGAATAATCTTATGGCATCAAAATTCGTTTCCGAAACCATCGGCTATATTGTCGGTGATGGTGGTACTATTATCAAAACCTCTAATTCAGGTGATAACTGGGTTCTTCAAAATAGCGGCACAAAAAATCTGTTAAACTCTGTTTCATTCGTTAATGAAGCCTTAGGATTTGCGGGTGGCAATAATGGTTGCATTGTAAAAACTGAAAATGGAGGAAACACATGGAGAGTACAATATAGTGATAGCTCATTCAATCTGTTTTCAATTCAATACATAAATTCGAATACCGGATATGCGGTTGGTGAAGATGTGTCGGGTACGGGAAGTGTAATTCTAAAAAGTATTGACGGAGGAAACACCTGGTCAAAGCAGATAAATCAAACAACAAGTTCTCTTTTTTCTGTCGAATTTTATAATGAATACATTGGATATGCTGTGGGAGTATCCGGTGCAATTCTTAAAACGACTGACTCGGGGGCAACATGGATTGGGCAGAATTCCGGTTCAATATATAACTTATATGATGTTGCTGTCATTGATCAGAATAATGCACTTATAGCAGGAATGGGTGGCATTGTTTTAAAGACTACAGATGGAGGTGTAAACTGGCAAAATCAAACCAGTAATACTTTCAATTGGCTTAGTTCAATAAATGCGGAGTACCCGGGTTCAATTATTGCAACCGGATATTATGGAACAATTATAAAATCTACTGACCTTGGAATTTCATGGGTTGATTTAACTTCAGGCACTTATGATTGGCTATACTCAAGTTCATTCATTAGCTCTTCCACCGGATTTGTTTTTGGAGAATTCGGTACAATTCTAAAAACAACAAATGGAGGATTAGAGTGGAGTCAAGTTTCAACAGGAACAAAAGAATCACTCCATTCCATAAAATATTTTAATGATGGATTGGGCTTTGCGGTCGGTGATTTTGGAAGAATACTCAAAACAACAAATGGCGGCGAAGAATGGATGGAGCAAACAAGCGGCGTATTCGATCTTCTGCAAGATGTTCATTTTATTGACGAGAATAATATTTTTATTGCGGGTGATGGAGGTATAATTCTCAGAACAACCAATGGTGGAACAAATTGGGAATCACTAAATACTAATATTTTTGATTGGTTGTTTTCGATATATTTTACTAATTCAACTACCGGTTATGCAGGAGGTTTTTTTGGAACCATTTTAAAAACTACTGATGCCGGAAATAACTGGACCAATTTAAATACAAATATTAACAGCCAAATTAGCGATATAGTTTTTTTAGATGAAAACACCGGTATAGCTGTTGGTGGTGATCCTTACGGTGGAAATGGAATTATTATTAGAACTACAGATGCAGGTCTAACATGGGCTAATCATTATACCGGTGCAGAAGAAATGTTGTGGTCAGTTAAGTTTATAGATCAGAATAAAGGTTTTGCTGTCGGTGGTTTGAATACAGGATTCAGTAGTAGAATTCTAAAAACAACTGATGCCGGTTTAACCTGGACACATGTTTCCGTTGAATGTGAATATATTCTTCATTCCGTTCACTTTGCAGATAGTAATTTCGGTTACATTTCAGGTTACAACGGAACCATCTTAAAAACAACGAATGGAGGGAGTGATTGGTTCTTACTTAATTCCGGAACGAACAATAGTTTATTCTCAATCTTTGCTGCCTCAAAAGATACAGTTTATACAGTCGGCGGCGGTGGTACAATTCTTAAAACTACAAACGGCGGAATAGTTTCTGTTGAAAATCAAAGTTCTAATCACATTTTTAAAAATTATGTTCTGGACCAGAATTACCCTAATCCGTTTAATCCGGAAACTGTAATTTCTTTTTCCATTCCTGTTAAAAGTAATGTTGAAATAAAAGTGTTTAACATTCTTGGGAAAGAAATTGCTACTTTGATTAATGAGGAAAAAAATGCCGGAAATTATAATGTGAAATTTAGTACAACTTCTTTGCATGATTTATCAAGCGGAATTTATCTATATAGAATTATTGCAGGCAATTTTATTCAATCCCGCAAAATGATTTTATTAAAGTAATTTTACTCAACAACGAACCTCCTCGTTGTTCTAGTACCCACGGGGTTGAGAGTTTAAAATAAGCTCTCAACCTTTTTTTAGCCTATTGAAAACTATCTTTTAATAATCCTTTATCTTTTACTATTTTTGTTCAAATCAATTAATCATTTAGAGAAGAGAAATTTGGCTTTAAAAATCATTTCATTTTACAAGTACACTGAAATAGAGAATCCTGAAAAATTTAGGGATGAACATCAATCACTCTGTGAAAACCTATCCCTAAATGGAAAAATTTATATTGCGTTTGAAGGTATCAACGGAAATGTTTGCGGTGAAGAAGAAAATATAAATCAGTATAAAAATAAACTTTCATCCCTTAAAGGATTCGAAAATATTATTTTCAAGGAAGATGAAATATCTGATTATGTTTTTCCGAAAATGCATGTGAGGGTAAAGAAAGAGTTAGTAAATTTAAGCATTGAAGAACTTACAAACGAAAAAGGAGGAGAACGACTTTCACCCGAAAAGTTGCTGGAGTTCTATGAAACAGGAAAAGATTTCATAGTCATCGACACCCGAAATAGTTATGAAAGTAAAATCGGACATTTTAAAAACGCACTTCAACCTGAAATGAAAAATTTCAGAGAATGGCCAATAGTTGTTGAAACCCTTTCGGAGTATAAAGATAAAACTATCGTCACATATTGTACCGGCGGCATACGATGTGAAAAAGCATCAGCCTATCTAATAAAAAAAGGTTTTAAGAACGTTTATCAATTAGATGGAGGAATTCTAACTTATATCAAAAAATATCCCGATACTTTTTGGCATGGTGGAATGTTTGTTTTTGATGGAAGAAAGGTTGTTGAACCAAATACTAAAGATGAATTGAAACATACCGCAAATTGTGAACTATGCGGAAATCCTACTTCGTATTATATTAATTGTCACAATCTTGATTGCGATAAATTAATTGTTTGCTGTAAGAATTGCACTACAAAGTATAATTATTGTTGCTCTCAAAAATGTGAAAAATCACCAAGAAAACGGGAAAGGATTTATGAGTAATTATTTGAGAGGATTTTACTGAAATGCTTCCCGAAGGTGCAAAGTATTATTCGAAAATGGATATTGTTAAAAAGTGGATTCCTTCAATAATCCTTATTCCGGTTTGTTATTTTTTTATTAGTAATTATCCCTCATATACCCTCATTGATAATTTTCACCTAATTGTTCATGAAGCCGGACATCTTGTATTTATGTTCTTCGGGGACTACATTCATGCATTAGGGGGAACATTGATGCAGCTAATAGTTCCGATTATTTTTATTTATTATTTTATCCTTGCAAAAAATAAATTTATGCTTCAGAGTTCAATTATTTTAATCGGTCATAGTTTTTTCAATATTTCTGTTTATGCCGCAGATGCACAAGCCCGAAAACTTCCATTATTGGGGGGTGGAAAACATGATTGGTATTATTTATTAGGCGAGATTGGGTTAAGGGAGTCTGACAAGGAAGTTGGATTGGTTTTCTTTTATACAGGTATTTTATTTTTTATAACAGCTCTTATTCTACCAATATTTTCGAGAGATTGATGTTTAGACTTCTAATACTGGTTACTATTTTCTTTTTTGTAAGTTCGATTTCGGTTGTGTTTGGGCAAGTTGATTCGATAATCACTTATCACCAAAACGGACAAATTGAATCGATCATTCCACTTTATAATGGTGTTAGGGAAGGGGAAGCGAAATTCTTTAATCAAGACGGAATGTTAATTGAAGAAGTAAATTACTTGAACGGACGGGTAGAAGGGCTTGTCAAAATATATAGTGATTTAGGTTTTCTAAAGGAGATGTTCAGTATTGAAGAAGGTAAACGGGAAGGACCAACATCATTATTTGACTCAGTTGGTATTTATTTTGGCGACAAGGATTTTTTAAGCGGCAGATTAGTTATTAAGTTAGATGAACCGATTATTGATGAAAAAGAAAAAGTTTATGCTGAATCAGATACTCCTCCTGTTACTGAATCGAAGGTAGTCAAGAAGAATACATCAACCACCAAACAAAATACGACAGCAACATTACCTGCTGAAAATTACGAGGATAATCTTGAGGATGATCCGGCATATTTTATTAGTGTTGAAGTAACCCCTGAACCGGTTGGAGGTTTTGAGAGTATTCAAAAAAGAGTTTATTATCCTGAGTTGGCAAAGAAAAATAAAATTCAAGGGATTGTAAAAATTCGAGCTTACATCGATCGCTATGGAGATGTTGAGAAAACTGAAATAGTTGAAGGAATTGGCTACGGATGCGATGAGGCGGCAGAAATTACTGTTTATTATACAAAATTTACCCCTGGATTAATAAAAGGGAAACCGGTAAAAGTGCAGTTAATTGTCCCTATTGAATTTAAACCGGATTAATTTCTAATTGGTTAAAGCCTAAGTTATCTAACATTAAACGTCTCTCTTCCGAAATAAGAGAAGCATCAAAATAGAAATTTTTAAATTCCCTTCTTAATAAATATTCTTTCCTGAGTGTATCAAAGTATTTACCGCGTGCGGGTTGTGAATAATTTAATATCTCTCGTAAATCTTTGTCATCTTTCTCAATCGGGAAAATTGATCTGAATATGAAATTTAAAAATGTTGTATCATTTCCTATATCAGGAAGTGTAAGTTTATTATTTTTTACAGAAGGATATTCTGGTTCCCAACTTGGTTTGAATAAAAAACATTTGCATAAAGCATCAAAAATTATTTTTGTGCCATTAATTTTCCCCTCATATGAATAACCAGCAATGTGAGGAGTTGCTAAATCAAGATAGTGTAATAGTTCTGTTAAGATATTTGGTTCGGATTCAAAAACATCAAATGCAGTAAAAATTTTTTTCTTCTTCAATATTTCTGTTAAGGCGAGATTATCTACAACTTCACCACGTGCCGAATTTATTAATATTGTACCTTCTTTTATGGAATCTAAAACTCTTTCATTAAAAAGATGATAAGTCGGGAATTGACCTTCACGGGTAAGTGGAGTGTGTATTGTAATTATGTCGCACTCTAAAATTTCCTCAAGAGGACGATAACTGTCTAATCCTGTCTGCTGTTGTAACGGAGGATCATTTAGAACTACATTCAAGCCAATTGTTTTTGCAAGTTTTTTTACTCTGCTTCCTATATTACCAACACCAACTATTCCAATTGATTTACCTTCAATATCTATATTATTTTTTGCTGCAATAAAATAGAGTGCAGTTAAAAAATATTCAGCAACAGCATCTGCGTTACATCCTTTGGCGTCCGAAAAAGTTATTTGATGTTTAGTAAGATAATCTTTATCTATATGGTCAGTCCCGATGGTAGCTGTCCCGACAAATTTCACATTACTCCCTGATAATAATTCTTCATTTACATTTGTTGTCGAACGGATTATTAATGCATCGGCATTTCTAACAACCAAGTTAGTAATCATTCGTCCTTGTAAATAAAGTATATTTCCAAAACGGGAAAAAGCCTCGTGAGCATTTGTAACACTTTCATCAACTATTAGATTTAAAGCCATAAAATTCCTTAATAAATAAGAATATTATCGACCAAAATATCGAAAAGTTAATACTGTGATGTCATCAGATTGAGGAACATCTTTTGAGTAAAGAAAGACATCGTCAATGATATCTTTGGTTATTTCTTGAATATCTTTTGAATGAGAAAGTTTTAATTTCTCAACTAATCTTTCTTCCGAATAAAGATTTTCTTCTGCGTCCATTGCTTCAGTTACGCCATCAGTAAAAAGGAAAACCACTTCTCCCGGTTTCATTTCTAAAGTTTTTGAAGAAAAAGGCATTTCTTCCATCACTCCTAATGCAATTCCTCCGGTCATTAGAATTAAGTCGATTGTTCCATCCGTTTTTACAAGATAGGGCGGGTTATGACCACCATTTGCATAGGTGATAATTCCATTTTCTGTATTCAAAATTCCATAAAATACGGTCACAAACATTGATGAGACGCTTTCAGAGCATAATAAATTATTAACATGATCTAAGCATTCATTAGGTGGAAGTCCTTTTAATGCAGTTGCTCTTAATAATGTACGACTCACTGCCATAAAAATTGCAGCAGGAATTCCTTTTCCAGAAACATCACCGATTACAAAACCAAAGTTATTTTCATCAATCATAAAGAAATCAAAAAAATCACCGCCAATATCTTTTGCTGCAGTCATTGATCCAAACACATCAAAATCTTTTCTGTTCGGAAAGGGAGGAAAAACTTTTGGCAAAATAGCCTGCTGAATTATTTTGGCGGTATTTAAATCCTGTTTCAAAGCAATCAACTGGTCATGTTCTGCTGAGGACTGTCTTAGTAAGGTTAATTGTTGTAATGTTTTGTTAATTGTAATTTCAAGATCACCAAAATCAATTGGTTTTGTGATGAAATCGAAAGCTCCGCGGTTCATTGCCGTACGAATATTTTCCATATCGCCATAGGCTGATACCACTACGGTTTTTAATACGGGATTATTTAATTCCGCAATTTTTGAAAGGAGAGTTAACCCATCCATTTCCGGCATATTGATATCAGTAAGTATTATACCAATGTCGGGATGTTCGATCAGTCTTGCTAAAGCATCGAGTCCGTTGTGCGCAAACACAAAGTCCAAAGTTTCTTCACGGATTTGTCTTCTAAAACGTTGTCGAATAAGCGTTTCAAGATCCGGTTCATCATCAACCACCATTAATTTTAGTCGCATAGATTTCCTTAAAATTGATTAGTCTAAGTATAGTAATATTTTAATCTATATTAAATGAAAAAGATAAATTGCCTCAACTCTGATTTTTAGGAAGAGTTATAATAAATTCGGCGAACTCACCAATTACTGTGTCAACTTTAACTTCACCTTTGTGTTGTTGCACTACAATATCATAACTTAATGAAAGTCCTAAACCCGTTCCTGCTCCTGTAGGTTTTGTTGTGAAGAAGGGATTAAAAATTTTGTCAACTACATGTTTGGGTATACCTTCACCATTGTCTCTAATTCGAATTTCAATATACGAATCATAGTTTTTAGTTTTTACACTCAAAACAGGTGAATAAGCATCACGCAATTTTTTCTTTTTTTCATGGGTAGAATAACAAGAATTGTTCACCATGTTTAGAAACACACGTGAAATATCCTGCGGTACAACTTTAATTTGTTCGAGTGATAAATCATAATCAGTTTCAATTTTTATATTGAATGTTGAATCTTGAGCGCGCATTCCATGAAATCCGAGATTTACATATTCTGCAAGAAGTGCGTTAATATCAGTTAACTGTTTTTCTCCTGATTTGCCTCTGGAATGCAATAACATACCTCTGATTATACTGTCAGCACGCTTTCCGTGTTCATTGATTTTCAAATTATTATGTTTAAGGTCTCCGAGAATTTCCATTAGATAATCTTTTGTTTTAGAATCAATTGACTCATGGAGTCTTTCTATTTCAACTTCAATTTCTGATACTAAATCTTTGCTTAACTCGGCAAAATTATTTACAAAGTTTAACGGGTTTTTAATTTCGTGAGCAATTCCGGCAGTTAATTGTCCAAGGGAAGCAAGTTTTTCAGCTTGAACTAACTGTGTTTGTGCGTTCTTTAAATTGTTCAAGGTAACTTGTAAATCTTCAAGTATCTTAGTTTTAATAAATGCGGAAATAATATGTTCTTTAATATTTTTCAGAAAGGAGATGTCTTTAATTTTAAAAGCATCATTTCTGTGAGTGTTTTCAAGGATTAAAAATCCTTCAACTTTCTTTTCAACTTTAACTAAAAGCACAAGGAGAGATTTAGGTGATTCAATCTGATCAAACTTATTATTTACTGTTCGGGCTCGATAGTTTGAGGTGAAGAATAAATCCTCATACACTTCTTCAGTATATTTCAAATATTTCTCTTCGGCTTCAGTTTGTGTAAAACTATTTTCTTTAATACTCTCATAATTCCAACCGAAACTTGCTTTAAACTTATATGCGTTTGAGTTTTTGTCAAATACGAGTGCTGATGCCTTATCGATTCCTTTAACAACAGTAATTTTTTCAAGTATTGAATTTAGTAGATTGGAAAAATGTATTTCAGAATTAATCGATTTTACTATCACATTAATTTTTTCCAGCTCATCATTTTTATCAGCCAGTTCAAGCGACTTTTCTTCAATCTCCTCCTTTTGTTTGATGATTTCAGAAGTCCTTTGTTCAACAAGTTTTTGAAGAGCCTCTTTTTCTTTTTCTAACTGTCGTGAACGAAATCGTATTAGTCCAATAACAAATGTTCCTGCACAAATAAGATAGAAAATATATGCCCAAATTGTTTTAAACCAGGGTGTCATAACTGTGAAGTAGTATTGTGTGATATTGCTTTCATGACCATAAATATTTTTAGCTTTTACGGAGAAAATATAATCTCCTTCAGGAAGATTAGTAAATTCTTTTTGAGTTGACTTTGTCCAGATTGACCATGTTTCATCGAATCCTTCCAGATAGACACTGTACAAATTATTTCCGCGGGTTTTGAAACTTCCGGAACCATAGTCAAACCGAATTGTGTTTGTGTTATAAGGCAAATTTACACTACCGGTTGACTCCAATATTTTTATTCCACCGCCATAAATAATGTTATCATCATTAACCGTAACTCTTCTGATTAGAGCTTGGAAATCATTTTTGTAGTTGTAATCCAGCTTATCATCAAAACGAATAATTCCTTCCGGACCACCAAACCAGGTAATGCCATTTCCCTCCGACAAACAAGACCAAATTACAACATCACTTATCGGAAGAAAGGGGGTTTTTATTTGAGTGTAAATATTATTCTGATTTTTTGCTAAACTGATTGATGTTCCGTCACCATCGGCTAACCACAAATCACCGGTGGATTTATTTTCATACATTAGTGAGAACCATAAATTAACTGAACTATCCTTAAATATCGGATTGGGTTTGAATGTTTTTGTTTGTTTATCATATTTCATTAATCCGCTTTCGGACGATATATACAAATCGGAGGAGAAAGCGTAAATACGATTCCCCAAATTTGAAGGAAGTCCATTAGAAATATCATATCTGATAAAAGAGTTATCGGATAGATTATACCGAATTATTCCTTTTGAAGAAGTTTCGAGAAAAACTATTCCTTCTTCAAATTCGATGGCTTTATTTATTTCTTCATTAATTCCTTTTAAATTTCCTTTATTAATCCATTTCCCATTTATCAACTCAAATTCAATTACACCTTTTAATGTAGAAGCAAATATCCTATTGCTATCAATTAAAGATTTGTAAAGGGACAAATTAAACTCTGAATAGATTTTATTGATACCCTTTTCCGTAATCTCAAATATTCCGGAGGTTGTTGCTGCAAGCAGAGAGTTTTCACCCAAAACTAATGACCAGCAAGCGTTATCAAAACCTTTTAACTGATGGAAATATTTCGCGGAATTATCAAAAACAAATAACCCTTGATAGGTTGCAACGTATAACTTATTATTGAATCTATTGAAAGCAGTAACTCCGCCTTTAATACCGGATCTTTCATCAAAGAATGTGAAGGGTGAAGAAATTTCAATAATAGATATTCCATTGTTTAATGCAGCCCAAATATTATTTTCTTTATCAAAATAGATTGATTTTACAAGTTCATTTTGCAGTCCGGAATTTTCATTTATTATTTGTCGTAATGAAAAATCTTTATTTAGAATTACAATTCCACCTCGAGCTGTTCCAATTGCCAAAGCTTCATTATCAGTTTCTTGCACACAAGAGATTCTATTCTTGATGAAGAAATCATCCATTTCGGTTTGAAGCGGTATTATCTGTCCGTCTTTAAGTTGATAAAGCCCTTGATTTGTAGTTGCATAAAGAGTAATACTGTTTTGCAGTTTAATTAATGACGCGAATTCCAACGAAGGCAATAAGTTTTCAGATCCTGAAAGCTTAGTTAATTTTCCATCAATGAATGATTTTAAGCCGGCATCTTTTACATTACAGATTAATATATCATCAAGTAAAAACGCTGTAACTAAAGGCTGCTTTATATGCCACGAAGTTAATTTGTTGTTAGTATAATTAAATATCCTATTCTCAGAAATAAAATAAATACCGTTAGAATAAGGGATAATTTTAATTATGTCACTAAATTCAGTTTCGCTTTTTGAAAGGTTTATACTTAAACTTTTGAATATTGGCAATGATAAAGAATCAGTATCAACAAATCCAAATTCCCCCCGCGCACCCACATAAATTCTACCCGATTTATCTTTAGCTAATGAGGTAACCTTTGAATTATATTGAGTTGAAATAATACGCCATTCTATTCCATCATATTCAAGTAATCCCGAAAAATTTGCAACATAAATGATACCTCTATCGTCCTGAACAATATCAAAATTCTGTCCGTGGGCTTTGTATTCTTTTGGGTTATAATTCTTTAGGAATGTAAAACCAATTTCCGAATTATTTATTTGGGCTGACGAAACGAAAACTAATAAAATCAGTTGAACAATTATCATATGAAACTTAAAGAAAAGATTAGACTGCTTCATGTTTTGTCCTTTTAATTTTATTTTTCTCATACAAAGAAGAAATAAGTCCGTCGGCTAAATTGATATCATCATCAAGATACGAGTAGAGAATGTCCAATCTAAATTGAAGTAGAAGACAATCTGTTGCGGCGGTAAATTCGTTTTCTTCCTTTAAATAACCTGCATAATTAAATTCACCAATTATTGAATTTTGCGGGAACAAAATCACCTCTCCTGAAGATGTTGTACATTTGATCTCTCCATTTACAACAAGGAAATAGTAGTACATATAATTTTCGAAATGAGGAATTGCTTCCCCTTTTAACTTAGGAATTTCTAAAGAGCCGGAGACAAAATCTACAAGCTTTATCTCATCAACATTCCTAAATATTGGAAGGGATTTCAACAACTTTACTTCATCCGTAGACAGCAGCAAATTATTTGTTTGAATGCTCAAGAGGTTCTTCTGTATATGTGCCGGGAATTGTTCAAATAATTCTCTGTAGAGTAATTGATCTATTGCCATCAGTGTTCTCGCTGCGTTTTCATAAATCATGAAATCGGGATTAATCAAATTTGCCGATATGGTTTTAAGTGTAGCTTTGTTGTTATAAAAAACCGTTAATTCGATTGCGCAAACTTTTGTCCAACGATTAATTAATGAAAAATCTTTGTTGATAATATCAATTAACCGATCCGGCAAAGAGAGTTTTTGCTGCGGATATAAATGATCAAAAAGTGAAATGCCTTCTTCATAGGTAACATCTTCAAGAAGTGGAATTAACATTTCCTTTATTTCCGGCAGCACAATCAAATCTAAAATTTCCAATGCATAAACCTTTTTTTCATTATCTCCCGATTCAATATTTTCTCGAATATGTTGAATGGTTTTGTAATCATATAGAAGCGATAGGAAGTGAAAAATACGTTCTCTTTTATTCCTTAGTTCTGACTCTAGTGAACTTATCAAGTGAACTGCTTTATCCGATTTTCTACAATCAATGATTGTTGCCATCAACCAGACTGTCATTTCTATTTCAGATTCAATAGTCTGAGATATAAATGAAAACTCAGAGTGGTTTGCATGATAATTTAATTTGCCTAAAGCAATCAAAACCCGGTCTCGAATATCTTTGTCGGGGTCAAGCATCTTAGAGTGTAAAATATCAATTGCAGTTTTAGTCCCAACTTTTTCAAATACTTTTAACAATCGCAATTTAGTAGATTTGTCCGTGGTCATCCGAACGAAAGCAGTATTCAAATCTCTTAATATCGGTTCACCAATTATTTTCATTACTGAAATTGCAGAGTTGGCATAAGCCGGAACTGCTGCAAGAGCGATAATATTATTCCAAAGTTCAACACGTTTTATTTTTCCGGTGGCAATAATGGCGGTAGTTCTCACACGATGGTCGTTATCATTTAAGAAAACCTGAAGCAACTTAATAGCATCATATCTACCTGAGTAACCCAATAACCTTGAAGCCAGGATCCTATCTTCCACGAAATCTGAACCGCTTAGTTTTTCAATCTTATCGAAATCAAATTGTTCTTTAGATTTTAACACTTTTTCAACAACTTTTAATTTTTCAAAAAGAGGGCTGTTTTCATTTCGTGTCAGCAGTAATTCTATCTCGTCAATGGAAGTAATTATAACCCGCTCTTCAACTATTCTAAGGATAATCTCTTTCTGTTTTAAATTTCCTTTTAACAGTAATTCAGGAAGGAATTCCTCAAGTTCAATCGGATCAATTTTATCAAACAATCGAACTAAATCGATTAGTTTATCACCATCTTCTTTTTCAATATAATCCTTTAATATTTTTAGAGATTCTTCCATTCTGTTTTTTGAAGAATCTTTTCTCTGTTGTTCCAAAATTGATTTTAGAGTTGAACGGTATTCGTGATACATTTTAAATGCAATTCGAATCCAGAAAAATAAAACTATCAGGAAAATGAAATTATAATGGACTATATTTAAAAAAGTTAAACTTGTAAAAAGTAATAATGTTAATCCGCCAAGCGTATTGCCGATTGCTTTAGGAATGCCCTCCATCTTACTTTGGAATGTAAATCTTTCTTCAGCCGGAAGCGGTTGATACAAGATTTGAAATGCCGGATCTCCTAACGAACTTCGCAATACTCTTTCAGATAATTTCATCAGAGCTATAAATGCAAAAAACAGTGCAGATGCTCCATATATAGCTCCCGAAAAGCCTGCCAACAAAGCACAAAGGGTGAGCATTAACGGAAGTATAGATAAACCAAGTTTAATTCCATATTTACTTATTAATCGACCCGATAAAAATGTCTTAATAATGAATTCTGCAATAGCTGTAATCCCAAAGAAAATACCAAGGAATGATGCAAGAACATTACGATCAGGGTATTCAATTTTTGTTTGATCCAAGAAAAGATAATCAACAAAATAAATAGAGAACATTGGAAGGAGTGCGAGTAAAAATAGATATGAAAAATATTTTGTCTTCAATAATTGAAATAATCCGGATTGACTGCTCATAGTAACAGTCGATTCTGAATTAGTATCTGAAGATGTCAGCTCGCTGCTAAATACTTTGGTGATATAAGTAAGAATTCCAATACAAAATACCAGCGCAATAAATGCAATAAAAATTAAGTCGGAAGCTGAAATGAATTGCAACAAAAGCGGGATTGAGAAAAACCCTATTATATCGGATATTACTTCACCGGAACTAATTAATCCAAATAATCGCTTACCCTGCCTAAGATTAAAAAGTCTTCCTGCTAAAATCCAAAAAACTATCGCCCCGATAAATGTGAATGCTCTAATCCATATGTACATTAAAAACGAGAGCCATCTGAAAGGGAAAAAATATTCACTTAAACTAAATAGTAGTACACTAAATGTTAATAGTACAAGGTAAGTTATCAGGAGACTTGGAACAGAAAGTTTTTTTTCGAGTTTAGAAGAAATTACCCAGATTAAATATCCTGCAGCCCCCGATGCTATATAAGCATATGAAAGCATTTTAGTATCAAAATTCTCAAGGAATAATGAAGTTGCAGCAGTATAAAAGAAAGCGCTTGAGGTTCCCATAAAAAAAGAAAAAATCAACAAAAGAAGAATTGCAAGTTCTTCACCTCGCCGGATGTTAAGTGTCGATATGATTTTTTCTTTAATTTTCATCTAACTTTTTAACTAAATAGAAATATTCAAATCGTTATAACGTAATGCAAAAAACGAATTTCGTTCTGTGTGAAACCCGGCTCTAAGTAAATAAACAATTCTGAACTCTTTTTGAAGATAGATTTCCGTAATTTTATCAACTTCAAAATAAGGAATGATTTTGTAGTCAAAATCCAGCTTTGCTGTTTTAAGGAAGTTCTCCAATTTATTTAGGTCTATTCTGTTGGAAGTAAATCCCTCAATTGAGAGCGGAAATACTATATTAAAGCAGGTTCCGAGTCCGGTAAGGTCGGGATAAAATCCATCACACATCCAACCGATTTTATTGACTAAAATTACAGTTGAGGAGAAGTTAGTAAGGTCAAGAAGTCCCCGCTTAGTTTTTGAACCACGCTTCATAGCAAGCAGTGAGGAATATTCAAGTAGTAGTTTGCCGATGTTTTTCCCTTTCAGAATATCATCTACTCCAAGTCGTAATGTGTACGACATCCTATCTTCGGTATCATAACCTACTTCAAAAAGACACGCCAGGATTTTTCGTTCAGAATTTTCAATTAATAAGCCGTGACCAAAGTTGATGAATCTATACAGATCATATTTACTGATTTCTTCGGCTATCTCCTGTGTAAAACAAGCATATCTGTATTGAATGAAGACTTCTAATTTTTCTATGTCTTCGTTATGTGCTAAGCGAAAAACCAATCCATCTACACTTATTAGTTTTTCAATTCTTTCTAAGTGATAATCGATAAACATCTCATTATTGTCAAAATATTTCCATTCAGTTGATTCATAACAAAGTTCAGTTGGTTTTCTGTAATCGAGAATTTTTTCCATAAAAATTATTTTCCGAAATAAAGTGAATAGTGGTTAAATAAATAATTTAGTAATCGAAATTAAGATCATATAAAACTCTCAACATTAAATTACGTTCTCGTTGTGGAGTTCTTGAGGAATAGAACGAACCGTCTGCACTTCTGATGCCGGGGTCAAAATATTCTTTGTTTAAAATATTATTACAACTTAATTGAAAAGTTAAACCGGTTTCTAAAATATTCTGATAACTTAAACTTCCGTTTAGTAAAAAGAGAGAAGGAAATATTTCTGAATTAGAAGGGACACTTGTCCCTGTACCGGTTTTTCTTTCTCCAATATAATTTAACCGAAGATTAATGTTCAGTTTTTCGAAATATTTTGCATTAATACCGGAATTAAAACGGTGACTTGCGATATCACCTATCCTGGACTCACTTCCAGCTTCTGTATTTCTTGGTTCGGTAAATGTATAGTTGGCATATATCTGATAGTTGTTAAAACTATAAGTGAATGTTGATTGAACTCCTTTAATCTGTAAAGAGCCGATAGGTTGGTTTTGTCCTGTAGTTCCTCCATTATATTCTACTATCTTTGTTCCAACAACTCCCGAATAATCTGCGCTATAAGCGGAAGTTTCAAAATAAAGCGAAGATAATAATTTTAAACCAATACTGAATTCAATATTCTTAACTTTTTCAGGTTCAAGATTCGGATTTGTAAGTTGACGTGCAGGATTTGTCGTAAACTTTGTCCAGTTTGAAGCATCTTTAATAGCTTCTGAATAGATACCTTTAAATATAAAAATTGATGGTGTATATACTATTGCTATTCGAGGATTGAATTGTGTTCCATATCCACCAAATTCTCTAATCTTATTATAATCAAGTCTTCCGCCAAGAGTTATTTTTAATTGTTCGATCGGTTTGTAACTGCCTTGAACATATAAGCCCCAATCAACAATTTCATAACTGTTTCCACCCAAGACATTTCCCTGACTAGTTTTACTTCCGCCAGCATATCCTGAATCAGAGGGAAACGGTTTGTAAGCAATATTATAATTCCCTTGTAATTGACTGTTACGAATCTCCAATCCCGTTAATAGATCAAACGTAGTAGAAGGTGAGTATAATACTTTTATTTCGTTTCGTAACTGTTTTGATAATTGATAATAATATTCAGTTACCCAAAATGGCTGCGAGTCTGATGCGAGATCAGCTAAGCCAAATGCACCATTTGAATAGTTTAATAAATAAACAGCTTTAGAATCATTATGAATACTGTGAACTTTATATTGAGTATAATTTGTAAAACTTAATTCATCTGTTATTGACTTATCATACTTTATAAAGAAGAAAGATTGTTCCGGTACCCAAATACTTCCATTGTGAGCACCGGCTTCGTTATTGTCTGTAAAATAATTTGTGCCACCTGAAGTATTTCGCCATTTTTGATATCCGATTGTAAAATCGTAAAGTTTAAGTTTGCCATATAGATAATAAGAATTACTGATGTTACTGTATTTTATTTTGCTGCCGCCGACTGCTTCATTAATACCGTTCTTATCAAAATTTCTAGCAGCATCAATTCCGGCTTGCGTCAATTCAACAGAAATAGGATCCCCGTTATTGTCACGAACAATATTATAATATGGATTTCCATCAGTTAGGTTATTATTTGTTATATAAGTTTGAACATTATCGTAAATATTTAACATGGAAGCATAATCGATACCGTCATAATAAGTTTGGCTGTAATCGTAATCGGGAAAACGAGATAAATCCATTTCATCAGAATAAAAATTTCGACCACTAAAGGAAAATGCAACATCACTTAGTTTGCCGGCTATTGTAATGTCATTGAAACGGGTATTCCATGAACCGATATTTGACTGAGCTGAGACACCAATTTTTTTATCTTTATAAATTTCTTCAGGCTCTTTTGTTATTACATTAATAACACCTACAAATGCGTTAGCACCATACATGGTTGAAGCGGGACCATATACAACCTCAACTCGCTTGATGTTTGTTAAAGGGTATTGTCTTGATAGATATGTAATATTTGACCAAAGATCATTCTCCTCAACTCCATCAATTAAAAATATTGTACGGTCAGTATTGTTTGAACGATAACCTCTTTGATAGATATTTGAATATGTCGGTCCAAATGATCTTGAAATATCAAATCCCGGCAGATCGCTCATTAATGCTTCTAAATCAGTATATCCTCTTTTTTGAATATCATCTTCATTAATAACTATAACGGTTGCCGGGGCTTCGGTAAGGGTTTCAAGTTTTTTTGAAACGGATTGAACCTGGGTGTTAACTCCGATTAATTTTAATTCGGTAATGAGTCTTACAAATTTTGGAGGATCGAATAAAGTAGGCTCAAAATTTGGGTCAATCCTAATTAACTGAGCGGCTGAATAATTAGCTAAATTTATTGAGTCTATGGCAATGTAAGTCATCGATAAAAGTCTGTACGCTTGTACCAATTCTTTTGATGAAAAACCTGTTTTTAGGCAAGGTTCAAGGATTGAAATTACCGACTCAAAATCACCGATCTCATATTTTTTTTTTGCTTCATTTAAAGAAACATCATCGCATCGGTTTTGTGAAATAATATTTTCTTGAAAGAAAGATACTATTAACAATAGCAACAATAACCCTTTTTTATTTATCATATTTACCTTAATGGAACTCATGAAAAATTGTATTTCTGTTTAATGCTTATTTCTTATGGTAAATTCAAATTAGATTTTTCGTATGGAATATCACCCCCAACGTATTTATACCATTCTTCCCGGGTTAAATTTCTCTTAATTCTTTTCTGAAGTATTTCAGCCAATTGATTAGTTTTAATAATCTGGCGGCGGATTGTTTTATCCTCGCCGGCTGTGAAAACTTCTGTTCCATCCATCGAAAATGCGATATTATAAACCCATGAATCATGTTCATCAAGAATAACCGGAAGTTGATCAGGCTTTGTGAAGTTCCACACCCTAACACTGCCATCAGAACTGGCGGTTGCAACAGTTTTATTATCATTCGAGAATGCAATGTCATTTACCGTTGAAGAATGTCCAATTAATTCAATTGGTTTCGAAGAAATAGAATCAAAATTCCATAATAGTAATAATCCTTTTGAATTACCTGTCATAAAAGTTTTTCCGTCAGGACTAAATGAAATCGCGGATATTGCAGTTCCATTCTCGATTAGAGCTAATGATAAATCACTACTCAAATCGTAGAGTGATAATTTACCGTCATCACGACCCAAAATAATTTGATTTTTATTTGGATGAAAAGCCGCTGTAGTATACCGGGATTTCGATTGTTCGATTATTCGGGATTCATTTAAATTGTTTTTCAAATTCCACAATCGCAATGTTCCATCAGAACTTGTTGATACGAGAAGAGAGTTTTCGTAGTTGAACGAGACAGAATTAACAACGAAAGAATGTCCTTTTAGTTGAATTATTGATGAGTTTTGATTCTCCAAATCTATGAGAAGTATAGTTCCTTCAAAAGTTCCGACTGCCAAAAGTCTATTATCACCCGAGATGTCAAGAGAACGAATACCTTTTTTTGCAACATCGGGGAGTGCTATTAGTTTCGGTTTATTTAATGGATTGTGAATATCCCAAATCCTTATAGTACCATCATCACTACATGAAATTAAATTGCTTTTTGATAGTACAATACTTCTAACACCATCCTGATGTCCTCTAAAAACAACATTATCAGAAACTGAATAATTTAAAGCTTGATAAATATCCGGATCATTTTCCCAGCCATCATTTTTCAGATTAAAATTATAAGCCTGAAGTGATAGTAATGAAGATAGTCCAGAATTGTTTTGAATTTTAACTGCTTGTATTGCCATTGATCTTGCAATTGCAATAAGCCTTAAACGCATAGTATTTTTCTCGGAGATCTCAGCTTTAATTCTTTCTGCGTCAGCAATTTTTTTCTGATTTATTGCGTCTTGTTTTTGTTTTTCAGCTTCATCTTTGGATTTAATCGCAACAACTTTTGCAGCATCTGCCTGTTGTTTTTGGAGAAGAGCTTCTTGTTTTTGATGCTCGGCAATTTTTTGCTGTTCAAGAGCATATTGTTTTTGTTCTTCGGTAATGATCTGCTGTTGTTCAGCTATTTGTTGTTGCTGTTCAGCTATCCTTTTTTGTGATATTGCTTCCTTCTTCTGCTGATCAGCTTTTTTACTTTCCGATTGAGCAACTTTTTCTTTCTCTAATGCTTTCTTTTCACTTGCTTCGGCTTTAAAACGGAGATTAAGTGAAACCAAAAGAAAAATCAGTGAAATAACTGAAGCCGCACCAAGAAAAATTGCAAATCTTCTTGCACGAGTTAACTCACGTTGTTGCTGCCTTTCTTTTTTAGCAATTTCAAGTTCAAATTCACTTTTACTATAATTCAAAAACTCCATTGCCCTATCAAATGCATGGTCATATCGTTTTGCCCATGTAGCGTTAGGTTTATTTGTGTCGAGCCAGTTGAGTGCGAGTTGAAGTTCCGGATTTATCCAAAGTGCTGCTTTGCCATCCTGATATAGTTCGGCAGATTTCGATAGTCTTAAATAAAGTTGAGCGGATTTAGTTTCATCCTCAACCCAGTCTTTTAATCTTCCCCATTTACGCATTATACTTTCATGTGAAATATCAATTATGCTTTCTTCGTCTAACTGGAAGTGGTGTGAAGGCATTAAAAATGCAACTCCGGGAGATCTAAAAATATCGATAATAGAAATAATTTCTGACTCTTTTGCTTCAGCAAGCGTGCAGATATCTTTTAATGGGGTTGGGCGCCTCGTCCCTCGACCAGTATTATCGCTGCCAAGGTCTGTGAGAGCTTTGAATAATTTTTCGGTTAAAAATTTTTGTCTCGGGTTCGGGAAATCTTGATATATTTTTTCAGCATGTTGAGAAATAGCTTCTGCCATTGTTCCAATAGCTTCATAATGGGCGAGGTCAATCGGTTCATCACCAATTCGATTAAGTATCCAATAATCCCAAGTGCGCATAAGTGCATGTTGCATAACCGGAAGTTGATCCGGATCATCTCCCACATCGTGGAGTAGTTGATTTACAAGTCGTTTAGAAATTTTACCGCCGCATACCTCAATTGGTCCGGTGATGGCAAGTTCTTTTTCATACTTAGACATTCGGACAACCAAATGATGCCCTTTATTTATAGCTTCAGGAAGTCCTGTAAATTCGGTGCAATCACCTAAAAAATCCGATCTCATGGTAATTACGATGAAACAATTGCATTCTTCTTTAGAGGTTACTTCCAGAAGTAATTGTACAAAGCGGTCAGCTTCTGATTTTAAATTTTCTTTTTCAGCAACTTGTTGAAAACGAAATAATTCTTCAAACTGATCGATTACTAATAAAATATTTTTATTAAGACTGGTTTGTAATAAATCGATTAGCTCGCTTAAACTTGAATTGCCGCTGCTTAATATTGATTGGATGTCTGAAATCTTTGTAAATGGGGCTGTGTTAATATTTTCGGATTTGGCTATACTGAAAATCGCTTCACTCAATCTAAAGATTGGTTCATTTCCCGGTCTGAAAATTTGATGATCCCATTCTTTGATGTTTTGAACATGTTTGCCCTTAAACAAAGAGGGGAGCAAACCGGCTCTAACTAAAGAGGATTTACCGCATCCGGAAGAACCGGTAATAGCAAGAAAACGGGTCTCATATAATCGCGGAATTAATTCTTTTATTTGGCTTTCACGACCGAAGAATAAAACATCTTCATCAGCCTCAAAACTTCTGATTCCGGGGAACGGGTTAAGAAATAATTTCTTTTCCCCCATATCAATATCCAATCAATTAAGTTAATGCAAATATGTTTGTGCAACTTAGTTAGAATTCGGAGAAATATACTCAATAAGTCTATGAATTTTTTTTTGAAATTACAACGATTTATATTATAAATATTTTAGTAATCTTAATTTTTTATGAACAGTGTTAAGAAAATAAAGCATGCTGATTTTTTTTGTGGATGAATTAAAACACTTTTGGAATCTTCGGAAGAATGATAAATTAGACAGATGAAATTTTCACATTTCGCCTATAATGTAACTAATTCAGAAAATGGAAGATGAGCTTAAAAAAAATTCTTTTCATATTAATATCATGTTGTTCAATATCCTTAAATTCATGTGAATGGTTCAATAAAGAGAATGGCCTAATTGTACCGGGATTGAGCAAGGATAGTCTTTTCAACTCAATGATTTTGATAACGTCTGATTCAAACTATGTTAACTCTATTTATGGAATTGAGAAAGAAATTATTGATACGCTTGTAAAAATCTATCAGCAGAACAATTACAATTCAATTTGGCTCACTGAAGAGACTGATACTTTACAAATAGAATCTTTTTTAAGTTACCTGGAGAATTCGTTTAAACATGGTCTAAATCCTGAGCGATATTATTTCACTCAACTGAATTCTAATTATCTCTCATTAGTTAAGAATGCCAATAAAACCAGTTTGTATGATTATTCTTTGCTGGCAAATTTTGATTTCCTTCTTTCGGCATCATTTTTACAATATCAGAAAAGTATTCTCTTTGGAGTGATTAATCCGCGTGAATACGACCCGGAGAATTATGATATCCCGTTACCTGATAGAAAGATAGATTTGTTTGCTAATCTATTAAATCATAATAAACAGGATGTTCTGGAAAAGATTCAACCTAAGAGTTTGCGTTATATCGGACTTCAAAATGCGCTCCAATTTTATAAAGAATTTGCAAATACAGTGAATTGGATTCAAGTCCCCGGTATTACAGGAAAAATAGAACTCGGACAACAATCAACAATTTTGAAACCTATGGTTGAAAACTTTGTTTCGTTAGGATTGCTTGATTCCTCATATCATCTATCATTCCCACCGAGATATGATTCGGTTCTATTTAATGCAGTGAGAAAATTTCAAAGTCTTTATGGATTAAAAGATGATGGCGTTATCGGTTTTCAAACTATCGAACAACTCAATATTACTCCATCGGAAAGAGTTGAACAGATAAAAGTAAATTTGGAACGTTTCCGTTGGACGACTTATACCGACTCATTAACTTATGTATTAGTAAACATTCCTGATTTTACGTTGTATGCATATAAAGATGGCGCTTTACAAACATCAATTAAAGTATGCGTTGGACAAAAACGTGAACGCAACTATGAACAAAAAATAGCTGTCTATAAGAAAACAAAAAGATGGATTCACTTACCTAAAAATTTTGAAACCCCGCAAGTCTATAGCCGGATTAACCAAATTATTACAAATCCACCATGGAATGTTCCGACAAGTATAGCGAAGAACGAAACCTATTATGAAGTAATGAAAGATCCAGATTATTTGAATGACAAAAAATTCAAAGTCTTTCAAGGTGGTAAAGAGATTGATCATAATGAGATTGACTGGCGAAAATACTCACCTACAAATCTTCCATTTACTTTTGTGCAAGAGCCGGGGGGAGCAAATGCTCTTGGTAAAATTAAATTTATGTTCAATAATAAATATTCAATTTATTTACATGATACTCCGACTCGCGCTCCATTCTCAGCCGCTAACCGTGCTGTAAGCCATGGATGTGTTCGGGTTGAAAAACCATTAATGTTCGCAGAGTATATAACCGGTCAGGTTACAAATCTAACTCTCGATGATGTTAAAATTGAATTGGGAATCAAACCCGAGGATAAAGAGAAGATGAAAAATTTTAAGGGGTATCATAATAAAACAAAATTTTTAGAACTTAACCGGTCTATAGCACTATTTGTTGACTATTTTACTGTTTGGACGGATACAAAAAACAGTCTTCAATTTAGACCGGATGTTTATGAAAAGGATAAAAAATTATCACTAGCTTTAGCGGAAATTGAAACACCTAATCATTTGGAGCTGGCATTACTACCCACAAAATAATATAGACTAAAATTCCAGGAAATGCTGCACTTAATGTTGAAAGTAGAACATAACCAACCCTAACAATTGTTGGATCCCATCCAAGCCAGTCTGCAATACCTCCGCAAACCCCGGCAATCATTTTGTTGTGCGATTTTTTCAATACCATTAATTTCTCCAATTATTAAAAATCATTATTGGTAAAATATCAAAATATTCATAGTTATAAAATCGTTTGTTTGCGAAAAGGGATGCCATTCACTAATTTCACATTGAGATTCAAACAAAATTGTAAAGAGGTTGAAAATTGGGCAATGTCGAACAAAAAGAAATCTATAAGAAAGCTGAAGAACTTTCTTCTCCATTTGATTATTCATTAAATGAAGCTGCTATTATTCTTGCTGCAGGTCATGGTAAAAGAATAAAATCTCATCGTTCAAAAATGTTGCATAATATTTGGGGTATCCCTACTGTTGAACGCGTTTTTAACGCTTGTCAAAAAACTGAAGAAGCAATTAACGCCATATTGGTTGTTGGGATTAAAGCATTAGATGTTATGAGTGTAATCGGGAAAAGAGAAAAAACTATTTTCTCATATCAAGCTGAACAAAAAGGTACAGGACATGCAGTTCAAATTGCTTTAGAGAAAATCGAAAAGGATTTTGATGGTGTAATTTATGTCCTGCCGGGGGATATGGGATTAATTGATAAAACGACTACTACAATGTTCCGACACGTTTTTAAAGATTCTAATGCGGACATGATGGTGTTAACCGGAATTTACGAAGGTGATAGTAATCAAAATTCTTACGGAAGAATTGTTCGTGTGAAAGAGGTTGATACTTCAGGTAAACCCTCCGGTGAAGATTTCGGAAATGTAATTGAAATTATAGAACACAAAGATATTCTAACTATAAAAGAGGATGAAGAGTATACAGTTCAATATAACGACAGAAAATATTCTTATTCAAGAAATGAACTAATAGAGAATAGAGAATATAATTCAGGCGTTTATGCGTTTGATTATAAAAAACTGATTCAACTTGTAAATCAACTTTCAAGCAATAATGCTCAAAACGAAATTTATATTACTGACCTTATCGCTTTGTTTAATAAGCATAAATTTAATGTTACTGCTATCAGTCCGCATGATCAATACGTTGTAATGGGATTTAATGATAAATCAGTACTGAAGGACATGGAAAATTTATTCCGTAATCAAGTATACACAAAACTTAAAAATATAATTGAGATTGCGGATCCGGATGATTTTTTTATTCATGAAGATGTAGTTGAAGATATTTTTAGAATGGACAAACTTGGTGAACCATTAGATATTAAAATTGGTTCGGGAGTTTACATTGGTAAAGGAGTAAGGTTAAACTACAATATTGAATTTAAAAAAAATGCTTACATCGATGGAAATGTTCAATTCGGAAATGATGTGACAATTTGGGAAAATGTTCATTTATCCTGTTTTACAAATCAATCCTTTGTAATCGGAAATAATGTGGAAATTCTTTGGGGTGATATTATAAAAGGGAATATTACTATCGGTGATGGTTCAAGAATTGAATCAAGTGTTAACATGACAGGTTCCGATGAATTCCCATTACACATTGGCAAAAATGTGCTGATTAAAGGGACAAGTTATATTTTCGGTTCAATCATTGAGGATGAAATTCATATTGAGCATAGTGTTATTATTAAAAAGAAAGTGAATAGATTAGTAAAACGTAATGGTCAAGTGCAGAGAATCCGATTCTATCTCCCAATGCCATCGGGAATAGATGCAGTAGAACATCTCGAAGATTTAGATTAAATTTTATGCCATCAGAATAAACATATTTTGATGGCTAATTTTCTTCTGACTAATTAATCTCTTGAAGTTGATTTAATTCTTTTACAAAATTTTCAATTTGTTCAGATGAAAATCCTTTTTCCAATGCTGATTGCTCTAAAGTTCCCCAAATCGGTTCACCGCAAACGAGGCAGCGTATTCCGTTTTGCATTAAGTATTTTACCGAAAAAGGATAATCGTTTACCAAATCTTCAATTAAATAATCTTTAGTTATGGTCTTCATTTTGAACTTCTTTTTTCTTTTTATCGGGGAGAGTTAATACCAGCCCTATTAGAGCTCCGTACAAAGTACTAAAATAAGGATTACTCTGAATCGGACAACTCCCGGAATTACAGCCGATAAAATAGTAATATGCAAAACCGGCTACAGCACCTAACGGAATAAATAAATAACGGACTTTATTTCTTAAAAACTCTTTCATTGCTCCTCTATTTTTTGTGGTTTGATGATAAAAAAAAGGAAAAGATTCTTAAATTTACCTGAAGTTATTCAAGTAACAATTATTTAGTAAAAAGTATGTATGCAATTTATCAAAGTGAAATAAAAATTCGTCCGGACGATATTGATCTTAATAATCACGTCCATAATACGAAGTATTTAGATTATATTCTTGCTGCACGTTACGAACAAATGCGTGATGATTACAAAATGCCCATGAATGATTTTCATAAACTTGGTTATAACTGGGTTATTAGTGTAACAAACATTGAATATAAAAGAGCATTAAAGTTAGAAGATAAAATAATAGTAAAAACTCAGGTTGACTCAATTAATGGAGCACAAGTGAAAGTTAATTTTTGGATAGTTTTTAACGAGACAGAAAAAATAGCAGCCCAAGGTTATATCACTTATACAATGATTTCAATTAAAAATGGTAGACCGGTTAGGATTACGGATGAAATTATTGCCCATTACACAAGTAATACAATTTAATTTGAGCCTAAGAAAATTGACCTTGATTTTGAAGTGTGATTTACCAAATTTTTGAAAGATTAAATCGAATCTTTAACGGAGTACCAATGTTTAAGAAATTTTTCGCAATACTTTTTATCTTACTATCAGTATCACTGCATTCCCAAACGGTTTTTAGCAAATATGCCGGGGAGTTTTTATCAATTGGAGTTGGCGGCAGGGCGCTTGGAATGGGAGGAAGTTTTGTTGCAGTAGCAAATGATGTGACGTCAGGTTATTATAACCCCGCGGGTCTTGCCAATCTAAATTATCCCCAAATATCATTAATGCATGATGAAAGATTTGGCAACCTTGTAAACTATAATTATGCAGCGGTAGCAATTCCATATGGTAAATCATGGAGTTTTGGTTTAAGTATAATGCGGTTAGGTGTTGATAAAATTTATGATACGCGAGAAGCATTAGTTGATAAAAATACCGGAAAAGTTATTTACGATATAACACTTCCTTCTGCACGAATAGATCCATCACTCATTAAAGAAGTCAGCAATCAAGATTGGGCATTTTATTTCACAGGTGCTAAAAGACATTCAGATAAATTCTATTACGGCGCTAATGTAAAAATTATTAAAAGAGACATTGCTGAAGCATCTGCATTCGGAATTGGTTTTGATCTTGGAGCTTTATACAAACCGGATGAAAATCTAGTGATAGGTGCAAACCTGCAAGATGCAACTACTACTTTTGTTTCATGGAGCACGGGACGTACAGAACTTATCACTCCAACTTTAAAACTTGGTGCGGCTTATAGTCTCAACTTTTTAGGTGGAACAATTTTACCGGCACTTGATTTTGATATTAGATTTGAGAACAGAAGGTTTGCTTCCCAATTCAATATTGGTCCTGTCAGTTTTGATCCACACTTTGGGCTTGAATACAACTTTAGAAATTTATTTGCAATTAGGGGCGGGTATAATGATATTAAACAACTCACAGTTGGTGCCGGAGTTAAATTACCTAAACTTAATATAGATTATTCATTCGCGCGTTTTGCTATGTCAGAGGAAGACCGATTACCTGATACTCATAGAATATCATTAATCTTAACTCTTGAAGAAGCACGATTTTTGAGATAATAAGTGATGTTTTAATTCTGTCTGCTTATCAAATTCGAAATTTATTTTTTTGAAGAATGATTTCTATACTTAACCATTCCACCAAGAACATTTTTTGCGTTAAATCCTTTTGACCGCAAAAAGTCAGTTCCGAATGTAGAGCGGTTACCTGTTCTGCATATTACTGCAATGTCTTTATCTTTATATTTTGATAGTTCTGAAAATCGTGTTGAAATTTCTTGAACCGGAATATTTATAACTCCATCAATTTTACCGAGTGGACCGGCTAACTCACCTGGTGTTCTAACATCAACGATTACCAATGATTTATTCGTCTTCATTTCCTCTATTAAAGTTGAAATGGACATTTCAGATTCGGTATTTACTTGTGCTTTTGAAAAGATATTGAATATTGAAAACATAATTATTAACAGTAATCCTTTGCTCATAGATTTCTTTCTATTTGATATTTAATTTAGACCGCACATCCCGGATGAACATGGAGATTGAGAATTAACAGAACAATTTCCACTACTGCATGTATCATCATAAGAGTAAGAAATAGTGGCAGGAATTTTTGCGCTAAATGATGAAATTAACTTTTTTATATTTTTTGTATTGCATTTTGGGCACGTAGCATCTTCACTATTTTGTGTGGTTTTATGAAGTATTTCAAATTTTGAATTACAATCCAAACAGCGGTATTCAAATATCGGCATATTTTATTCTCCTAAAATTAATTATTCGTTTTCAAGATTTAATATTTTCATCAATCTGTTATGAGCGTCATCCGGCAAATCAACATTATACAATTTATAAAAATCGATTGTGTGTTCAACAGAATGAAAATAATTTTGACAAACACTACAACTCTCTAAATGAGATTTGATGGCTCTACACTTCGGCGACTCCAAATCTTCTCCTAAACTTTCGCAGACATGTTCCATCACATCTCTACAAGTTACTTTTTCCTTTTTCATACTTGAAATGCTTTCGAAATTTCTTTTCTTAAAAATGCTCTTGCTCTGTGTAACCTTGATTTTACTGCCGGGATACTTAACTTGGTAAGTCCAGCTGTCTCTTCAGTTGATAATTGTTCTACATCTCTCAAAGTAAAAACGATTCGATATTCGGGTACAAGTTTACTTATCGCATCATCAAGTATTCTACGAAGTTCTGTATTCTCCAGATTTTTAAGCGGTAACGAATTCCAATCTGCGATATATTTTTCATCAAATAAACTATCGTCAGTTTCTACATCAACATATAAATAACGCTTATTTTTTCGCGCTTCCATCAAACAGTTATTCACCACAATTCGATACAGCCATGTAGATAGTTTTGATTTACTATCGAATTGATGAAATGATTTTATCATGCTCAAGAAGGTTTCCTGCATAGTATTTTCAGCCTTCTCGCGGTCTCTACAAATCTTATATGAAAAATTGTAAACAGTTTTTTCATATTTTTTTACTAAAAAAGCTAAAGCCTTGCGGTCACCGTCTTTTGCATTTGATATTAAAATTTCTTCATCCATTTGGTTTGATGTATCTTGTTTTAAAAAGTTTCAACATTTTTTTATAATATGAAAGATAATAAATCACTTCTATCTTAAAGAAGCATTTATTTAGGGATAGCAATTTTTTCATCGAGACTTTTCCATAAATACCACGCAGCAATTGAATTATAAGGTCCCCATTTATTTTTCTTTGAAATTTTTTCTACTTTAATTTCAGAAGGTAATTCTTTAAGTGAATATATTGTCTTAATAGCTTTTTTTATCCCCAGATCTCCGGTTGGCAGAACGTTTAATCTTGCCAAAGTAAAAATAAGGAACATTTGGGCAGTCCAAACACCAATGCCTTTAACTTTGGTTAGAAGTTCGATTATTTCTTCATCAGTCTTGGTTGTAATACCTTTAAATGTAATCTCCATACTTTCAATTTTTGCAGATAAATCCTTTATATATTTAATTTTCGAGTAAGATATGCCCAATTTCCTCAATTCTTCAGTGTCAGTATCCAAAATTAATTTTGGTAGAAATTTTCCGGAAAAATAATTCTGAAATCTCTCAACGATTTTATTTGCAGCATGTATGGATAATTGCTGACCAATAATTGAAGTTACTAAACTTTCAAAATATTTTTTTGATGGAGTTATTGAATATTGAGACGAATTTTCAATTATATATCGCATTTTATAATCATTATTTTTTAAGTGCCTGATACCGTTTAATATTTCCAAATTATTCACTATTATTACCTTGATTAAAAAAACTAATGAGAAAATAAATGATATCTCAAATAAAAGCCCTTACCTTGATAAAATCAAACAAATTGTTTGCACATATCGAAAACCAATATCCGCAATTTAATTTTAATCAGAAAAGCTTGAAAGAAATTTCTGAAGGGGAAATAATTTTTCAACCGGAAGATTCAGCGGAGCAAATTTATTTAATTCTCGAAGGTAAAGTTAAAATAAAACACAGAACTTATATTGATGGGCAGCGAATATTTATTAAACAAGACGGCGATTTCTTTGGGGAGAAAGAGTTTATCGAACATCAGAAACGAGACTCCTCATCAGTTGCAGAAACAAACTGTACTCTTTATCTATTATATCATGATGATATTGATTCATTAACTTCTCAAGATAAACGGGTATTAAATAATCTTCAAGGGATAGAGTATTTTGAAGTGAAGCCTTCGGTAATTGAAGAAAAACCACCATTAGAATTAACTGAGGATAACAGTGATAGCCAATCACCAAATATAGAAGATGAGATAACCCCAACCTCAACTTTCTCAGAAGAATCATCTGAATTTACTTACAAAGATATATCGGAAGATATTGTTGACTCATTTGATTTTAATGCTTTTAAGGAAACCGATTCTTCCCTGTCCGAGAAGATTAAAAATTCTATTGAAGAAGGATCTCCAACTGTTAGCGAGGAAGCTGATACCTTTGAATGGGATTTTGGAGAAGCTGATGAAATTCCTCTAATAGATGATGAAGAAGCTGAATTGACGCCCCCTGCATGGGATGATGATGAAAATAAAATTAATTGGGGAATAAAGGATGAACCTCAAGAAGAAAAGATATTTGATTCAAAAACAGATTGGAATTTTAATTCAGAACCATCTGAGGATGTATTAATCAATGATGAGAAAATAGATATAATTGAAGATGCCTCACCTTTTAATAGTTTTGAACCTAAAGATGAACCGGGTGGCTACTCTATTGAGACGAGTAATTCCGAATATGAACATGTAGAGGATGAACCAATAAAAGAGACTTCCTTGAAAGCGGAAGATTTTTTTACTGTCAATAAACATAATTTTTCACCGGAACAATTGAGATTAATTATTGAAGCAGCAGAAAAAGTAAATTCAAATATTAAACTTGATGAGGTTCTTAAATCAATTATTTCAGCCGCTTCATTGTTGACTGAAGCTGACAGAGGAACCCTTTATATCCTCGACAGGGAAACAAATGAATTGTGGTCAAAAGTAGTTCGCGGAGATAATATTCAAGAAATAAGATTACGAATTGGTCAGGGTTTAGCTGGATGGGTTGCGCAAACAGGTGAAGTAGTGAATATACAAGATGCTACTGTTGATGATAGATTTGATTCCGATATCGACAAAAGTTCAGGTTATAAAACAAACTCTATGCTCTGTTATCCGATTAAAAATAAAAATGGGGTTGTTATAGGTGTGCTTCAATTGCTGAACAGCCATAAAGGTTTCTTTGTCCCAATTGATGAAGCTTTTCTTGAAGCCCTTTCTGTACATGCCGCCTTAGCACTTGAAAATGCCGAACTTGTACAGCAAATATTACGAACTGATCGATTAACATCAATTGGGAAAGTGGCAAATTTTATTATTACTGATATTAAAAAACCGATCTTAACAATTAAACATTATGCCGAGCACATCAAAAAGAAAGACATAACACAAGACGTTAAGCAAGTACTCGATATGATTATTGAACAAGCAAATACTGTATCAGATTTAGTTCAAACAACTCTGAGTTATTCAGAAGGTAAATCGATCCTTCAAACAAAAAAACAGAGCATTAATGCGACGTTGGAATATATTCTTGAGTTATTAGCTGAGTATGTGGATTCTAAAAAAGTTAAATTATTCAAGAAGTTTGATAAGGATGCAATTGTTCAAATTGATAAAAAAGAATTTTATCAAGCATGTTTTCAAATTGCTAAAAATGCTTGTGAGTCTATGGGAACCGGTGGAAATTTATATATATCTACAACACTTGGCGAAGCTTCCGTATCTATTTCTTTTAAAGATTCCGGTCTCGGAATCCCGGATAGTCTGATCGATAAAATTTGGGAACCCTTTATGAGTCATGGAAAGAAAAATGGAGTTGGACTTGGATTACCAATTGCAGAGAAAATTATAAAAGAACATGGTGGAACAATTGCAGTTGAAACCGATTTGGGTACCGGTACTACTTTTACAATCAAACTCCCGATAGTTAATAATGAATAATGTCCCATAATTTAATTTCGATTCTCGGTCCTACAGCTTGCGGGAAAACAAGTTTAGCTGCTAAACTCGCACTTCATTATAATGGTGAAATAATCTCTGCTGATTCAAGACAAGTCTACCGTTACATGGACATCGGTACAGGAAAGGATATTAGCGAGTATAATATAAACGGAATGCAGATCGCTTACCACCTAATAGATATTATAGATACTGATAAAGAGTATAATATCTACAGATTTCAAGAAGATTTTTTTGCTGTTTATAAGCAAGTAATATCAAAAAATAAAATACCATTTCTTACCGGAGGATCAGGTTTATATTTGGCGGTAATAATTCAAAACTACCTTCTGAACAAAGCAGATTTTTATGCAAATGAAATTGATAAAAAAAAAGACGAAGAATTACGTGAATTACTTCTTCAATTAAAACCTAATCAACATAACCAAACAGATTTAGTTAACCGTAATCGATTAGTCGCAGCCGTAAAAGTTGCGTTTAGTGAAAACAATTCACAAGTAGATTTAACAAAACAAAAAAAGATAAATTCGCTTAACATTGGAATTGCTCCTGATCGTGAACTTATTAAAAGAAGAATTACAGAACGATTGAAAAAACGATTGAATGAAGGGATGATTGAAGAAGTCGAGAAATTACTTTTGCGCGGAATATCCCATGACAGACTTCAGTTATTCGGGCTTGAGTATAAGTATATTTCACTCTACTTAAAAAGTGAAATTAACTATAACGACATGTTTCAAAAATTAAATAGCTCAATCCATAAATTCGCAAAACGGCAAATGACATGGTTTAGAAAAATGGAGAAAGAGGGAGTTCAAATTCAATGGCTTGAGTCGCCGAATTATGAGTCGGCAAAAAGAATAATCGATTCTGCAAGAATTAATTTAGTCTGATATGTTGAGTAAAATCCCTCATTATGTAACAAAATATCAAACCAAATTTGCTCTTGAAAATTGGCAAATTGGAACGACATTAGCTGATAGTTTTGAAATAATTATAATAATCCCGGCAATCAAAGAGTTCGAGAACATAAAGAGACTTGTTAAGTCTTTACTCTTAAACGATAATAAATATTTTAAGAAGACTTTGATATTATTCGTTGTAAATAACGATGTTAGTACTGATGATGAAATCAAATCTGATAATAAAAAGTCATTGGAGTTTTTGTCTAAACTGGCTGGACAAGACAATGTATCTAATATGATGATTTCACTTGAGAATAAATCGGACCTTACAATTTCTTTTATTGATGCTTCTACAAACGGAAATGAACTTCCGTTAAAGGACGCTGGAGTTGGTTTAGCTCGAAAAATTGGAATGGATTTGGCACTTAATTATTTTAGTTATGAAAAATCTAAACCTATTCTTGTTTGTTTGGATGCAGATTGTGAAGTCTCAAGTAATTATATAACTGAGATTTACGAGAAGTTCAATTCAAGCAGCATTGAAGCAGCTTCAATTAGGTTCGAGCATAAGTTAGAAGAATTAGAAGATATTAATAAAGCCATAATTAATTATGAATTATTCCTTCGCTATTATGTTTTGGGATTAAAATATGCTAACTCTCCGTATAGTTTTTTTACCATCGGTTCTTCGATGGCTTGTACTGCAGAGGTTTACTGCAAAATTGGTGGAATGAATAAAAAAAAAGCGGCAGAAGATTTTTACTTTTTGGAGAAACTCTCAAAAAATTATCCAATTGTAAATATTAATAGTTGCACGGTTTTTCCATCCTCTCGATGTTCGTGGCGTGTCCCTTTTGGGACGGGGCAGAGAGTTAATCGGTTTTTATCAAATGTGCAGAATGAGTATGTTTTATATAATCCTTTGTCTTTCGTTATTTTGAAAAATTGGTTAGAAGTTTTTATGATGGATCAGGCAGTTTCCGCTGATGATTATCTTAACGAAGCGATAAAAATTAATCCAGGTTTGGCACAATTTCTTTCAGATCAAAAATTTGAAATAGAGTGGACAAAAATAGTCGAAAACTCTAAGTCAGCAGAACAATTAATGAGGCAGAAAAAATATTGGTTTGATGGATTTCGAACACTTAAGTTAATTCATTTTTTAAGAGATCATTCACTCGGTTTAAGCCAGATGTTTGATGCCCTGGATGAGTTATTTATGCTGATGGGTATACAAAAACCTATTAATAGAAATTCTTCTTTCCCATCACAAGATGAGCAAAAAGAATATTTGTTCATTTTACGTGAAGTAACTAATTGATTCTAAATAAAAAAGAGACTCTCATTTCAGGTAATCTTATAAAGAAGTTTTATTATATTTGAAAAATTTTGGTAGAAAATGGATCCAATAAATATTCTAATTGCAATAAATATTATCGCAACCTTTGGTGCTAATTTTTCGGGCGCTAAAAAAGGGCTTAAAACATCAATCACCAAAGTTAGAGAAAAACCAAAAACATATTTACAGACTGTTCCGACAGCAATAGCAACGTTAACGCTTGTATTACTTATTGTTTCTTTATTCGAGGTAGGTACATTTACTTATTCGGAAGGGAACTTTAATATCAGGTTGATTGCTTTTGTATTATATGTCATTTTTTCATGGATTCAAATTTTGTCATATCGTTCCTTGGGAGATAGTTACTCACAGGATATTGTTATACTTAATAATCATAAGTTGATTAACAGCGGAGTTTATAAATACATCCGGCATCCGCAATATTTGTCTCAAATGATAGTTGATATTACCGCTGCGATAGCTGTTATGAGTTATTTATTAGCACCGTTGGCAATCATTGAAATTTACTTTTTATTTAAAAGAGCTTTAATGGAAGAAAATCTTTTACTCAAACACTTTAAAGATGAATTTGTTTTATACAAAAAAAAGAGCGGTTTTATGTTCCCGTTCATAGGTTAAATAATGAAATTATTTTTTATAATATTTCTGTTCGCATGTTCAATATTTTCACAATCGATTTCAAAAAAGACGATTGAGTATAATGATAAGAAAGCTAATGTCTCTTCGTTTGAAAAAGGAAATATAAACTATGTTTCGATAAACGACATTGCTCAATTGTTGAATTATAATGTTTATGTAAACTCAAAGACAAAAAAAATAGAACTTAAATCCGAAAAAGAGACTATTAAATTTTCTGCCAACAACCCATTTATTGTCATATCTGCCCGCACAAATTCTGAAAATACAATCATCCAAATCCCGGTATCTGTTTTACAGATTGGTAATGTTATGTACATGCCCTTTGAGTACACAACATCTATTTTAACACGAAATATGTTAGGTGAGTTAAGATTATCCGGTGAAAATATAAGTTCACCTTTTGTAGTTGATGAGGTGAAGATTCCTTTCGAAATAACTCCACCAAATATTCCAGGAAAAGCCGTTTTACTTAAATCCGACATCGTAATTAATAAAGTAAGTATAGATGAAAAAACGAACGGCACATTATTAAAATTTAGAGCCGATAAAAAGATCCCGGCACTTTCTCATTCAATTATGAATGACAATATTATCATCAAACTAAAGGGGAGTAATGTTGATGCCGGTAAAGTTGACCAGACTCGAGGCAAAAGTGTTGTTAAAGAAATTTCAACACGTAACGAAGAATTTAATTCAATTATAGAAATTGCACTTTCAAAAGATTATTCATCTTATGAAATTATGCAAGGTGATCGCGGAAATGAAATATTGGTTACAATACATAACAAAATATTTGATCGGAAAATTGATAAAACATCAAACAAAAAGGATAAATGGATTTTCGATGTAGTAGTTATCGATGCGGGACACGGTGGTAAAGATTATGGCGCTATAGGTGTAAATAACACAATTGAAAAGGAGATAAATCTAGCAATCTCTCTAAAACTCGGCAATCTTATTAAAAACAATTTAAAAGATATAAAAGTAGTTTATACAAGATCTGATGACCGATTTATTGAACTGTATAAAAGAGGCAAGATTGCTAATGAAAATAATGGAAAATTATTTATTTCTATACATTGCAACTCTGCACCGAAGAAAAATAGTAAACCAAACGGATTTGAAGTCTATTTATTACGCCCCGGCAGAACGGCTGAGGCAATTGGGATTGCGGAGTGGGAAAACAGCGTAATAAAATATGAGGATAATCCAAACAGATACCAAAAATTGACAGATGAGAATTTTATTTTGGTTAGTATGGCTCATTCCACTTATATGAAATATTCTGAAAAATTTGCTGATTTGACTGTTAAGCAGTTTGAGCAAAATCTGAAACTTGCTTCTAGGGGAGTTAAACAAGCGGGATTTTATGTATTAGTCGGAGCATCTATGCCAAGTGTGCTTGTTGAAACCGGTTATGTTTCTAATGAAAAAGATGCCAGATATTTACGCAGCGAACAAGGACAAAATGAAATTGCTCAATCAATATTTAATTCGGTTAAAAATTTTAAAACTTATTACGACCAAATCATTGATGTCGAATGAAAATAATTTTGTAAATTCAATTTCAATTCTATTATTTAAGGAAAACGTATGACAAAAACTCAAATATGGACTTCAGTTTTTTTAGGATTATTTATATTACTTTTTTTCTTGCAGCAACTAACAAAACAAGAAGAGGTTAAATCACCTCCGGCAATGAAGGAAAACTATCCTGAAGAAACCGTAACTCAAGAATTAAACGGGATGCAATTAATTAATAGTTTCGGATGTATCACTTGCCACGGCGGGGATTTGAAGGGAAGTCCAAAGGCGCCGACCCTTTATGGACTTAACGAAAACTATTCAAGAGATAAACTGATTAACTATTTACGAAATCCGAATTCATTTATGGATTCAGATAGATTTAAAGAATTTAAAGAAAAATATAAAAATGTAATCATGCCCTCTTATAACAATCGAGATGTAAAAGATTTAGGAAAAATGGCTGACTATCTTCTAACACTGCAATAATTATCTGTTATTAAAAATAAAAAAAAGGGATGTGTGAACATCCCTTTTTTTATGAATGGAATTTAAGCTATTGTGACTTCCTTTGTCAGATAGACATCCTGTATCAAATTCAATAATTTGACACCATCTTCCATTGGACGTTGAAAAGCTTTTCTACCCGAAATTAAACCCATACCACCGGCGCGCTTATTAATTACAGCAGTTTTTGCTGCTTCTGCAAAATCATTCTCACCTGATGCTCCGCCACTGTTAATTAATCCGGCTCTGCCCATATAATTATTAATTACTTGATAACGTGTTAAATCAATTGGGTTATCGGTGCTCAAATCGGTATAAACTTTTTTATGAGTTTTACCAAAATTTTTAATTGAGTTATAACCGCCATTATTTTCAGGTAATTTTTGTTTAATAATATCCGCTTGAATTGTAACTCCAAGATGGTTCGCCTGACCGGTTAGATCTGCAGAAACGTGATAATCTTTGTCAGATTTAAATGCATTATTTCTTGTATAGCACCATAAGATTGTAGCTAAACCTAATTCATGCGCATATTGAAATGCTTCACTAACTTCTATAATTTGACGTGAACTTTCTTCAGAACCAAAATAAATTGTTGCTCCAACAGCTGCACAGCCCATATCGTATGCCTGTTCAACTCCAGCAAACATGATTTGATCAAATTTATTGGGATAAGTTAATAACTCATTATGATTAATCTTTAATATGAGTGGAATTTTGTGAGCATATTTTCTTGCAACAATTCCTAAAACACCGAGAGTAGATGCAACTGCGTTACAACCACCTTCCATAGCAAGTTTTACAATATTTTCCGGATCAAAGTAATCTGGATTTGGCGCAAATGATGCTCCGGCTGAATGTTCGATTCCCTGATCAACCGGAAGAATTGACATATACCCGGTACCTGCTAATCGACCGGAATTAAACAATGATTGAAGATTTCTCAAAACATTAATGTTTCTGTCTGAAGCGGCAAAAATTCTATCTACGAAATCCGAACCGGGTAAATGCAATTTCTCTTTTGGGAATTTTGCTTTATAATTTAGAAGACTATCGGCTTCAGCACCGAGAAGTTCATGAATTTTATTGATCATGGCATACACTCCATTTTTCTTTATTAAAATAATTAGAATTTCAAGTATCAAAAATAGAGTTAATTTAGATTTCAAACAATTCAATACGAAATAAAAAACAAAAGCGGGAGAGTAAAATGAATGTTTTTTTGCAACAGAATACCCTATTTCTCAAGGTTTAGAGAATAACCGGGAAACCAGAATAAATTTTATATAAATAGTAAGAAATTAATTGAAAATCACCCATTAATTTCGTAAATTTTCCCACTTAATCTGGAGAAAAAAATGATATTTAGCACAAATAGTAAAGTTCTTGAAAAAGTTTTATCTAAAGTTTTTCCTGCCGTACCGGCAAGAACACCAATGCCGATTTTAGAAAATTATCTATTTCAAATTGAAGAAGGTAAATTAACAATAACTGCAACTGATATAGAGATAACGCTTCGTAGTTCTATTTTTATAGATTCTACAGAAAATGCTGAGATGGTTGTCCCTGCAAAATTATTGTTTGATATTGTAAAATCTTTAGGCGATACGCTTATTAATTTTGAAGTTGATCCGGTTAATAGTAAGATGAAACTTAAAACGGAAACCGGTTACTATAATATCGGTTATGCAAGTGCTGAAGAATTCCCCAAAATTCCGGATGTTAACCATGATAAGAAATTCGGCATCGCCGCTCGACAATTGAAAAAATCATTAGACCAAACAAGTTTTGCTGTTAGCAAAGAAGCTATTCGTCCGGCGATGATGGGATTGTTAATCGAATTTAATATGGAAGGTTTGAGATTCGTTGCAACTGACGGTCACAGGCTGGTAAGATATTCACTACTTTCAGAAAAAAGTGAAATACCGGAACAATATGTCGTTCCTGAAAGAGCAACATCTGTTCTATCGAAATTATTGGTTGAAGGAAATGTGGAAGTTGCACTGAATGATTCAACTATCTCATTCCTTTTAGAGGATGTTGAGTTGACTTCGAGATTAATAAATCAAAAATATCCTGATTATAGCAGTGTTATTCCATTGGAGAATGAATTTAGATTAAAGGTGAAAAAATCAGAACTTCAATCTTCAATAAAAAGAATGTTACTATTTACAACAACTAATTATCAACAAGTGAAATTGACATTAACAACTGATCAATTAGAAATTACAGCCGAAAATATTGAACATGGTTCAAGCGCTAAAGAAATGGTCTCCTGTGAATATATGGGTGATGCTATGTCAATTGGCTTTAATGCCGGTTTCTTAAATGATGTTCTTTCTCATCTTGATGATACCGAAGCAGTTTTTAAATTACATTCACCTACAAAAGCGTGTATCATTGAACCGCTAACACAAAAGGAAAATGAAGATTTAATGATGTTGTTAATGCCGGTGCGAATTAATAATTAGTAAATGATTCTACAAGAATTACGGTTACGAAATTTTCGCATTCATAGAGATACTAATGTATCTTTTTCAAGCGGAATAAATTATATAGTCGGTGGTAACGGGCAGGGAAAAACTTCCATCTTAGAAGCTATATATTCGTTATGCACGACAAAGAATTTCAAATCATCTTCGGATGTTGATATTCTAATGTTTAATGAAGATAATTATGAAATTATCGGTTTAATTGAAGATTTGACTCAAGATTCAGTTCGTATTTATTTTAACAGAAATGACAAAAGACGGTTCTATTTGCAGAATAGTAAGCAAATTAACCGATCAGCGGATATCATCGGGAAATATCCGGTTGTTCTTCTTACCCCTGACGATCATGCCCTAACGCAAGGCTCGCCTTCCGAAAGAAGAAAATTTGTTGATTCAATACTCTCTCAAGCTAATAGATCATACCTTGACTATTTTCTTGATTATAGCCGTGTGTTAAAGCAGCGAACCAGTTTATTAAACTTAATACAGTTTCAAAGAAACGGCGATTTATTAAAACAACTTGATGCCTGGGATGAAAAGTTGATTTCGTCGGGAACAGAATTGATAAAATATCGTATTCAGTTTGTTGAATTGTTTAATGATTTTATGTCTGAATCTTATTCAAGAATAATGAAGACAGAGGAAGTCCCCGGTATAATTTATTCGTCTTCACTGTTGACAAAATCAGATGATATTTCGGACTTGTTTGCCAGGTTAGTTAGAGAAAAACGTGAAGAAGAAATACGAAGAGGGACAAATCTTCTTGGTCCGCATAGAGATGATTTCATTTTTAATATAAATGATAAACCATTGAAAATATATGGGTCTCAAGGGCAGCACAAAACTTTTCAAGTTGCATTAAGATTTGCACAATATTTTTATCTGAAGGAACAATCAAATAGAAATCCGATTTTCCTTCTTGATGATGTTTTTGGAGAATTGGATTCAAACAGAGCCTTAAAGATTAGTGAATATCTTTGTGAAGTTGGGCAGACATTTATAACTTTAACAGATTTTTCAAATTATAACTTTCTTCATAAAAATGAAGGTGACCGTTTTCTAAAAATTAATAATGGAAACCTTAGTTATGTATAGTGGAATTAAGAGTTTAAAGGAAATAGTAGCAGGCGAAGACGAGTTTAAATCTATTCGTTTAATGATAAAAGAGAGTGAAATAATAGACAAGTTTTTTGAAATATTTCCTCATTTATCAAAAATGGTTGAACCGTTAAAGATGGAAAAATCAACACTTCACATCTATATTGAAAATGCATCGCTGAGGAATGAAATAAAATTCCATGAAACAGAAATCATAAAAAAAATAAATGAATACTTTAAAGAAAAAAGGGTTCGTCACATCAAACTACTTGGTGTATAAGAAACCAGGTTTATTGAATTATATAAGTGAAAAAGAAATATTATGGATCAGGAAATCATGAATAATTATTCGGCAAAAAATATTAACGTCCTTAAGGGACTTGAAGCGGTTCGCAAAAGACCCGCAATGTATATAGGCGATGTTGGCACAAGAGGATTGCACCACCTGGTAAATGAAGTGGTTGATAATAGTATTGATGAAGCATTAGCCGGTTATGCAGATTTTATATCTATTACAATCAATAAAGACGAAACAGTAACAATCGAAGATAACGGACGAGGTATTCCGGTAGATATGCATCAGGAAGAAAATCGTTCAGCTCTTGAAGTTGTTATGACGGTTTTACATGCCGGTGGAAAGTTTGATAAAGATACTTATAAAGTATCGGGTGGTTTACACGGTGTTGGTGTTTCAGTTGTAAACGCACTTTCAGAGTGGTTAAAGGTTGAAATTCGTAGAGATGGGGCAGTCTATTTCCAAGAGTATCGAAGAGGTGAACCGGTTTCGGCTGTTAAAGAAATTGGAAAAACAAAAAAGAATGAAAGCGGTACGAGAGTAACTTTTCTTGCAGATAGTGAAATCTTCAAATCGACAAAATTTAAGTTTGATACGTTGATGGAAAGAATGCGAGAACTCGCTTATCTCAACAAAAATATTTCTATCAAAATGCGTGATGAACGAGATGGAGAGGAAGTCCTTTTTCATTTCAAAGGCGGCTTGATAGAGTTTGTAAAATATCTTGATGAAGATCGTCAGCCATTACATAAATGTGTTTATATAGAAGGAGAAAAGGATAATACCCCAATTGAAATCGCTTTTCAGTATAACGAAGGGTATTCAGAAAATATTTTTTCATATGTGAATAACATAAATACTCACGAAGGTGGAACCCATCTCGTTGGCTTTAAAACAGCACTTACCAGAACATTTAATAATTATGCAAACAAGAATAATTTAGTTAAAGACGGTAAAATCACTTTGTCAGGTGATGATTTTCGTGAAGGTATTACTGCTGTAATCTCGATTAAAGTTGCCGAACCTCAATTTGAAGGACAAACGAAAACCAAACTCGGAAATAGTGAAACAAAGTCAGCAGTTGAAACTCTAGTCGGTGAAAAACTTGCTGAATTTTTAGAAGAAAATCCATCGGTTGGAAAGAAGATCATTGAAAAATGTTTGAGGGCTGCCGAAGCGCGAGAGGCTGCAAGAAAAGCCAGAGATCTCGCAAGAAGAAAAAATGCTCTTGATTCAATGAATCTTCCGGGTAAGCTCGCAGACTGCTCAATTACTGATCCTGAACATTGTGAACTTTACATTGTTGAAGGTGATTCCGCAGGAGGTTCTGCAAAACAAGGACGTGACAGAAGATTTCAAGCTATTCTCCCATTGAAAGGAAAAATCTTAAATGTCGAAAAAGCGAAACTCAATAAGATTTTAGAAAATAATGAAATCAAAGCTATTATAGCCGCAATTGGTGCAGGTATCGGAAATGAATTTGTATCAACAAAAACGCGTTATGGAAAAATTATTTTAATGACGGATGCTGATGTTGACGGAAGCCATATTCGTACACTTCTGTTAACTTTTATTTATCGGTATATGAAAGAAATGCTGACAGATGGAAAAGTATTCATAGCTCAACCGCCACTATATCGAGTTAAAAAAGGGAAAGAAGAATACTACGCTTTTGATGATGCTGAACGTGATGATATTCTCAAACGGTTAAAAGTGAACGGTAAAGTTGTTGAAGAAGTTGAAGTTAATCAGGAAGCCGAGGGTAGTGAACCGACTCAAATCAAGGGAGTTCAGATATCAAGATACAAAGGTCTTGGTGAAATGAATCCTGAACAATTGTGGTCTACTACAATGAATCCTGAAACAAGAACAATGATGCAGGTTACACTTGAAAGTGCTGCAACTGCAGATAAAATATTTGAAGTTCTGATGGGGGATAATGTTGAACCACGCAGAGCATTCATTGAGAAACACGCTAAGTATGTAAGAAACTTAGATGTCTAAATAAATTATTAGTAAAAGAATTTAATAAAATAGTAAAAGTAAAATATGTCTACTACAATGTTTGATAAAATTATTCCTGTTTCAATTGAAGAGGAGATGAAGTCTTCATATATCGATTACTCCATGTCGGTAATCGTTGCAAGAGCACTTCCGGATGTTCGTGACGGATTAAAACCCGTGCACCGAAGAGTTCTATTCGGAATGCATGAACTTGGAATGGCACACAATAAACCGTATAAAAAATCTGCAAGAATTGTGGGTGAAGTTCTTGGTAAGTATCACCCGCATGGTGATTCTGCGGTTTATGATACTATGGTTAGAATGGTTCAAGATTTTTCATTAAGATATCCATTAGTCGATGGTCAAGGGAACTTCGGCTCGGTAGATGGTGATTCTCCCGCAGCTATGCGTTATACAGAGGCGAGGCTCGCAAGAATAGCTGATGAAATGCTAAGAGACCTTGATAAAAATACTGTAAACTTCGCTTCCAACTTTGATGATACTTTACAAGAACCAACAGTTATGCCTGCGTATCTTCCTAATCTTCTTGTTAATGGATCAAGTGGTATTGCTGTTGGAATGGCAACAAATATTCCCCCCCACAATTTGGTTGAAGTTATTGATGGATTAATCGCTATGATAAAAAATCCTGACATAACAATCGAAAAATTGATGAAGTATATAACTGCACCGGATTTTCCAACCGGCGGGATTATATTTGGTTATGAAGGGGTTAAGGATGCCTATTTAACGGGTCGGGGAAAAGTTATCGTCCGTGCTAAAGCGAATATTGAGACTCACAAAAATAATCGTGAAACCATCATTATAACAGAACTTCCATATCAAGTTAACAAAGCAAATCTTATTGAAAAAATTGCTGATCTGGTAAAAGAAGGAAAAATTACTGAAATATCCAATATCAGAGATGAATCTGATCGCGATGGTATGCGCGTTGTTATTGAGTTAAAGCGAGATGCGCAGCCTCCGGTCGTGTTAAACCAGTTGTTTAAACATACTCAAATGCAAACTACATTTGGTGTAAACATGCTGGCTTTGGTTCATGGTGTCCCTAAAGTTTTGAATCTTAAAGAAATGATGCATCACTTCATAGTGCATCGCATGGAAGTATTGATTCGCAGAACAAAATATGATCTTGATGCTGCTGAAAGACGTGCACATATTTTAGAAGGTTATATAATTGCACTTGACAATATCGATGAAGTAATCGAAACGATTAAAAAATCCCGGGATGCTGAGACCGCTAAACACAACTTGATTCGAAAATTTAAACTTTCAGAAATTCAAGCCAAAGCAATTCTTGATATGCGGCTTCAAAGATTGACTGGACTTGAAAGAAAGAAAATTGAAGACGAATACAAAGAAATAATAAAGTTAATCGAAAAATTGAAAAGCATACTTGATAGTGAAGAGAAGAGAAATCTTATTATCAAAGAAGAACTTCTTTCCCTGAAAGAAAAATATGGTGATGAAAGAAGAACCGAAATCATTTACAACTACGAAGAATTTTCACTTGAAGATATAATTGCTGAAGAAGATGTTGTAGTTACAATTTCGCATAAAGGATTCATCAAACGCTTCCCGGTTAGTGGTTACAGAAAGCAGGCTAGAGGCGGCAAAGGCGTAACCGGTGCAGGAACAAAAGATGATGACTTTATTGAACATATGTTTATCGCAACTACACATCAATATATTTTATTCTTTACAGATAAAGGTAAATGTTATTGGCTCAAAGTTCATGCACTTCCTGAAGGAGGCAAAGCTACGAGAGGCAGGTCAATATTGAATTTGATTGAAAAAGAAAAAGATGAGAATATCACTGCATTCCTGGCAGTCAAAGAGTTTAATGATACAACTTATTTAATAATGGCAACAGCACAAGGGACAATCAAAAAAACTGTTCTTTCTGCATACGGAAATGTTAGAAAAGGGGGCATTAACGCTATCAACTTGAATGATGACGATAGACTAATAGCAGTAAGAATGACAGACGGAACCAATGATATCGTCCTGGGAACCAAAAAAGGAAATGCAATTCGTTTCCATGAAAAAGATGTTCGTGATATGGGCAGAACAGCTACCGGTGTCCGCGGTGTTACTCTTGGTAAGGGTGATGTTGTAGTTGGACTTCTGGTGATTAAACGTCAAGGAAGTATTCTTGTTGTTACAGAACATGGTTATGGTAAACGTTCAGATATTAATGACTATAGAATTACAAGACGAGGCGGCAAGGGAGTTATTACCGTTAAGACAAGTGATAAAGTTGGTGATATGATTTCAATGATGGAAGTAACTGATAACGAAGAGTTAATGATTATATCAACACAAGGTATGGTTATACGTCAAGGTATTAAAGATATTCGAGTAATGGGACGAAATACACAGGGAGTTAGAGTCATTCGGTTAAAAGAGAATGATTCAATTGCCGATATTGCAAAATTTGTTCCTGAAGAAGATGAAAACGGTGTCGAGTAATATATAGTGAAGTCATTACAAAAATGGGTGGCTGCACAATAGCCGCCTTTTTTTTGATGCTTTAATTTGCGTAAATTATAATTGAAGTTTTTGTTATAAGTAGAACTTATTTCGTACTGAAAATGTTTGTTATTGTGACGCAAAAAACAAATATTAATAAGGGAAAAGATGAAAATTGCAATTTTATTAGGTTCGGTTAGAAATAATAGAGAAGGTAACAGAGTCGGGAAGTTTGCAAAGAAGATAACCGAAGAAAGAGGCTGGGAAGTTGAGATTGTTGATCCTATTGAATATGAACTTCCGATGTTGGAGCAAGTTTATAGACAGATGAAAAATCCAGAAGAAAAGTTTGTTAAGATTCACAATATATTGCAAGATGCAGATGGATTTATAATGGTGACAGCAGAGTATAATCACAGCATTCCGCCGGCACTTAAAAATTTAATTGATCACTTTTATTTTGAATATTTTTATAAACCAACTGCAATAATTTCATATTCTTCGAGTTCATTCGGAGGTGTTCGTGCAGCAGAACAATTAAAATTAATATGCTCGGAGTTAAGAACAATTCCAATTCCGATTTCATTACCGATTTCAAAAGCACATGAAAGTTTAAATGATGATGGAACTTCGGTAAATGGTGATTACGAAAGAAGAAGTAAAAAGTTCTTAGACGAATTTCAATGGTACCTCGAAGCCTTGAAAAATCAACGAGAAAAGAGAATTCCATCAAATTAAGAAAGAGTTGTTATGGAAGAGAAAAGTAAAAAACATTTGATTGTAGGATTTACAGGCGGTATCGGTAGAGCAACAGCAAAAGCATTAGTTGAAAAAGGTGAATCTGTTGTCGTCTTCTCACGAGATAGGACAAAAACGGAAAAATATGCCGAAGGACTTAATGTTGAAATAGTTTCAGGTGATGCTTCAAATCTAAATGATTTGAGTATGGCAGCAAAAGATGCATCTACTTTATATTATTGCGTTAATGTTCCATATCCGATGTGGTATTCTCAGAGCAGAGAGCTGCTAAAAGCATCTTTGCAAATTGCCAAACAAAATCAAATGAAATTTATTTTTCCGGGTAATGTCTACGTTTATGGTAAACCACAATTTAATCCGGTAACTGAAGGACATCCTCATTATCCGAATTCCCGCAAAGGAAGAATTAGGGTTGAAATGGAAAACATGATAATACAGGCAGGGATAAAAGAAAATCTCGACTATTCAATAGTTAGGTTTCCTGATTTTTATGGACCCTATGTTGTTAATGGATTCTCCGAGCAAATATTTATTAATGCTCTGAAGGGTAAAAAACTAAAATGGTTTGGGGATAAGAATGTTAAAACAGAATTTATTTTTATCGAAGATGCCGGAAAAGCAATGGCAATTGCCGGACTTTCAGAAAAAAGTAATAAACAACATTTTAATGTCCCGGGATTTACTCCCATCACAGCGAAACAATTTTTTGAGAAGCTGATAAGCCTTTCTGGAAAAAAATCTAGTTATTCGGTTTTGAATTCATCATTCCTTGTAAGCATGGCAGGGCTGTTCGATAAAATAGTTTATGAATTTCAGGAGATGATGTATCTAAAGCAAGAAGTACTACTCCTTAATGGGGAATTATTTAAATACACTTTTGGTCAGCTTCCAGCAACTGATTACGAAACCGGAATTAAAAAGACATTTGACTGGGTAAAATTATTCTATAAACCGTAAATATTGAGTTGTATCGTTTTTGAATTTAATCTATATTTACAAAAAAAAAATGAACGAAGTTGGAAAAAGAAGAAGTAATTAAAAAAATATCAATAGACGATTTTGTTATTTGGACAGCCACTCCGAAAGAGTGGCTATTTTTTTGTCTTTAAGTTAAAAACTGATTTTTATAAATAAATTAATAAGTTAAAATGAAAGCAAGCGGAACACTCTATCTAAACGATGGTTCATCCTTCACCGGAACACTATTTGGGAAAGCAAAAAATATTAACGGCGAAGTGGTATTTAATACAGGAATGGTTGGTTACCCGGAGACCTTAACTGATCCTTCATACAAAGGACAAATATTAGTAATGACCTATCCTTTAATCGGTAATTACGGTGTGCCCGGTAGTGAAAGAGAAAACGGGTTGTTGAAATATTTTGAATCAGAAAAAATTCATTTACAGGGATTAATAATTTCGGATTACTCAGCAGAATATTCACATTGGAGTGCAGTAAAATCACTGCATCAATGGCTTGAGGAGGAAGATATTCCCGCTATTTATGGTGTTGATACACGAATGATTACCAGAAAGCTTCGTGAATATGGAAGTATGCAGGGAAAAATTATTATTGATGGAGAGTCACAGGAAGCCATCCCTTTTGACGATCCTAACCAACGTAATCTTGCCAGCGAAGTATCGATTAAAGAGCCGATACTTTTTTCTAAAGGAAATCAAAAAGTTGTTATAGTTGATTGCGGGGCAAAGAATAATATTCTTCAAGCTTTTCTTAGAAGAAACATCACAGTTTTATTAGTGCCGAGTGATTATAATTTTGCAGATGAAAAATGTGATGGAATAGTAATTTCAAATGGACCGGGAGATCCCAAAAAATGTACTTCAACAATAAGGCAGACTCAAGAAGTTATTAAAAAAGGAATGCCGATTCTTGGGATTTGTCTGGGATGTCAAATTCTTGCTCTTGCTTCAGGAGCAGACACTTATAAATTAAAATATGGACATAGAAGTCATAATCAACCGGTAAATGAAGCCGGTACAAAACGATGTTATATTACTTCACAAAATCATGGTTATGCAATTGATTCACAAACACTGCATGAAGACTGGCGTGAGTGGTTTACGAACGATAATGATGGTACAAACGAAGGTATAATCCATATATCTAAACCGTTTTTCGGTGCACAATTTCATCCGGAAGCATCACCGGGACCGGATGATACAGAATTTATTTTTGATATGTTTGTCAGAGGTTTGAAATGATAAAAAAAGGAAAACCAAAAAAAGTATTAATACTTGGCTCAGGCGCTTTACAAATAGGACAAGCAGGAGAGTTTGATTATTCAGGAAGTCAAGCGATTAAAGCATTAAAAGAAGATGGTGTAGAATCTGTTCTAATCAATCCCAATATTGCCACGATTCAAACTTCCGAACACTTAGCTGATAAAGTCTATTTTCTTCCCGTTAAACCTGAATTTGTTGAACGAGTTATTGAGAAAGAAAAACCAGATGGAATTCTTCTCGGATTTGGCGGGCAAACTGCTTTGAATTGTGGTGTTGAATTATTTGATACAGGATTCCTCAAAAAACATAATGTTAAAGTATTGGGTACTTCCGTTGAAACAATTAAAGATACTGAAGATAGACTTTTATTCTCGGAACGAGTTATAGAAGCCGGATTGAAAATTGCTTTAAGTAAAACAGTATCTAACAAGAATGAAGCATTAACCGCAGCGAAAGAAATCGGTTATCCGGTAATGGTTAGAATTGCTTATGCTCTTGGTGGACTTGGCTCCGGTATAGTTAATAATGAATCTGAGCTTCTCGAAAAAATAAATCGAGCTTTCGCATTTACCAACCAAATTTTAATTGAAGAATCACTTTACGGCTGGAAAGAGGTTGAATATGAAATAGTTCGCGATAAATATGATAATTGTATTACCGTTTGTTCTATGGAAAATGTTGATCCGATGGGAATTCATACTGGCGATAGTATTGTCGTTGCTCCTGTTCAAACACTTTCAGCGCAAGAGAATTTTAAATTGCGATCTATTGGAATAAAATTAATTCGACATTTGGGAATTGTTGGTGAGTGCAATATTCAGTATGCACTTAATCCGAATAGAGATGATTACAGAATTATTGAGGTAAACGCAAGGTTAAGTAGAAGTTCTGCATTGGCATCAAAAGCAACAGGTTATCCGCTTGCTTTTGTCGCAACAAAACTTTCACTTGGATATGATCTTAACGAAGTTGAAAATATTATTACAAAAGAAACTTCTGCATGCTTTGAACCCGCATTAGATTATATTGTTCTGAAATACCCTCGCTGGGATTTACAAAAATTTCGTCAAGTAAGCACACAACTTGGTTCTGAAATGAAATCAGTCGGTGAAGTTATGTCAATAGGTAGAACTTTTGAGGAAGTTTTACAAAAAGCAATTAGAATGCTTGATATAGGGATGAAAGGTTTTACTTGTAATGATTTTGCGGATAGTTTTAATCTTGATGAAGATATTGCTAAACCAACAGATAAAAGAATTTTCTACATCGCTGAAGCCTTAGAAAAAGGTTACTCAATCGATAAAATTCACGACTTATCTAAAATTGATAAATGGTTTTTATATAAAATGAAAAACATTATCTCTGCAAAAAAAGGTATTGAAAAATTCAATTATGACAACCTTCCAAATGATGTTTTGTTGAGATCAAAACAATTAGGTTTTTCGGATAGACAAATTGGCGAACTAATTCAAACTGATGAAATGTTGGTTCGTTATTTGAGAAAAGAGAAAAACATTATTCCAGTCGTCAAGCAGATTGATACACTTGCTGCTGAATATCCTGCCCAAACAAATTATCTTTATATGACATATAATGGGACAGAAGATGACATCCCCTCAATCGATAAAAATCAAATAATTGTACTTGGAAGCGGGGCATATAGAATTGGTTCATCAGTTGAATTTGACTGGTGTTGTGTTAATTCAGTCCTCTCACTAAATAAACTAAACTATAAAACTATCATGATAAATTATAATCCTGAAACAGTGAGTACAGATCATGATACTTGTGATAAACTTTATTTTGAAGAAATTTCACTTGAACGGGTTCTTGATATTTATGAAAAGGAAAATCCCATCGGAGTTATAGTTTCAGTAGGAGGACAAATTCCGAATAACCTTGCAATGAAACTTCATAAACAAAAAGTTAAAATCATCGGAACATCACCGGAACAAATTGACAATGCAGAAAATAGACATAAGTTCTCTCAAATTTTGGACGAACTAAATATTGATCAACCTGAATGGCGTGAATTGACAAACTTAGACGAAGCAAAATTATTTGCTGCCCATGTAAATTATCCGGTATTGATAAGACCGAGTTATGTACTTAGTGGTGCAGCAATGAGCATAGTCCTTTCTGAAAATGAATTGGAAGAATATCTAAAAAAGGCTTCAGATATAAGCAACGAACATCCGGTGGTCATTAGCAAATTCATTACAGATGCACGCGAAATTGAAGTTGATGCAGTTGCAGATCAAGGTGAGTTGTTTTGTTATGCAATTTCAGAGCATGTTGAAAATGCCGGGGTTCATTCAGGTGATGCAACTATTGTTCTTCCTCCTCAAAGAACATATCTTGAAACGATGAGACGTGTAAAAATTATAACAAAAGAGATTGCCAGATCTTTGGAAATAACGGGACCATTCAATATTCAATTTATTGCTAAAGATAATGATGTAAAAGTAATCGAATGTAACTTAAGAGCTTCAAGAAGTTTCCCTTTTGTCTCTAAAGTATTGAAAAAAAATTTTATTGATATTGCTACACGATTAATGGTTGGTGAGAAAGTTCCAAAGATCGATAAATCCACGTTTGACCTTGATTATGTAGGGGTAAAAGCATCCCAATTTTCTTTCACAAGATTGAAAGGTTCCGATCCGGTTACCGGTGTTGAGATGTCTTCAACAGGTGAAGTTGCTTGTCTTGGTGATGATTTCAACGAAGCCTTCTTAAAAAGTTTAATCTCTACAGGTTTTAAAATTCCTAAAAAAGCCGTACTACTTTCAACCGGAACGATGAAAGAAAAAGCAGAGTTTTTAGAAGAAGTACGTTCGCTTAAAAGAATGGGACTCAAATTTTTCGGCACAAAAGGAACTGCCGATTTTTATATGAAGAATGGAATTGATGTCGAAATTTTGGCAAGACCATTCGATAACGATGAACCAGGTATTCTTTCCTATCTCGCAAATGGTGAGATTGACTTAGTTATCAATATCCCAAAAACTGCTGAAAAAGTTGAACTCGATAGTGATTATATTATCAGAAGACGTGCGGTCGATTTGAACATTTCACTTATAACAAATATTCAATTTGCGAAAAGATTTGTAAAAGCATTGAACAGATATGAGATTAAAGATTTACTAATTAAAAGCTGGGATGAGTATAACTAATAGATTTTATTGTAATAATTAAAAATCTTTTCCCCCGGCTGTCGAGAACCACTTCTCGACATTGCTCTCAAGCGGTGTATATTTGTATGAACTAAGCTCAAATGAGTATAAATCCACCCAAAAACTACTGTTGAAATTGTTGATAAAACCAAAAAACCTTCGAGGTTTTCAAAACCTCGAAGGTTAATGGTTGGATGTAAAACAACAAATTTTTGCTAAATTTCGCTTTACCACGGAGAGGATTTTATATAACGCACTTATTCTTGCTGATTGTACTGATAAATATTCATCTCAACCAATAATAACAACCTTTTGAGTATAGTAAGTGTTTCCATTTTCCCAACCATTTTATCGGTTATTATTGTTAATAAAATGCTATAAATATGCTCAAACAGTAACTATTTATATATTTTCATATCTTCATATCTTCATATCTTCATATTTTCATATTTGTTGTGGATAAATAATTTTTTATATTTGAGACGTGTAAATAATAGTGCTTGTTATCCTAACAGTTACTTAATACAAAGGGGAGCTTATGATAGATAGGTTCGTTAATTACTACTACCGGAACTTTTCCCGCAAATTATCCGGTGAGGATGTATTAAGTAATTCTGTTTCTTCTTTTCTTTCATTATCTCTTTTCTTCTGCTGCAACAAAAATATAATAACTATTATCCCCATAAATAACGGTTACAACCAAATTACAACTAAGAGGCAATTATGTCCTTAAACTCATTAACCAAACTATTAGTTATAATATTACTCCCGTTACTCTTTACTGCAGTGAGTTGTAATAAGCCTACGGAGCCGAACACCGGTAACGTAACAATAGCCATGGAAGATGCTTCTTGTACTGAAGTTTGGCTGAAAATAACTGCCGGTAGTAATGCCCTTGTACAAGATTACATCCTCTACGAAAACGATAATAAAAAACTTGATATAACACTAAAACAAAGAGATACAGTAATTGCCATTGAAAACTTACTCCCAAAGCATAACTACCGTTATAAATTAATGAACTCCAATAATGTGAGTAATGAAGCACTTGCAATAACCCTTGACACCACAAGCCACAACTTTACCTGGCAAGTGTTTGAATTTGGGCAGAGTGGTAGTTGGTTTCTAGATGCATTCATAATAGATGAAAACAATATTTGGGTTGTAGGAGAAGTAAATATCTATAATCCGGCAGATGGAACAATAGATATATACAATGCTGCACATTGGGATGGTACAGATTGGGAATTAAAAAAGATAAATGTTGTATTTTTAGGGAATACAATAACACCACCACTTGATGGTATCTATGTTTTTAATGAAAATGATATGTGGTTTGGTTGCAGCTTACCTATGCATTGGGATGGAGAACGCTGGAATTTATATGATATAAGGACAACAATTAGTCCGGAACTTTCAATAACCAAAATTGTAGGTCTAAATAGCAAAGAATTATATTTTGTCGGAGGGAACGGGACAATTGTATACTATACAGATACATATTGGAGAAGAATTTTTAGTGGGACAATGATTCAATTTTCAGATATTATTTTATTCAACAATAGAGATGTATATACAATAGGTTCAAATAGAAATGAACCGCCATGGAATCCAACATTACTAAAAATTACAGGGACTACGGTAAAGAAGATAGAAATAGAAGGAACAGACTTGCCATTGATAAGAATGTGGGGGAAGTCAGAAAAAAAGGTTTATCTTGGCGGAGCAGGCTTGTATCAAGGAGCAATAACCGGGGGAAAAATTAACGTAAAGCAAATAGCAAAGGAAACAATAGACTGGTGGCTATACGGGATTAATGGAACAGATTATAATGACATATTTGTTGTCGGTTCATTCGGTTGGGTTGTACACTTCAATGGACTTAGCTGGAAAAAGATTCCTATTGGGGAGATTCAAGAATTCGATGGAGCATGGCAGAGGATAACAATAAAAGAAAAAATAGCATGCGCAGTTGGTTCAGAGGGACCGGGTAAAGCAAAAATATTACTTGGGAGGAGGATTAATTAGGCTAAAGAAAACCAGATAAAAAGCCGCTCCGGTGATTACGGCACCGGAAGCGGCAGAATGAAAACAATTAAAGGGAAAATTAAGCTTAGCCCGCTCAACTCCTTTTTGTCTTCATTCAAACATAATTAACTCCGTAACAAAATAAAATGTAAATAATGGAGTTTAAGATGTTAAAGTCAATTTTGTTATTTGTTATATTTTTTGGCGGTAATGTTTTTGGTCAGTACTCAATTTCGTTTGACCAAAAACTATCAAATGGTAATTCATACGGAAAAATAGGTGTTTGGGTTAACAACAGTTTCAACGAAACCAATGTACCATTTACAACTATCCTGCCGTGGGGAACCAACTTTTTCAGAGCTGATACAAATGTTATAAATTTGAGTAACCCTGAGAAGTTTCATAATTGGAATACTGGCCAAGATTATCGAAACTTTAAGGTAGAGAATATCACATCGTCCGGCAATTTTAAATCCTACCTCAAGCCAATCGGCACAGCAAAAATAAAGAATTTATTTGAGCAAAAGTATGTACCGGGAGAGCCTATTCAGCCAGATCCAATTGATTTGAGTGGGTTATATTTAGGATTTATTGATCCCTGGTTAAGGGTGGATGAAAGTATACCGGCAAAAGGGCTGCGCAATTATGGAATTGATGCGACATGGCGTATTATTAATAATGGGGAAGAAATGACACTTAATTCTCACTATAAAGGGGTCTTCCTGAATCAAAATCCTCAATTTCAGAGTAATATTCCTCACTATTCTGTTTATGCTCCCGATTATCAAATATGTTTGCCAAACGGTAATGGCGGGGCATGCAACCCATATGATTTTCATTTCCAAAGCTGGGTTAGTAACGGAAAAGCGTCGTTTAAATATACTAATAACTATTACAGTGGTGTTGTTTTTACACAAAGCAATGCTGAGTTATATACACAATATAAAGGAGTTGGGATTACAGATAAAGCATCTGCTTTCCAAAGTAACAGTCAACGAAAAGTGGTAAAAACCACACAGCATGTTGCAGTAGGTCCATTAATGTACAGGATATATGAGAGTATGGGGGATATATGGATTGAAAGAAGCAGCAATAATGGTAATTTCTGGACATTATGGAATGACAAAGTGAAATTGAATACTGTTCCGGCTCATTCTCCTTCAATAGATAACGTAATTAATACCGGTGAAGACTGGTTAGTAGTCTCTTATGTTGAAGGAGTAAATCTGGTCATGAAGGTTTTACCTACAAGAAAATGGTCAAATACGCCTGCATGGGTTGGAAAAGCTGAATACTTGTTGGGAATTAATACTAGTTCAGCAGACCTAACAATTGCTGGTTATGATAACAATAAATTTATCGTTGTTTTCCGAATTCCTGAAGCAGAAGACGGACTCTACGCATTGTATGGTGAAATTACTGTAACTGAAAATATCCCTTCAATAACACTAAGAGAACCTACCGAAATACCAGGAACAAATAGTAATTCTATTAATCCCTCAATAGCTGTTCTGGAGTCTGGAAGTAACCATATTTATCATTTAGCTTATGAAGAATCCAATGCGATAAGATATGCTAAACTGCAAAGGAGTAGTAATCAGTATGTTTCGGTCGATTTATTAACAAGTAATACCCTTTCAACCGGCAGCGGTCACCTATATAACCGTTACCCATCGCTTATAGTAATGAATGATAACTATGCCCGTGTAACCTGGCAAGGAACAAGATATGAAGAAGAACAAAGAATGGACCTAAGAAAAGTAAAGAAAGGGGAGGACCAAAACAGCAGTGAGGGAACAGAAAGAACAAGGATTGTATTCAAGTCATCAGATTTTAACTATTTCTGGTCTTTCGGGAACAATACCGGAAAACCAAACATTAACCGTCATTCAACCGCCTATGCAGTAGCCTGGAGCGAGAATAATGGAAGTAGTGTCTCGTCAAGCTTGTAATGTCGTATAATATTTAGTATATTAACTCCGTCAAATAAAAACAATGATGGAGAAGAAATGAAAAAGTATAAGGTTACTCTAACCAAGCAAGAACGTGAAGAACTAATTGCAATAACTCAAAAAGGCAAACACCGTTCACAAAAAGTCTTGAATGCCCTGATATTATTAAATTGCGATGAAGGAGGTTTTCAAGAAAACCGGATAAAGAATGTAGATATTTCCAGTGTATTGCAAATAAGCATGCGAAAAATTGATCGGACTAAAAAAAGTTTTGTAGAAGAAGGATTAGAAATAACCTTAAACGGAACAAAGGGGCAAAGAATATATGCAAAGAAAGCCGATGGTGACTTTGAAGCTCATTTAGTCGCTTTGAGTTGTAGTGAACCTCCGGAAGGATTTTCAAGATGGTCTTTACGATTGCTCTGTGATAAAGTTGTTGAATTGAATTATGTAGATAAAATTTCACACGAAACAATACGGCGAGTATTAAAAAAAACGAAATTAAGCCATGGCGTAAACAAGGTTGGGTAATACCGCCAGAGCAAAACGGTGAATTTGTTGCTCATATGGAAATGGTTTTAGACATTTATAAGAGAGCTTATAATTCCAAGTTTCCAGTTGTGTGTATGGACGAATCACCAAAGCAGTTAATCAAGGAAACCAGACAGTCAATTAACGCACATCCGGGGAAATTAGCGAAGTACGATTATGAATATGAACGATGCGGGTCTTGTAATATATTCCTTGCAAACGAACCCTTAGTGGGAAAAAGATATTTGAAGATTACTGAAAGGAGAACAAAACAAGACTGGGCAATCTTTCTAGAAGAAATTGCTAAGAACTATGAAACTGCCGAGAAAATCATCTTAGTTATGGACAATTTGAATACACATAAGCCTGGATCTCTTTATGAAGTATTTACACCTGAAAAAGCAAAAGCATTATGGGATAGGTTTCAGTTTGTACATACACCAAAACACGGTAGTTGGTTAAACATGGCGGAAATTGAATTAAACGTTCTGAATGGGCAGTGCTTGAATAGAAGGATAGAAAACTTAGCAA
>JAUXVN010000002.1 GCA_030684555.1 Ignavibacteria bacterium
AGATTTGTAAAAGGTGTTACAATAATTAAAAAACCAGATACAATGGTGTGGATAAATAAACCTAAAACGGACGATCTAACATTAAAATATGTTGCTTAATTAAATAAACTATTTGTCTCATTTCTATTGACAAGTTCCGCAGTCCTTATTGGAAATGAAACAGCTAAGAGACGTTGGGTTAAATATGAAATAGTAAAAAGTTTTGAAAAAGGAAATGGGATACTGGGTATACACATAAATAGGATTAGAGGGAGAGGACAAGCTATTTCGGCTCGGGGAATAAATCCTCTTGAAAAACTTGCTTTTAAAATATCTGAAGATGGTAAGAAAATAAGATTTTACGAACTCTTAAATAGAAAGTGGGTTATGTTTGCTGACTTACCCGAAATAAACAACATGAAGTCAAACACACTTTACTTTGAGGATGGATGGTTTTCAAATGAATTTGGTAAATCATTTCGGTTCTCTGACAAATTCGACACTTACTGTTGGGTTAACGACAACGGACATAAAAACTTTTCAACTTGGGTACAGAATGCAGCAGAACAAGCAGGACGATAAATCACGGCTGACCGATAGAAGCCATCAATATCCGCTATTGCTCCAAGTTGCAAACCGTCATGGGTAAGTATAAGATCCAGGTATACTGAGAGTTATGGGGGATACAAAGAGACAATTTACTAGTATGCTTGTTGGTTTTTCTAAGAAATTTAAAAAACCCTTTGATTGTATTGGAAAATTAATGCCTTTAAATTTTAGTGATGAAGAGTATTTAAAATGCTTCCAGACACTTTACGAATATTTGTGGATTGAAATTGAGAAAGAATATGATTTTTGGACTAAAAAAAACAAAAAAGTAATTCAGTCAGGAAAAAAAAACAGATATAATTTCCCTAGACCAGAAAAGTTCGTACTGACAAAATCAATTCATGTTCGTGTAAAATACCGAAACAATCATAAAAGTGGTTTAATTATACCTTCTGAGGAAAAAAAGTCATTGTATAACAATCTATTGAATGACAATGCTGTTAAGTTAGAATCCAAAAACACAAGACAATTTGTTAAATTAGAATTAGTTCAAGAAGTTGAGCCTACTTTTATTCATGAATATATTAATAATTATTTCAATATTAAATATACCGGCCAAAAGTCGATAGATAAAAAATTTGAGATTATACGAGAAATATCTAAGTATAAAACAGTCAAAACGATTGATTTTCTCCAAAAAGTAAATGCAGTTGAAACTAATATCAGTTTGAGGAGAGAGGCTTTTATGTTTTTGCAACAATTAAATGTAAAAGTTATTTTACGAAGAAACAAAAAAGGTAGGAAAAAAGAATCACAAATATTAGAATATATGGTTGAAGATACGCCAGACAATTTAATAGAAAAAGTTTATGAGGATAATCTTGAAAAAATTAAGGACTTTGATATTTTCCTGTCACATAGTTCGAGTGACAAAGAAAATGTTGTACTTCTATACAAAAACCTTAATAATCAAAATTTCCACGTTTACATTGATTGGGTCAATGATAAGTATGCGCTTAAACGGAATCTTCTGAATAAAAATACCGCAAATGTTATAATTCAGCGATTAATTAAATCAAAAGTTGTAATATATTTTCATTCAGAGTCAAGTTTAAAATCACAATGGATACCATGGGAAATTGGTTTCTTTCATGGTTTAGGGAAACCAATATTTGTTTTTAATCCTAACAATTTAGAGTTGCCTTATTTCCTACAGATATATCCAATTTTACATTTCAATGATTCTGTTTTTTTTGTTAATTTTGATGGGCAGCAAACTACTTTTATAATTTAATTATGGAATACGATTATTGACGGTATAACCCAACATATAAATGGCTGAGAAAAAAGAACAAATAATCTCCAACAACAACTACCAGAGCTGCAAACTGGGTTTTTGTGCTTCTATAAAGGTAAAGAGTTTTGCTTGAAGTTTTAAACTGTAAATCCCCACATCACCAAACGCCAAATCGTTACCTGTAATTTTGGTTGCTCATTCTGGATACTTAATTTATCTTTGCAACGTGTGAGTAAAACAAAACTTAGAACTGAAATGTTGTATAATAACTACTTATCTGACTTTTACCAAAAGCAGTTGAAGACACCAAAATATGAAACAGAAAAGTAACAAAAAAACACTTGACCAATTTGTTGAAGAACAATATGGTAAGAAAGGGACAACCAAGCGTGACAAGTTTGAGAAAGGCTATGAAGCATTTAAACTTGGTTTTCTTATTCAACAAGCCCGACTTGAAAGAGGGTTGACACAAGAAGAACTAGCGGAAAAATGCGGCACAAACAAAGGTTACATTTCAAAGATTGAGAACAACATTAAAGAAGTTCGTATTTCGACACTTCAAAAAATTGTTGAACTCGGTCTTGGCGGACAGCTCGAACTTTCAATCAAACTTTGACAACTTGGTGATAATCGGAGAAATAAAAACTACTGATAACAGCCGTTTGAGGCAAATGAAAGTCCGAGATACTATTCTGCATTTTTGCGAGGATGAAGTGAAGTGCTTCTAAATCGCCACCTTCGGGTAGCCGCAAAACGTTGTCTCCTATGTTAAGAAAGCCGTATTCAACAAGATTAAAATTTAGAAAAGGGAAAAATGGAAACAGAAACGAAGATTAGAAAACTTGGCTTTATTGGTTCTTTTGCGATTTATATTCCGGCTGCAATTCTAATGTTTTTTTTGACAAAGTATTTAATTCCCTATTTGAGTAATGTGACCGGACAAGAAACGATTCTGTTTTGGTTTATTGTTGGAGGATTAGGAATCTTTTTGCCTTTGATACTTACAGGTTTATTAATACTAAAAACTGAAGGTTATCGAATTTCAAAAGAGACATGGATAAACCGTTTGAGATTTCGAAAAATCACCAAAAATGATATAATATGGAGTTTTGCCGGATTGATTCTAGTTGGATTATTCAGCGGATTAATAATGGTGGGACTTGAATTAATAATTGGTAATTTTGACCATTCTCCTCCATTTATGTCGTTTGAACCATTGACAGATGGACGTTATTGGTTGCTTTTTGTTTGGTTTCCATATTGGGTTTTAAACATACTTGGAGAAGAATTTTTATGGAGAGGCGTAATGCTTCCAAGACAAGAAATTGCATTTGGAAAATATGCATGGATAATTCATGGTTTTGGTTGGGGTTTATTTCATATCGCTTTTGGATGGCAGTTGCTGGTTACACTGATTCCTTTGATCTTTATTCAATCTTACATTGTTCAAAAGACTAAAAATTCGTGGACTGGTGTGATAATGCACGGAGGATTAAATGGACCAAGTTTTATAGCTATATGCTTTGGATTAATTTGATACAAAACGAATATAAAAATCACAGCACACAACACGCGGAACATGTTACAATAAACAAATGTTATGCCGGCTAAGTGATAAATCAAATGAGAAATTGTAAATAATAACTTGTAGGATTTGATAGTTTTATGATCTATAAATATTACTTTTTTAGGTTTTTGTAACTGCTTGATTTTCTGAGCCTTTAGATGAAATTTTTAAACGACAAACGAACTATTAAAATTTTTGGCAAATATTTAGGCAAAACTTTGGGAATTTTTGTAGGACTCATCCTTTTATATTTAATATCAGCAGTTGGATTATCAAAGATAACCGTTAATTCTGACTTTCTTGAATCAACTGATAACTCAATTTACATTTTTGTAATTACAAATGGTGTTCATGCGGATATTGTGCTGCCAATGACTAGCGACATTATTAATTGGGCGGATTTTGTAAATCCTCGAGATACAAAATCGAATATCGATTCTTACAATTATGTGGCTTTTGGTTGGGGAGACAGAGAATTTTTTTTGGAAACTCCTACATGGGCAGACTTAAAATTTTCAACTGCCTTTAAATCTTTGTTTTTTTTAAGCAGCTCCGCAATGCATATAACATTTTATCATGACTTAATTGAAAACAATGATTGCAAAAAGATTTCGATAAGTAAGGATAATTATCGGATGATTATAGATTATGTTAAAAAAAGTTTTAAACTGGACAACAACCTCCCAATTTTAATAAAAGGAGTTTCGTATGCCGCTAACGATTCTTTTTACGAAGCAAATGGAACGTACAGTTTATTTTTCACAAGCAATACTTGGACAAATTCTGTTTTAAAATATGCAAATCTAAAAGCATGTTTATGGACTCCGTTCGATAGAGAAATTTTGAATAAATACTGAAATAAATAATAGAACCACATGAACATAAAGAATTTCGAATTTAAGGCTAAAGTTGAGAGTATAAAAAATTACGAAAATAAATTACTTACTCTAAATCCAAGATTTGTTGGACTTGATCAGGGTGATATTTAAAGAATACCAATGAAGAATAGAACCACTACTGATAACAATCAATTGAGGCAAATGAAATTCCGTGATTCTATCTGCATTTTTGCAAGAAGATTGAGAAGTGCTTCTATTGAAGTTTTGAACTGCAATTCCTCACTATCGCCAATCGCCAAAAACATTAAACCACATTGCACAAAACCAATAGATGTTTTAATTACATCAACTATTCACTATATTTGAGCAATTAGTAAGATATGTAATGACTGAAAATAATTTCAATTTAGACGTAGACGCGATTGTAAAACATTGGGTTGAAACATCTGATAAAGATTTTGAGACCATGTTAGCTTTATACGATTCAAAAGCATTCGGATGGGCTCTGTTTCTCGGGCATATATCAACAGAGAAATTACTAAAAGCCCTCTACGTCAAAAAAATTAAAGAACATGCTCCGTTTACACATAATTTGTATAGATTAAGCGAATTAATTGGGATTGAAGTCTCCGCCGAATATTCTGACTGGCTGGATGAAATTACATCATTCAATATAAACGCGAGATATGATGATTATAAAAAAGAATTCTACAAATTATGTACCCTGGACTATACTAAATCATGGATTGATAAAATTAAGATTCTACGAATATGGATAAAAGAGAAGCTTTAGAAATCGCCTACAAATATGCTGATATAGTTAAGACTAAATATGATTTTGTAAAAATCATTCTTTTTGGTTCTTATGCAAAAGGCAGCTTTAATAAGGATAGCGATATTGATATTGCAGTAATCTTAAAAGATTATAATAACTTAATTGAAATTCAATTAGAGTTAATGAGGTTAAGAAGAAAAATTGATAGTCGAATTGAACCCCACCCTTTCAGAGAAAAAGATTTTAATTTAACTGATCCAATCGTAAGTGAAATCATTAAATACGGAGAAGTCATTAATCTCAATGTAACCTAATATGCAGTAATTGTTCGGACATTCCACAAACAATAAAAATGGAATATTAGAGCTGTCCTTAAACGGTTTGTCCCTTGTTTATTCCTCTCCTGCTTTTTTCTATTCTTAATCTTCAAGAAGTTGATTTACTAAAAGTTTTAATAGTTCTACATAATTGCAGAATAGGTTAATCTGAATTTACACCGAAGAATTAACATTTAGTCTCAAATTGAGTATAGTTATTGTACTTTTACCTAAGCAAAAAAAATAATAGTTTTCAGAAGAAGATTCTTTAACAGAAGGAATTAGAGATGAATGATAAAATAGTTATTGATCCGCAGATTTGTCACGGGAAACCTGTTATTAAAGGGACTAGAATACTTGTTTCAAATATTCTCAGTTCTTTAGCGACTGGTGATAGTATTGAAAAAATTATTTCTGATTATCCCGGTCTTAAAACTGATGATATCTATGCTGCATTAGCATTTGGGAGTGAAAAGCATTTACACAAATCTTAAAAGAGAAATAAATTGATAAGAGGGTTATATGATCTATAAACAATTTGCAAAAAGTGAAAATCAAATTTCTTTACTCGGTTTCGGATGCTGGGGAATCGGTAAAAGCATGTGGATTGGTGCTGAAGATAATGAATCTAAAAAAGCACTTCGCCGCGCTTTGGATGAAGGAATTAACTTTTTCGATACCGCACTTGTTTATGGCGACGGGCATAGTGAACAGCTCGTCGGTGAGGTAGAAAAAGAATCGGGTAAACAGATGTTTATTGCAACAAAAGTTCCGTCCAAAAAAATGGAGTGGCCAGCAAAGGACGAATCAACGATTGAAGAATCTTTTCCCACAGATTACATTATAAAAACTACCGAATTAAGTTTGCGAAATCTTAAAAGAGATTATGTTGATGTTCAGCAATTTCATGTATGGAATGATAAATGGGCAGACCGTGATGAATGGAAAGAAGCAATTTACCGCTTAAAGAAAGATGGGAAAGTAAGATATTTTGGAATATCTATAAATGACCATCAACCATGGAATGGAATTGAAACAGCTAAGACAGGATTAATAGATTCATTTCAAGTTATCTTTAACATTTTTGATCAATCACCGGCGGATGAACTACTCCCCTACTGTTCAGAAAATAACATCGAGATAATAGTCCGTGTTCCGTTTGATGAAGGAGCTTTAACCGGAAATATCAACTCACAAACAACCTTCCCCGATGGTGATTTCAGAAATCACTATTTCCGTAAAGATAGAAAAGCGGAAGTTGAAAAAAGAGTTTCTGCTATCATGGACGATGTCAAAGGTGAAACCAATTCAATGGCTGAGGCTGCACTCCGTTACTTAGTCAGTTTTGATGCGGTAACAACCATTATTCCGGGAATGCGTTCCGAGAAAAATCTTCTTTCTAATATAAAAAGTGTGCTAAAAGGAGGATTGTCACCCGCCTTAATGGAACAATTAAAAACTCACCGATGGGAGAAGAACTTTTATAAATAAATGAATAGCTCACCATATTCCCTATAATATTTAGATGCTGAATCAAGTTCAGCATGACATTTTCCGAGTGCTGTCATCCCGAACTCGTTTCGGGATCTCCCTTCTTATGGACAGATACTGAAATGATTCGCCAGTGGCGAACAGCATGACAGCTGCGTAAGGTAAGTCAATAAAGATTCCGAATATTATGTTTAAATAGATGAAGAGTTTTTAGATTTATAATTAACTAAGTTTGAATAAGAGTTATTCATTTTTATTTAATGGAGAACCGGGGATATGCGAAATTACATTATAATAACAGCAGCACTTCTCACTTTAATCTATTCCGGTTGTGCATCATTTCGAACCGATGTAACCGATTTATATAAAACGGAAAAATCAGAAACTTCAAAAAATCGGGTAAATATTTTCTTCGATATTTATCATTATAACCAATCAATCGGGGCAGATGCAATTCCCAAGCTGCTCCACTATCCGGGGATAAATTCCTTCAATGATATTTTCAAAGAATCACTTAAACAACTCACAAACATAAAACAGTATGATTCATTCACAAATCTTTCAACCGATGTTGAGAATCCGATGCGGAGAAAACTACGCGATAGTTTGGTCACTATTTCAGATTACACAATAAAGCTGGAAATATTAAGGGAAAAATCATTTGCTAAACATTTTATCGGCTCTCTCGTCAGCTTCTCTACCCTCTCTATTATTCCTATCGGATATACATGGAACTACCCTCCTTGCCTATATTAGTGAGACAAAAATATAAGACAGAATAACCCAGAGGGCACAGGAGCATAGAATGAATAATTATAATGGTATAACTGAAACATCTGTAACGGAAGGAGCCCGTAGGGCGACTGGAGTTACAGATG
>JAUXVN010000005.1 GCA_030684555.1 Ignavibacteria bacterium
AGATTTGTAAAAGGTGTTACAATAATTAAAAAACCAGATACAATGGTGTGGATAAATAAACCTAAAACGGACGATCTAACATTAAAATATGTTGCTTAATTAAATAAACTATTTGTCTCATTTCTATTGACAAGTTCCGCAATGCCTTCAGGGGTAAAAGCTATTTCAGCATCACCCCCTTTGCTTAAAAGATAGTTCTTCAGAATTTTTTGTATCCCTGTGTCTGTAATTTTTAAAATTCTATCAAAATTAAATGATGTATCTAATGGTTTTCTACTAGCTGAGGTTATTTTACCTTTAGGTGTAGTAACCCAACTTAGTTGTACCAAACCCGAAAATGTTGCTTGATGCATCGACTTTCTAATAGACCAATTATCACCTTTCGTTTGATTTTTTAAGACTTTGATTTTTCTACCATTTTTCACAACCCATTTTTCATATTTATTATTTGCCTTATTAATAACTCGTAAGTTTTGTTTATAACTAACAACTATATTATCTAAACATCTTCTCGCTTCAACAGTAAATGTTCCCCACGGTTTTAAAAATTCTTTTGGGATTTCCTTTTCAATCTTCTTATTAATTTTCTTATCTACATATGTTACTTTCCCATATTGTCGAAGTTTCCTATTCAAATCAAATCTCTTAACTGAATTAGCATAAGTGTTGTTCAATAAGTTTATATGATCTCGTGTCATACATGCAATAATCAAAGCATCTAGTGCATGGTGACGATGATCTATTCTTTTTAACTGAAATCCTTTTGAAAGTTCAAGCGGAACCGTGGGCAAATATTTTTGGCACTTTTCGTTATAAGTTGTAAAGATGGAAGAATTATTAAGTTCATTTAATCTTTCAAATCTTGGTAAAACTAAATCGTTCCATATATCATTCAAACCCCAATTCTGTTTTAGCAAAGATGTTATTTTCCCATTTCCTTGCAATAAATTCTTTGAATTTATTCCATCATCGTTTTGTTCAGAACGAATGATATTTGAAAGAATGGAGGAGATAAATAAACTTATATAACGAGTATCATTTATTTGTCTTTCTATCATTTTTTCCGGTATATCTTCTAATAACAATTTGTTACGCTTAGAACGATTTTTTAAATAATTTTTACTAACAAAATCTTTATACTCTTCCTCTTCGAATATTACTATTTTCTCTCCGAATCCATTTTCAAGTATCTGACCATGATGATTTTTAATAAATTCTAAACCAGTTTGATTATCTTTCAATCTATTGACCGATGATTCACAAATAACTTTATTATTAAAGCTATTATCAAAATATCTACTCTGCGGAATTATATGCTCAATTTCATATTCAATTGTAAATAGTCTACTTAAGGGTATGATTTGTCCGGTGTATGGTGATCGGTATTTTTGTTCTAACCATAGTTTATAACGTTGTAATTCCGAAGTCGAAGGTTGAGCGGTTTTACTAATTTTTGCAATATCCTCCGGTATTTCAATACTTGAGCTTAAGATTCCGTCTTCATATATTTTTAAAATTTCTTGTTGCATAGGTGAAAACGGACGTACATTATCGATAGTTTCGTCATTTTTCAACTCAGATAATAAAGCCTTAATTCTTAAATTTGTATTTTCATTCTCAAATATTTTGCTTGAATCACGTTTCCTTTCTTCCTTAGTTTTCTTCATTTCTCTACCCAATTCAATATGTATTTCATCAAAAAAATCTTTAGCTCCGTGTCCATAGTGTTGCCAAACATCTTTGACTACGCGAATTGATTCCATGACGACTTGTTCAACAATAGGATTCCTCAATGAATGTTGTTGAAATTCCTTTAAATATTTATCTATATCGGTAATTGTACTCCACTTATTTGAATATGATGCTGCTCCATAAACGATATAATTCGCAAGCCAAAGTGGAAGCCCTTGAAATTGGTTTTCTTTAGATAAATGAATAGACTTATCACGTACCTTATTTTTTATTTCCTCGTCAAATTCACCCGTAAGAATTTTATCAATTCGGTCTTTTGTTCTCGAATCGATGTTTTCCCAATCCCAATATTTTCCAAATCGCATAAGTTTTAATAATTTATTTATTGCTTTATATGAATAACTTCCATATTCACTTTTAAATGGTGGGAAATTTTTAAAATTCTCGAAAAAACTTTCTGAATCTATTGATTCCTTTCGTGCGAAAGTTTTAATCGCTTTTTCGTATTCTGTTTTATCTGTTACTGAATAAACAATATGCCAAATTTTTTGTTCTATTTCATGAGTAAGGAATCCGGTATTAACTCCTATAACATTCGAAAGTCTAGTTTTTATTCGATGTTTGGTTTCATTACAAGGATATTTTTTATCTTGGACGAAATTCCATCTATATTTTTCAACTTCATTATTTAATAATCTACCCTTTAATCCTTTTTTCTCAAAGAGATATTTTAGCAAAATTTTTTGCTCAATATCATTTCTATCATTAAGAAATTCAAAAAGATCCTCTTGTTCCTGGACGTTATTTAACAATTCTGATGTTACATTGCTGTCATCCTCTTTTCTATAAATTCGCAAATTAAACATCCACTGTAATAATCGAAATTCCTGATAAATTGGATTCGATTTAGGAATAGCCTTCAGATAATTGATTTTTTCGTTTCCTGCTTCATCCTTAAATACTTTATATTCAAAAGTACAATCACTAATTAGTGATTTTTTACTCTTCAATGGCCTTTGATAAAAAATAATATCTTCTAACAATAAATGTATTATATCTTTTTTGGCTAGTTCCATTTGATGCATCGAATTATTTCTGTAAAGTTCTTTTACACAATTATTGTAGATCTTCTCATTCTGCAATTCGGGATGAAACTCTTTTTGTTTTCTCAATATCCGCTCAAGCTCGCTTTTATAAAATTTTCGTTCAATTGTCCGAATTAAATTCCCTTTGATTTTTTGATTTGGATTACGAAGCAATTCATCAAAGATATAGACTCCAACAGTTTTTTTAGAGTTATAGATTTCTTTTTCAGTCCTTTTTTTAATCAATGTCCAATCATCTTCTTTTGGTGCTCTAAAACTTCTTTTCTCATTTCCTTCTTTATCCAGTTTTATGGAACCAACATCATCTAACTCGGTTGTAACAATAAAATCTCTCACTTTATCTTTCCAATTGACTAATGATGTTTTACTTGATCTTCTATAGATCCATCCATTTTCTAATTCTAAAGAATACCAAATCTCACCATTCTTCTTTGGTTGCTGATCTTCTTTAACATCAATTATTTTCAATGAATAAAATTCAATTAATTTATTTTTGTTTTCTTCCTCATCTTCACCTCTTAGTTGATGATAACCGCGTTTCTGATTGAAGTTCAGCAATAACCAGGCTAATTCTTCCTTTTCTATTTTATGCGTCAGCGCTTTTTTTCGTAAGAAATAAATTGTCCAATCCGATGGAATACTTTTCCCATTTTCTGTGAGCTGAGGTTGGTTTATTCTAAAATCATTCACCATTTCTTCAAAGGATTTTTTGAAAATAAATGTTTTGTTTTTGAAAGTTAATTTTGGTTCAGTTTCAGGAATAAATTGTCCTAAACGGTTATCAAAATCTATTTGTTTTGCATAATGCTCCGGTAAAAATCCTAATATATTCAATGTTCGGTGCAGTCTTTCACGTCTTAATAAGTGTCTTTCTCTTAATCTTCTTATCCCTCTGTAATCGGTTCTCTTCGCTGTTTGTGAAATGGAATTACCTTGACTAAAATCTCCCAATATATCTTGACTCATAGGAATAATCCGACTTCCCATTCCAAGAATTTCACCCTGCTTATTTTCAAAATCTTGATTGACCAATGCCCAACCAATAGAGTTAGTACCCAAATCAAGTCCTAAAATTTTTTTCATTATTTTCTCTTTTGTTTTAATTTAAATTGTTATATGTTTGAGTTACAAATTGAAAGCAAATCACAATAAGGATTATTCCGTTGTGAAAACATTTACAGTAGTCCCGACTCTTGAGTCGGGATTGTTGTTTTAAATAAAATTGTTTTGATATTTTTTTGTTTAAGAAAGTTTTTTGCAGTTTTATTCAGTAATGAAGTGTCACAGGTTAGGGTGAGTATTGTATAACTCAAGCAGAAATTGTAATTCATGTCTACCCCTGATAAAATCTAGTTTAAGAAAATAGATATACATATTTCAACCGCATTATAACAAATTATTTTTAAAAGTCAATGTGGTGTGGAACACATAAATAAAATATTTTAACTTAAGGGCATCTCTAAAAACTCACCCAAGAGTTAATAAAAAGTAAAAGAAAGAAAGGAAGAGAAATCGTAAAGTTGTATTTTTACGATAGTAATAAATAAAAGAAATTATATGAACCACAGAAAATACAAACACAAACAAGCAAAAGGATTATTTGACGAATCACTTCGCTTAGAACAACTAACAGCAACCAAAGATCCACT
>JAUXVN010000097.1 GCA_030684555.1 Ignavibacteria bacterium
TTTTTCAAGCATTTTCCTTCCAACTTCTTTGTTGTCAAAAGCAGAGATAAACTCAAGATACCTTTTGTTGGCAGCTTTGAGTTGATCTTTCAGAAAGGGAAGACTGTAAATGCTTTTCTTTAGCGGAGCTATCTGATTGGACGTTGTCCCGTCACGGTGTACTACCTCCCGGTAGTGTTTAAAAAGACTGACGTTGTTGGTTGTTGTTTCGATACGTAATATTTTAGAAAATTTATCGTACATCTTGATAGAAACATCTTTCATAGAATGTTTTATCCGGCTTCCTTGAATGCGTACGTTATAATTATTTCCTATCTCTCCTTGAAAGCGGTCATCAAGTTTGCGTCCAAGAAAGGTAGCGATATTCTCCGGTTTTACGGTATGGATTGCTGTTGCCACAAGTTCTGAATAGATTTTCTGTAAGTCTGATTGGTGTTTGAATACGATGTCGGTTGCATATTCACTCTGCATAATACTCCAGTGGTAGTGAAGATGAAAATCTTGATAGACCGGGCAGAACCTCCATGCAAATTCATCTAATTTTCGGTGTATCTTTTCAATACTTAGATTGTCGGATAATTCTTGTGCTTTGTTCGTATCTGCAATACTGTCAAAAGCATTATCTATCATGGTAAAAGAAATATTGTTTTGCTTTAGTTCGTTAGCCAAGATGTTATGTCCGTTAAGGTAAATTTGTAACCGGAATGGGCACCATGTGGGAACCCGAACATAACATAGCCCTAAGTATTCATCAATAAAGTAAAAATAATAATGGAGACATTTGCTTTGGTCAGGTTTCAGAAATGTGCGTCCCGTTGTTTTATCATGCCACGGTTTGAAGGTAGTACAGGTTTCCATAGCCGAGATAATATGCACGATGCCGGGATGAGTTCCTCTTTCTTTTATCTTCTTAGCTATGATTGCTTCTTTCCTTACTGAAGACTTACGAATGAATTCTACTTCTATTCCGTGCTCTTTAGCGATGCTCTCTGCATTTGAACGAATCTTTTCTTTGTATGGCTCGGCAA